>CABQQA010000005.1:0-143176 GCA_902466075.1 uncultured Collinsella sp.
AACGTCCTCGGACATGCAAAGAGGCTCCGCATCGCGCTTCGCGCTGCGGAGCCTCTTTGCGTCCTGCGGAATGTTCCGGAGAGAAGACCCCGTCACGCCCCCGGATTCCCTGCGTTTACGGCCTTGAGGTCGGCGGGCGGAGGAGGACGTGGTTGTGGGGGATGCGTGTCCCGGTCGCTGTTTCGCGGCTCTGCCGCGAAAGGCGCGCTACTTTGGGGCGGATGGAGGACGTGGTTGTTGCGCTAACTTGTCCCTACCGCATTTCTGGAGCGTTTCCCCACCACAAATTACCCTTGGCATACTTGCGCGAACGATTGCTCGTGCTACACTTGCAAGTGCTGTTTCAGGGCGGGGTGGAATTCCCCACTGGCGGTAAATCGGGCGGTGCCAAAGGGGTGCCGCGGAGCAGGCGAGATGCCTGCGGCCGAGCCGATGAGTCCGCGACCCGTGTGTGCGTTGGTTCGCATGCCGGCTGAACTGGTGAGATTCCAGTACCAACGGTTAGAGTCCGGATGAAAGAGGCAGGTGATCTTATGTCTGAACAGTCGCAGCATATCCATTTTGAGAACACGAATAGGTGGAGCACCAAACAGCTCGTTACCATGGCGCTGATGTGCGCCTTGGGCGCCCTGTTTATGTATGTGCAGCTGCCCATCCTTCCTTCGGCGCCGTTTTTGACGTATGACCCGTCGCTGGTGCCGGCGATGGTGTGTGGATTTGCGTATGGCCCTGGCGCCGGCACTGCTGTTGCCGCTATGGCGATTGTTATCCATGCGCTTACCACGGGCGATTGGGTCGGCGCACTTATGAACCTGGTGGCTACGCTGGGCTACATTCTGCCCGCGGCTATCGTGTACCAGAAGATGCATACCTATAAGGGTGCCGTGATTGGCCTAGTGTTCGGTGTCATTGCCGCTACGGCGCTGTCTATGGTCGCTAACCTTACCATTGGCGTATGGTTCTGGTATGGCTCGGTCGATGTGATCGCCCCGCTCATGATTCCTGCCGTGCTGCCGTTCAACCTTATCAAGACCGTGCTTAACTCGGTATTGACGCTTGCAGTGTACAAGGCGGTCTCCAACCTCATCACGCCTAAAAAGGACCAGGTCAAAGGCCGCGCATGATTGAGTGTCGGGGCGTTTCCTTTAGCTATGACGGTGCCGTGTCGGCACTCGACGGTGTCGATCTGAACATCGAGGACGGGGAGTTTTTCTGCATCCTCGGTGGCAATGGGTCGGGCAAGTCGACGTTTGCCAAGCATCTGAATGCGCTGTTGCAGCCCGATGCGGGCACGGTACGCATCAACGGCATGGATGCGTCCGACCCCGAGCTGGTCTACGACATTCGTTCGACCGCGGGCATGGTATTCCAGAATCCCGACGACCAGCTGGTGGCAACGCTTGTCGAAGATGACGTTGCGTTCGGTCCCGAAAACCTTGGCGTGCCATCGGCGCAAATTGCGCAGCGCGTACGCGAGGCGCTGAAGGGCGTGGGCCTGGTGGGCTTTGAGCGCCACGAGACCCATGCGCTCTCGGGTGGCCAAAAGCAACGCGTGGCGCTTGCTGGCGTGCTTGCCATGGAACCGCGCGTGCTCATCTTGGATGAGGCTTCCTCGATGCTCGATCCGCGTGGACGCAAGGGCCTCATGAAGGCTTGCCGCGCGTTGCATGATCGTGGCATGACCATCGTGATGATTACGCACTTTATGGAAGAGGCCGCCGAGGCCGATCGTGTCGCGGTGTTTCGGGCGGGGCGCGTTGCCATGCTCGGTACGCCCGAGGAAATCTTGACACGGGCGGACGAACTTGCGCAGTTCAACTTGGATATGCCGGCGTCGTGCTGCTTGGGCACGGCGCTTCGTGCGAAGGGCGTGCCCGTTCATGCGCAGGTGCGCGAGGTGGATATGGTCGCCGAGATTGCGCAGACATATGCCGACCGGAGTGGGGAAGACACCGCAGGGCGGCCTTCTGCATCCGATTCTCGTGTGCTCGACAACGCCTCCTCTGCAACCGACGGGACAGCCGCGTCGGAGCCCGTCATCGAGATTTCGCACCTCTCGCATAGTTACTCGCTGAGCGCCCGCGAGCGCCGCCGCTGGCATAAGCGCTCGGCCGTTGCGGGCAAATCGAGCAAACAGGCTCTCTGGGGAAACGACCCCAGCAGCCCGTGGGCGCTGCGCGATGTATCGCTGACGGTGTGTCGCGGCGAGTTCCTGGGCTTGGCAGGTCATACCGGTTCGGGTAAGTCGACGCTGGTCCAGCATCTCAACGGTTTGATTCGCCCCCAGGAGGGATTCGTTCGCGCGCTGGGGCTCGATCTGTCAAACAAGAAAGACGCCGCCGCGGTTAAGGCCAAGGTCGGCGTGGTGTTTCAATATCCCGAGCGTCAGCTGTTTGCCGAAACCGTGACGCAGGACGTGGCGTTTGGCCCGCACAACCTTGGCTTGCCGCAAGATGAAGTCGACCGTCGCGTCGAGTCGTCGCTCTCGCGCGTGGGCCTCGACCTTTCCACGGTCGGCGACAAGAGTCCCTTTGAGCTTTCGGGCGGTCAGCAACGGCGCGTGGCATTCGCCGGTGTGCTCGCCATGGAGCCCGAAGTCCTGGTGCTCGATGAACCCATGGCGGGGCTCGATCCGGCTGCGCGCAGGGATTTCCTTGAGCTTATCGATCGACTTCACCGCGATGGCCTGACCGTTGTCATGGTTTCGCATAGTATGGATGACCTGGCCAACTGCTGCGACCGCATCGTCGTGATGAACGAAGGCGCGGTGTTTGCCGAGGGAACCCCCGCGCAGGTGTTTGCACATGCCGATGAGCTCAAGTCGATCGGCTTGGGCGTTCCCGCCGCCCAGCGCATGGCGTTGGCGCTCGCGGAAGCGGGCGTGCCGCTGCGTTGCGGCGGGCTCTATACGGTTGAGTCGCTGGCCGATGAGCTGGCAGATTTGCTGATCGGTCGCTCAGACGGTCCTTCTAACGTCGCGGACATTGCTAAATCCAAGACGGTCGCGCGAGAGGAGGGCTGCTAATGGAGGCGTTTTCGTTTGGCAGCTACTATCCCGGCGATAGTGCAATCCACCGCCTGGACCCGCGAACTAAGTTGCTCTTGGGCTTTGTGTTTCTGATCACGACGCTCACGGTTGGCAGCTTCCGCGGACTGGTCCCGGTCGCAATCTTCGTTGTTCTGATCTATACCGTGTCTCGGGTGCCGGTTCGTCGCGTTCTGTCGTCGATGGCGCCGCTGCTGGCAATCGTCGTCGTGGTCGCGGTGCTCAACTTGTTTACCGATCAGAGTGGGCGCATCCTGTGGCAGCTCGGCTTTCTGCGGATAAGCGAGGGCTCGCTGCATTCCGCCGCTTTTATGACCTGCCGTCTGACCTTGATGATGGCCGGTATGAGCGCTATTACGCTCACCACACCGACGCTCGACCTCACCGCGGGCTTTGAGCGTCTGCTCGCACCGTTTGCGCGTGTGGGACTTCCTGCGCACGAGCTCGGCATGATCATGGGCATCGCGTTGCGCTTTATGCCGCAGTTCGCCACCGAGATGAAGCAGACGGCGGACGCGCAGGCAAGCCGCGGTGCACGCGTAACGGGTGGCCCGCTCGGCGGCGTGCGTATGCTCGGCAGTGTGGCGATTCCACTGTTCACGGGCGTGTTCCGTCATGCCGAGACGCTGTCTGCCGCCATGGATGCACGCTGCTATCACGGCGAGCAGGGCCGCACGCGTCTGCATGCGCTTGCATTTCGCCGCGGGGATGCGCTGGCTGCGGTGGTGACGATGCTGCTGTTTGCGTGTGTCATCGTCGTCAACCTTCAACTTGTTTAGGCGCGATTCGAGCGCAAGAAAGGGGTCCCTATGACCGACAACGACCGCACAGCTCAGCTTGAGCGCGCCTGCTCGTATCTCAGGCGCATTCCGGCGTGGTATCTGGCCACGACCGATGTGGCCGACGGGCATCAGCCTCGCGTGAGGCCGTTTTCGTTTGCCATGGTCGATGAAGGTAAGCTGTGGTTTTGCACGTCGCGCGACAAGGATGTGTGGGCGGAGCTGAGTGCGAATCCCAAGTTTGAGCTCTCGGGCTGGAAGCCGGGGGAATGCTGGATCGTATTGACCGGCGAAGCCGCACTTGAGGACGACGCAGTTGCGAGCGACAAGGTGCGTCAAGCGGGTTTTAAGCACATGGTGGGCATCGGCGAGGAACACGAGAGTGCCAACGACGGCCGCCTTGCTTTCTTTTCGGTCCGCAACATTGCCGCGCGCTTCTGTGATATCGACGGCAGCGAGGAGCGCCTGGAGCTCTAGCGCGTCTCAAATTAACTACCCGTTCCGAATTAGCTAGCGCCAGGAGGACACATGGACGGATTGAATACGGTTTTGGAGTATCTGACGTCGGTGCCGGCGTGGTATCTGGCGACGAGCGTGGACGGGCAGCCACATGTGCGTCCGTTCTCGTTTGCACAGATTCAGGATGGCAAGCTGTGGTTTGTGACAGCGCGCACTAAAGATGTGTGGCAGGAGCTGCTGCAAAACCAGCGCTTTGAGGCCACGAGTTGGTGGCCGGGCCATGGCTGGCTCATCTTGCGCGGGCGCGCTGGCTTGGATGACCGGGCTTTAGACGAAATGCGCGAAGCCGGGTGGAAGCATCTAGAGCGCCTGGGCGAGCACTATGAGGGGCCTAACGACCCCACGCTCGTCTTCTTTAGCGTCGAGGATCCCGAGGCTTTTATCTGCAATCACGACGAATGGGTGCCGGTCGAGCTCTAGCCAGCTGGCTCATCCTAACAACTTGGTTTTCGCATGGGCAGGCCCCGTATTGCCCGGCGCCGTTAGGAGCGTCGGTCAATACGGGGCCCGCTCTATTTGTCAATTCCTTCAAGCGAATGTGTCGGGAATGTTTCAATGCATGAATATGCAAGCCATTTACGTGTTAATGCATCTTTTGGTGCTAAAGTTTCAACCCACTTCATAACGACCGCTGCGAAATGCGCATCGGTGCATAAATCGCAGACAAGGAGTCTGATATGTCTTTAAAGGTTGGAGTCGTCGGTGCGGCTGGATATGCCGGAGCCGAGCTCATTCGCCTCGTGCTCGGTCATCCCGAGTTTGAACTTGTTGCCATTACGTCCAACGCCGATGCCGGCCAGCCGCTGTCCGCGGTGTATCCGAGCTTCGCTGGCGTGAGCGATCTGGTTTTCACCACGCATGACGCCCCCGAGCTCAAGAGCTGCGATGCGGTTTTTCTTGCCGTGCCGCACACGGCTGCCATGGCACAGGTGCCCGCGCTGCTTGCATCGGGCGTCTCCTGCTTTGATCTTTCGGCCGACTACCGTCTGAACGATGCGTCCGTCTTTGAGACATGGTATGCCGCCGAGCATACGAGCCCCGAGCTGCTCAAGACCCGTGCCTTCGGTCTGCCCGAGCTGTTCTGCCAAGACTTGGAGACCGCCGCATCCGACCATGCCGACGGCAAACCCGTGCTGGTCGCTTGCGCCGGTTGCTATCCCACCGCAACGAGCCTTGCCGCCGCGCCCGCCGTGCGCGCGGGCTGGGTGGCCGAGAACGGTCCCGTGATTGTCGATGCCATTAGCGGCGTGACGGGCGCCGGTAAGTCCTGCAACGCCCGCACCCATTTTTGCAGCGCCGACGAGAACTTGGAGGCCTACGGCGTGGGCAAGCATCGCCACACGCCCGAGATTGAGCAAATCCTTGGCCTGACCGATCGCGTCGTCTTTACCCCGCACCTGGCGCCGCTCAAGCGCGGTCTGCTCTCCACGGTGACGCTGCCGCTCGCGCCGCAGGCTCTCGACACGCTGGCTCTTGAGGATGTCGTCGACCATTACAAGCAGTTCTACGCCGGTCGCACCTTCGTACGCGTACTCGATGCCGGTCAGCAGCCCAAGACGGCTTCGGTCGTCGGCACCAACGCTGCCCAGATTGGCCTCGCGCTCAACAAGCGCGCGGGCGTGCTGGTGGCGACGGGCGCCATCGACAATCTGTGCAAGGGCGCTGCGGGCCAAGCAGTCCAGTGCGCCAATATCGTCTTTGGCTTTGACGAGCGACGAGGCTTGCCTACAGTGGCGTGCCCGGTGTAGCACATTCGATTGTTAACGATTTGGTAGTCGGGCACCGAGTGGGGCGCCACTCTTAAGCTGGTCTCATGATCACGACTGGCATGGCGCACCAACCGATGTCCGTTTTTTTGTTTGACATAAGGAGTCATAAAGACGATGGATACCGAGCTGTTTGATATCAAGATTCGCGCCGTCGAGGGTGGCGTTACGGCTGCGGCTGGTTTTAAAGCTGCAGGCATCCACGCTGGGTTCCGCAAGAACCCCGAGCGTCTGGATTACGCGCTCGTCGTGCCCGATAAACCCTGTCCCGGTGCCGGCGTGTTTACCACCAATCGCTTTTGCGCGGCGCCCGTGCAGGTGAGCCGTGCCAACCTGGGCGGTGCCGACAAGGGCTACGGTATCATCGCCGGTGTTTCGGTCAACTCTGGCAATGCCAACGCCGCCACGGGTGAGACCGGCCTTGCCTGCGCGCGCGAGACGTGCAGCATCGCATCGCAGGTCATCGGCTGCGAGCCCCAGCAGATTCTGGTTGCCTCCACGGGTGTGATTGGCCAGATTCTGCCGATCGACACGTTTGAGACCGCCATTCCTGCTGCCTACGAGGCGCTCTCCGCCCACGGTGGCGCCGATGCCGCTCGCGCCATCATGACGACCGACACGCACTCCAAGGAGTACGCCGTATCCTACGTCAGTGAGGCTGCGGGTCATGCGGGCAATGTCTATACGGTAGGCGGAATGTGCAAGGGCTCGGGCATGATCATGCCCAATATGGCCACCATGATCGCAGTTATCACCACCGATGCCCCCGTCGAGCCTGCGGCACTTCATGCCCTGCTGCTCTCGACCGTCAAGCAGACCTTTAACAAGGTAACGGTCGATTCCGACACCTCGACCAACGACACCTGCATCATGCTTGCCTCCGGCGCCGCTGCCGCAGATGCCGAGCCTATCGTCGAGGGCTCCGATGCCTTTGACGAGTTGGCATTTGCCGTGCACGAGGTGTGCGAGAGCCTGGCGCGCAATATCGCCGCCGATGGTGAGGGCGCATCCAAGCTTGTTACGGTCAACGTTACCGGCGCCGCCAACGACGAGGAGGCCGATATCGCCGCCCGTGCCGTTGCTAACTCGCCGCTCGTTAAGACCTGCATCGCCGGCCACGACTGCAACTGGGGCCGCGTTGCTATGGCGCTTGGCAAGTGCGGCGTGAAGTTTAATCAGGAAGACGTTTCCATCGACATGATGGGCATGCCTGTCTGTCGCGATGGCCTGACTGTTCCCTTTGACGAGGACGAGGCTCTACGACGTTTCGAGGCGCCCGAGATCGTGATCTCGGCCGACCTGGGCGCAGGCGACGCGGCAACGACCGTGTGGACCTGCGACCTCACGCATGAGTACATCTCCATTAACGGCGACTACCGTTCCTAGATTCCAGGCACGCTGCGCATCTTGCCGCGATTGCGGACAGCGGAGCACGGCGCGATAACGATACGAAAGACGAGGCAGATTATGAAATTCGCACGCGATTGTCGTTCGAACGAATCCAACGAAGCAACCGCGCAGCTGCTGTTCGAAGCGCTGCCGTGGATTAAGAACCTGACCGGTAAGACGGTTGTTATCAAATATGGCGGAGCCGCCATGGTTGATGAGCAGCTGCGCCGCGACGTGATGAGCGACATCGTGCTGCTCAAGATCATCGGCATGCGCCCTGTTATCGTGCACGGTGGCGGCAAGGCCATCAACGAGGCGCTGAGCCACTACGACATCCCCGTCGAGTTTAAGAACGGCCAGCGCGTGACCACGCCGGCGACTATGGATATCGTGCGCGAGGTGCTGGGCGGCAAGGTTAACCAGGAGCTGGTTGCCGCCATCAACCACCACGGCAACCTGGCCGTGGGCGTGTCGGGCAGCGATGCTGGCACGCTCATCGCCGAGCCGCTCGACCCCGAGCTCGGTCGCGTGGGCAAAGTGACGCACGTTAACACCGACTATATCGAGCGCTTACTCGATAGCGAGTACATCCCCGTTATCGCTACCGTCGCGGCGGGGGAGGACGGCGGTTTCTTCAACATCAACGCCGATACCGCCGCCGGTGCCGTTGCGGCAGCGCTCCACGCGCACAAGGCGATCTTTTTGACCGACGTCGACGGCCTGTACAAGGACTTTAGCGATAAAGACTCACTCATCTCCAACCTAACACTCGACGAGGTCAACGAAATGCTCTACGGCGGCGAGGTCGATAAGGGCATGATTCCCAAGCTGCGCGCGGCCGTCGATGCGCTTGCCGGCGGCGTATTTCGCGCTCACATCATCAACGGCACCACGCCGCATTCGCTGCTGCTGGAGCTGCTGACCGATGCCGGCGTCGGCACCGTGATCCATTCCACCGAGACGGCTTACGAGTTCGATACGCATCCGCATCCGCTTTCGACGTTTGCTGCGCGTCTGACCGAGAACCTCGACGAGGTCGAGAAGCTTCAGACGGTCTAACTGACCCGCAGCCGCCCCATTTCTGCACCCATAGGCCTGCGCCGTCCGGCGCTCAACGAAAGGCATCCCATGTCACTTGCAGCTCAGCTATCGCTTGAATCCCATTACGTTATGCATACCTTTGGCCGCTCTCCGGTCGAGTTTGTCGAGGGTCACGGCATGAAGCTCACCGGCGACGATGGTCGTGAGTACCTCGACTTTCTTGCCGGCATCGGCGTGTGCAGCCTAGGTCATGGCGACCCGGCTGTGCTCTCGGCGCTCGAGGCACAGACCAAAAAACTCATGCATGTCTCCAATTACTTCTACATTGAACAGCGCGGACAGGTCGCGGCGCTGCTGTCCAAGCTTGCCAACGACGACGTAGATGGTGCGCGCGTGCTTGCCGATGCCATTGCCGCCGGCGATGAGACCACGGCAGCTGCTCTTGGTGCCCCGGCTGCGGATGAGCAGGTTTGGGAGACCTTCTTTGCCAACTCCGGCGCCGAGGCCAATGAGGGCTCGATGAAGCTTGCGCGCCTGTACGCCAAGCGTGCCGGTAACGGCGGCAACACTATCGTGTGCATGCGCGGCGGCTTCCACGGCCGTACGCTCGAGACCATTGCCGCCACCATGCAGGATTGGCTGCAGGATAGTTTCCGCCCGCTGCCGGGTGGCTTTGTGGCCTGTACGCCCAACGATATCAATGAACTGCGTGCGATCTTTAAGCAGCTGGGGAGCGAAATTTGTGCCGTGATGCTCGAGCCGATCCAGGGTGAGAGTGGCGTGCACCCCATGACCGAGGAGTTTATGGCGGCAGCGCGCGACCTGGCACACGAAGTGGGCGCCGTGCTTATCGCCGACGAGGTCCAGTGCGGCATCTTCCGCTCCGGCAAGCCGTTTGCATTCCAAACCTATGGCGTGGAACCCGACATTATGAGCCTTGCCAAGGGCATTGCTGATGGCGTGCCCATGGGTGCCGTCGTGGCAAAGAAGGAGATTGCCGACGTGTTTAAGCCGGGCGACCACGGCTCGACCTTTGGCGGTAGCTGCTTGGCCATCGCGGCGTGTGCCGCGACGCTCTCCGCACTCGTGCGCGGCGATTATGCCGACCACGCTGCCAAGGTAGGCGCCTATATGGAGGCAAAGCTCGCCAAGCTGCCGAACGTGACCGAGGTGCGTGGCCGCGGCTTGATGCTCGGCTGCGATCTGGACGATACTGTGGGTGATGCACACGACGTTGTGGCCCGTGCATTGGGGGCTGGTGCCGTGATTAACGCTACGGGTGCCCATACGCTGCGTTTCCTGCCGCCGCTCGTGTGCGAAGAGGCCGACGTGGACAGCCTAATCGAGATCCTGGCGGGTGTCTTGGGCTAACGCGGCACAATAACTCAATTTGGACCGGGTTCCGGACTGCGGACGTGCCCTATGTGGCATGATTCAGCGGTCTGGAGCCCGTTTTGCCTTAGATTTGCTAAGGCGGGGAGACCTGCTGGTCAAAAAACATTAAATATGAGTACTGTTACCGATTTGGTCGCAGCAATTTTGGACTAATAAGACCAGATGGCAAGTCGAAATGGCGATGAATGCACGATTTTGATCTAATTGTTAGTCCTTATAATGGACATATGTTGCGTAACTTAAGCAAATACTATCTTTTGATATGTTGTAAGCAAGGTAGCAGTACTCATTTTTGCCATTTTCTGGCCACGGCCTTTGTGACAGACGTGCTGGCGGGTTCGAATCCCATGCGCTGGGCCTGAAAAAAAGAAAGGCCTCCATCGCTGGAGGCCTAACAATTCAGTGGTGGGCGATGAGGGATGTCGCGTGCGGCTGGCGCCGCCCGCTCTCGCTTCGGGCCTGCGGCCCTCGCGTGCTGCGCTGGAAAACGCTTCGCGTTTCCTCAGCTCCGCACCCTGTCGGGTTCGAATCCCATGCGCTGGGCCCAAACAAAAACGGTCCCCTTGCGAGGACCGTTTCCAATTCAATGGTGGGCGATGAGGGATTCGAACCCCCAGCCTTGTGCGTGTAAAGCACCTGCGCTAACCGTTGCGCCAATCGCCCGTGCGGAGAGAGTATAGCAAAACAATCGCCTCATTCATCTCATATCCATTAAAGGTAACCGGCGCGTGTCACAGCGGAGCTGATTCAGTTGAGATTGCCTGAACATTCCGTCCCTCTTTACACCCTCGGGTATACTCAAAAGCTACTGATTCGATTTGATACCCAGCAACAGCAGAGGGGATAGTATATGTGCGGTTTTGTCGGTTTTGTCGGTGGGACGGATAACCAATCCGAGGTGCTCACCAAGATGATGGACCGCATCGTCCATCGTGGTCCCGACATGGGCGGCCAGTTTATCGACGGCCGCGTTGCCCTGGGCTTCCGCCGCCTGTCGATCCTCGACCTGACCGAGGCCGGTGCTCAGCCCATGGCCAATGAGGACGGCAGCGTCGTCATCGTCTTTAACGGCGAGATCTACAACTTCCAGGAGCTTCGCTCCGAGCTCGAGGCCAAGGGCTATAAGTTCCACTGCGGCGCCGACACCGAGAGCCTCCTGCACGGCTACGAGGAGTGGGGCGAGGCCGTACTTGATCGCCTGCGCGGCATGTACGCCTTCGTCATCTGGGACAAGAAGAAGAATAAGCTCTTTGGCGCCCGCGATATCTTTGGCATCAAGCCGCTCTACTACTATCCCATGGCCGATGCGGGCGACGGCGCGCCGGGTGTGCTCTTTGGCTCCGAAATCAAGAGTTTCCTGGACTACCCGCACTTCCACAAGGCGGTCAACAAAAAGGCCCTGCGTCCGTACATGACGCTGCAGTATTCGGCAACCGAGGAGACCTTCTTCGAGGGTGTCTACAAGCTGCCGCCGGCGCATTACTTTACCGTAGACATCCCGACCGGCAAGATGAACATCGAGCGTTATTGGGATTGCGATTACTCCGCCGTCGAGAAGCCGTTCGAGGAGTACGTCGACGAGCTGGACGACGTCGTGCACGAGAGCGTCGAGGCCCATCGCATCGCTGATGTTAAGGTCGCCTCCTTCCTCTCCGGTGGCGTCGACTCCAGCTACATCGCCGCTTGCCTCATGCCCGACAAGACCTTCTCGGTGGGCTTTGACTACAAGAACTTCAACGAGACTAACTACGCCAAGGAGCTATCCGACAAGCTCGGCGTCGAGAATGTTCGCAAGATGATCACCGCCGACGAGTTCTTTGGCGCACTCGAGGACATTCAGTATCACATGGACGAGCCGCAGTCCAACCTGTCGTCTGTGCCGTTGTGGTTCTTGGCCGAGATGGCGCGCAAGGATGTTACCGTCGTGCTTTCGGGCGAAGGTGCCGACGAGCTCTTTGGCGGCTACGCCTACTACGAGGACACGGTTCCGGTGCGCAAGTACAAAAAGATGGTGCCGTTGCCCATTCGCCGCGCGCTCGGTAACCTGGCGCTGCATATGCCATACTTCAAGGGACATAACTTCCTGGTCAAGGGTGCCGAGATTCCCGAGAAGTCGTTCCTGGGCCAGGCCTTGGTGTGGCCTGAGCGCGAGGTCGACGGCGTACTCAAGCCCGAGTACAACACCGGCGACGGCGCCTTTGAGCTCGCTGCACCCATCTATGATCGCGTGAAGGGCCAGCCCGAGCTGGTCAAGAAGCAGTACCTGGACATGAACATGTGGCTCCCGGGCGACATTCTGCTCAAGGCCGACAAGATGTGCATGGCGCACTCGCTGGAGCTGCGCGTGCCCTTCCTGGATCGCAAGGTCATGGAGTTCGCCGAGCACATTCCCGACCGCTACCGCATCAACGAGAACGGTAACAAACAGGTACTCCGCCACGCTGCCAACAAGTCGCTGCCCGATGAGTGGGCCACCCGTCCCAAGGTGGGCTTCCCGGTGCCGATCGTCTACTGGCTGCGCGAGCAAAAGTGGTACGACTATGTCAAGGAGTACTTCACCGCGCCGTGGGCAAGCGAGTTCTTCGACACCGAGGAGCTCATGCATCTGCTCGACCTGCACTTTGCGGGCAAGGGCGATTTCCAGCGCAAGATCTATACGCCGCTCGTGTTCCTGGTGTGGTACAAGCGCTTCTTTATCGACGAGGGCCAGCCTTCTGTTCAGGCTGCCTAGCATCGGCTTTCGAATGCCTGCGCGTAACGGCTCCTCCGGGAGCCGTTTTTGCGCGAGCACGTTTCAGTTACTATGAAAACCGTCCCTGCCAAATGGCTGAGAAAGGTGAAAGATGCACCATTCGGATTCCGCGACCGTGACCACGGTCGATACGCTTGCCAAGCTTCTCGATGTGTGCGGCGAGCTGCGCGCATCGGAGCAGGTTGACGAGCGTGCCGTGACCGGCTGCTCGTTTGATTCGCGCGCGGTTTCGGCAGGTGACGTGTTCTTTTGCAAGGGCGCTGCCTTTAAGCCCGCGTTTTTGAGCATGGCGCTCGATGCGGGCGCCGTCGCATTTGTGTGCGAAGAGTCGTTGGTCGAGTCTCTGGAGCCGCTGGCGAAAGAGAGCGGTGCGGCGATGCTGGTCGTGGATAGCGTGCGCACGGCCATGGCCCTGCTGCCGCCGGAGGTCTACAACCGCCCCGACCACGACGTTAAGATCGTGGGTATCACCGGTACCAAGGGAAAGACCACGGCCGCTTTTATGCTCCAGTCCATCATCAAGGCGGCGGGCGAGTCCTGTGGCATGATCGGCTCGGTGAACACCGACGATGGTATCGAGTGCTACGAGAGCACCAACACCACGCCCGAGGCCCCCGAGGTCTGGCGCCATATCGCTAACTGCCGCGCGTCTGGTCGCCAGTCCATGGTCATGGAGGTCTCAAGCCAGGCGCTCAAGTACCAACGCGTCGAGAACCTGCCGTTTGACGTGGCGTGCTTCCTCAACATCGGGCGTGACCACATCTCACCGATTGAGCACCCGACCTTCGAGGATTATTTTGAGAGCAAGCTCAGGATCTTTGATCAGGCTAAGACCGCCGTAGTGAATCTGGGCACCGATGAAGTCGAACGCGTGCTGGAGGCCGCGTCGACGGCCGAGCGCTTGGTGACCGTTGGCGTCGAGCATCCCGAGGCGAGCCTGTGGGCAAGCGATGTCCGCATGGTCGGCTTTAACATCGAGTTTAACCTGCATGGCATGAGCGCCGACAAGCCCGAGGCGGGGGAGAAGGTCCTGCTGGGTATCGCGGGAGACTTTAACGTGGAGAACGCGCTGATCGCTATCGCCGCTGCGCGCGAGATTGGCATCGGAATCGATGCCATCAAGAAGGGCCTCTCCAAGCTGCGTGTGCCGGGCCGCATGGAGGTCGTGGAGTCGAAGGATGGCCGCGTGGTTTGCGTTGTCGACTACGCTCACAACCAACTCTCGTTCCGCTCGCTCTTTTCGTCGGTCAAGCGCGCGTTTCCCGCCAGCCCGGTCATTGCGCTGTTTGGTGCCGCTGGAGGCAAGGCGCAGGAGCGCCGCGAGCAGCTTCCGCGCGAGGCCGCACCATATTCTGATCTGCTGATCTTTGCCAACGAGGATCCGGCCCACGAGGACCCGATGAAGGTCTGTCGCGAGCTTGCCGAGCATGTTCCCGACGATACCCCGAATAAGATCATCCTCGATCGCGAGGCTGCTGTGCACGCGGCATTCAAGGCAGCGCGCGAGGAATACATCAGCCCCGATGCGCCCACCATCGTCTTGCTGTTGGCAAAGGGCGACGAGGAGCTCATGCACGTGGGTGATGAGTTCGTACCCATCGAGAGCGATCTTTCGCTTGCCAATCGTTTAATCGATGTTACCCAGTTTGACTAATGAACTGGGATGAGGGCGGCGTCCTGAGCGCGCTGCCGTTGCAAGCGCGTTTCCCCTCAAGCGAGGCGCGCTGTCTAAGACCAGAAGCCCCTTCTACGTAATGGAGTGACCATGTCCCACAATACCCTGCCGACCGTCGCTGAGCTTTCGGGCGAGATGCGCGAGCGTCTTGCCAAGGTTAAGTACGTCTTTACCGACCTGGACGCCACCATGCTTGCGCCCGGCTCGTGCGTGCTGCGCGACAACGACGGCAACCCCTCGACCAAGCTCGTCGAGGCTGTCGTGGCACTTGCCCGCGCCGGCATCCAGGTGGTCCCCACCTCGGGCCGCAACCGCACCATGATCCACGAGGATGCGCGCGTGCTCGGCCTCAACTCCTACATCGGCGAGATGGGTGGCCTGGTCATGTACGATCTCAAGGCCAACGATTGGGAGTATCTGACCGGCGATATGCCCTACGACCCCGCCTGCGGCTTCACGCCACATCAGGTGATCGAGCAGACTGGCGTGTGCGAGAAGATTCTCGCCCGCTGGCCGCATAAGATCGAGTACCACAACGACATGTCGACTGGCTACAAGTACCGCGAGGTCACCGTCGGCATGCGCGGCGATGTGCCCGACGACGAGGTCCAGGCCATCCTGGACGAGGCCGGCTGCGGTCTGGTCTGGGCCTGCAACGGCCACCTGACACATCTGTCCAAGCCGACGACGCTCGAGCTCGAACGCGTCGAGGATGGCCGCGCGTTTAACATCAATCCCGCCGGCCTCAACAAGGGCGTTGCCATCGCACGTTTCTGCGAGCACCTGGGTATCGAGCGCGAGGAGACGCTGGCGCTCGGTGATTCCGAGTCCGATTTCTACATGGCCGACCACGTTGGCACGTTCTGTTTGGTCGAGAACGGCCTGACCAGCGCCGGCGCGCCCGAGTTCCTGGACGCTTGCGATAACGCTTACGTCACGCGCGGCAAGATTGTCGACGGCTGGGTGGCAACGGCCGAGCTGCTGGTCGCGGCTCGTTCGTAGCGCGGTCCTATCGTTCTGAGCCATATCTTTTCGAGAGAGAATCTGGTGAGGTAATGTCCGATATCGAGAATCTGGCCGGGGACACGCGCGCCATTGGCGTATTCGACTCGGGTCTGGGCGGTCTGACGGTTGCACGCGCCATCGCGACGGCGCTGCCGCATGAGTCCGTCTACTACTTCGGCGACACCAAACGCTGCCCGTATGGCACCCGCACCGAGGACGAGGTGCGATCGTTTGCGCTGCAGGCAGGCCGCTGGCTGTCGAAGCACGACGTCAAGATCATGGTCATCGCCTGCAACACGGCGACTGCAGCGGCCTTGCGTTTGGCCCAGCAGGTGCTCGACGTCCCCGTCATCGGTGTGATCGCACCGGGCGCACGCGCGGCAATCAACAGCACCCGCACGCGCCGGGTGGGCGTGCTCGCTACCAACCTCACCATTCGCTCAGGCGCTTACACGCGTGCCATTCAGGACCTGGATGCCGGCGTCGACGTATACGGCTGCCCTGCCTCGAGCTTTGTCGAGGTCGTTGAGCACGAGCTCGCCTCGGGCGCGCATCTGCAAGAGCAGTGGCTCGAGAACGAGGACATCTTCGATACGCCTGCCGTACGCGCGCTGGTCGGCGCTACGGTTGAACCGCTGCGCGACCACGGCATCGATACCGTGGTACTCGGCTGCACGCATTTCCCGCTGCTCGTGGGGCCTATTCGCCATGCGCTGGGTCCCGGAGTGCGCGTGGTGAGCTCCGCCGAGGAGACCACGCGCGAGCTGACCGATATTCTCACGCGCCGCGAGCAGCTGGCGGGCGACGCAGCCGAGCCGCAGCATCGTTTTGCAACGACGGCCGATAACATTGCCGAGTTTGCGGTGGCGGGTAGCTTTATCTTTGGCCAGCCGCTCAAAAGCATCGAGCATGTCGATATCGACGAACTGAAATAGATATAAGGTCACCGACCAAAGGCCCACGTTCGCCTTTTGCCGAAAGGATTTTTCTATGGAGTATATGCAGGTCAATCGCGCCAACGGCCGTGCCGCCGATGAGTTGCGCCCCATCAAGCTTACTCGCGGCGTCATGAAGCATGCCCACGGTTCGTGCCTGGCCGAGTTTGGCGATACGCGCGTGCTGTGCGCTGCCACCATCGAGGAGGGCGTGCCGGGCTGGCGCAAGGGCGCCAAGGCTGGTTGGGTAACGGCGGAGTACGCCATGCTGCCGGCATCGACCGGTAAACGCTGCAAGCGCGAGCACGCCAACCGCAAGGGTCGCTCCATGGAGATTGAGCGTCTGATCGGCCGTAGCCTGCGCACCGTCGTCAACATGAAGGCGCTCGGCGAGTATACCGTTACCGTCGACTGCGACGTGATTCAGGCAGACGGCGGCACGCGAACGGCGAGTATTACCGGCGCCTGGGTGGCGCTGCACGACGCCCTTGCCATGTGGTCGAGGCGGGTAAGCTCGAGCGCATCCCGCTCACGGGCCAGGTCGCCGCGATTTCCATGGGCGTTGTCGACGGCAATACCCTGCTCGACCTGGACTATTCCGAGGACAGTCACGCCGAGGTCGACATGAACCTTGTCGCCACCGATACCGGTGAGATGATCGAGCTCCAGGGCACGGGCGAGCAGGCGCCCTTCGACCGCAAACGCCTCAATGCCCTGCTCGATTTGGGCGACAAGGGCATTGCCGAGCTCATCGAGCTCCAGCGCCAAACCCTCGCCTAACCTGCCAAAAAGGGACAGGTTTATTTTGGCAGGTTTTATCTGGGAAAACGTCGAAGTATAAGACTGCCGTTGATTGAGAGGGGAGAGAGGCCGAAGTCCTCGTCGTCCTCAACACGGCATTGCTATAGAGACAAGGAGGCCAGCTATGGCACTTGAGAAGATCGACATCGACACCCTCGACCCGGCGGCGACCATCGTCGTGGCAACGGGCAACGCCCATAAGCTCACCGAGATTGAGGCCATTTTGGGCAAGGTTATGCCCGAGGTTCGCTTTGTGGCGCTCGGCCAGCTAGGTGATTTTGAGGACCCCGAGGAAAACGGCACGACGTTTTTGGAGAACGCCATCATCAAGGCGCAGGCTGCCGTCGAAGAGACGGGGCTCATGGCCATTGCCGACGATTCGGGCCTGGTCGTCGATGCTCTGGACGGCGAGCCGGGCGTGTATAGCGCACGCTATGCGGGCGTTCACGGTGACGATGCCGCCAACAATGCCAAGCTGCTCGTGAATCTGGAGGGCGTGGCCGACGAGGACCGCACTGCGCGCTTTATGAGCGTCGTCGCGCTCATCGACACGGACGGTTTGGTCACCTATGGTGAGGGCGCCTGCGAGGGCGTTATCGCGCACGAGGGCCGCGGTGATCACGGCTTTGGCTACGACCCGCTGTTCCTGCCGGTCGACACGCCGGGCAAGACCATGGCCGAGCTGACGGCGGACGAGAAGAACGCCATCAGTCATCGATTCCATGCGCTCGAGCACCTATCTGCCAAACTGACGGGCGAGGAGTAGGCCGTGCGTGCGGTGGTGCAGCGCGTGCTCAACGCCGGCGTGACGGTCGACGGCGAGTGCGTGGGCAAAATTGGGCGCGGCTATCTGGTGCTGCTGGGCGTGGGCCACGGCGACACGCGCGCCGAGGCCGATAAGCTGTGGGGAAAGCTCCGGGGCTTGCGCATTAACGAGGACGAGAACGGCAAGACCAACCTGGCACTTGCCGATGTCGACGGCGAGGTTCTCGTGGTGTCGCAGTTCACGCTGTTCGCCGATTGCCGTCACGGCCGCCGTCCATCGTTTACGGATGCCGGCGCCCCCGATGTCGCCAACGAGCTCTACGAGTACTTCCTGACGCTTGTGCGCGAGGACGTCGAGCACGTAGCGCATGGCATCTTCGGCGCCGACATGAAGGTCGACCTCGTCAACGACGGTCCATTCACCATCGTCCTCGATACCGACAATCTGTAAGTAGCCAAATTAGCTACTTGCGCGTGTTTGTAACAGGGTGCTATAGTATTAGAGTTTTGTCTATCTTAGGGGTATTATCCCCTTTTTGAATTGCACCTTCTGGAGGCCCTGTTCATGGAAGAGATGGAAGTCAATCACGTCGACGACATCCACGAGAAGCTGACCGATATGGTGGGCGATCGCGTCAAGGTGAAGGCCAACATGGGCCGCACCCGCGTCGTCGAGCGCATGGGCACCATCAAGAGCGTCCACCCCGCCGTCTTTATCGTCGAGGTCGACGAGCGCCGTGGCCGCAAGTCGCGTCAGTCCTACCAGTATATTGATGTTCTCACCGGCCAGGTCGAGCTGTTCGACCCCGAGAGCGGCGAGCACATTTTTACCCCGCTCGGCAATCAGCTCGAGGAGCACTAGCGGTGACCGATTGGTCCCTGACCCTTTCCGCGCCGGCAAAGATCAACCTCTATCTGGGGGTTCATGCCGAGCGTGACGACCGCGGCTACCATAAGGTCGATTCCCTGATGGCAGCCGTCGGTCTTGTCGATACCGTGACGGTTACGCCGGCGCAGGCGCTGACCGTCCAGACGATTCCGGCATCCGACTTTCCCATGCAAAAGAATACGGCGTATCGGGCTGCGGTTGCTATGGCCGAGCATTATGGTCGCGAGGCAAACATCTGCGTGACGATTGAGAAGCGCATTCCATTGTGCGCCGGCTTGGGCGGCCCCTCGACGGATGCGGCCGCGGTCATTGTTGCCTTGGCGGAGCTCTGGGGAATTGATCGCACCGACCCCGCGCTCGACGACATTGCACGGGGCATTGGCGCCGATGTTCCCTTCTTTTTGCATGCCAGCCCTGCGTTTTACGTGGGTGGGGGAGACGTGCTGGCCACCGAGTACCCCGTACTACCTGCGACACCCGTCGTGCTGGTCAAGCCGCGCGAGGCAAGCGTTTCAACAATTGAAGCCTATCGACGTTTTGACGAGGCCCCAGTGCCTGCAGACAAGCCCGGCGCGATAGCTTCTGCCTTGCGTGCTGGTGATGCCGAGACGGCATATGCGCTCATCCATAACAACCTGGGTGTCATTTCCGCACAGATGGAGCCGCGGATTCAAACGGTGCTCGACTGGCTTCGTTCACAGGACGGTACCATTGCCGCAAACGTGTGCGGTTCGGGTGCCTGCTCGTTTGCTCTCTGCGATACCGCCGCCACGGCAGTCAATCTTGCGGAAGCTGCCCAGCAAAATGGCTGGTGGTCCTGCGCGACGGAGCTCATTCCCAACACGGTTCGCATTGAAGCGCCAAAGAAATAAAAATTTCTCTAGCACGCGGCGAAAATCTTTGTTACTATAGTCGAGCTAACGGGTTGTGGCTCAGTTTGGTAGAGCACTGCGTTCGGGACGCAGGGGTCGCTGGTTCAAATCCAGTCAACCCGACCAGAGCATGAGGAGGGACCGCTTCTTGCGGTCCCTTTTTTTAGCTATTGTTGTGATACCGCGGCACCCGCGGTATACTCATTCGAGCTTGTCTCGCTGTATTGTGGAGGTCTACATGTTTGGACTGAGGGCTCCTGAGCTCATCATTATTCTCGTTGTTGTCCTGATTATCTTCGGGCCTAAGAACCTGCCGAAGCTCGGCAAGTCCCTCGGCTCTACCGTCAAGAATATCCGCGAGGGTATGGAGGGCGACGATAAGGGCGAAACCAAGCAGGCCGAGGACGTTGTGGTCGAGGAGTCCAAGGAGGACAAGGAGATCGCAGAGCTCGAGGCCAAGCTCGCTGCTGCCAAGCAAAAGAAGGCAGAGGACAGCGACGCGGACGCAGAGTAGTCCCATCCCTTTGGGGTGAGCACCTGACCGGCTTGCCCGCAGGCTAGCCGGTCTTTTTCGTTTTGTTGACAGTTGATCGTTACATCATAGTTGGGGAGATATCCGTATGGACGCAAGCCAGATCGTACTGACCGCTGAGGGCCGCCAGAAGCTCGTCGAGGAGCTCGCTTGGCGTGAGGGCGATTACGCCAAGGAGATCGTCGAGGACATCAAGGAAGCCCGCGCGTTCGGCGACCTTTCGGAGAACTCCGAGTACGACGCCGCCAAGGACAAGCAGGCCCAGAATGCTGCTCGCATTGCCGAGATTCAGGCCATCCTCGCCAACGCTCAGGTTGCTGCCACCACGGGCGATCTGACCGTCTCCATCGGTTCCACCGTTTCTCTGATCGATCCCAACGGTGAGGTCATGGAAGTCACGCTCGTCGGTACCACCGAGACCAACTCGCTCGAGCACAAGATCTCCAACGAGTCTCCGGTCGGCCATGCCATCATCGGTCACGGCGAGGGCGACTCCGTCGAGGTTGTTACGCCTTCGGGCAAGACCCGCGTCTACACCATCGCAAAGATCGCACGCTAGACCACGGTCCCGCGTAAAGGTATGTTTTCGCTCCCTGGGACCGAATCCTGGGGAGCGTTTTAATTTGAGGAGCTAACTTATGGCAGAGAACCAGAACGCCGCCGATCAGGCATCGACGCTCAACGACGAGCGCGCCACCCGCCTGGCCAAGCGCGCCGCCCTGTTCGAGGCGGGCCAGAACCCCTATCCCGAGCACTCCGAGATTGAGGACTACGTCGTCGACATTGAGACTAAGTACGCCGAGCTCACCGATGGCGAGGACACCGAGGACGTCGTGAAGATCGGCGGCCGTGTGGTCGCCAAGCGCGGTCAGGGCAAGATCATGTTCATCGTCGTGCGCGACGCGACCGGCGAGATCCAGCTGTTCTGCCGCATCAACGATATGGACGAGGCCGCCTGGAATACGCTCAAGGCCCTCGACCTGGGCGATATCCTGGGCGTGACCGGCGTGGTCGTGCGTACCAAGCGTGGTCAGCTTTCCGTTGCCCCCAAGAGCGCGACGCTGCTGTCCAAGGCCGTTCGCCCGCTGCCCGAGAAGTTCCACGGTCTCTCCGACAAGGAGACCCGCTATCGTCAGCGTTATGTCGACTTAATCGCCAACGACGACGTTCGCGAGACCTTCCGCAAGCGCTCGCAGATCCTCTCCACGTTCCGCCGCTTTATGGAGTCCGATGGCTACATGGAGGTCGAGACTCCTATCCTGCAGACCATCCAGGGCGGAGCTACTGCCAAGCCGTTCATCACGCACTTCAACGCGCTCGATCAGGAGTGCTACCTGCGTATCGCTACCGAGCTGCACCTCAAGCGCTGCATCGTCGGCGGCTTTGAGCGCGTTTTCGAGATCGGCCGCATCTTCCGCAACGAGGGTATGGACCTCACCCACAACCCCGAGTTCACCACGATGGAGGCTTACCGCGCCTTCTCCGATCTCGAGGGCATGAAGGCGCTCGCCCAGGGTGTCATTAAGGCCGCTAACAAGGCTATCGGCAACCCCGAGGTTATTGAGTACCAGGGCCAGACCATCGACCTTTCTGGTGAGTGGGCAAGCCGTTCCATGACCGATATCGTCTCTGACGTGATTGGTAAGCAGGTCACCATCGACACGCCGGTTGAGGAGCTTGCTGCCGCTGCACGCGAGAAGGGCCTGGAGATCAAGCCCGAGTGGACCGCCGGCAAGATCATCGCCGAGATCTATGACGAGCTGGGCGAGGACACCATCGTCAACCCCACCTTCGTGTGCGATTACCCCATCGAGGTTAGCCCGCTTGCCAAGCGCTTTGAGGACGACCCGCGTCTGACGCACCGCTTTGAGCTGGTTATTGCCGGTCACGAGTACGCCAACGCGTTCTCCGAGCTCAACGACCCGGTCGACCAGGCTGAGCGCTTTGCTGCCCAGATGGCCGAGAAGGCCGGCGGCGACGACGAGGCCATGGAGTATGACGAGGACTACGTGCGCGCCCTCGAGTACGGTATGCCTCCCGCGGGCGGCATCGGCATCGGCATCGACCGCGTGGTCATGCTGCTCACCAACCAGGCTTCCATCCGCGACGTGCTGCTGTTCCCGCACATGAAGCCCGAGAAGGGTTTCCAGTCCGGTGCCGCTGCCGCCAAGGCTGCCGAGGCCGGCAACGCCGCGAGCCCCTTCGTCAAGCCGCTCAAGCCCACGGTTGATTATTCCAAGATTGCCGTCGAGCCGCTGTTTGAGGAGTTCGTCGACTTTGATACCTTCTCCAAGAGCGACTTCCGCGCCGTGAAGGTCAAGGCATGCGAGGCCGTCAAGAAGTCCAAGAAGCTGCTGAACTTTACGCTCGACGACGGCACCGGCACCGACCGTACCATCCTCTCCGGCATTCACGGTTATTATGAGCCCGAGGACCTGGTCGGCAAGACCTTGCTCGCCATCACCAATCTGCCGCCGCGCAAGATGATGGGCATTCCCAGCTGCGGCATGCTCATCAGCGCTATCCACGAGGAGGAGGGCGAGGAGCGTCTCAATCTGATCCAGCTCGACGCTTCCATCCCCGCCGGCGCAAAGATGTACTAACTAGTTACGCGGTTCTACGAACCGCGTAACGGCTCGACGCTGCGCGGGCCGCATTTGGACAATCTGACGTTCAACTTCAAGGGCGCGACCAGAAGGTCAGCGCCCTTTCGTTTCACGTCACCTTGTCTCAAATGCGGCCCGCTCGCTGACGTTGCCAATACATCGGCGTTGCCTTGGCCGTCAATAGTCATTGGGGACGTTCTTAAACGACTACCCAACGGCTATTGAGCACATGGCTCGCATGGCAGCCGTCTCTTTTATGTTTCCTTTAGCCGTCGCTGCCTAGGATGGGGGTTAGTCGGTAGGAAGGGAGCGTCTATATGGACGACGCGAGCGAGCGTGCAATCGAAGAGGACATGCTCGATCAGTTCAATTACTTTGACGATGAGGATGAGGAGCTAATCGATCGTCGCGAGCCGGCATCGCTTGACTCATTTGATCTGGTCGATGAAGAGACTGATGAGGTTGAGGACGAATCAACGGAGCCCCCACAGCCTTCGCGCCTTGACTCGCTGCTTTCGAGAGCCCCCATGCACCACGGTGTTCGTGCCGGCGCACTCCATATGAAAACAGACTGGCACCAGATCGTGACGGCAGGCGATGAGCTTGCCGTCGATGCGCCGCTCACCGATAAGTCATCCATCATCTGCCGCACCGGTATGCTTATGCTCGCGAGCGGAACGGGTGCCTGGCGTGTACGCGATACCATGAATCGCGTTGCCGCCGTACTCGGTGTCACCGTCCACGTTGACTTAAGTCTTCTGTCGTTTGAGTGCACCTGCATCGAAGATGGCCACTGCTTTAACGAGGTTGTCAGCCTGCCCACAACGGGAGTCAATACCCATCGCATTTGGATGATGGAGAGCTTCCTAAAGGAAATCGAGACGTATGGGCGCCGGTTTACCGTGCACGAATACCACGAGATGCTCAAGACCGTTGAGAGTTCAAAACCCGATTACTCTCCCTGGCAACAGGGCCTTGCGGCAGCTTGTGCTTGCGGCGCCTTCGTCTTTTTGCTCGGCGGCGGCCCTATCGAGATGGCCTGCGCATTCGTAGGCGCTGGTGTTGGCAACTTTGCTCGCTCTCATATTCTCAAGCAGGGTCTTGGCCAGTTTAGCGCGCTGACGATTGGCGTTGCGCTCGCTTGCGTTTCGTATCTGCTGGCATTGCTCGGCCTTGGCCAGGTCGTACCGGGGGCAATGTCGCACCAAGAAGGCTATATCGGCGCCATGCTCTTTGTGATTCCCGGCTTTCCCCTCATTACGGCAGGCCTTGACATCGCTAAGCTCGACATGCGAAGCGGTATCGAGCGTCTTTCGTATGCCGTATCGATTATTGTGATGGCGACCCTCGTAGGTTGGATGGTTGCCGAGTGTGTGGGACTGGCGCCGGATGACTTCGCCCCGCTCGGCCTCTCACCGTTGGCTCTTACGCTCTTGCGCATACTGATGAGCTTTATCGGCGTATTTGGCTTCTCGGTTATGTTCAACAGCCCGGTAAAGATGGCAGCAGCGGCAGGGCTCATCGGCGCCGTGTCTAATACCTTGCGCCTTACGCTCGTCGATGCGCCGACGCTGCTTCCCTTCTTGGGCCTGAGTGCGGGCATGCCTCCCGAGGCGGCTGCGTTTACTGGTGCGTTGGTATCGGGGCTGCTCGCGAGCTTAGCCGAAATCAAGCTCACCTACCCACGTATCGCCCTCACGGTGCCATCGATTGTCATTATGGTGCCGGGCTTGTATCTGTATCGCTCGATGTATTACATGTGCACCTTCGACACGGTCAATATGCTCGGCTGGTTTGTGCGTGCAGTGCTCATCGTGGCGTTTTTGCCCGTTGGCCTGGGTGTGGCGCGTACGCTCACCGACCCTCGCTGGCGCCACACCAGCTAATTGGTGCAAATGAAACTGATCCGCAAAACATGAACGTGGATAATCTCCCGTTTTTGGCCTGTTTACGGGCTCAAAACGGGAGATTATCCACGCTCGTGGAATGGGTGTCCGAAAATCCACGCTCGTTGGGCCGATGCAGAGGCACCTGGCAATTCCTTTTTTGTAGACGTTGTCGCGCGGCTACGGGCGGGAAAGGTCCCAACGGTTAACATATACTCCATATGGGTAAAGAGACCAAAGCGCTGCCGCGGGGCGGCGCTTTGCGTTTGAAAAAAACTAGCTCGTCTAAGAGGAACTAGCATGTTAGACCGTTTTACCGATCGCGCGCGCAAGGTCATGTCCATGGCCAAGCAAGAAGCGCTCGATCTTCACTCAAATAAGGTGGGTACCGAGCACCTGCTGCTCGCACTCGCTAAGGAGGACGAGGGCATTGCCGCCGAGGCACTGCGTTCGCTCGACATCTCCTACGATGACATCATGGATACTCTCAAAGAGGTCCAGACCACGGTTCCCGAGCCCAGTGAGGAGACCGAGGCGGCCAAGCTCGCCTTTACGCCGCTCGTCATTAGCGTGATGGAGCGTTCATTCCGCGTGGCGCGTGAAAACAACCAGACCTACGTGTCGACCGAGCACTTGCTGATCGGCATCGTCGAAGAGGGCAACGGCATGGCCATGGACATCCTCATGCGCCTGGGTGTGTCGTCCGCCTCCATCAAAAAGGCTATCGAGAAACTCACCGCCAAGGACCAGGATAAGAAGCGCCCGCTCGCTGGCGCCGGTGCTGGTCGTCCCGGTACGGGCCTGCCGTTCTTTAGCGGCTCGGATGCCTCCCAGCAAAAGGGGAGCGGCACCGATACGCTTAAGCAGTTCGCGACCAACCTTACGCAGAAGGCGCGCGACGGCGAACTCGATCCGGTGATTGGTCGCGAAAAGGAAGTCCAGCGTATGATGGAAATTCTTTCGCGCCGCACCAAGAACAACCCACTCATTCTGGGCGACCCCGGCGTGGGCAAGACGGCCATCGTCGAGGGTCTGGCTCAGCAGATTGCAGCCGGCAACGTGCCCGAGAACCTTATGAACCAGAACATCTGGACGCTCGACTTGCCGGGCCTCGTGGCGGGCGCCAAGTACCGCGGTGAGTTTGAGGAGCGCCTCAAGAACGTAATCCAGGAGGCAACCGAAGCCGACGACGTCATCCTGTTTATCGACGAGATGCACACCATCATCGGTGCCGGTTCTGCCGAGGGCTCCATCGACGCGAGCTCCATGCTCAAGCCTGTGCTCGCGCGCGGTGCCTTCCAGATTATCGGCGCCACCACGGCCGAGGAATTCCGCAAGTACCTCACCAAGGACCCGGCCTTCGAGCGTCGCTTCCAGACCATCGATGTCGAGGAGCCGAGTGTCGAGGACACCGTCAAGATTCTGACTGCGCTCAAGCCACGCTACGAGGAGCACCACCACGTGCGTTACACGCAGGGTGCCATCGAGGCCGCCGCGAACCTCTCCAACCGCTACATCCAGGATCGCTTCCTGCCCGATAAGGCCATCGACCTCATTGACGAGGCCGGTGCCCGCGCTCGCATCGCCGCCAACCGCGCGCCCGAGCCGGTGCGCGAGGCCGAGCATCGCATAGAGGAGCTCAAGGCCGCCGCGCAGGAGGCCACCGAGAGCGACGACATGAACAAGGCCGCCGAGATCACCGAGCAGCAGAAGGCTGCCGAGATTGAACTCGCCGAGGCCAAGGCTGCCTGGACCGCCGAGCTCGACGCCAGCCCGCTCACCATCGATGTGAGTCAGATCGCCGATATCGTGTCCGTGACTTCGGGCGTGCCGGTATCCTCGCTTACCGAGAGCGAGAGCCGGCGCCTGCTGCAGACCGAAAGCGTGCTCAAGACGCGCATCATCGGTCAGGATGAGGCTGTCGAGGCCGTTGCCAAGGCCGTGCGCCGCAGCCGCTCGCCGCTCAAGGACCCGCGTCGCCCCGGCGGCAGCTTTATCTTCCTTGGTCCCACCGGCACGGGCAAGACCGAGCTTGCCAAGACGCTCGCCGAGTACCTCTTTGGCAGCAAGGACGCACTCATCAGCTTCGACATGTCCGAGTTCGGTAGCGAGTTCGAGGTCTCCAAGCTCATCGGCAGCCCTCCGGGTTACGTCGGTCACGATGAGGGCGGCCAGCTCACCAAGACCGTTCGTCGCCACCCGTACTCGGTCGTGCTGTTCGACGAGATCGAGAAGGCGCACCCCGATATCTTCAACATCCTGCTGCAGGTGCTGGAAGAGGGTCGTCTGACCGATAGCCAGGGCAAGACGGTCGACTTCCGCAACACCGTGATCATCATGACGTCCAACGTGGGCGCCCGCGAGATTGCGCAGGATGCAAGCGTTGGCTTTGGCACCACCGGCGAGCAGGGCCTCACCTCGAGTGAGATCCGCGGCCGCGCCATGGGCGAGCTCAAGCGCCTGTTCCGCCCCGAGCTGCTCAACCGCATCGACGACATCGTGGTGTTCCAGAAGCTCTCGGGCGAGAACCTGACCAAGATCGCTCACCTGCTGGTGGACGATCTGCGCCAGCGCCTGATTGCCAACGGCATGAACATCAAGCTCACCGATGCGGCCTATGACAAGATCGTGGCCGAGGGCACCGACCTCACCAACGGTGCGCGTCCGCTGCGCCGTGCTATTCAAAAGCTCATCGAGGACCCGCTGTCCGAGGAGCTTCTGGCCGGCGAGTGGGGTGAGGGCGATACCGTCCTGTGCGACGTGGCCGATGGCAAGTTTGTCTTTAGCCATGGCACGGGCGAGATCCCGGCACCGCGTCCGGCGGGCACGCTCGGTGGCGATACCGCCCCGGCGGCACCGCACACCGGCAACGCCGCGCCCGTGAGCGGCGGCGTGACCTCGGGCCCCGGCGGTATGATGCAAGCCGGCTCTGGTGCGCTGTAGGGATTAAACATACCTTGTATAACGGGGGCGTTTCCGATAAGGAAGCGCCCTCATTTCTATTGAAATGCGCTTCAATCTGCCGTGCTATACTAAAATCGAGATTTAGTATAGCAAAGGAGCTGATATGCCTACGTCAATACTCGACACGCGGCCAGTTCAGATGAACGTGCGTATAGATCGCCAGCTCAAAGAGGCGGGAGACGCCGTCCTGACTCATATTGGCATGACGCCGTCACAAGCTGTTCGGACACTTTGGGAGTATCTGGTCGTTAACGGACGCATGCCCTCGAAGGAAGACGCGGCGGCTCCGGTTTCTGACGGAGTGGAGCCCCGGCGCATGGAGTCAAGGGCCGCGCAAGGCAGCCATATCGTTCGCGATTCGTGCCTCAAATACGGCATCCCCATCCCTGAGTTCTCGGGAGACTATGACGACCTCTATGAGGAGGCCATGGCGGAGCGCTATCCCGAGTGGGTGGAACTATGAGCACAGAAGGCGTCCTCAAGCTGTTAATCGATACCAACGTATGGATGGATTATTTTTCTGGCAGGTCCGACCGTACGGCAAATGTCGTCCATCTGATCGAGATTGCCGATGTCTCGGAGCAGATTGCCCTGTTTGCCTCGTCTCTTTCGGTCAAAGATGTCTCGTATCTTGTCTCGGCGGCAATCAAGCAGGAGTGCCGAAGGAAGAATGGTTCGCTGAGCGATAACGCCATTGCGGCGGCGGACGAAACGGCCTGGGCATGCGTTCGGCAGATGCGCGAGCTCGCCCTCATCGCGCCGGTCGGTGCAGACGAGGTCTTCGACTCCTTTGTGTTCAAGTATCATCACAACGACTTTGAGGACGACCTGATGCTGGGCGTCGCCAATCGCATTGATGCCGATTACGTCGTGACGGAGGACAAGAATCTTATTAAACATACCAATGGTGTATGCATTAATGTTCAACAGGCGTTGAAGTTGGTTGGGGGGTCCAACGTTCCCTCTGCACGGCCCGTCTAGATTGCTTTACCTTGATAAAGTGGCGTTTCCCCGCCGTTAGCCGATGATGCGAGGGCGCTCGGCGTTTTCGACTGGTTTATGCACGCAAAGTCTGGGAATATACAAGGCGCATGTCTTACTGTCTAACCAGTTGCGCCAAGGAGGCACCATGGATTACAAGATCACCGGCTACGAGCCCGCCCAGCTGTTCCATTTCTTTGAGGAGGTCAGCGCGATCCCCCGTGGGTCTGGCAACGAGAAGGGCATCAGCGATTTCCTGGTTGCGTTTGCCAAGGAGCGCGGCCTCGATGTGTACCAGGACGAGGTCTACAACGTCATCATTCGCAAGCCCGCTTCTGCCGGCGCCGAGAATGCCCCGACTGTGATGCTGCAGGGCCACATCGATATGGTGTGCGACAAGTTGGGCTCTGTTGAGCACGACTTTACGACCGACGGTATCGACCTGGTCGTGAAGGACGGCGTCCTCACCGCTAACGGCACCACCCTGGGCGCCGACAACGGTATTGCTGTCGCTCTGATGCTTACTGTGCTCAACGACGATTCGATCGTTCACCCCGCCCTCGAGTGCGTATTCACCACCGACGAGGAGACTGGCCTGGTCGGCGCCGAGACGCTCGACAAGTCCCAGATTAGCGCCCGCACCATGATTAACCTTGACTCCGAGGAAGAGGGCGTTGCCACCGTCAGCTGCGCCGGCGGCGTCGTTGTTACCTACACCTGCCCCATCGTGCGCGAGCACAAGACCGGCAGCACCCTCACGCTCGACATCTCCGGCCTACTGGGTGGTCATTCCGGCAACGATATCAACCTGGAGCGCGGCAACGGCAACCTCATCATGGCCCGCATCATCGACCGCCTGATGGTCGCCGGCGAGCCCGCCATCGTTAGCTTTAACGGCGGCACTAAGGATAACGCCATCAACCGTGAGTGCAAGGCCGAGCTGGTTTACGCCGACCACGCTGCCGCCGAGGCCGCGGCCCAGATCGCAAAGGACATCATCGCCGACGTCACTGCCGAGCTCGAGGTCTTCGACCCCGGTTTTACCTGCACCGTCGAGATTGCCGACGACGCCGAGGTCGAGGCCATGGATCAGAAGTCCGCGCTTGCCCTCATCCGCGCCCTGCGTCTTGCCCCTAATGGCGTGATTCGCCGCAACGTCGCCACCGACGGCTCCGTCGAGGTTTCCTCCAACATCGGCGTGGTCGCCACTTCCGACGACCAGGTCAAGATCATGCTGTCCCCGCGCTCCTCGATCACCTCGCTGCAGAACGAGTTCAAGGACCGCCTGCAGACGCTGGCCGATGTCTTGGGCTTCGACGCCAAGTTCGAGTTCGAGTATCCCGGCTGGAGCTATGCCGAGCATTCGCCGGTCCGCGACGTTTTTGTCGAGAGCTATCGCGAGCTCTTTGGCTCCGAGCTGCGCATCGAGTCCATTCACGCTGGCCTTGAGTGCGGCCTGTTTGCTGAGGCCCTGCACGGCCTGGACGCCATCGCCGTGGGCCCGACGCTCTCCGATGTCCACACCCCGGACGAGAGCATGGAGCTCGCTTCTGCCGAGCGCTTCTACGAGCTGCTCATCGACGTCCTCAAGCGCCTTGCCGCGTAAGGGTCGCGCTAGCAGCAGTTCGAGCCACGTGCTAGCGGATTGCAAATGACATTACGAGAGGGGGCATCCGAACTTTTGCGACGGGTGCCCCCCCCTCTTCTTTTAAGAAATGTGGATTGATTGGCGCCTAGCCCATATCCGCCTTGATGAGGTCGAGGGTGCGCTGGCAGTTTTCGCGGACGGGGCCGAGCATATGCTCGCGCAGGTCCGCCATGCCGGGCAGGTCGGCGTATTCGTCCATGATCTCTTCCATACAAATGGGCACCTCGTAGGCGAGATCCATCATGGTCGCAAAGCAAAACTTCTCGGATAGCCCGGCATCGGTGAGCGCCGCCTCCAGCGCGGGGTCGCCCATACCGTGGTATCGGCGGATAGCGCCTGGACCGATGCGCCCCACTCGATTTTCGCCGCCAACGCTCATGGCAAGGCGCGCCCGGCGGCGCATACGCTCGTACGCCAAGCCCGATGCGACATCGTACATGGGTGCGAGCGCTGCGTTTGTGCCTTTACCTAGGATGAGCGAGTAGTTTTTAGCGTGTGCGTCAGGTGCTCCGATAATGGCGTTATAGAACAACATATAGGTAAAAAGCACAAGATTCATGTGGTGGGGGACTGTGTTAATCAGTCGTTCTTGGATGTCTCGTGTGGTTGGTCCTCCGTCGGCGGTGTATTTCTGGCTTGGCAATACACCGAGCGCCTGGCAAAAGTCCTCCTGATGCAGCCTTTCGATATTTCCGCTGCTATTGACAATTCTGTCGTACCGTTCAACGACGAGCGCGGCTTCGTCTTCAAATGTGCAATAGGAGACGTTGGCAGTTGGAATGCCAACACGCCGAGCCGTTTTCATGCAGACGAATTCGTTTAAGGCCTGATGTTTGAACCCAACGACACCATTTTTGAAGATATGGGTAGTGGGGGATGACCCTAGACATTCGCACCATTGGCCATCATGCCAAGCTAGTGCAAATTTGCCTTGGTTGCCGCCCAGGGACCAGCTTTCGTTGGAGCCCATCCATGTCTCTCTTTCGTCATCGCGAATTGCTTTGAGCTTGTGAGCGATTTGAGAATTGGTAAGCGGGCGGTATGCCGAGACCCTGCCGCGGGCGGCGCCTAATTGATCGGTTCGACAAAACTGAACGGCCCCTGCGCAGTCAAGACCGATATGGCACAAGAGGGCGACGGGGTTGTTGGATGCAACGTCATGCTCGGCGGCAATAGCGCGACGCTGCTCTTGGCTGTCGGGCAAAAGGCCAAATAGGAACGGGCGGACGATGTTATGGCCATACGTGCGATTGGAAAGCGGCATTGTAAGCGATAGTGGTGCTCCGCGATAGGTTGGGGCGTATACAAAGCTGCAGAGTCCATGCTCGTCTTGCCGGAGAGTGCCTGCGATTTCGCCACAAATGAGGGTCGCAAGCTCCATCTCTGCCATTTATTTCACAACCTTACAGTCAAAGGAGAGGTCTGAAGTGTCGGAAAGGCCTTGCTCGGCTGCGATTTGGGCCAGCAAGGCACCATAGGAAGATGGCGTTCCCTGTCGAGCGGGTCGTCTGCCTACGCTTGGCTTTGGCAGGGCATTCGAGTTCGCGATAGGGAGGTCCGCTTTCGTCGTCGGATGTTCGGAGGGCGATGCGATGGAGTCGTTATCGCTTTGCGCAAAGAGACCTATGCCGAGTGCGTTAAAGACGGACAGCAACTTGTCGAGTCGAATGCCGGTGGCGTCTCCTAGCTCGAGCGATGCGAGCAGGCGCTCTGAAACACTGGCCGTTTTGGCGAGGGCGGCACGGGTGAGACCCTGAGCCTCGCGTGCCTGGCGCACGTAGATGCCAGCTTGGCGCGGTGTGGTGATGGGAAGGGTATTCACGGCGATCTCCTAACGTGCAGACTTTTGCATATCAGTATGACATGCAAAAGTCTGCACGAAAAGGCCTCATGCAAAACTTTGCATGAGGCCTTGTACTGGCGTTGAGTTTTGAGCGATTGTGTTTGGCGTTACAGCGCCAAAATCCCCAGATGCTCAAGCAAGATCTTAAGTCCGATGAGGATGAGCACGATGCCGCCCACGATGGTGGCAGGTTTTTCGTAGCGCGCGCCAAAGGTGTGGCCGATCGCTACGCCGGCAACGGAGAAGATAAACGTTGTGACGCCGATAAGCGATACGGCGGGAACGATGTCGACCGAAAGCGCGGCGAACGAGATGCCCACGGCCAGGGCGTCGATTGAAGTGGCGATGGCGAGGATCAGGTACTCGCTCAGTTCAATCTTTTCGGCATTCTTGCCGTCGCCTTCATCCTCGTCCTCGGTAAAAGCCTCCCACAGCATTTTGCCGCCGATGAAGGCCAAAAGGATAAAGGCAATCCAATGGTCGATGGGGCCGATGATGCCCATAAACTGGCTGCCAAGCGCCCATCCGATCACGGGCATGCCGGCCTGGAAGCCGCCAAAGAACAGGCCGAGCACTACGGCGACCTTAAGGTTGATCTTCTTCATGCCAAGGCCCTTGCAGATGGATACGGCAAAGGCGTCCATCGAAAGGCCAATGGCGAGCAGCACGAGCTCTACGAGTCCCATGGTTTGGCTCCCTCCTTGCGGGCGAACCCGCGTGTACTTCTGACAGGGGAGCAACAAAAAAGACCCGTGGCGTACGCGCCGCGCGTACAACCACGAGTCTCGTTCATTAAGGCAAGCCAGACCGTGTCGGCCAGTATGTTGACTTGCCGCGCCACCGGAGGCGAACCCGGTCACGCGACTACTCCCTCATTCATGTGAATCCCGATGCTACCACATGAACAGCTCATTTGGGTTGAGGCTCTCAGCGGTGTTCGCTCATTCTGTAAGCATCGGATTTCGCGAGCGCCGCGGGGACAAACCGTGAGAAACTATTTAGCGTTTATGGAGCGTATGCGATGGGAGCGATGCCTTGGATAAGAACGAGCTGCAAAAGCGTATGGAACAGGCCATCCGCCTGACGGCACCTGGTCAGCCGATCCGCACCGCCCTCGACATGATCATCGCCGGTCACCTGGGTGCCCTTATCTGCGTCGGCGACACCGAAAACGTGCTCGCTGCCGGTAACGACGGCTTCCCACTCAACATTTCGTTCACCTCGAACCGCCTGTTCGAGCTCTCCAAGATGGACGGTGCCATCGTTATCGACGGCGACCTCACCCAGATCCTGCGCGCCAACTTCCACCTCAATCCCGATCCCTCGCTTGCCACGAGCGAGACGGGCATGCGTCACCGCACTGCCGCTCGCATGTCGGTGCTCACCGATGCCATCGTGATCTCGGTCTCGGCCCGTCGTGCCGTCGTCAACGTGTACGTTCACGGCAAGAGCTATGAGATCCAGCCCGTCACCACCATCATGAGCTCGGTCAACCAGCTCGTCGCCACGCTTCAGACCACCCGTCAGTCGCTCGACCGCTCCCTGCTGCGTCTGACGGCCCTCGAGCTCGATGACTACGTTACGCTCGCCGATATCACCGGGATTTTCTCGAGCTTCGAGATCATGCAGCAGGCAAAGACTGAGCTTAAGGATTGCATTGTCAAGCTGGGCAACCAGGGCAAGCTCGTGCAGATGCAGCTCGAGCAGCTCGCCGGCTCCAGCATGGATACCGAGTACGACCTGATGATTCGCGACTATGCGAGTGATTCCTCCGAGGCCAATGCCGAAAAGATCCGCGCCAACCTGAGCCGTATGACGCCTAAGGACCTGTCCGACCCACAGCATGTGGCGGCGGTTCTGGGTTACGACGACCTGGACGAGGACTCCGTCATGACGCCGCTGGGCCTGCGCACGCTTTCGCGCGTGTCCGTCGTGCGCGACGGCGTGGCCGAGAAGATCGTCGACGAGTACGGCTCGCTGCAGGAGCTCATGGATGACATCAGCGAGGATCCGGAGCGCCTGGGCGACTTTGGCGTCAACAACCCTGCCATTCTTGCGGACTCCCTGTACCGCATGAAGGGTACCAAACAGGGGAACGCATAATGGCGCCCGTATGCGCCGTGGTCGTTGCCGGCGGCAGCGGCCAGCGCTTTGGAAATCCCGGCGGCAAGCAGCTCGTTAACGTGGCGGGCCGTCCGCTCATGAGCTGGTCCATCCGCGCGTTCGATCGTAGCGACAAGGTCGGCCACATCGTGGTGGTGTGCCCTGCCGAGCGCCGTGCCGAGATGCGCCGCCTGGCCATCAGCCCGTTTGACTATGACACGCCCATCAGTTTTGCCGATGCCGGCGATACCCGCCAGGACTCCACCCGTGCCGGCGTGCATGCGGTACCGACGGGTTTCGAATATGTCGCTATCCACGACGGCGCCCGTCCGCTTATCACGACCGAGGCCATCGATCATGCGATCGACGTGCTTGTGGGCGACCGCTCGCTCGACGGTGTCGTATGCGGTCAGCCCGCGATCGACACGCTCAAGATCGTCGACGGCGACAATATCGTCGAGACGCCGCCGCGTGGGCTCTACTGGGCCGCGCAGACGCCGCAGATCTTTAACGTCGGCGCTATGAAGCGCGCCCACACCGCAGCTATCGCCGAGGGCTTTATCGGGACCGACGATTCTTCGCTGGTCGAGCGCATGGGCGGGCGCGTCCGCTGTGTCCAGAGCCCGCGCGATAACCTTAAGGTGACGGTGCCCGAGGACCTGCGTCCCGTAACCGCGATTCTGCTTGGCCGCATGGCCGAGGGAGAGGACCTTCCCCATGTTCAGTAACCTGCGCATTGGCCACGGCTACGACGTCCACCGTTTGGTGGAGGGGCGTCGATGTATCATCGGCGGGGTTGACATTCCCTACGAGCGCGGCTTGCTGGGCCACTCGGATGCCGATGTGCTCGCGCATGCCTTGGCCGACGCCATTCTGGGCGCCTGCCGCGGGGGAGACATCGGCAAGCTATTCCCCGACACCGATCCCGCCTACGAGGGTGCCGATTCGATGGTGCTGCTCGCTCGCGTGATGGACTATGCGCGCGAGCTGGGCTTTGAGTTTGTCGATGCCGATTGCACCATTGCCTGCCAGCAACCCAAGATCACCCCGCACCGCGATGCCATGCGCGCCAACCTTGCCCATGCCCTGGGCGTCGACGTCGAAAACGTGGGCGTCGCCGCCACTACGACCGAAAAGCTCGGTTGGGAAGGCCAGGGCGAGGGAATCGGCGCCTGGGCCGTCTGCCTGCTACAGAAAACCGTTAAGGAGTAACGAATGCGTATCTACAACAGCGCTACCCATAAAAAGGAAGAGTTCCAGCCCATCGAGTCCGGCAAGGTCCGCATGTACGTGTGCGGCCCCACGGTCTACGACAACATCCACATCGGCAATGCCCGCACGTTCATCAGCTTTGACGTGATTCGTCGCTGGCTCATCGCGAGCAGCTACGAGGTCACGTTCGCCCAGAACCTCACCGACGTCGACGACAAGATCATCAAGCGCGCCAACGAGCAGGGCCGTACGGCTGCCGAGGTCGCGACGGAGTTCTCCGACAAGTTCATCGGCGTCATGCGTGCCGCCAACGTGCTCGATCCCGATGTGCGCCCCCGCGCCACCAAAGAGATCGGCCCCATGATCGCCATGATCAAGACGCTCATCGAGCAGGGCCACGCCTACGCCGCCGATAACGGCGACGTGTACTTTGCCGTGCGCAGCGATTCCAACTATGGTCAGGTCTCGGGCCGCAACATCGACGACCTTATGGTTGGCGCGCGCATCGAGGAGAACGAGGACAAGAACGACCCGCTCGACTTTGCCCTGTGGAAGGCTGCCAAGCCCGGCGAGCCCAGCTGGCCGAGCCCCTGGGGCGAAGGCCGTCCCGGTTGGCACACCGAGTGCGCCGCCATGGTACATCGCTACCTGGGCACCCCGATCGACATCCACGGCGGCGGCTCCGACCTTGCCTTCCCGCATCACGAGAACGAGTGCGCCCAGGCCACCTGCGCCTGGCACCAGGGCTTCTCCAACACCTGGATGCACACGGGCATGCTGCTGGTAGACGGCGAGAAGATGTCCAAGTCGCTCGGCAACTTCTTTACGCTGGCCGAGGTCCTCGAGCAGCACTCCGCTGCCGCCCTGCGCCTGCTGATGCTGCAGACGAGCTATCGCTCGCCGCTCGACTTTTCTTGGGAGCGCCTGGAGGGTGCCGAGAATTCGCTCACGCGTATCGCCGGTACGGTCGAGAACCTGCGCTGGGCCGCGAACCACGCGACGGCCGATGCCGATGAGGCTGCCGCCGAGGCGTTTGCCGCCAAGGCCGCCGAGACCCGTGCCGCCTTTAAGGAGTGCATGGACGACGACTTTAACACCGCCGGCGCCATGGGTGCCGTCTTTGGCTTTGTGACCGAGTGCAACCAGTACCTGGAGCAGGCGGGCGACGCTGCCGACAAGACCGCTGCCCTGGCCGCCGCTGATACGCTGGTCGAGCTGCTCGACACGTTTGGTGTTGAGCTTCCCGAGCCCAAGGTCGAGCTGCCGCTGGGTCTGCTGGGCGTTGCCGCCGGCCTGGTCGCCTACACGGGCGACGACGTGGACGAGGCTGCTGCCAAGATTCTCGAGGCCCGCGCCGAGGCCCGCGCCGACAAGAACTGGGATCTGGCCGACGCCATCCGCGATCAGCTCAAGGACCTGGGCCTCACCATTGAGGATACCGCCGCCGGCACCCGTATCAAATCTCTCTAATCCCCGCGGGTTTCCCAAGCACCCGACCTTGCCGTTCAAACCGTCGCTCGCGTACTCAAGTACGCGTCGCTCCTCTTTCACGGCAATCTCGGGCACTTGGAAAACCCGTACCGACCGCTTGAGCTATTCGTCTTAAGTGGTCGCTTCTTTTGTCCTGTTTGAAAATTTTTTAAAGGAGGCCGTTTTATGGCCGACAATCGCAAGCGTGCGCCTCGTGGCGGCAAGCAGGCTGCTTCTGGCTCGCGTCCGATTCGCCGCAATGACCGCGCTGCCGCTTCCAAGGGCCAGCGCGATCGCACCCAGGCCGCACGTCTGCAGTGCGATCGCAGCCGCGACGCTGTCCAGGCTCCCAAGGGCGAGTTTATCGAAGGTCGCCGTGCTGCCGCCGAGGCGCTACGCACTGGTTTTCCCGTCAAGTGCGCGCTCATCGCCGAGGGCGGGGAGCGCGATGCCGCCTTGTCGCGCCTGATCGATGACCTCAATGCCTCGGGCGTCCGCATTAAGTATGTGCCGCGCGCACAGCTCGATGCGCTGTCGAGCCATGGCGCTCACCAGGGCATTGCGCTCGAGGTGGGCAATTTCCCCTATGCCGATGTTGCCGATATCCTCGGCCGCGCGGGCGATGGCCCGGCACTCGTCGTCGTGCTCGATCATGTGACCGACGACGGTAACTTTGGTGCCATCGTGCGCTCTGCCGAGGTCGTGGGCGCGGCGGGCGTCATCATTGCCAACAAGCGCGCCGCTGGCGTAACGGTGGGCAGCTATAAGACCTCTGCCGGTGCCGTCATGCACCTGCCCATCGCGCAGGTTCCCAACATTGCCCGAGCACTCGACGACCTCAAGGCCGCTGGCTTTTGGGTGGGCGGTGCTTCCGAGCACGCCGAGGGCAGCTGCTGGGATGCTCCCTTCGAGGGCCGCGTGGCGCTCGTCATGGGCTCCGAGGGCGACGGCATCTCGCGCCTGGTGCTTGAGAAATGCGACTTTTTGACCAAGCTTCCCCAGCGCGGCATGACCGAGAGCCTCAATGTGGCCCAGGCGACCACGGCGCTGTGCTTTGAGTGGCTGCGCCGCAACGCCGGCGAGCTCATGGGGGAGGAGTAGCGCATGTCCAAAAAGAACCGCGTCAAGTCCAAGGCTAAGCGCTTTGGTGAGGGCTCGGCCAAGCCGATTGTATCGGCCGCGACCTATGGCGTGGGCGGCAATGCGTTTGCGCAGGCCATCGCCGATCCGGTCTCGACGGTGCACTCCAATAAGCCTGAGCTGCTGGTAGTCGACGGCTACAACGTGATTCACTGCACGCCGCGCTACGAAAAGCTCGTCTACGGCCATTCCGATGATCCGTATTCCAGCGACGTTCACGATATGGCGCGCACGGCACTCATCAACGATGTTGCCGCGTTTGCCCAGGGCCGCTACGAGGCTGTGATTGTGTTTGACGGCGCGGGCAATATCTCCAGCGAGCGCCCCAACCTGCCGGCCCGCGGCGTGCGCATCGAGTTTTCGCCGACGGGCGTATCGGCCGACACCGTGGTGCAGAAGCTCTGCATCGAGGCGCGCGAGGAAGGCCGCGCGTGCTCCGTGGTGTCGAGCGACGGCACGATCCAGGCCGTCGTCATGGGTAAGGGCGTTACGCGCATCTCGAGCCGCATGCTGGTGGACGAGATCAAGCAGATAGATAACGATGTTCACGAGGCAGAGGAAGCTCCGCAGATCAAGATGACCCTGGGCAGCCGCCTGAGCCCCGATGCCCTGGCCAAGCTCAAGGCCCTTCGCGGGAGGTAGGGGAGTATCTATAGAGACCCGTTTCCCAATTGGCCAGCCCGTTGCCGTCGCCAAAACGAATAGTTTTTTGTTTTGGCGAACAGATAAAACTATTCGTTCTGGCGAATAGTTTTGAGATGTGGTCGGTCGAAGGGTCTGTTGCGCCTCGTCAGCAATTCCTTTATTCTTAATTGGCTTCGCGCGAAAGCGCCAAGTGTGCCAGTGTGGCGCAACGGTAGCGCAACTGATTTGTAATCAGTGGGTTGCAGGTTCGATTCCTGTCACTGGCTCCATGAGAGTTTCGGGCTCTGTCTCCAAGAGGGACAGAGCCCGTTTCTATTTAGGTGGTGCGCCATCGGGTTAGCGCCCATCCCGTTTTTGGTTTGTCTCGTCCTCCAGTTTGTCTAAATCTGTAACACCAAGACCGATATTCGGCATCTAACTGTTACAGATTGAGATGAAACTTAGGGTGTTTTAGGAATATCTTGATCTGTAACATGTAGAAGCGGAATAGGCCTCTTGCTGTTACAGATCGAGACAAGGGCGGGCGCGGATCTGGATGTCCTGCTCGAGCGTGGATTTCTGGATACGCGAGCTAAGAAAATCTCCCGACCGGAGAACGAGCGTGGATAATTAACTTGGATAGGGAGCTAAGGTAAACACCGATTGTCTATCGACGGCTTTAGAAACAACGACCCCGATTTCATTGTGGAATCGGGGTCGTTTGTGCCTCAGGAATCCGAATGGATTAATCGAGCTCCTAAGGAACTTCTTGGGTTCTTGCTAATGGTCTGCCGAGGATGTCCCCAATGCAAACAGCGGGCATCTACTCAATATAGCTGGGGTTCTTCTTGATGATCACGCGTGCAGCGATGAAGGAGACGACGATGGCGATGATGGCGACAACGCATGCCAGCACGAAGTTACCCATGGACCCATCGGGAGCGATAAAGATGAGTGCCGAAAGAAGGCCGGGGCATGCTCCCGCAACATACTCTTTCAGAACAAAGATGCCTGCAGGGAGTCCAGCGCAGAGCGCGCCGATTGCCGTGCCGACAAGCAGGCGGGGACGCTCGATGAGGCAACCGTAGAACGCGGGCTCGGTTACGCCACAGAGTGCGGTGACGGCAACCGTGGTGACCATACCCCTCTTCTCTTTGTTTCCCTTCATGGCAGTTGCCAGGGCGAGGCTCGTGCCGCCAATGCAGAGGTTCGAGATGAATCCAAAGATAATGGGTGCCCAACCGAGCTGCGCCAGGCTCGTAACTTCGATTGCGATGTAAGCCTTATCGAGACCGAGCATGACGAAATAGGGGTTAAGGGCTGCCAGGATCGGAGTAGCGATAAATGCCACGTTGTCCATAAGCCACGTGACGGCATCGCTCAGCGCGTAGCCCATCATGCTGCCGGCGGGGCCAAGGATAATAAGCTCGACGGGCACGACGATGATCATGGTGAGCAGCGGCTTCAAGAACAGTTTGGTAACGTCGGGAATGATCTTCTGAAGGCCGCGGTCGACAAAGTACATGAATACAACGCCCAGTACGATGGGCACTACCGTACTCGAATAGTCGTTCGTCGGGATGGGAATACCAAGAAAGTCGAGACCCTCGGCACCGCTAATGGACGAGCTGATCATGATCGCGCCCAGCAATGCGCCCATGATGGGCTGCATCTTCATGACGGCCGCGAGCTGATAACCAAGATAAACGGGTAAGAAGCTAAACGAAGCGCTAAAGATCGCCAACAGGACCTGGGCGGTTCCGCTATCGGTGCTCAATCCGCAATAATTGACCAGGAGATTCTTGATCGAAAGAATGAGTCCGCCAACGATGAGCGCCGGGACGATGGGCATGAATACCTGTGCAGAGACGTTCCCGAATTTCTCAATCAAGCCCATGGCGGTGTTACCGCTTTTAATGCCTTCTGCAAGGTCTTTGGCGGTTTGGGCATCGTCGGCAACCGTGCCACCGCCGACTTCGATTCCCGCGAAGTCGAGGAAGTCGTTGTAAGCCTCGGTGACGTTGGGGCCGATGATCACCTGAAGCTGGCCACCGCTGACTACTGCCCCGAGCGCCTGATCGGCCGATTTGGCGAGCTGGAGATCGATGATCGAGGTGTCTCGTGCGTCGATGCGAAGGCGCGTCGCACAATGAGTTACCGATGTAATGTTCTCTTTGCCGCCAACAGCCTTTAGGACTGTTTCGGACATTGCCTGATATTTCATCTCTTTCTCCTAACCTTCCTGCTCCTGATACTTCGAGATAAGGTCTCGGTACCAATACCAGCTCTTTTTGGGGGTGCGCTCCAGATTGTTCTCGAAGTCGATATGGACAAGTCCGTATCGTTTTTCGTAGCCGTTGATCCAGCTATACAGATCCATCGTCGACCAGAGGTAGTAGCCCTCAACGCGCGCGCCGTCGCGCTTAGCCCTCATCATGTGCTCGATGAACTGGCCCAGAAGCTCGATGCGGTCATCATCGTGGATCATTCCGTCTGCGTCTGGTTGCTCATAGGCGCCATGTCCGTTTTCCGTAATAAAGATGCGGGGCGCGTCATAGCGCTCGTGGACATCCATGATGGTTGAATACATGCAACCTGGGAGTATTTCGCGGCCCCATTTATTGCGGGGAACATTGCTGTCGCGGGCGCTTTCAAACAAGGGCGCAATGCATTTTCCTTCGACCTTTTTGCTCGAACCGCCCTTATTGTTCGCCGAAACGGCAAGCTCTCCACCGTGCCAGTCGGTTACATACTCTCGGCAATACACGTTGAGTCCAATAAAATCGACTTTACCGTCTCTGAATTCTTCTACGTCATTTGGGGATCGATAGAGCGAGACGCCAAGTTTTTCAAGGATTTCGTCCATTTCTGGCGGCAGTTGACCCTGAAGCGCTGGTGCCAGAATCATGCGATTGGCGAAAAAGTCTGCGTATCGAAATACGTCATCAGGGTGCTCGGTTGCCGGGTCGAGTTCGACAACGCCGCCATCGTGGACGGCGCCGATGATGCCGTCGTAGCCCATTTGACGATATGTTCGGACTGCGAGTGCGCTCGCGCGCATCAGGTTGTACTGAAACTGCATGTACGACTGAACGTCGAGCGATCGATTGGGGGGATAGTTGCCCAACATGTTTACGCAGTAGCTGTAGAAATGCGGCTCGTTAACGGTAGCCCAGATTTTGACGCGGTCTCCAAAGCGCTCAAAGCAAATCTTGGCGTATTTGCAGAACCACTCTGCCATGTCGTTGTTCAGCCATCCGCCTTTGCAAGCAAGCGTGAATGGCAGATCGTAATGGAACAGCGTAACGTTGGGCTCTATGCCATTTTCGAGGCAGCAATCAATGACTCGATTATAAAAATCGATACCCTCTTCATTCACTTCGCCGATACCCGTGGGGATGATTCGACTCCATGAAAGAGAGAAGCGATAGGTGTTTTGTCCGCCTTCTTTCATCATGCGGATATCTTCTTCATAGCGATGGTAGAAGTCGCAAGATACATCACCGTCAACATGGTTGATGTTCTTATTGCTTGTGTGGTTAAAGAAATCCCACTCGCCGAGGCCTTTGCCGTCTTCGTTCCAGGCACCCTCGCACTGATAAGACGCCGTGGCGGAACCCCAGAGAAACGGCATGTTGTTCACGTTGCCCATGAATCCCCTTTCCATCATTCAACACGGTGGATACGTGTGACGGAATTACGATTAAGATGACGTCAACTGATTTGAATCATAGGAGAACGACCAAAGCTGTTTGATTCAATAAATGAACCATAATATCGAGGAGAGCGGAAAGAGGGATCACGTGAATATCAATGACTTCGATGTGCTCAATCGCATTAGCTCCATCATCAACAGCGAGTTTGGGTCAAACGATGCCGCCATCGCTCGATATCTCATCGCTCACATTAGGCGTTCGAGCGAAATCAATGTTGCCGCAATAACCCGCGATGCATTCGTGACCCGTTCCGCTGTTCGTCGTTTCTGCAATCGATTGGGCTACCAGTCTCTTAGCGATTTGAAAGAATCATTTACTCAATCAGTCTTTCCAAGCGACTTAAGCCATCGAGAGGAGGAATTTGGCTACGAGGAGTACAGGGCAGAGCTCGACGTTCGCATGATCGAGATGTTCGCTGAGGTTGAAAGCGGCGTGTCCGATATCGCTATTAAGCACCTTGCCGACGAAATTGATGGCCATAAAAACGTTGAAATCTGGTGCACCAATAATGTAAGCGCCAATCTCGTACGATTTCAGCAGGAAATGTTTTATGCGGGCAAGATAGTTCGCATAGTTGCTGGGGCTAACGTCGCGGAATTGAAAAACATGGGAGACGCTTCGCAGTCATTGATAATTCTCGTATCGGTCTCCGGGCTATTTGCGTCACAGGCGCGTGAGTATCTTGATTGCCGTTCGGGCAGGAAGATTCTAATTACTGCGTTTAGCAACGATGACAAATCGAGGTCTTTTGACCGTGTATATCGTCTTGGTAATGCGGGAAACGGAATTGACCGACTCGGCGTTTATTCGAAATATGCCATGACTTATTTCTTCGACTTGCTATCGTCGTGTTACTTGAGTCGCTACCCCTGCACCAAGGGGGAGCCGCTCTATGGGTCTACTTTGGCCTGGCCCGAGTAGTTGCGCCTCTATAGTTCTCCCGCCTGGAGAACGAGCGTGGATAATCTGCCACTTTGGCCTTAGAGCCGCGCTAAAAGCGGGAGAAAGTCCACGCTCGATTTCAAACGGGAGAAAATCCACGCTCGATCAAGCCAGGGAAGCCCGATCGCGACCTATGTAATAGTGCAAGAGGGTCGTTATCGAAGGTCGATGCTGTAGGCGTACTCCACCGTGCCAAAGTGTTCCCTCGGGAAATGTCACCGCTACATGCAAATTCACTGTCCATCATATCTAAACTCAACAAAACCGCAGGTCAAATGTATATAGATACGCCCGGCACCGTGTATCTAGAGGTTTTCGTTGACAGCCCCCAAGGTTGCATCGTATTATCTTTTTCGTTCGCGGGGGCGGCGGTCCAAAAGACCAAAGGACCTGCGGATACTTGAACGATTGGGAGTTTGCCCGAGTGGTTAATGGGGACGGGCTGTAAACCCGTTGGCTCTGCCTACATAGGTTCGAATCCTATAGCTCCCACCCGTCAAGTGCCTGTATAGCTCAGTCGGTAGAGCACTTCGTTGGTAACGAAGAGGTCACCAGTTCAAGTCTGGTTGCAGGCTCCATCCGGCGGTGTAGCTCAGTTGGTTAGAGCACACGGTTCATACCCGTGGCGTCACTGGTTCGAATCCAGTCACCGCTACCATAGGTAACACGGTGGCTTCTCAATAGTATGTTGAGAAGCCACTATGGTATAAAGGCAAAGTCCCGTCCGGGGACGACCTGTTAAGAGGAGGGCTTTATGGCCAAAGAGAAGTTTGAGCGCACTAAGCCGCATGTTAACATCGGCACCATTGGTCACGTCGACCACGGCAAGACCACGCTGACCGCTGCCATCACCAAGGTTCTCTCCGAGACCGAGGGCTGCAAGGCTGACTTCACTGCGTTCGAGAACATCGACAAGGCTCCCGAGGAGCGCGAGCGCGGCATTACGATCTCCGTCTCCCACGTCGAGTACGAGACTGCTGCCCGTCACTACGCTCACGTTGACTGCCCGGGCCACGCTGACTACGTCAAGAACATGATCTCCGGTGCTGCTCAGATGGACGGCGCTATCCTGGTCATCGCCGCTACCGACGGCCCCATGGCTCAGACCCGCGAGCACATCCTGCTCGCCCGTCAGGTCGGCGTTCCCTACATCGTCGTCTTCCTGAACAAGTGCGACATGGTCGACGATGACGAGCTCATCGACCTCGTCGAGATGGAGACCCGTGAGCTCCTCTCCGAGTACGATTTCCCCGGCGACGACATCCCCGTCATCCGTGGTTCCGCTCTGGGCGCTCTCGAGGGCGACGCCAAGTGGATGGACGCTATCCGCGAGCTCATGAACGCCGTCGACGAGTACATCCCGACGCCTGCTCGTAACAACGACCTCCCGTTCCTGATGGCCGTTGAGGACGTTATGACCATCTCCGGCCGTGGTACCGTTGCTACCGGCCGTGTCGAGCGCGGTGAGCTCAAGCTCAACGAGCCCGTCGAGATCGTCGGCATCAAGGATACCCAGAACACCGTTGTTACCGGTATCGAGATGTTCCGTAAGTCCATGGACTTCTGCGAGGCTGGCGACAACGTCGGTCTGCTGCTCCGCGGCATCAAGCGTGAGGATATCGAGCGCGGCCAGGTTCTCTGCAAGCCCGGTTCGGTTACCCCGCACACCAAGTTCACCGGCGAGATTTACGTTCTGACCAAGGAGGAGGGCGGCCGTCACACCCCGTTCTTCGATGGTTATCGTCCTCAGTTCTACTTCCGTACCACCGACGTTACCGGTACGGTCAAGCTCCCCGAGGGCACCGAGATGGCTATGCCTGGTGACCACATCACCATCGAGGGCGACCTCATCCACCCGATCGCCATGGAGGAGGGCCTGCGCTTCGCTATCCGCGAGGGTGGCCACACCGTCGGTTCGGGCATCGTCTCCACGATCATTGAGTAAATTAGCTCTCTGATATAGCTGACTTAGAGAACCCGGCACTTATATGGGTGCCGGGTTCTTTTCTGCAATGGATATTGAGCCGTTGCTGGTGTCCAGAGGATCGATAATGGTTCTGGGTACACCGTCGATTAGATCTCGCTGGCCCCATTGATGTGTTCCAAATATGAATGGATCCACCGAGAACCAATTGATTCGAGGTTTTCATTGACAGCACTTACATAGAGCTGATAAAGTACCATCTCGTGCCCGTACGGGGCGGATATGAAAGGTTCAGGATACATGCGTACTCTAGTTACTCTTGCGTGCACTGAGTGCAAGCGCCGCAACTATACGACCACCAAGAACAAGGCGAACATGCCTGATCGTATGGAGATCAAGAAGTATTGCCCCTGGTGCCGTCACCACACGCTGCACAAAGAGACTCGCTAGTCTTTAGTCATATACGCCAGTAGTTCAATTGGTAGAGCATCGGTCTCCAAAACCGAGTGTTGAGGGTTCGAGTCCTTCCTGGCGTGCCAGTCATTATTCCGTAAGCTCCCAATTGGGGGCTTACGGTTTACTCATGTATAAGCGCATTGCGCGGAGGTAACCCAAATGGCCAACAAGAAGAACAAGAAGAAGGCTCAGCAGCCGGCGCCTGCCAATAACGCTGCCGCCAACTCCAAGGTTGAGGCCAAGAAGGCCGTTGCCAAGAAGAACGAGAAGGCTGCGAAGTCCAAGAAGAACGAGAAGCCTGGTTTCTTCGCCCGCACCAAGAAGTATTTCGCTTCGGTGAAGTCCGAGATGAAGCGTGTCACGTGGCCCGATAAGAAGGAGCTCGTGAACTACTCGGTCGTCGTTTGCGCTTCTCTGATCGTCGTCGGCGTCGTCATCGCTCTGCTCGATGCTGGCTTTGGCGAGGCTCTTGCTCTGTTCTCTGGATTGAGGGGCTAAACCATGTCTAAGCGTTGGTACGTCGTTCACACTTACTCTGGATACGAGAACCGCGTTAAGTCCGATCTCGAGCATCGTATCGAGACCATGGGCATGCAGGACCGTATCTTTGATATCGAGATTCCTATGGAGCGCGTCACCGAGATCAAAGAGGGTGGCAAGCGCGAGACCAAGGATTCTAAGATCTTTCCGGGTTATGTCCTGGTTCGCATGGAGATGGATGACGATGCGTGGACGTGTGTTCGCAACACGCCCGGCGTCACCGGTTTCCTAGGCGGCAACGGCAAGCCCGCTCCGCTTTCCCGCGACGAGTACAACAAGATGACTCGTCGTCCCGGTAAGGGCGATTCGCCCAAGCGTACGTCGGTCGATATTGAGGTCGGTACGTCCGTCCGCGTCACCGATGGCCCGCTTACCGACTTTGATGGCAAGGTCTCCGAGGTTAACACCGAGGCTGGCAAGCTCAAGGTCACGCTGATGATCTTTGGCCGCGAGACGCCGGTCGAGCTCGACTTTAACCAGGTCGCTGTCATCGCTTAAGTTTTCGTCCGTTCGCGCGAGCGTGCTTCTTCTGTGACTGCTCATCTCAGGAGTGCTTCTAACACGTGCGTGCTTACGATATAGCAAGTACTTCACACTCGTGATTCGAAAGGAATGACCATGGCTGAGAAGAAGGTTGCCAACGTCATTAAGCTCCAGATTCCTGCTGGTGCAGCTAACCCCGCTCCTCCCGTCGGCCCCGCTCTGGGCGCTGCTGGCGTGAACATCATGCAGTTCTGCCAGGCCTTTAACGCCGAGACGCAGGACAAGAAGGGCGACATCATCCCCGTTGAGATCTCTGTCTACGAGGATAAGTCCTTCTCCTTCATCACCAAGACCCCGCCGGCGGCTCACCTCATCAAGAAGGAGCTGAACCTCAAGTCTGGTTCCGCTAAGCCCCAGGCCGACAAGGTTGGTCAGCTCTCCCAGGAGCAGCTCACCAAGATCGCCGAGATCAAGATGCCGGACCTCAATGCCAACGACATTGACGCCGCCAAGAAGATCATCGCCGGTACCGCCCGTTCCATGGGCGTCACCATCGCTGAGTAGCGATTTCTTTAGGTAATGACGGGTGCTCCGACCGGGGCGCCCGTTAAATGTGTGCAATAGGGCACACGATACGATGTGGGAGGGCTCACGCCCGTTTAACCACAGGAGGTAATGCACATGGCTAAGCATGGTAAGAGCTATAACGCCGCTGCCGAGAAGATCGACCGCGCCACGCTCTACACCCCCCTTCAGGCTGCCAAGCTCATCAAGGAGCTCGACACCGCCAAGTTCGACGAGACCGTCGAGGCCCACTTCCGTCTGGGCATCGATACTCGTAAGGCTGACCAGAACATCCGTGGTTCCATCTCCCTGCCCCACGGCACCGGCAAGACCGTTCGTGTTGCCGTCTTCGCCGAGGGCGAGAAGGCCCGCGAGGCTGAGGCTGCCGGCGCCGACATCATCGGTTCCGACGAGCTTGTCGCCCAGATTCAGAAGGGCGAGATCAACTTCGACGCCGCTATCGCTACGCCGAACATGATGGCCAAGGTTGGCCGCATCGGTAAGATCCTTGGTCCCCGTGGCCTCATGCCGAACCCCAAGCTCGGCACCGTGACCATGGACGTCGCCAAGATGGTCTCCGAGCTCAAGGCTGGCCGCGTTGAGTACCGCGCCGACCGCTACGGCATCTGCCACGTGCCCCTGGGCAAGAAGTCCTTCACCGAGCAGCAGCTCGTCGAGAACTACGCTGCCCTGTACACCGAGATCCTGCGCGTCAAGCCCTCTTCTGCTAAGGGCAAGTACGTCAAGTCCATCTCCGTGTCTTCCACCATGGGCCCTGGCGTCAAGGTCGATCCCGCTATCCAGCGCGACTTCCTGGCTGAGTAACTAACAGTTACTGCCTGAGCAAAGCAAGCATTGCTAAAGAGACCCGGTTCTGCCTCGTGCAGGACCGGGTCTCTTGCTTTTGAGTCAACGAAACCACCACGAAGGGGACAGGCACCCTTGTGGTGGTTTTACTTGTGTTGTACTTTAGCGCGATGTAGTACTACCCGAGGCCGAAGGGAGCCCAACATGTTTAAGAACACGCAACAGCTCCTAGGCCTAGCGCTACTAGATTGGATAGCGCGCTAGGGTTGTAATCTCGCTATAACGATTTGTTGTACCCGGGTGCGCTATCGTCTTCCGCTTTCAGGCGTGATGAGCGACACGGGTATTTTTCTATCTCTAGGCCTTCTCTCTCTCCTGAAAGCCATCTGTCATAAAACGGTCAATCAGGAGGAACATATAAGCCGCAAAATCACAATCTTTGACGCCACCCTGTGCGACGGTGAGCAGTCGCCGGGCGCCAGCATGAATACCGAGGAAAAGCTCTTCATCGCCCGCCAGCTGGTGCGCATGAACGTGGACGTTATCGAGGCGGGCTTTCCCATCTCGAGTCCTGGTGACTTTCGCTCCGTACAGGAGATTGGCAAGATTGCGGGCGACCGATGCACGGTATGCGGCCTGACGCGCGCTGTCGACAGGGATATCGAAGTGGCTGCAGAGGCGCTCAAAACGGCCCAGAGGCCCCGTATCCATACAGGGCTGGGTGTGAGCACCAGTCACCTGCGCGACAAGCTCCATATGACTGAGGAAAGGGCAATTGAGTGAGCGATCCATGCCGTCAAACATGCTCGCAAGTTCGTTGACGATGTTGAGTTTTATGCCGAGGATGCCGGCCGCTCCGATCAGGAGTTTCTGGTGCGCATTATCGAGGCGGCCGTAAAGGCCGGTGCCACGGTCGTGAACATCCCCGATACGATGGGCTACAACATGCCGTGGGACTTTGGCGCCCGCATCCGTGACCTGCGCGGGCGCTGCGGGTGCGGCCGGTCAGCGTGCGGTCGACGTGATGGAGTATCGCGAGTACGAGATTGAGCGCATTGCGCGCCAGGCATTTGAGGCGGCGCGCAAACGTCGCGGCAAGGTGACGAGCGTTGACAAGCGCAACGTGCTGGAGACGAGCCGCATGTGGCGCGAGATCGTGCATCGCGTGCAAGACGAGGAGTACTCCGACGTGGAGCTTGAGGACCTGCTCGTCGACAACGCCGCCATGCAGCTCATCAGTCGACCGGCAGACTTTGACGTCGTGGTGACGGAGAACATGTTCGGCGACATCCTGTCCGATGAGGCGGCTCAGATTACCGGATCGCTCGGTATGCTTGCCTCTGCCTCGCTGGATGATGGCGTATCGCTGTTTGGGCCGAGCGCTGGCAGCGCTCCTGACATCGCGGGGCTCGGCGTGGCCAATCCGCTGGCTCAAATCTTGTCGGTGGCGATGCTGCTGACCTACGCGCTCGACATGGGCGAGCAAGCCGCGTGGATCGAGAGCGCCGTGGCGCGCGTGCTCGACGAGGGCTGGCGCACCCGTGACATCGCCGATGTCAACACCCCGGCAGATAAGATCCTCGGCACCACGACGATGGGCGACAAGGTCGTCGCCGCGCTGTAGGCGATGCCGATTCAAGCTGTCAAATATCTCAATCTGTAACATCTAAGGGGCAAAATCGTTCCTACCTGTTACAGATTGAGATTTTCGGCTGAGCATCCGTGGTCTGTCTCGATCTGTAACAGCTAACCGATTATTTGGGCCCTACCTGTTACAGATTGAGACAAACCGTTGGGACAGGTCGGACGAGTCAGCAAAACCACCACAAAGGTGCCGGTCCCCTTCGTGGTGGTTTTTAGCGCAACGAGGTGTTCCCAGCCGACCATACGGGCGGCCTTGCGCTCACGCTGCTCGATGACAGCGCATCTTTAGACGCGAAGTGCGGAACCGGGTGCATATACGAGCCGCGTAGCGTTACGAATTCATGGGAATGACCGTATCGCCAATTTGTACGCTTGCAATCTTGTCTGTGTCACAAACTTGCGAGAACGGCCAGGTCTTGTGGACATCAGTGGTGCCGTTATCCAGTTTATTTGCGAAATAGCCGCTGTGGCTGGTTGCGTCCTCAACATGACCGTCTTTGAACGTCACGATGAGGGGTATGTTGCCAACGGCATCCATAGACTCCTCCATGTTTTGAGACATCTTGCCGCTGTTGTTGTCGTGTTCGATGGAACGATCTATGTTGTAGCGGACTGAAACGCCAACGCAGGATACGGTGGCCTCTTGAATCGTCGCCTTGGTGCCGTTAAAGTTGACCGATTTGGGCGCGGGAATCGTAACGGATGTATCTTCGTAATTCAGCTGGAATTTAAGATCCCATGGGCCCGTAAGTATTTTCTTATACTCGGGAAGCTCTTTGCCAGCACGTGGCACAACGAGAGAGTTGATATGCGTGCGGACGGTCCTGCCCATAAGGCCGGGTGATTCAACGCTGAACTGTGCAAAGTATTGAATGCTGGAGTCATTGGGGTTCTTGTCAATGAGCCATGATTGGCCTTGGCCGCCATGCTCGCCATCAACGTATACGTTTCCATCGACACTTCCGGCGATAGTTCCGTTCTCGCCCGGCTCGGAAAGCTTTTTCAGGGCAGCGGGATCGTCGAACGTAAGCGTATAGGCGATGGTAACCATATCCTTGTCGCCCATGATGGCGTCGGCGGTCACGGTGACTCCGTTGTTGGAGCAGCTAGCACCGACGGGCCGGCCAATACGGTCGATGATCTCGGTTTGAGAAGCAGGTCCGTCAAAGATGTCGGAAAGCATGTCAGAAGGAAGCGGCAGGACGCCTGTTGCCATAGCCGTGCCAGCGCCTCCAATGACGATAGCGAGGACTGCCGTTACAGCGGCAATGCGAGCGACTGTTCTTACGGGATGGCGGGCGATGCGCGGCTTGCGTCGCGTGCCATTAAAGTTGCTTTGAGCGGTCGCCGCATCGCTTGAGGCGACGGACTGAGCAATCGAGTTTGCCATGTGCTGCTTCGCATTATCGGTAAACGAAATGTGCTCCAGGGCGTGGCGATAGTCATTCGAATTCGTAGTCATTGTGGTCTCCTTTCAAGGAAAGCCGAAGTGACGCACGTCCGCGGCTAAGGTGCTGGGCGGTTGCAGCTGGCGTCGCGTGAACGGCGTCTGCGATTTCCCTGATGCTCATGCCTGCGTAGTAGTGCAAAAAGATGGCGATGCGCTGTGCTTGAGGCAGGGCCGTGACAGCGGAAAGAATGGCGCAGTCGCGTTGCGCGAATTCTTGCTCGGTATGTGTTACGGGTGCGCAGAAATCGGGGAGCGAATCGAGGTCGACAACCGGGTGATTCGCGTGCGTACGGCCGATATCGCGACATGCGTTCAGTGCGACTCGGATCACCCAAGCACGTTCGTGTTCGAGCGAGTCGAACGGTTGAGTGCGTTGGAGAATCTTGATCAGCGTGTCCTGGCAGATGTCTTGAGCGTCGTCAGCGGATCCAAGGGCCGAATAGCACAATCGAAGGATGAGGTCGGAATACGTGTCGACCAAGCGCTTTGCTTCCCGCTCGATCTGATCGGCATCGCATCGGAGCGTGCTATTGCGGTTACGGCGTGCAGGCATAGTGTCACCTCCAATTGGTCGTGGTGGATATAGGGAAGGCGTCTCGCGAGGTCCCTCTACATACAACACGGTCGAGACTGCATAAGTTGACAAAAAAAGACGGCACGTGAGCGCCGTCCTTACAAAACAATGAGTGTTCTCGTTAATTACACAAGCACCGTGATGGACAGGTCGGACGAGTCAGCAAAACCACCATAAAGGTGCCTATCCCCTTCGTGGTGGTTGTTGGCAGTTACCAGGGGGTTCTGGCGGTTGAAGACTCGATTGCTTCGTGGCGTTTGAGCTCGCGGCGCATGGTTTGCGAGTTGAGCCAAGCGGCCTTCCAACCGCGCGTGGGGTAGCGCGCCTCGTCAATTTCGATCTTGGTATAGCCGCAGGCGTTGACAATCTTCGTTCCGCATGGGTGTTGGCGCTCGCGTTGAAAGTTGGGGCCGTAGCTTTGGTGCACATGCCCGTGAATCATATAGTCGGGACCCCAAGACTCAAGAGCCGCATTAAAGCACTCGAATCCTCGATGCGGCAGGTCGTCCAGGTCGCCCATGCCTGCGACGGGTGCATGGGTAAGTAGAATATCGCATCCGTCTACCAGTGCGATTTTTCGCGATAGCTTGCGCATGCGTTTTGCCATCTCGCGCTCGGTATACATGTTCGCGCCGTCGCGGTAGCGCATGGAACCGCCCAGACCCGCAATGCGAATACCTCGGTACACATATACGCTGTCCTCAACACAAATGCACCCGCCCGGTGCATGGCGCGCGTAGCGGTCGTCGTGGTTGCCACGAACGTACACAAGCGGTTTGTTGATGACAGTGACCAAAAACTCAAGATAGTCCGGATCCAGGTCGCCTGCGGATAGAATCAGGTCAACGTCCTCAAAGCGCTCCTTGCGAAAACATTCCCACAGGCAGCGCTCCTCTACATCGGCAATGGCTAGGATATTCATAGGGCACGGACCTCCGGCTCGTTATCGAGCTGCGGAATCGAGCCTATAACGTTGTCAGCCAGCCAGTTCATCTCGACAATCTGCGTACTCGGCAGGGGAGGGAAGCCCTCAATCTGAACCACGCCGTCCTGGCTGTGGAGCTCGCCGCCAAATGGGTTGATGGAGCCCTCGACAATGCCGTTGCGAAGCAGCTGCACAAGTTTACGCGTCTGATAGGGTAGGCCCGGAGCGTAGCGAATATCGATGACGCCGGAGCTCATACCGTACCAGTAGTTGACGGCGCGCACCTGCTGGTCATCGGCGGTCTCGTCCCATGTGCCGTGCAGTAGGCTGCGTACGATGAGTTCGTAGTAACGGCCCCAGTTCCATACCGGCATAGCAATACCGGTAACTTCCTTGCCGTTTACCAGACGGTGAAGCCCGTAGGCGGTGGGGTCCTCGAGAGACTTGGACATATCGGCGCCGGTCATGACGCTCACGCCCTCGCGACACATGGCTTCGGCAAGACCGCCGGCGGGAACATCTCCCCAAGTGAGGATAATCTGCGCACGAGGGTCGAGCAGCGAGGCACCGATAGCGAAGGCGTTGATTTCGCTCAGCGCGCCCGAGGCGAAGACCGACGCATGGTAGCCAATACGGTGGTTGTCGGCCATGCTGGCGGCAAGGGCGCCCAGTAGGAACTTGGCCTCGTACATCTTTCCAAAGTACGAGCGGACGCTTTGGTGGGGAAGGCCGATTGAGCAGTTAAGGAACCGCACCTGGGGATACTCGACTGACGCCCTGAGCGTGTATTCCATGAGCCGGTGTGAGGTCGAGAAGATGACGTTCGCCCCGTGCTTTACGGCTGTCTCGACGGCGGCGTAGAACACGTCCGAATCGTGGCAGTCCTCGAACGCCTCGGTGCGCACGATGCCGCCAAAGTGCTCATCAAGATACCGGCGGCCCTGGTCGTGTAGGCTGTCCCAGCTCGACGTGGCACAGGGAAACTCGTGGATAAAGGCGATTCGCATGGGATTGGCAGTGGAGTAGACGGTCTTGCTCATAAAGAAGTTGAGCACGCCCGAGGTAGCTTTTGTCGGTGCGCCCTCTTTCTCGTTGGGCTGCGGCGCTTCGACAAGATCGACTTTGTCCTCGTCGCTTTTGCCGGCAATGACAAGCTCGCGCCAAATCTTGCACAGACGGTTGACGACGATATCCGTCGGCGTATCCAGCAGACGGTCCTGGTTGTAGACGTTGAGGTAGACGAGCATGGCATCGGCAGGCGTAATGTCCAAGTGGTCGCCGCCCGCGCGAAGATAGGCGCGCTTAAAGAGCAGGAAGGTGTGACGTAGGTAGTCGACCTTCTTTTGAGGCCATTTTTCGACAAGATCTTGGCCGAGCATTTTGGCAAGCATCTCGTAGCTGCCCTCGCGCGAAAACTCAATCTCGTACAGGGGGCATACGTACCAAAAGGCGCAAAACTCACCGTACAGGCGGCTCTCGACGGAATCCCACTTACCGGGGTACAGACGCGTCACCTTGGCCGAAACCGTCGGAGCGTCAAGGAATTTGAGGACGCTGACACGCTTGTTGCCCTCTTGGACGTAAAAGCGGTGCATGAACTCGGTGACGATGATGGGGTCGCGGTAGCCCTCGGAGATTTGGATATCGTAGAGGTTGGACCATTTGCGGGCGAATTCGGTATTCCAGGGGAGCAGCGGCATAAAGTTACACGAAAAGGCGGACTGGCGACCTTTGGTAACCGTGCCGACGACCATTTCGAGCGGAATGTCCCGCAGGCCGATGTTCTCGCGCTGCCCGCAGGGAAGCTGGGCGACCAAGCTGTCGAGGTCCGTAAGATATGGATGCTCGCTTTGGCTGATGGCGCGACGGCGTCCCTGTTCGCCGCGCTTGCGCGCTTGACGATAGGCCTCTTCCATGGTGTCTACTCCCTTAGTCGTTTAAACAACGATATGAACCATGGTACCACGATGCGAAACCACCACAAAGGTGCCTGTCCCCTTTGCGGTGGTTTTAGGCGATGATGGGGGCGATGGCGCGGATGCAGGCGTCGGCTGCCGTAAAGGTGGTGCTGTCGTCACTGACGATAAAGATGATCTTACCCTTAATGCCAAAGTCGCCGATCTCGCTAAAGAGCACGTAGGGTTCCTTGTCAAAGCCCGAGATGGGTGAAACGGCGACCTTGGTGGCACAGGCGAGCTCGTCTGCCAGCGCATCGAGCGAGTCCCACTTTGACGTGTCCTTCACCGCGACGGGAACGACAACGCGTCCAAAGGGCATGAGGTGCACGAGTGTGTTCTTGGAGATGTTGGAGTTGGGGACGATGATGGTCTGTCCGCAGGCGTCCTCGATGGTCGTGTGGCGCCAAGTGATGTCCTGGACCACGCCCGACACGCCGCCGACCTCGATATTGTCGCCGGGCTTGATGATGCCCATAAAGGTCACTTGCATGCCGCCGATAAGGTTTGATAGCGTGTCCTGAAAGCCGAGCGAGATGGCGATGCCGCCGACGCCAAGAGCGGCGACGAGCGCGTTTGCGTTAATGCCAAAGCAGTTGTCGAGGATAAAGCTGCCGCCGATCATCCAAATGACGGCACGCGCGATGTTGATGAAGATGCTCGATGCGGGAAGCGGGTTGTCGTCTCGGTTGAGTAGGTGGCGCAGGGTCTTGGATGCCACCTTGGCGGCGATGGCGGTGACTATTACCAAGATGACGGCCCAGATGATGTTGTGGACCCAGCGCTGCTCAAAGAAATGAAGAATCGGTTCAAACAATTCCATGTAGGGAAAACCTCCTAATGATTATTCAACCATGATACCCACCAAAAAGCCCGTCCGATCACATCGGACGGGCCGATAACTTGAGATGGGGTGGCCGCGGTGGCGTAAGCTGGGCCGCCGGCGAGCACGCCGGCAAGGAGTGCGGCGGTCAAGCAAGACGGGGAAGGAGTCTTCTCATGGCAGTTTCCTTAGTTCTTAACCAGTGGTTCCTGCTGACGCTGGATTATCGACATGATATGCGAAAACCGTCGCAAAGGTATCTGTTCCTTTGCGGCGGTTTTGACGTTTGCGCAGATAAAACCTGCCAAAATAAACCTGTCCCTTATTGGCAGGTTTTAGCTCAGCAGCATGCGGTCGTTGGCGAGCTCGCCGCCCGAGACCTCCTCGAACTTCTGCAGCAGGTCGGCGACGGTGAGCGACTTCTTCTCGTCGCCCGCCACGTCGTAGATCACATGGCCCTCGTGCATCATGATCAGGCGATTGCCCAGACGGATGGCGTCATTCATGTTGTGCGTGACCATGAGCGTGGTCAGGTGGTTCTCGTCGACAATCTCCTCGGTCAGATTGAGCACCTTAGAGGCGGTCTTGGGGTCGAGTGCCGCGGTGTGCTCGTCGAGCAGCAGCAAGCGCGGCTTGGTGAGCGTGGCCATGAGCAGCGTGAGTGCCTGGCGCTGGCCACCCGAAAGCAGGCCGACCTTGGCGTTGAGGCGCGTGTCCAGGCCAAGGTCCAGGCGCTTGAGCAACTCAACGTACTCGTCCTTCTCGGCCTTGGTGACGCCCCACGAAAGGCCGCGACGCTGGCCGCGACGCTTGGCGAGGGCCAAGTTCTCGGCAATCTGCATGTCGGCTGCGGTGCCGCGCATGGGATCCTGGAACACGCGGCCCAGGTACTTGGCGCGCTGCGACTCGCTCAGGCGCGAGATGTCGGTGCCGTCGAGCTCGATAACGCCCGAATCGAGCGGATATACGCCGGCAATCATGTTGAGCAGCGTGGATTTGCCGGCGCCGTTGCCGCCGATCACAGTTACAAAGTCGCCGTCGTTGAGGGTAAGGTCGACGCCGGTGAGCGCGCGCTTCTCGGTGACGGTGCCCTTGTTAAAGGTCTTCTTGACGTGCGAGAGCTTAAGCATCTGCCTCATCTCCCTTCGTGTAGGAGCTGCGGAGCTTATAGCGCTCCCAAACCACGGGCACGCACAGGGCCACGGCGACGATCACGGCAGAGAGCAGCTTCATGTCGTTGGCGTCCATGCCCAACTGCAGCACGATGGCGCGGATAAGGAAGTACACCACGGAGCCAAAGACGGCGGAAGCAAGACGGACGCTAAACTGCGTGAGGCCGCCGGGCAGCAGGCGACCGAGCACCTCGCCGATGACGATGGCGGCAAGACCGATAACGATGGCGCCGGTGCCCATACCAATGTCGGCGTACTTCTGGCTCTGGCAGATGAGCGCGCCCGAAAGGCCAATGAGGGCGTTGGAGAGCACGAGGGCGATCATTTTGGTGGTGTTGGTGTTAACGCCCAGGGCGCGGATCATGTACTCGTTGTTGCCGGTGGCACGCAGCGCCGAGCCGATCTCGGTGCCAAAGAACCAGTACAGGATGGCGACGATGGCCACGGCCAGCACAATGCCTAGGATAATGGCAACAGTGGACTGCGGCAGGCCCGTCATGTTGCTGACGGATGAGAAGATAGTGCCCTTGGCAAGGATGGGCGTGTTGGACTTGCCCATGATGCGCAGGTTGATGGACCACAGACTGATCTGCGTAAGGATTCCGGCGAGGATTGCGGGAATCTCAAAGACGGTGGTCAAGATGCCCGTGACGGCGCCCGCGATGGCGCCGGCGCACATGCCGGCCAGCACGGCGAGCAAGGGGTCAACGTTATTGTTGACGATGAGCACGGCGCAGACACAGCCACCGAGGGCAAAGCTGCCGTCGCAGGTCATATCGGGGATGTCGAGCAGGCGGAACGTGATAAACACGCCAAGCACCATAATGCCCCAGAGGACGCCCTGCGAAACGGCGCCCTGCAATGCAATGAGCATGCTTCATACCTCCTAGGATAGGGTGGACACGTGATTTTCCATAATAGCGGTACCAATGCATAAAAGAGCGGCGGACGGATGTTTTGTCTCATCCGAAACAAGCAGGGCGAACGCCGGTCTTTAGCGTTCGCCCCAAGGACTCAGATATTGAATAACGCGGCTGTGGCGCGCGTGCGGGCCCTAGACGCGTTACCGCGCATGGCGCTACTCGTCCAGAGCGGAAAGGTCGATGCCTAGGGCCTCGGCCATCTCGTCGTTCTTGACGACGACCAGGTCCTTGCTCGAGAGGTGCTTGATCGGCATATCCTCGGGCTTGGCCTCGCCCTTCAGGATCTTAACGGCCATCTCGCCCGCGGCGTAGCCCAGGTCCTTATAGTTGATGGAGAGGGTGAACAGGCCGCCGGCCATGCACATACCCTCCTCGCCGGTCACGAAGGGGAGCTTATTCTCCTTGCAGATCTGGCCGACCTGCGAAGCGCCCGCGGCGATGGTGTTGTCAGTGGGGGAGTACAGCGCGTCGACCTTGCCCACGGCAGACTCGACGACGGACTGAATCTCGTTGGAGCTCGAGACGGTGAAGTCGGTGTACTCGAGGCCCAGCTTGTCGAGCTCCTTCTTGGCGGCCTTGATCTGGACGTCGGAGTTGGACTCGGCGGTGCAGTAGAGCAGGCCGACCTTTTTAACGTCGGGCAGGACCTTCTGCATCATCTCGAGCTGCTCGGCGACCGGGGTGAGATCGGAAGCGCCGGTGACGTTGGTGCCGGGCTTGTCGTTGTCCTGGACCAGGCCGGAGGCGGCGTAGTCGGTGATGGCACAGCCCACGATGGGGATATCGGCCGTGGCGCCGGCGGCAGCCTGCGCGGCGGGCGTGGCGATGGCATAGATCAGGTTGACGTTGTCGCCTACGAACTTGTCGGCAATGGACTTACACGTGGACTGGTCGTTCTGGGCGTTCTTCTGGTCGATCTTGACCTTAAGGCCGCTCTCCTTGATGGCCTTGACAAAGCCGTCGTTGGCGGCATCGAGTGCGGAGTGCTCGGTGAGTTGCAGAACGCCGATGGTGTAGTCGGAACCGGCGGCAGCAGAGCCGGAACCAGAGTTGCCGCCGCATCCGGCGAGCGGGGCGAGCGCGAGCAGACCGGCGGAGACCAGAAGGCTCCTGCGGCTGATGGTGATGTCCTTCATATCATTACCCCCAGTATAAAAATGGCTGGAAACACTGCACTGGGACAAAGTGCAAGTGGAACTATAGTAGCGCTGATGTCCATTTTTACAACAGCCTGGCGGGTTTTTTAATACAGAATCGGATGGGCGGTACGGGTAGTCGAATGGGCGGCGGAGGGTCTTATGCGGCGGAGGAGGCATCGTCCTCGTCCAGGACGGCGAAGAGCTTCTTGCCGTCGAGGAGACGTGTGGTGACGTTTCTCATGCGGCCGATCTCAACGGTACGCAGCGTGTCGTCGGCGCCTCGCGCGTCATAGACCGTTCCCAGCAAATACGAGATGCCGTCTCGTTGCTTGATGGCAAAGGGCCGGAGTGTCATCCGCGCCACTTCGACCTCTCCGCGTGCCGTGACACTCGAAATATCAAAACTCACCGTGGTTCCGTGGTCGATGGCCTGCTCGATGAGCTCGCAGGCATCGATGCGCTTGACGGGCGTGCGTATGGCCTTGGTGGATTTGTCGCCTGCGCTTGGAGCAGGCTCGGGTGCATCGAGGTAGCCGCGAACGTCGGCACTCGCCATGGCGACCAGGTGCTGCGCCATGCTTTTTCGAATGGCGATGGGCGTAGAGCGGTTGCGCATGACCATGCCGTGGAGCCGGATGATCTCTTCGTCGGTGAGCGGACGGGTCAAGAGCCGATACCCCGCGCCGCGCTTGTATTCAATTTCGTATCCGGCATGGCGAAGTGCGGAGATGGCGGTGTAGATGCTGCGCCGCGCCGCCGAGATGGGCATGCAGGCGGGGTCGTCGGGATGGGCGAGGCGCCGGATCAACTCATCGGAAAGCATGGCCTTGTCCTCGCCAGTGTTTTCGCTTAATAGTTGCAAGATACGAACGGCGCGATAGGCTGCCATCGAGGCGGCGCCCCTCGTCGTGGTCTCGTAGGTTTCAACAGCGGCTTCGGTCATGGTGCCCACGTCCTTTCCGTTTTGGGTGGCGACGGTATGGAGCCTAGGACGCGGGGTTTTCCCAGGGGCGCAGGGCGCTCTGGGCGGTCGGTAGTCGTCGGCAAACGGCGGGTCGAGTTTTCAACAACCCTGCCTAACTGACCAAAACCTTGCCAAAAGCTTGACGGATACCGTTGAAAAAAGCGTCTCTCGACCGATGTCGAGAGACGCTTGTGCGATGAGCGTTGGCGTGTGGCGACGCGAGCTAGCGTCCGACGATTAGAAGTCGGCGTTGCCCACGGTGCGCGGGTGCGGCAGGACGTCGCGGATGTTGCCCACGCCGGTCAGGTACATGACCAGGCGCTCGAAGCCCAAGCCGTAGCCGGCGTGCTTGCAGGAACCATAGCGGCGCAGGTCCAGATAGTACTTGTACTGCTCGGGATTCATGCCCAGGTCCTTGATGCGGGCCTCGAGCAGGTCCAGGCGCTCCTCGCGCTGGGAGCCACCGATGATCTCGCCGATGCCCGGCACCAAGCAGTCGGCGGCGGCGACGGTCTTGCCGTCGTCGTTCATGCGCATATAGAAGGCCTTGATCTCGGCCGGGTAGTCGGTTACGAAGGTCGGGCGCTTAAAGTGCTCCTCGGTCAGGAAGCGCTCATGCTCGGTCTGCAGGTCGATGCCCCAGCTCACGGGATAGTCAAACTTGTGACCGGCGGCGACGGCCTGCTCCAGGATCTCGACGGCCTCGGTGTAGGTAACGCGGGCAAAGTCTGAGTTTGCCACGTGGTCCAGGCGCTCGAGCAGGCCCTTGTCCACAAACTTGTTGAGCATGTTGAGCTCGTCGGGGCAGGTGGCCATAACGTCCTTGAGGACGTACTTGAGCATGGCCTCGGCGTTATCCATGTAGTCGTTCAGATCGGCAAAGGCCATCTCGGGCTCGATCATCCAAAACTCGGCGGCGTGGCGCGTGGTGTTGGAGTTTTCGGCGCGGAAGGTGGGGCCAAAGGTATACACGTCGCCAAAGGCCATGGCAAAGTTCTCGGCATTGAGCTGGCCGGACACGGTGAGGCTCGCATGCTTGCCAAAGAAGTCCTGGCTCCAGTCGACCTCGCCGGACTCGGTGAGGGGCGGATTTTTGGGGTCGAGCGTGGTCACGCGGAACATCTCGCCGGCGCCCTCGCAGTCACTCGTGGTGATGATGGGGGTGTTGACGTAGACAAAGCCCTGCTCCTGGAAGAAGCGGTGGATGGCTGCAGCCGCGACAGAGCGGATGCGGAACACGGCGCGGAACAGGTTGGTGCGCGGGCGCAGGTGCTGCTGGGTGCGCAGGAACTCGACGGTCGCGCGCTTCTTCTGCAGCGGGTAATCCGGGGCGCTGACGCCCTCGACCTCGATGGAAGTGGCAGAAAGCTCGAAAGGCTGGGGCGCATCGGGCGTCAGCTTGACGGTGCCGGTGCAAATGAGTGCGGCCGAGACGTTCTGATGGGCGATCTCGTCGTAGTTGTCGAGCGCCTCGCGGTTCATGACGACTTGCAGGTCGCGGAAACAGCTGCCGTCGTTGAGCGTGACAAAGCCAAAGTTCTTCATGTCGCGGACGGACTTGACCCAGCCGGCGACGGTGACGGTCTGGCCGCCGAGCGACTCGGCATCGGCATAGAGCTGCGCGATTTTGGTGCGGTTCACGTATCCTCCCATAACGGTTGAATGATAGTTATCCATACAGTTCGATATTCTAGCAGCTCGGCTCATTTGGGCTATACAGATAAGGCATTGGCGGGATGGTTTTTCAAACGAAAAGCGCCCGCGGCCAAATGGTCGCGGGCGCTTGACGAGGTGCCTTTTGGCTGTGTGGCGCGGGGCCTGGCTACTTGGTCTTGGCAACCAGCAGCGGATCGCCAAGCTTGACGAGCGGATTGCCGCCGATAAGCGTGCCAGACTCGCCGACGTGGTCGATGCTCTTGAGGCGGTCGAGCTCAGAGATGATGACGGTCACGATGTCCTCGTGACCGGCGGCCTTGATAGCGTCGCGGTCGAAGCTGATGAGCGGCTGGCCTGCCTTGACCGTGTCACCCATCTCGACAAAGCGGGCAAAACCTTTGCCGTTCATTTCCACGGTGCCCAGGCCAACATGGATGAACACGCGAAGACCGTCCTCGGTGATCATGCCGATGGAGTGGTTGGTGACGGTGGTGGCGCCGATGCGGCCGTTGGCGGGCGCATAGATGGTGCCGGTAATGGGCTCGATGCCGTAGCCCTGACCGAGCATACCCGAGGCGATGGTCTCATCGGGAACCTCATCGAGGTTGACGAGCACGCCGTTGACGGGGGCGTAGATGACGCCTTCGCGGGTGGCGAAGCTTGCTGCGGGCGGAACGGATGCCTCGCCCGTCGAGGTGAAGGTGGACTTAAGCGAATCGAGCAGACCCATAGTTGCCTCCAACTTAAATAGGCGCATATCGCGCGCTTGGTTTGCCGGAAACGTTTCATATGTGTTTCGCGGCTTGGTCAACGCCCCTATTTTACGCTGCTCAACGATACCTCTGAACTGGGATTATGTGATATATCAGTTGAAGGGAAACTTATTGCTGGAGTGTTTCTTCGCCACGGGCTCAAGTGGGGTACGCTTAGACGCGAAAAACAAGGGCGCATAATCTGCGCGAAGGGAGCACATATGATTGTCGAGAACCATGCGCTGTGGGGCGAGGAGCCGACCGAGGAGTATCCGGCGACGTTTACGTATTTGGGTGCCGAGCCGCTGCCCGATAAGCCGAATGGCCGCCGCCCTGCCGTGATTATCTGCGGCGGAGGTGCGTTTACGCATATCGCTCCGCATGAGCAGGATCCCGTGGCGTTTGCGTTTTTGGACCGCGGCTACCAGGCCTTTGTGCTCAACTATGTGACAAGTGGCACGGGCGACGTGAGCTTTCCTCACCCGCAGGCAGACCTTGCCAAGATGGTCGCCACGGTTCGCGCCAACGCCGACGAGTGGCATGTCGATCCCAAGCGCGTGTGCGTCGTGGGCTTCTCGGCAGGCGGCATGATCTGCGCTTCGCTGGCAACGCAATGGAAGACTGGTCCCTTCGCGGCGCTTGCCGGGTCGCGTCCGGACGACATTCGTCCCGATGCCGTGGTGCTGGGCTATCCGCTGCTCGACTTTGCCTATGTGCGCGACATGCAGACGCGCGACCCGCGCATCGACCTGCGCGTTCCCAAGACGGGTGGCAAGACGGGGCGCGATTTGCTCAACGACTATCTGTCGATGGTGACGGGCGGTGAGGCGACCGACGAGCACCTGGCCGACATCTGCCCCACCACGCATGTTTCGCGTCAGATGCCGCCGACCTTTGTGTGGGGCGTGTCCGACGACAAGACGGCGCCGATCGCGCAGGTCTATCCGTTTGCGCAGCGCATGGCCGAGGAGGGCGTCGCTTGCGAGATGCACGTCTTTGACCAAGGTGGTCACGGGCTTTCGCTCGGCAACGCCAACACCGCGGTCGATAACGAGGACAAGCAGGTGGCGGTCCGTCCTTGGATCCGCCTGGCCTTCCGTTTCCTGGAGCGCCATATGTAAAAGTAGACTACTTGCCCGTTTCAAAAAGTCTGCTTAGAGGAGGAGCCGTGCTTGAGGGTACGTATGTGGTTTCGGCCCAGACGCTGGTGGGGAGTAAACGCGGCGAGGTGACGTTTTCACATGGGGTGAACGGCGTGCTCAGGGCAGTACTAAACGTCAGGGGTCTCAATATCGCTCTCTCGAGTGCCCGCGCTGAGGGCGATTTCTTTGAGCTCTCGGGTACTATCTCCCACGTCTTGATGGGCAAGGCGCCCTTTACATGCACGGGGTCAGTCGAGGGTGATCGACTCACTGCTACCGCGCGGTCGGGTTCCGTTTCGATCTCGCTGAGCGGTATGCGCAAAGAGCTTTCGGGGCGCACCGCATAAAGTTTGCGCAGGTAAACATCGGTATTTGACTTTATAAAATAGTTCAGAGCGCTATCATTTGTCGTTACGAGTTGGTTAGCCCCGGTAAACGGTTAACCGCGTCTAACGAAAGGATGAGCGCGTGAAGCTCGATACACTCGAGATTGGAAAGGACGCCGTTGTCGCATCGGTGGCATCGGACGATCAGGCACTCCGACAGCATATTTTGGACATGGGCCTAACGCCGGGCACCGAAGTCACCATGATGAAGTACGCCCCCATGGGCGACCCGCTCGAGATCCGCCTGCGTGGCTACGAGTTGACACTGCGCAAGGACGATGCCGCTCGCATCGAGCTTGTGGGTATTCACGACACCGATACGGGTCCGCGCGCTAACGCCGCAATCGGCACGACGGAGCATCCGGCCCTGGGCGAGGGGACGTATTCGCCCCGTGCGGCAAAGACGGCCGTGCCCGAGGGCGCGCCGCTGCACTTTGCCCTCGCCGGCAACCAGAACTGCGGCAAGACCACGCTGTTCAACCAGCTGACGGGCTCCAACCAGCATGTCGGTAACTTTCCTGGCGTGACGGTCGACCGCAAAGATGGCACCATCCGCAACCACCCCGAGGCAAGCGTTACCGACCTGCCCGGCATTTACTCCCTGTCGCCGTACACGGGCGAGGAGATCGTGAGTCGCCAATTTATCCTGGACGAAAACCCCGACGCCATCATCGACATCATCGACGCTACTAATATCGAACGCAACCTGTACCTGACGCTGCAGCTTATGGAGCTCGACCGCCCCATGGTCATCGCGCTCAACATGATGGACGAGGTGACGGCCAACGGCGGCGCCGTGGACGTCAACCTGCTCGAGAGCCTGTTGGGCGTGCCTGTTGTCCCCATTAGCGCTGCCCGCAACGAGGGTATCGGCGAGCTGGTGGATCATGCCTTGCACGTGGCACGGTTCCGCGAGCGCCCCGGTCGCCTGGACTTCTGTGCGCCCGATGGCTCGGACGGCGGTGCACTGCATCGCTGCATCCACGGCATTGCCAACCTGATCGAGGACCATGCCGTGACGGCGCACATTCCGGTGCGTTTTGCGGCGACCAAGCTGGTTGAAGGCGACGAGCTGGTGACCGAGGCGCTTCATCTGGATCGCAACGAGCTTGACGCCATCGAGCACATCATTACCCAGATGGAGGGCGAGGCCGGCACCGACCGTCTATCTGCGCTGGCCGACATGCGCTTCGGCTTTATCGGCGACGTGTGCGGGCGCTGCGTCGTCAAGCCGCATGAGAGCCGCGAGCACGTGCGCTCCGTCAAGATCGACCGCATCCTGACGGGTCGCTACACGGCCATTCCGGCGTTCCTGGTGATCATGGGCCTCGTCTTTTGGCTGACGTTTGGCGTGATCGGCGCGGCGTTGCAGGGACTCATGGAGGACGGCATCGCTGCCATCATCGCCTCGGCCGATGCGGGTCTCAAGGCGTTCGGCACCAACGACGTGGTGCGCTCGCTGGCTGTCGACGGCGTGCTTACGGGCGTGGGCAGCGTGCTGACCTTCCTGCCGATTATCGTCGTGCTCTTTTTGTTCCTTTCCATTCTGGAAGACTCCGGATACATGGCACGCGTGGCCTTTGTCATGGATAAGGTACTGCGTCGCTTTGGCCTTTCGGGCCGCAGCTTCGTCCCCATGCTCGTCGGTTTTGGCTGCACCGTGCCGGCTATCATGTCGACCCGTACGCTCCCATCCGAGCACGACCGCAAGATGACGGTCATGCTCACGCCGTTCATGAGCTGCTCGGCCAAGTTGCCGGTCTACGGTCTGCTGTGCGGGGCGTTTTTCCCGCAGGCGACAGTTCCCGCCATGGTCTCGCTCTATCTGATTGGCATTGCGATCGGTTGCATCGCGGCTTTGGTGCTCAACCGCACGGCATTTAAGGGCGACCCGGTGCCGTTTATCATGGAGCTTCCCAACTATCGCCTGCCAAGCGTCAAGACGACGGTGATGCTGGCATGGGATAAGGCCAAGGACTTTATTACCAAGGCCTTTACCATTATCTTTGCCGCTACGGTGGTCATCTGGTTCCTGCAGACGTTCGACATCCGCTTTAATGTGGTCGCCGATCAGTCGCAGAGTCTGCTTGCCGGTCTGGGTAGCATCATCGCGCCGGTGTTGGCCCCACTCGGTTTTGGCGACTGGCGTGCATCCACGGCGCTCGTCACCGGACTTATCGCCAAGGAGAGCGTCATTTCGACCCTCACGGTGCTTTTGGGCGCAACGTCGCCCGCGGTGCTGTCAACCATGTTTTCGCCGTTTACCGCTTACGTGTTCCTGGTCTTTACGCTGCTGTACCCGCCCTGCGTGGCGTCCATCGGTGCCGTCAAGAGCGAGCTGGGCGCGCGCTATGCCGTGGCCGTATTCGCGTTTCAGGTGACGGTCGCCTGGATCGTGGCGTTTGTCGTGCATTCGGCGGGCATATTGCTGGGGCTGGCTTAGTTATTTATTGATGGCGCAACCTCTGTGTATTGAGTTGATTGCGGCCCCGCATCTGTTGCTGACGGATGCGGGGCCGTTGCTATATAATCGCCCATCGCTCAAGACAATCGGAGAGGGTTCCTACATGACTCAGGCAAGACAAGATGGCATCTCGCTCAAGCAGTGGCTCCCGCTTATCGGGCTCGCCTGCTGTGCGTTCGTGTTCAACACGTCGGAGTTCATGCCCATCGGCCTTCTGACTGATATCGCCGCGTCGTTCTCGCTCACCGAGGCCCAGGCAGGCATCATGATCTCGGTCTATGCTTGGGGCGTCATGCTGCTGTCGCTGCCGCTTATGGTGTTTGCCTCGCGCTTTGAGTTCAAGCGGATGCTGTTGGGCGTTTTGGCCGTGTTTTCGCTCGGCCAGTTCCTGTCCGCTGTGGCGCCCACCTATCCTATTTTGGTTTGCGCGCGTCTGGTGGTCGCCTGCGCGCATGCCGTGTTCTGGTCGGTCGCCTCGATTATGGCCTCGCGCCTGGTCGACAGTCGCCACGGGGCGCTCGCCATCAGCATAATCGCCACGGGCTCGTCCATCGCGCAGATCTTTGGCCTGCCGATCGGCCGCGCCATCGGACTAGCTGTGGGCTGGCGCATGACGTTTGCCGTGGTCGGTGCCTTCTCTGCCGCCGCGGTGGTGTACCAGGCCGCGGTGTTCCCGGCCATGCCGGCGGGCGAGCGCTTTACCGTCAAACAGCTGCCCGAGCTGCTCAAGAACCCGTTCCTCATCGCGCTCTACGCGGTCACGGTCTTTATGGCGACCGGCTACTACGCGGGTTACAGCTATATCGAGCCCTTCCTGGCGCAGGTCGCCCATGTCGACGCAAGCGCCATCACCATGACGCTGACGGCGTTTGGCTGCTCCGGTCTGCTCGGAAGCTGGCTGTTCGGCCGACTGTTCGATGGCCATCGCTTTCCGTTCTTGGCTATCACACTCTCCGGCGTGCCTGTGGCTCTGCTGCTCATGGGTCCGGTTGCACCGTCGCTCGTCGCCGTTCTCGCTGTTTGCGCGCTATGGGGCTGCTGCTCCACGGCCTTTAACGTGGCGTTTCAGGCCGAGCTCATCAAGTACACGCCGGCGGATTCGTCGGCCGTCGCCATGTCGATCTTCTCGGGCCTGTTTAACCTCGGCATCGGCACGGGCACCGCGATCGGCGGCGCCGTGGTTTCGGGCCCCGGTATCGCCTGGATCGGCTTTGCGGGCGGGGCGATCACCGTCGTGGGCGTCATCCTCGCCATCACCGTGCTGTTCCCGGCCATACGCCGCGCAAAGCCCGTCGCCTAATCACGTCCCCTCATCAGTTGCGGTGGAATAGAGACTGTTTGCCCGGTTTATTGGTCTCAACAGTCCCTATTTCACCGCAACTTATTTTGGGGGAGGGGATGCGCGGCGGGCATACAATGGATGGCGTTGCGTGAAAGATTGCCGGGAGGTTGCTATGTGGGCATACGAGACGACGTTCTATCAGATCTATCCGCTGGGCTTTTGCGGAGCTCCGCGCGAAAACGCCGCCCCTGTTGCCGAGGATGAACTCGCCCAGGCTGCCAACGCTGCGCCCAACCCCGATGCGCCCATAATGAAGATTGCCCAATGGGCCGACTACCTGCAAGAGCTCGGCATCGGTGCTGTGCTCATTAACCCGCCGCTCGAATCCGACAGTCACGGTTACGACACGCGCAGCCTGCGCCATATCGACCGTCGCCTGGGTGGGGATGCCGACTTTGCCGCCGTGTGCGAGACACTGCATGCCCATGGCATCCGTGTGGTGCTTGATGCCGTCTTCAACCATGTCGGTCGCGGTTTTTGGGCCTTCCGCGATGTTCAGGAGCGCAAGTGGGACTCGCCCTACAAGGACTGGTTTCACATTAGCTTTGACGGCGACTCCTGCTATGGCGACGGCTTTTGGTACGAGGGCTGGGAAGGCCATTTTGAGCTTGTGAAGCTCAACTTGCAAAACCCCGCCGTGGTCGATTACCTGCTTGAGTCCGTGCGTCGCTGGGCCGAGGGCTTTGGCATCGACGGCCTGCGCTTGGACGTCGCCTATATGCTCGATCGCGATTTTATGCGCCGCCTGCATACTTTTACCCGTGAGCTCAAGCCCGATTTTGTGCTGATTGGTGAGACGCTCCACGGCGACTACAACCAGATCGTCAATGACGAGATGCTTGACTCCTGCACCAACTACGAGTGCTACAAGGGCCTGTACTCCAGCTTTAACTCGGTCAACATGTTCGAGATCGCCCACTCGCTGCATCGCCAGTTTGGCGGTGACCCGTGGTGCATTTATCGCGGCAAGCATCTGCTGTCGTTTGTCGACAACCACGATGTGCCGCGCCTGGCGAGCATCCTTACCGACAAGTCCTGTCTGCGCCCCGCTTATGGCATGCTCTTTGGCATGCCGGGCATTCCGTGCGTCTACTATGGCAGCGAGTGGGGGATTCCTGGCGAAAAGGGTGGCCCCGATGGCGACTGGGCGCTGCGACCTGCGCTCGATGAGCCTGCGCCCAACGAGCTGACGGCCTTCATCAAGCAGCTCGCGCACCTGCGCTCGGCAGACGACGCGGCGGCCCGTGCCCTCAACTATGGTGCCTATCGCAACGTGGTGATCCAGAACAAGCAGCTGCTGTTCGAGCGCGCCTGTGATGACGCGACGGTGCTCGTGGCGGTGAACGCCGTGGGCGAGCCTTACGCCTTTGGCGCCGGCGAGCTCAACGGGTCCTTTGTCGACCTGCTTGCCGACGATGCGCCCACGGTCGAGCTGACGGGTGCCCTTGAGCTTGCACCCTACGAGGTGCGCTATCTGTTGAGAGCCTAACCCATGGCCGTGTCTGACGAGGACTATCAACATATTGAGCATGGGTTTGAGCCTGTGTTCGACCAGCGCTCGCGCGTTTTGGTGCTGGGGTCGTTTCCCTCGGTGCTCTCGCGTGCAAATGCCTTTTATTACGGCAACCCTCAGAATCGCTTTTGGCGTGTGATGGCTGCGTGCCTCGGTGTGCCTGTGCCGCCCAACGAGGGCGATCCTTTGGCAAGCGGTGAGCCCGCGACGCTCGATGCCTCCATTGCCGCCAAGCGGGCCATGCTGCTGAACGGCGGCGTGGCCCTGTGGGATGCAATCGAGGGCTGCGACATTAAGGGCTCGAGCGACGCGAGCATTCGCAACGTTGTGCCGGCACATATCGAGCGCATTACCGATGCCGCGCCGATCGAGGTCGTTGTCTGTAACGGCGGTACGGCAGGGCGACTCTACAAACGCTACTTGCAAGATCGGACGGGGTTGCCCGCCGTCGTCCTGCCCTCGACAAGTCCTGCCAATGCCGCCTGGCGACTGGAGCGTCTTGTCGAGCGTTGGCACGAAGCCGTTGACTGGGCTGTTATTTAATTTAGATTTTTGTTTGAGCGTGGGCGCCCAGACGTTTCAGAACGCCTCGCCAGATCGGCGCGGGCACGGCTGGCTCGGCGCAAACCATGCCGTCGGCGTCGACGTTGGCGGCATTGCCGCCGCCAAGTCGCTGTGCATGCTCGACGGAGCAGCCCATGCGCACGGCGCCCACGAGCTTGTCCATGGCCTCCGAAAACGGTCGCCGCAAGAGTCCCATGCGCGGGGAATGGCGAAGCGCTGCGATGCCGCTGCCGGCGCAGATGGCAACGCCGCCACACCACAATTGGTCATGGCGCTCACATGCCTTGTGCAGGCGAACGGCGGTCCCACGCGCCTGCTCAGTGCCCTCTTGTGCGGCTCGAATCGCGGCATAGACGCGCGTTCCCGTACCGCCAAAGCGCTCAAGCGCCTGCTCGATAGCAGTCAACGTCTCATCGTCAGCCACATCTTCAATGGCCAGCACGATGCCATCGGCAACGCTGCCGGCGTCATTTGCCTTCAAGTCGACCGGGCGGGGGAGTGCGGTGCCGGAAAGTTGAGCATAGGCGGCGATGGCATCCTGCAGGTCCCAGAGCAAAAAATCAAGATCGGCGCTATTGGGAATACTGATATACGCAATGGTGTGCAGTGTTTTTGGTAAGTCGCCGCGCGCGGTCGTCTCCATGCCATCTCCTTTCCGGCTCGTTTCCGTTTAGGTTACACCGTCTGGTGGCGCCCCGCCGCGCTATCCTAGTGCAACCCTTATGAAAGGAACGCCATGCGTCTGCCCATGAATACCTCGCTTGCCATGCTCAAGCCCTCCGGTATCCGCCGGATTAACGCGCTCGCCGCCCGGCATCCGGGGTGTATCGCGCTCGCGCTCGGCGAGCCCGATTTTCCCACGCCCGATGTGATTAGCGCCGAGGTGACCGCCGCGCTGGACCGCGGTGACACGCACTATCCGCCCAACAACGGTCGCCCCGCCCTGCGTGATGCACTGTCCAAATATATGGATGACGCGGGCCTGGCGTTTTCCGCCGATGAGGTCATCCTGACCGACGGCGCGACCGAGGCACTGTCGGCAACATTTATGGCTATGCTCAACCCCGGCGACGAGGTCATTATCCCCACGCCCGCCTTTGGCCTGTACGAGAGCATCGTCGTGGCCAACCACGCCAAGGCGGTCTTCTTGGATACGGAGCCTGCGCAATTCCAGATTGACGAGGACGCGCTTAGCGCCTGTGTGACCCCGGCGACCAAGGCCATCGTCATCTGCTCGCCCAACAATCCCACGGGTTGCATCCTCGACACGGCATCGCTCGACGCCGTGGCGCGCGTGGCAGAGCAGGCGGGCATATACGTAGTCTGCGACGACGTATACAACCGCCTCGTCTATGTGGACGGCTACGAGCGCTTCGCCCAGCGACACCCGGAGCTGCGCGAGCAGACGGTCGTCATCGAGAGCTTCTCCAAGCCCTGGGCCATGACCGGCTGGCGCCTGGGTTGGCTCGCGGCAGCGGCACCCGTCATCGCCGAGATCGCAAAAGCTCACCAATACCTAGTATCGAGCGCCGTCTCCTTCGAGATGGACGCCGCAGCCCGAGCCCTCACCGTCGACCCAACCCCCATGCTCAAAGTCTACCGAGCCCGCCGCGAGCGCGTACTCGCAGCCTTAGACGCCATGGATCTCGACGTAGTGGAACCAGCCGGCGCCTTCTACGCCTTCCCCAGCATTAAACAGTACGGCCTGACAAGCGAAGACTTCTGCATCAAAGCCATCAAAGAGGCCAACGTAGCCCTAGTCCCCGGAAACTGCTTCGGAGCCGAAGGCCACATCCGACTAAGCTACTGCGTTTCCGACCAAGATCTGAACGAAGGCCTCCATCGCCTGTCCACCTTCGTTTCAACCCTGTAGCCATCAGGGACGCAACACATCAGCCCACCGATCCAAGCATTATGAGTGGGGCGCGCCGCTCAACGGACACGAGGATTCGCCGCAAAGTTACCGCAGCTCCGGTCCGAGGGGACGGGTCGAGATTTTCGTAGATTCCGCACGAGCCGAAGAGCACTAAATGTGCTCTTCGTGCGAGCCCAGGACTTGACCGAGCGAAAATCTCGACCCGTCCCCTCGGACCGGAGCGTATGCAGGGTTTGTGTACGAATCCTCGAGCCCGTTGACCGACGCCGGGGTCCCCGCCATAATACTTTCGGTTCACGCACGAATCCGCTGCCAGAGACAGCCGGTGCAAACGGGCATCGCCCGCGAGCTTAATGGGATATCCCGCCAGCCGAGGTGGTCGAGTAGATATGTCTTCTCGCCCCCGTCGCTCATGCAGCGCGGGGGCTTTCTTTTTGGACATGCCCCCGTCACGTCCTTGTGGCGGACCGTGCCCGGAAAGAATTCGAGGAGGTGCAATTCATGCCCCAGCAGTACAAAATCGACAAGGTTGCAGAGATCGAGTCCCGTATCGCCGAGAACGCCGGTCTGTTCGTCGTCAACTACAACGGTCTGACGGTTAAGCAGGCTCAGGAGCTGCGTCATCAGCTTCGCGAGTGCGGCGCCGAGATGAAGGTCTACAAGAACAACCTGGTCAAGATCGCTCTCAAGAACCAGGAGCAGCCCGAGATCGACGAGATCCTCGCCGGCCCCGTCGCTTATGTGTTCTACGAGACCGAGCCGGTCGAGGCCGCTAAGGCCCTTAAGGACTTCTCTGCTAAGTCCAAGGGCGTCCTTGAGATCAAGGGCGGTATCTCCGACGGCAAGGCCGTTTCCGCTGATGATGTTAAGGCTATCGCCGAGCTGCCCACCAAGGATCAGCTTCTCGGCCAGATCGCCGGTCTCATCTCCGGTTTCGCTCGCGACATCGCTGTCTGCGTCAACGGCGTTTCCTCTGGTCTCGCTCGTTCGATCCAGCAGGTCTCCGAGCAGAAGGCAGCCTAGTTGCTGTTTTCACCCGCGGCGGCAACGCCGCACCCCTGGCGCATTCGCGCCGTGTTTTAACTGATCTCCGTGCATCCGCACGGAAACCGAAAGGACTTAGAAATGGCTAAGCTTACCACCGATGAGATCATCGATGCTCTTAAGGAAATGACCCTTCTCGAGGCTTCCGAGCTCGTCAAGGCTATCGAGGACACCTTCGGCGTTTCCGCCGCTGCTCCTGCTGCTGTTGTCGCCGCTCCCGCTGCTGGCGCTGCTGAGGCCGAGGAGAAGACCGAGTTTGACGTCGTGCTCGAGGGCTTCGGCGACAACAAGATCCAGGTCATCAAGGCCGTCCGTGAGCTCACCAACCTTGGCCTGAAGGAGGCCAAGGAGGTCGTCGAGGGCGCTCCCAAGGCTGTTCTCGAGGGTGCCAAGAAGGAGGACGCCGAGGCTGCCAAGGAGAAGCTCGAGGCTGCTGGCGCTGCTGTCACCCTCAAGTAATCAGGCTTTCTCGCCAGATTCCTTTGCAGACGGGGTTCGCATTGCGAGCCCCGTCTTTTTTGTTTATCGGTTCCCCGACATCGGTTGCTCAAACTGCCATGTTCTGTGATTTGCGTCGCATCGGGTGCCCTGCCGTTGGGCAATAAAATTGCACCATTCGAGCAATAATTTGCGTTGACCTGCTGAAGAATTGTCTCTGCCTTGTAGCGACATATAGTTCCAGCGGTAAGATGCTTGGGTATCGCAATTTGGTCTGCGGCTGTGCGCCGCACGCACGGGGCGCTTTTGCGCCTGCGAAAGGATCTTTGAATAACATGAAGGCAATCATCCCCGCCGCCGGTCTTGGCACGCGTTTTCTGCCTGGCACCAAGTGCACGCCCAAAGAGATGCTGCCGGTGCTCGACAAGCCGGTCATCCAGTATGTCGTCGAGGAGGCACTCGACCCCGAGGAGGTCGACGACGCCATCATCGTTACCTCGCCCGGCAAGCCCGAGCTGCTGAACTACTTCCAGCCCGACCGTTCGCTCGAGAACCTGCTGCGCGAGCGCGGCAAGAACGCCTATGCCGATGCCGTCGCCCACGCTGGCGGTATGCCGGTCGACTTCCGTTATCAGTACGAGCCCAAGGGCCTCGGCCATGCTATTCGCTCTGCTGCCGACGCCGTGGCAGGGGAGAACTTCCTGGTTCTTCTGGGCGACTACGTTGTGCCTAACCGCGACATCTGCGACAAGATGCTCGCCGTTTCCAAGGAGCACGGTGGCGCTTCGGTTATCGCCGTCGCTGCTTGCTCGCCCGAGGAAGTCAGCCGCTACGGTGTTATCGCCGGCGAGCGCGTCGGTTCGCTCGAGGGCGCCGAGGACGTTGCCGATGCCGAGCCGGGCGCTGTCTGGCGTATCGGCGGTCTGGTTGAGAAGCCCGCTCCCGAGGCTGCTCCGTCCAACCTGTACATCGTCGGTCGCTACCTGCTGAGCCCGCTGGTCATGGACTTGCTGGCAGATCAGCAGGCCGGCAAGGGCGGCGAGATCCAGCTCACCGACGCCATGGCCCGTTCGCTCGACCGCGAGGCCATGTACGCCGTCGTCATCGACCCGCTGTCGGGCTACGACACTGGCACTCCCTCTGGTTGGATGGCCACTAACGCCCTCATGGCTGCAAACGACCCCCGCTTTGCCGATGCCTTCTGGGACGCCATCGACGAGCGCGGCGGATTGATGCGCAAGTAAGCCTTCGGGCACCGACATTTACGGGCGCGGACCTCGGTTCGCGCCCGTTTTTTATAAGAGCTGCGATTGCCGGCTCTCTGTTCACAGAAAATATATGAACAGATGTTCGATACACATACATCTACCTGCGTGTTTTCTGTCGAAAAACTTTGCTACTCCAAAAACTCAATCGCGTCAAGGCTTTTCTTGCCCAACGGTCGGTACCTGATAAACTATTTGGTTGCGATAACTGGCGAAGCTATGCCTCGCCAACCCACCGAGCATTTCCGTGAAGGAGGAAAAACCTGGTGACCTACGCATACACTGCCACTGAGCGCAAGCGCGTCAGCTTCGGGAAAATCCCGGAGGCCATGGAGCTCCCCAACCTTATCTCTGTTCAAAGGGAATCCTTTGAGCGTTTTAAGGACGAGGGTCTTCGTGAGGCGTTCAAGGAATCCAGCCCCATCCAGAGCCAGAACCATGTTCTCGAGGTTACCTTCGGCGAGCATCAGTTCGGCGACCCCGCGCACACCGTCGAGGAGTGCCGCGAGAAGGACATGACCTATCAGGCCCCGCTTCTGACCGACGTTCGTCTCACCAACAAGGAGACCGGCGAGATCAAGGAGCAGCTCGTCTTTATGGGCGACTTCCCCATGATGACCGATCAGGGCACCTTCATCATCAACGGTACCGAGCGTATCGTCGTCTCGCAGCTCGTCCGCTCCCCGGGCGTGTACTACAGCTCCGAGATGGATTCGGGCAAGCAGATCTACAAGGCCCAGATTATCCCGTCCCGCGGTGCCTGGCTCGAGTTTGAGGTCGACAAGCGCGACCAGCTCATGGTCTCCATCGACCGTAAGCGCAAGCAGAGCGCCACGATGTTCCTGCGCGCCCTTGGCATTGCCGTCACCAACGACGACATCATCGAGCTGCTCGGCAACTCCGATGTGATCAAGCGCACCCTGGAGCGCGACACCGCCCTCACCCGCGAGGACGCCCTCATCGAGATCTACCGTCGCCTGCGCCCGGGCGAGCCTCCCACCGTGGACGCTTCCCGCAGCCTGCTCGAGGGCCTGCTCTTTAACCCGCAGCGCTACGATCTGGCCCGCGTCGGTCGTTACAAGGTCAACAAGAAGCTCAACCTCACCACCGAGGAAGAGGTCACGGTGCTCACCGACGAGGATATCGTCGCGACGCTGCGCTACCTCCTGTCCCTCGCTGCCGGCGAGCAGGGCTTCAAGGTCGACGACATCGACCACTTTGGCAACCGCCGCATCCGCACCGTCGGCGAACTCGTCGCCAACCAGTTCCGTATCGGCATGAGCCGTATGGAGCGCGTCGTCCGTGAGCGCATGAGCTCCCAGGACATCGACGAGATCACCCCGCAGTCGCTCATCAACATCCGCCCGATCGTGGCCTCCATCAAGGAGTTCTTCGGTTCCTCGCAGCTCTCGCAGTTCATGGACCAGGCGAACCCCCTGACCGGTCTGACCCACAAGCGCCGTCTGTCCGCACTCGGCCCTGGTGGTCTTGCCGGCCACAAGTCCGGCTCCAGCCGCCGCACCAACGTGCCGACGGCCGTCCGCGACGTTCACAACTCGCACTACAGCCGCATGTGCCCGATCGAGACCCCCGAAGGCCCCAACATCGGCCTGATCGGCTCGCTCGCCCTCTACGCCCGCGTCAACGAGTATGGCTTCATCGAGGCCCCGTTCCGTCGCGTCGAGAACGGCGTTGCCACCGACCAGATCGACTGGATGACCGCTGACGAGGAAGAGAAGCACGTCATCGCGCCGGCCAACACGCCGCTCGATCCCAAGACCAACGAGTTCATCACGACCGATGCCGAGGGCAAGCTTGTCCGTCCGCACACCGTGATCGCCCGTACCCGCGACTTCGACGGCTCCTTCGGCGCTCCCGCCGACGTGCCCGTCGAGGACGTCGACTACATGGACGTCTCGCCGCGTCAGATGCTCTCCGTCGCAGCCACGCTGATCCCGTTCCTTGAGCACGACGACGCCAAGCGTACGCTGATGGGCGCCAACATGCAGCGTCAGGCCGTGCCGCTGGTTCACCCCGCCGCTCCCTATGTCGGTACCGGCATGGAGCGTCGCGCCGCTCTGGACTCCGGCGAGGTCACCCTGGCCAAGAACGCCGGCGAGGTTATCTTTGCCGACGCCGCCAAGATTATCGTCAAGCATGCCGGCGGCATGGACGAGTATCACCTGGCCAAGTACCAGCGCTCCAACCAGTCCACCTGCATCAACCACCGTCCGCTCGTGCGCGTCGGTGACACCGTTGAGCAGGGCGAGCCTCTGGCCGACGGTCCTTCGACCGATCACGGCGAGCTCGCACTGGGCCAGAACCTCACCGTGGCCTACATGCCGTGGGAAGGCTTTAACTACGAGGACGGTATCGTCGTGTCCGAGCGCCTGGTGGCCGAGGACCTGCTGACGACCATCAACATCACCCGTCACGAGATCGACGCCCGCGACACCAAGCTCGGTCCCGAGGAGATCACCCGCGAGATCCCGAACCTCTCCGAGGACATGCTTGCCAACCTCGACGAGGACGGCATCATCCGCATCGGCGCCGAGGTCGGCCCTGGCGACATCCTGGTCGGCAAGGTCACACCTAAGGGCGAGAGCGCTCTGACCGCCGAGGAGCGCCTGCTGCGCGCCATCTTTGGTGCCAAGGCCCACGACGTCCGCGATACCTCCCTTAAGATGCCTCACGGCGCTTACGGCCGCGTCATCGACGTCGTCCGCTTTAGCCGCGAGAACGGCGACGACCTGGCCCCCGGCGTCAACGAGCAGGTGCGCGTCTACGTCGCCCAGCGTCGTAAGATCCAGCAGGGCGATAAGATCGCCGGCCGCCACGGCAACAAGGGTGTTATCTGTAACGTTCTGCCGGTCGAGGACATGCCCTACATGGCTGACGGTACCCCGATCGACGTTATCCTCAACCCGCTGGGCGTTCCTTCGCGTATGAACGTCGGCCAGCTGCTCGAGTGCCACCTTGGCTGGGCTGCTGCCTGCGGTTGGGATACCGAGCAGGCCGACTCCGACAAGTACGTCCCCGGTCCGTTCTTCACCGCCACGCCCGTCTTCGACGGCGCCAAGGAGGACGAGATCGCCGAGGTCATCCGTCGCGCCAACAAGAACATGCTCAACAAGGCCACCGCTGCCTTTGGCGATCACATGCGCCCCGAGTTCGTCACCCAGCTTGACGAGCGCGGCAAGACTCGTCTGTTCGACGGCCGCACCGGCGAGGAGTTCCGCGAGCCCATTACCGTGGGTACGTCCTACATCCTCAAGCTCGGCCACATGGTCGACGACAAGATCCACGCCCGTTCGACCGGCCCTTACAGCCTGGTTACCCAGCAGCCTCTGGGCGGCAAGGCCCAGTTCGGCGGCCAGCGCTTCGGCGAGATGGAAGTTTGGGCACTGTACGCTTACGGCGCTTCCAACGTCCTGCAGGAGATCCTGACCGTCAAGTCCGACGATACTGTGGGCCGCGTCAAGACCTACGAGTCCATCGTCAAGGGCGAGAACGTTCCTGTCCCGGGTATCCCCGAGTCCTTCAAGGTTCTCGTCAAGGAGATCCGCTCCCTCGCGCTGGACATCGAGCCCATGCACGATGCCGACGAGGACGCCTCCGCCCCTGTGACCGCCGAGGAGACCTCTGCTCTCGACGACCTGGCTGCGCTCGCCGGCGTTGACACCGACGTCGAGGCCGAGGATGCCGAGACCGCCGAGGCACCCGAGGCTGTCGCCGCCACGACCACTGATAAGGAGTAGTTGACTGTGGCAGATTTCGAAGCTACTGATTTTGACTCGGTAAAGATCTCCCTTGCCTCCGCCGACCAGATCCGTTCCTGGTCGCACGGTGAGGTCAAGAAGCCGGAGACCATCAATTACCGTACCCTCAAGCCCGAGAAGGACGGCCTGTTCTGCGAGAAGATCTTCGGTCCCGCCAAGGACTGGGAGTGCTCCTGCGGCAAGTACAAGGGCATCCGCTTTAAGGGCATCGTCTGCGAGCGCTGCGGCGTCGAGGTCACCTCGGCCAAGGTGCGTCGCGACCGCATGGGCCACATCGAGCTCGCCGCTCCCGTGTCCCACATCTGGTACTTCAAGAGCCCCACGAGCTTCCCGATGAGCCGTATGCTCGACATCAAGTCCAAGGACCTCGAGAAGGTTCTGTACTTTGCCAGCTACATCATCACCGAGGTTGACTACGAGGCTCGCGAGGCCGACGCTGACGACCTGCGCGAGGAGCTCGCCGCCGATCTGGAAGAGATCGATGCCGAGTGCGCCCGCCAGATCGAGTCCCTCAAGGAGCAGGGCGACCCCGAGAACTTTGACGAGTTCTCCGACGAGGAGCCGCTGACCCCCGAGGAGATCGCCTCTGGCATCGTCGACATTGAGGAAGAGTGCAAGGACGAGAAGCAGCTCCGCACGGACGCCTTCAACGCCTTCATGAAGCTCACCGAGCGCGACCTCATCTCCGATGAGCCGCTGTTCCGCGAGATGACCCGCTACTACTCCATGTACTTTAAGGGTGGCATGGGTGCCGAGGCCGTCCGCGACCTGCTCGCTGCCATCGACCTTCCTTCCGAGGCCGAGAAGCTCAAGGCCATCATCGCCGACGAGGACTCCCAGAAGCAGAAGCGCGAGAAGGCCGTTAAGCGCCTCGAGGTCGTTGACGCCTTCCTGAAGGGTGGCAACAGCCCCGCGAACATGATCCTGGACGTCATCCCGGTCATTCCGCCCGATCTGCGCCCGATGGTCCAGCTCGACGGCGGCCGCTTCGCCGCGTCCGACCTCAACGACCTGTACCGTCGCGTGATCAACCGTAACAACCGACTCAAGCGCCTCCTCGACCTGGACGCCCCCGCGATCATTGTGAACAACGAGAAGCGCATGCTCCAGGAGTCCGTGGACGCCCTGTTCGACAACGGCCGTCGTGGTCGCCCGGTCTCTGGCCGTGGCGGTCGCCCGCTCAAGTCGCTCGCCGAGGCCCTCAAGGGCAAGCAGGGTCGTTTCCGTCAGAACCTGCTGGGCAAGCGTGTTGACTACTCTGGCCGTTCGGTAATCGTTACCGACCCCAAGCTGCTGCTGCACCAGTGCGGTCTGCCCAAGACCATGGCGCTGGAGCTCTTCAAGCCCTTCGTCATGAAGCGCCTGGTCGAGCTTGGCAAGGTCGAGAACATCAAGGGCGCCAAGCGCGCTATCGACCGTGGTGCCACTTTTGTGTGGGACATCCTCGAAGAGGTCATCGACGGTCGCGTCGTGCTGCTCAACCGCGCACCGACCCTGCACCGTCTGTCCATCCAGGCCTTTGAGCCGGTGCTGGTCGAGGGCAAGGCTATCCACCTGCACCCGCTGGTCTGCTCGCCCTTCAACGCCGACTTCGACGGCGACCAGATGTCTGTCCATGTGCCGCTGTCCAGCCAGGCTCAGGCCGAGGCTCGCGTGCTCATGCTCTCTGCGAACAACCTGCGCTCGCCGGCATCCGGCAAGCCGGTCAACATTCCCTCGCAGGACATGATTATCGGCGTGTACTACCTGACCCAGGTTCGCGACGGTCTGCCCGGCGAGAACCACGTGTTCTCGAGCTTCGACGACGCGCTGCACGCCTATGACTGCCGCTCCGAGGTCGACATGCAGGCCAAGATCCAGGTCCGCGTGTCCGCTGCCGATGCCAACGTTATCAACGAGGACGGCACCCGTATCTTCCGCGTCAAGAACGGCAAGAACGAGTTTGTCGACTACGATGTCACCGGCAACAAGACCGCGCGCTTCGAGACCTCTATCGGCCGCATCATCTTCAACCGCCAGTGCCTGCCCGAAGACTACGAGTTCATGAACTACAAGATGGTCAAGGGCGACGTGGCCAAGCTGGTTGCCGATTGCTGCGATCGCTACCCCGAGGCCAAGGTCGGACCGATCCTCGACGCCATCAAGTACTCCGGCTTCCACTACGCTACCCGCGCCGGCCTCACCATCTCGGTGTGGGATGCTCTCATCCCTGCCGAGAAGCAGGAGCTGCTCGATCGCGCCCAGGCCAACGTCGACCAGATCAACGAATATTTCGAGGAGGGCTTCATCAACGAGACGGAGCGCCACATCGAAGTCGTTAACGAGTGGACCGCTTGTACCGACAAGGTCGCAGCGCTCATGCTCGACTTGTTCGACGAGGAGAACCCGCTCTACATGATGGCCGACTCCGGCGCCCGTGGTTCTAAGACCCAGCTGCGTCAGCTCGGCGGCATGCGTGGCCTGATGGCAGACATGTCCGGCGAGACGATCGACCTTCCCATTAAGGCCAACTTCCGCGAGGGCCTGCTGCCGCTCGAGTACTTCATTTCGACCTACGGCGCCCGTAAGGGCCTGGTCGATACCGCATCCCACACCTCGGACTCCGGTTACCTGACCCGTCGTCTAGTCGACGTGGCCCAGGACGTCATCGTCCGCGAGGAGGACTGCGGTACGCACGAGGGCGTCACCTACAACCTCATCATCCCCGGCACCACCGACCTCAACACCGACCTCGTCGGCCGTTGCTTCATCGAGGATGTCATGGCTCCCGATGGCACCGTGCTCTTTGAGCAGGACGGCTACATCGAGAAGGTCGCCGACATCCAGAAGATGGTCGATGCCGGCCTCAAGAAGGTCAAGCTCCGCGCGCTGCTCACCTGCCGCTCCAAGTACGGCGTGTGTCAGAAGTGCTACGGCTGGGATCTTTCCACCCGTCGTCCGGTCGCCATCGGTACCGCGGTCGGCATTATTGCCGCCCAGTCCATCGGCGAGCCCGGTACTCAGCTTACGATGCGTACCATTCACTCCGGCGGCGTCGCTGGCGTCGACGATATTACGCAGGGTCTGCCTACGGTCAGCCGTATGTTCGATATCGTCGGCAACGTCAACGAGAAGATCCTGGGTCGCGAGGCCGAGCTGGCTCCGTACTCCGGTCACCTCTCGATCAAGCCCGAGAAGTCCGAGTACGTGCTGACGCTTACCGACTCCGATGATCACACCCGTGTTCTCGACGAACGTCGCGTCCCCGCTTCGGTGCGCTTTATGCCCGAGATCGAGGACGGCTGCGAGGTTCGCGCCGGCGACCAGATCACCAAGGGCTTCGTAAACTTCCGCAACCTGCGCAAGCTGACCGACATCGAGTCGACGATGCACACCTTCGTCGAGAGCGTTAAGGACGTCTACACCAGCCAGGGCGTCGACCTGAACGACAAGCACATCGAGGTGCTCGCACGTCAGATGCTGCGTCGCGTTCAGATCACCAACCCCGGTGACTCCAAGTACCTGCTTGGCCAGTACGTCGACCGCTACGAGTTCGCCGACGAGGTCGAGCGCGTTGCCCGTCTGGGCGGTCAGGCTCCCGTGGCCGAGCCCGTCATCCTGGGTACGCTCAAGGTCGCGTCCAACATCGACTCCTGGCTGTCGAGCGCTTCGTTCATCCGTACCGCCGGCGTCCTTACCGAGGCTGCCATCGAGGGCAAGGTCGACCACCTGCTCGACCTTAAGTCCAACGTCATCGTCGGTAAGAAGATCCCGGCCGGTACCGGTCTCAAGCCGTACGCCAACGCCAAGCTGACGTATCGCACGGCTGACGGCTACGTTGACATCGACGGCCCGGCTTCGCCTAACGCCAAGTCGCTGCCCGAGTGGGCTCCGGTGGAGCTCAAGGACCTGGACGAGCAACTTCCGCAGCAGCTCGACTGGGCCGGCTACGACGAGTTCGGCGGTGCTGACGGTTCGTTCACCCGCAACGGCCACACCATCTCTGCCGAGAAGGCTCGCCTGTACCTGTTCGACGACCTGGGCGTGTCGCAGCGCTGGACCAACAAGTTCAGCGAGGTCGGCATCGAGACGGTCGGTGACCTGGTCGGCAAGTCCGAGGAGGATCTGCTGCGCATCGATGGTATCGGTGCCAAGGCGATCGAGGAGCTCCGTGACGGTCTGGAGGCCCACGACCTGCTCTACATCCTCGAGAACAACGACGACGTTGCCGACGAGGAAGACCTCTCGCAGCTGCTGCAGATGGTCTTTAGCCCCGACGGTCCGGACGACATCCTGCTGGGCACCTCCGCTGCTCCGACGCATCACGCCGACGCCGACGAGGAGCTCCTGGGCGCCCCGATCGACGACAAGAAGGCTCCCGCCAACGGCGCGATCAATGAGGATATGGCTTCCCTCGATGAGCTGCTCAACCAGCTCGTGGACACCGACGACGCCGAAGAGGCCAAGGACAACGACGAGGAGTAATTAGTTCCGCCGTTCTAACGAACGGCGGCGACCTCCGTCGCTGCGCGGCCCCCAGAGCTACAATCTGTCATTCAAAAGGCAGGGCATGACCAAAAGGTCAATGCCCTGCCTTTTTCATGCCACCTTGTACGCTCTGGGGGCCGCTCGCTTGCGTATGCTCAACCTGTTGCGTTCCGTTGATCCCTTGCCAATAAGGGACAGGTTTATTTTGGTCGGTTTTTCATGCTTGAATTTGAAACATTTCGCCCGACAAGAGCGTATCTAAGGTGAGGGCCTCACCAAGAATTATTAACGTCACCGGGAGGTGATTATGGAAGAACAAGCATTTAGACAGGCGGTCGAAGACCACCGGGATGTCGTGTTTCGGATCGCATTGACGTACCTGCGCGATCGCGCCGATGCCGACGATGTTGCACAAGACGTCTTTCTTAAGCTGCTCAAAAGCGATGTGCAATTTGAGAGCTGGGAACATCTTCGTCGATGGCTTATCCGGGTCACGATCAATGAATGCAAATCTCTCTTTCGAAAGCCATGGAGGCGTGTGGAGGATATTGAGAACCTGGCCGAGTCGCTTTCGACAGCGCGGGATGAGACCAAGGCCGTCCTGTCAGATGTCATGCGGCTTCCGGAACGATTCCGTATCCCCATCGTGCTCTATTACTATCTGGGCTTCTCGACTTCAGAGATTGCCGAGTTGCTGCACGTACCAGCCGCGACAGTTCGAACGCGTTTAGCTCGCGGCAGATCGAAACTTAAGTTCATCCTAGAGGAGGGCGACCGTGAAATCCAACCAAATCAAGCAGGCCTTCGAGTCCGTCCAAGCCGATAGCGATCTTGCTGACCGTGTTCTTTATGCCGCTGCTGGTGAGCCGCTTCGCCGAAAGGGTCACGCGAAGCCTCTGTATGTTGCCGTGATCGGATGCCTTGCCGGAGTGCTGGCGACCGGAGGGGTCGCCTACGCCGTCGTCAATTCCAGTTATTTTGCCTCTGCCTGGGGAAACCATGGCAACGGAGAGTCCATTACCTGGACTCAAGGTGGCTCGTCGGGGACTAAATATACCTACACCAGAGAGTTTGGTGATGGTATCGCGCCCCAAAGCTTGGAGGGTTCAGTACAGAAGGTCAATCTGTCCGTCGAGGGCAACGGCTATACACTCGACATTCATGATATGGCTATCGATAAAAACGGTTGCGGTGCCGTGACGTTTACGTTGTCCAATCCAAATGGTGTTAACTACTACAAGCCGGCAGCAGAGACTGGCGAACTTGTTCTCTATGGTGAAGAAGAACAAGGCATCGGTACACCCAGCATGAACTTCGGCGAGGAATGGGCTGATACACGCTGCACCATTGATAAAGACACATCAAGCGAAACGGTCATTAACGGCACGATGTACTTTGCATCTTGGAATCGCGATCGAGATTTACGACATGCGGTCACCTGGAATATCAGTTGGACGGAGGGCAAAGGTGAGGATGCGAAGGTGATCGAGGTATCGACGCCAGAGTTTAACGTCGGAGCGCACGTCGATACAAAAGAACTCCGCTCCGATGACTCGCCTCTCGAGATCAGTCCGTTTTCCATCCAGACGCACATCGATGATCTGGGCTATGAAGCAGTTGATCATAAACTGACCGTCAGCTACAAGGATGGGTCAGAGCAGATTATCGAAGATGACGACGCAGGGGCGTACAATTTCTATGTTTCGATGGCACGCAATAGCGGAGAGAACATTTGGGTGCCAACGAAGTTGATTGATGTCGACCAAGTGGTTTCAGTAACGCTCGAAGGCACACGCTGCACTTCAACAGGGGGCGCCGAAACGTCGGAACCCTTTACCATCGTCTATTCGTAAGATTTGTGGCCGCTTCCTACTAGGGGAAGCGGCCTTCTTTGCGGTAAATGGGCGGTTAAAGCGAGCGATATTCGCTTGAATTTCGGAAGTATGCGGCAAAATTCCGATAGTCCGACCACACGGGATATGATTACATGTTCTACCTGCGGGTTTGTTATCGCAAAACCTCGGTGTGCTCGGTAAGTACAGAATTTGCCGCATACTTCCGAAAACGCCGCCGATTTCCATGCGACAGATGAGAGCGGATCATCGCTGGAGCGCGATGTTTCCCCAGATAAAACCGACCAAATAAACCTGTCCCTTTTTGGCAGGGAACGTTGCCCCGACGAGCACGTCGGATTTCCGGAGCGGGCGGCCCAGGTTTTAAGTTTGTCGCGAGTTCCGCACGCAAAGGAAAGCACTTAATGTGCTTTCCGTCTTGCGCAGGACTGTAGAGCAGCAAACTTAAAACCTGGGCCGCCCGCTCCGGAAATCCGCCCCCGCGCACAGGAGGGGATTCCTTTTGTGTAGGCTTTGCGGAAATGTGCTCATTTTAGGATACGCCCGGCGGCGTGGTCTGTTGACGGCACAGCTAACGGCACGTATCCTATCGAATTGCGTGTTTCGTAGGGGGATGCTGACCCCTCGATTCAAGCCGTTGCACTTTACAGAAAGCTGGAATCATTCGAGAAGGAGTACGCTTTGCCTACTATTAACCAGCTGGTTCGCCAGGGCCGTCGTTCCGTGCCCAAGAAGTCCAAGAACGCTGCTCTGCAGCACAACTCCCAGAAGCGCGGCGTGTGCACCCGCGTCTTCACCACGAGCCCCAAGAAGCCGAACTCGGCTCTTCGTAAGGTTGCCCGTGTTCGCCTTGTCAACGGCATCGAAGTTACTGCTTACATCCCGGGTGAGGGCCACAACCTGCAGGAGCACTCCATCGTGCTCGTCCGCGGCGGTCGTGTCCGTGACCTCCCTGGTGTCCGTTATCACGTCATCCGTGGCGCCTACGACGCTGCTCCGGTCCAGAACCGTATGCAGGCCCGTTCCAAGTACGGTGCTAAGCGCCCCAAGGCTAAATAAGCCAGATAACGTTTTGATACTTTCGCCGTGTGCCGCCTAAGCGCCGCACGGTAGACACTTAAGGAGATTTCACATGCCGCGTCGTGCAGCAGCTAATCGTCGTGAGGTTCAGCCTGACGCCGTTTACAACAACCGCCTGGTGACTCAGCTCATCAACAAGGTCCTTCTTGACGGCAAGAAGGCCACCGCTGAGCGCATCGTTTACACCGCTTTCGAGATCGTTGCCGAGAAGTCCGAGGGCGGCGACGCTCTCGCTACCTTCAAGAAGGCTATGGACAACGTCAAGCCCACGCTCGAGGTTAAGCCCAAGCGTGTCGGTGGCGCTACCTATCAGGTCCCGATGGAGGTCAACTCCCGTCGTTCCACCGCTCTGGGTATCCGCTGGATCGTCAACTTCTCCCGCGCTCGCAAGGAGAAGACCATGGCCGAGCGTCTCGCCAACGAGATCCTCGACGCTTCCAACGGCCTGGGCGCTTCCGTCAAGAAGCGTGAGGACGTCTTCAAGATGGCCGAGGCCAACCGCGCGTTCTCTCACTATCGTTGGTAAGTTAAGGTAAGGAACTAACATGGCTAAGCCTAAGTACAAGCTTTCCGATACCCGTAACATCGGCATCATGGCTCACATCGATGCCGGTAAGACCACCACGACCGAGCGTATTCTTTACTACACCGGTAAGACCCACAAGATCGGTGAGGTCCATGAGGGCGCTGCCACCATGGACTGGATGGTTCAGGAGCAGGAGCGCGGCGTAACCATTACCTCCGCTGCTACCACCTGCTTCTGGAACAAGGACGGCAAGGACTACCGCATCCAGATCATCGACACCCCGGGCCACGTTGACTTCACCGCCGAGGTCGAGCGCTGCCTGCGCGTCCTCGATGGCGCTGTCGCCGTCTTCGACGCCGTTGCCGGCGTTCAGCCCCAGTCTGAGACCGTTTGGCGTCAGGCTTCTACCTTCAACGTCCCCCGCATCGCCTTCATCAACAAGTATGACCGCGTGGGCGCTGACTTCTTCAACGCTATCGAGACCATGAAGGATCGTCTCGACGCTAACGCCGTGGCCGCTCAGGTTCCGATGGGCGCCGAGGACAACTTCTGGGGCGTCATCGACCTGGTCACCATGACTGCATGGGACTTCAAGGCCGACGAGAAGGGCATGACCTACCCCGAGCCGATGGACGAGATCCCGGCTGAGTTCGCCGACATCGCTGCCACCAAGCGCGAGGAGCTCCTCGACGCTGCTGCCAGCTTTGACGACGAGCTCATGGAGAAGATCCTCATGGAGGAGGACTTCACCGTCGAGGAGCTCAAGGCTGCTCTGCGCAAGGGCGTTCTGGCCAACGAGCTCAACCTCGTCTTCGTGGGCTCCGCCTACAAGAACAAGGGCGTTCAGGAGCTGCTCGACGCTGTCGTCGACTACCTGCCTAGCCCGCTTGACGTCGAGGCCGTCACCGGTACCGATCCGGACACCGGCGAGGAGATCCAGCGTCATCCTTCCTTCGAGGAGCCCTTCTCCGGCCTGGTCTTCAAGATCATGACCGACCCGTTCGTCGGTAAGCTCACCTACGTCCGCGTTTACTCCGGCCGCGCCGAGTCCGGCTCCTACGTTGTCAACGCTTCCAACGGTCAGCGCGAGCGTCTCGGCCGCATCCTCGAGATGAACGCCGCCGAGCGTATCGACCGTGACGACGCTGCCGCCGGCGACATCGTCGCTTGCGTCGGCTTCAAGAACTCCACCACCGGTGACACCCTGTGCGCCGAGGGCAAGGAGATCGTCCTCGAGAAGATCGAGTTCGCTAAGCCTGTTATCGACGTTGCCATCGAGCCCAAGACCAAGGCCGAGCAGGACAAGATGTCCCTGGCTCTGACCAAGCTCGCCGAGGAGGACCCGACCTTCCAGGTGTCCACCAACCACGAGACCGGCCAGACCATCATCGCCGGCATGGGCGAGCTGCACCTCGAGATCATCGTCGACCGCCTGCTCCGCGAGTTCAAGGTTGACGCTAACGTTGGTAAGCCCCAGGTTGCCTACCGCGAGACCGCTGGTCACGATGTCGAGAAGGCTGAGGGCAAGTTCGTCCGTCAGTCCGGCGGTCGCGGTCAGTACGGCCACGCCGTCATCAAGCTCGAGAAGATGGAGGAGGGCTTCGGCTACGAGTTCGTCAACGCTATCGTCGGCGGCGTCGTGCCCAAGGAGTACATCCCGTCCATCGACAAGGGCATCCAGGAGGCCCTGAACACCGGTGTTATCGCCGGCTTCCCGGTCCTCGACGTCAAGGTCACCCTGTTCGACGGTTCTTACCACGAGGTCGACTCCTCCGAGGCCGCCTTCAAGATCGCCGGTTCCATGGCTATCAAGGACGCCCTCAAGAAGTCCGATCCGCAGCTGCTCGAGCCGATTATGGCTGTCGAGGTCGAGACCCCCGAGCAGTACATGGGCGACGTTATGGGCAACCTCTCCGGTCGCCGCGGCAAGATCGAGGGCATGGAGGATCGCAAGAACAGCAAGCTCATCCGTGCCAAGGTGCCGCTGGGCGAGATGTTCGGTTACGCTACCGACCTTCGCTCCCAGACCCAGGGCCGTGCATCCTACACGATGCAGTTCGACTCTTATGAGCCCGCGCCCAAGTCCATCGTGGACGAGGTCATGAGCAAGAACGCCTAAGTTCGAGCTCCCTGTTACGTAATCCGCGAGAGCATCTCTCGCACTCTTTGGAGGTTTAAGTTGGCTACCCAGAAGATCCGCATTCGCCTCAAGGGCTATGATCACGAGGTCGTCGATCAGTCCGCGAAGCTCATTGTCGAGACCGCTCAGAAGACCGGCGCTCGCGTTTCCGGTCCTGTCCCCCTGCCCACCGAGCGCAACCTGTACACGGTTATCCGCTCGCCGCACGTGAACAAGGACTCCCGTGAGCAGTTCGAGATGCGCACTCACAAGCGCCTCATCGACATCCTCGACCCCACCTCGGGCACCGTTGATTCGCTCATGCGTCTCGACCTCCCCGCTGGCGTCGACATCGACATCAAGCTCTAAGCGATATCGCTCATAGCTTACAGAGCTCCGCTGCCATGTTGGTAGCGGGGCTCTTTTGTTTTAAATGATGGTTTGGACTGCCAGGCAATGCTGCCGAGTAGGTGGCTGCGGCGTCCTATTCGCTCAAGGGGCGCAGGGATGCCTCCTCAAAATGGAAGGATCGCAAGTCGTCTTCCGTTTCGATACACGCGCGACCAAAGGCATCGACGGTTTTAAAGATACCGCGTGCCAGCTCGTCACCAGCAGGGGAGCGGGCGATAACGTGCTCCCCAATCCAATTGAGGTGAGCGACATATTCGCCGTGGACGGGCGCGAGCGGTCCGGCGTTTTCTTCCATGGCGTTGAGGCGCTCTGACCATGTGTCTACAGCGGTCACGACCGTGTGATAGACCTCCTTGAGTAGCACATCGACGGCGGGAACGCTCTCGTTGAGGTCCGAGAGACCGATTGCCGGCAGGCCGCCATCGGGGACCTTTTGGGGTGTGTAGTTCACGTTGACGCCAATGCCGCAGACGGCGAAAGGGTTGCCTTCGTTATCGCGTGCGGCTTCGACCAGAATGCCGCCAAGCTTGCGTCCTCGCGCGACCAGGTCGTTGGGCCATTTGAGGCCAATCTCGTTTGCAAGACCCTGCTTTTCGAGCGCCTCGAGCACCGCTAGGCCGCTGACGGCGGCAAGACCAGAGTACTTTGCAGGATTAACGCATGGACGCAGGATAATCGAAAGCAATAGGTTGCCGGCGGTTGAATCCCACTTGTGGCCGCGCCGGCCGCGTCCTGCTGTCTGAGCCCGGGCGGCAAGTCCTGTGCCGTGCGGCGCTCCCTGTTTTCCTGCTTCGAGCAGGTCATCGTTGGTCGATCCGGTTACGTCGACTATCGTTAATTTGGCATCCATAACGGCTGCTACCTCCTTAATGAATAAGTGAATGACGCAATGGTGTCGAGAGATAGACACAATGTGAAGCCTTTGTCGCATTTGGACAATTTAATGTTAACACGTCAACAAAGCGAAGAATGCGCTATCCTCTCTTGGTCGATGTAAACACGTCAACAACTCAAAGGAGGTTAGTGATGGGTTTCACGATACTGGGAACGGGCTCGGCACTTCCCGAGCGCAGGGTTTCCAACGACGAGCTGTCCGAGATCCTGGACACCTCGGATGAGTGGATTTTTACCCGCACAGGGATCAAGAGCCGCCATGTGTGCACTACCGAGTCACTTGACGACCTTGCCGTGGCAGCGAGCGAGCAAGCGCTCCAGACGTCCGGAATCGATGCGAGCCAGCTGGATCTTATCGTCTGCTCGACGACGACGGGCGACCATCTCGTTCCCGCCGAAGCATGTGCCGTTGCTGAGCGCCTGGGTGCCACATGTCCTGCCTTCGACGTTTCGGCGGCTTGTGCCGGCTTCGTATTTGCGCTCGATGTCGCCGAGGGCTATATCGCCCGCGGTCGCGCCAAGCACGTGCTGGTCGTTGCCGCCGAGCAGATGACGCGCGCGCTCGATTGGACCGACCGTGCCACGTGCGTGCTCTTTGGCGATGGCGCGGGTGCTGCGGTCATAGAGGCTGGGGGAGACAGCCCCCTTGCCGTTGAGCTTTCGACGGCGCCCGACGTCGAGACGTTGCGCGTTCCCGGTCTGGTCGGCAACTCGCCATTTAAGGCTTCCGCAGATAGCGAGAGCGTGCTTTCCATGAACGGCCGTCGCGTCTTCAAGTTTGGCGTCAATGCCATCTGTGACACGGTCAACAAGCTTGCCTGCGACGCGAGCATCGCGGTCGAGGACATCGACCACTTTGTATTCCATCAGGCCAACGAGCGAATCCTGAGCCAGGCGGTCAAGCGCCTCGGCGTGCCAGACGAGCGCGTGGTTCGAACGTTGCGTGAAACCGGCAACATCTCGAGCGCCTGCATTCCGCTTGCTCTCGATCGACTGGCAAATTCCGGCGCGCTGCACGCGGGCGACACCATCGCCCTGGTCGGATTTGGCGCCGGCTTGGATGTAGGTGGCTATCTACTTCGCTGGAAGTAGTTGCACATAGGAAATGAAAACGCCCCTGGGGCACAAACAAAGGAGAACTACCATGGCAGATCAGAAGACCTTCGAGCGCGTTTGCGACGTTATTCGCGAGACCGCCGGCCTTGACGATGTCGAGATGAAGCCCGAGTCCACGCTCGAGGAGATTGGCCTCGACAGCCTGGGTACCGTCGAGATCCTCGTTGCCGTTGAGGACGAGTTTGGCATTGAGCTCGATACCGAGGAGAACCCAAAGACGGTCGGCGAGTTCGTCGATACGGTCGAGGCGGCATTGGAGAAGTAGTGATGCTCAAGTCTCCTCTCTGCGATCTGCTCGGCATCGAAAAGCCCGTGTTCCAGGGCGGTATGGCCTGGATTGCCGACGCCTCGTTGGCGTCCGCAGTGTCCGAGGCGGGCGGCTTGGGGATTATCGCGGCCATGAACGCCGACGCTAACTGGCTGCGCGACCAGATTCACGAGCTGCGCGCCAGGACGGATAAGCCCTTTGGCGTAAACGTCATGCTCATGAGCCCGTTTGTCGACGAGGTCGCACAAGTGGTGATTGATGAGCGGGTGCCCGTTGTGGTGACCGGCGCCGGCAATCCCACCAAGTACATGAAGGCCTGGAGCGATGCGGACATCAAGGTTATTCCCGTCGTGGCTTCGGTGGCGCTGGCGCGTCTCATGGCGCGTCGCGGAGCCACTGCCGTGGTTGCCGAGGGCACCGAATCGGGCGGCCATATTGGCGAGACCTCGACGATGGCGCTTGTCCCGCAGGTTGTCGATGCGGTTGATATTCCCGTGGTTGCGGCTGGCGGCATCGCCGATGGTCGCGGCGTGGCGGCGGCCTTTATGCTCGGCGCCGCCGGCGTCCAGGTGGGAACACGCTTTCTGGTCGCAAACGAGTGCACCGTATCCGAACAGTACAAAGAGCTGGTGCTCAAAGCGGGCGACACGTCGACTCGTGCGACCGGTCGCTCGATGGGACATCCGGTTCGCGCCCTCAAGAGCCCCTTCACCAACGCGTATGCCAAGAACGAGGCGGCGGGCGCAAGCCCCGAGGAGCTCGAGGCCATGGGCACGGGCGCGCTTCGTAAGGCCGCAAAGGACGGTAATTACGAAGAGGGTTCGTATTTGTGCGGACAGATTGCCGGCATGGTCAACGAGCGCCAGAGCGCTCGCGAAATCGTCGACGATCTGGTCGATGGCGCCGAGCACGTCCTGAAGGGTGCGTCCGCATGGGTAGCATAGCGTTTCTGTTTGCCGGCCAGGGTGCCCAGCATCCCGCGATGGGTGTCGACCTCATCGAAGCATCGCCGGCGGCCGCCGAGGTGTTCGCCATTGCCGACGAGGTGCGCCCGGGGACCAGCGAGCAGTGCCGGAGCGCCTCCAAGGAGGAGCTCTCGCAGACCGAGAATACGCAGCCTTGCGTGTTCGTGCATGACTTGGCTGTCGCCGTCGCCCTGCGCGAGCGCGGCGTGATGCCTGCCGCCTGTGCGGGATTCTCGCTGGGCGAGGTCGCTGCACTCACCTTTGCGGGGGCATTCGATACGCGAGCGGGTTTTGAGCTCGTATATGAGCGCGCGGCGCTTATGGCCGCGGCTGCAGAGCGCCATCCGGGCGGCATGCGCGCCGTCATCAAACTCGATGCGGCACAGGTCGAGGGCCTGGCAAAACAGGCCGGCGAGGACTGCTGGCCGGTCAACTACAACAGCCCCCAGCAGACGGTTGTGGCTGGAGCGCCCGATGCGTTGCAGACCCTCGACGTCCTGGTAAAAGAGGCTGGCGGTCGCGCTATGAAAGTCGCGGTGTCGGGTGCATTTCATAGCCCCTATATGGCCGAGGCGACTGAGGGACTGGCGACGTATATCCAAGCCGGCCACGCGCCGTCTCCGCTGCTGATTCCGGTCATGGCAAACATGACGGCGGCGCCCTATCCGGCCGACCCGCAGGCGGCATCGGAGGTGCTGGCCAACCAGGTGAGTCATGCCGTGCGTTGGGTCGACACGCTGCATGCTCTGCAGGATCAAGGCATCGACACGTTTATTGAGGTCGGCCCCGGCAAAACGCTGTCCGGCCTGGTCAAGCGTACGTTGAGCGACGTTCGCGTGTATTCGTGCGAAACGGCCGAGCAGGTCGCGGCTATTGCCGACGAGCTCGCATAGTCCACAGGGCTGTAACCCGAAAGGAATGACATGGGCAACTTGAACAACGGCGCGCTCGAGCGCAACGACTCACGTCGCGTGGCGCTGGTCACGGGCGGCTCGCGCGGCATCGGTCGCGCTTGTGCCGTGGGCCTGGCGGAGGATGGCTACGATATCGTCGTCGTATATGCCGGCAGCGTCGATGCGGCGCACGAGACGTGCGAAGCCTGCGAGGCGTCAGGCGCCACGGCGCGCGCATATCAATGTGACGTGGCCGACCCCGATGCCGTCAACACATGCGTGGAGACGGTCCTCAATGACTTTGGCTCCATTTGGGCGCTCGTCAACAACGCCGGCATCACGCGCGACGGCCTGCTCATGCGTATGGGCGATGACGCCTTCGACCGCGTGCTCGATGTCAATCTCAAGGGCACGTTCAATATGACGCGCGCGCTCACCAAGACCTTTATGCGCCAGCGCGGCGGTTGCGTCGTCAACATGAGCTCGGTCGTGGGCCTGATGGGCAATGCCGGGCAAGCCAACTACGCTGCTTCCAAGGCGGGCGTGATAGGGCTTACCAAGGCGGTGGCGCGCGAGCTTGCGCCTCGTGGCGTACGAGCGAACGCGGTCGCTCCCGGGTTTGTCGAGACAGATATGACGGCAAAGCTCTCGGAGAAGGTGCGTACGGCAACCGAGGAACAGATTCCCCTTAAGCGCATGGCACGTCCCGAGGAAGTGGCCGGCGTGGTGCGCTTTTTAGCGAGCGATACGGCTGCTTACATTACGGGCGAGGTCGTGCGCGTCGACGGCGGAATGGCGATGTAGAAACCAGGGCCGAAGAACGGCTTGGATGAGGAGACCATGATGGAACAGAGAGTTGCAATCACCGGCATCGGTGCCGTATCGCCGCTCGGCAACACCGCGCTTGCCACCTGGGCGGCCATGTGCGCCGGGACCTGTGGCATCGGCCCGATCACGCACTTTGATACCGATGCGTTTACCGTCAAGGTGGCGGCCGAAGTCAAGGGCTTTGACGGCAACGAGTACTTTGGCAAGCGCGACGCCAAGCATCTGGACCCCTGCGTTCAGTTTGCGCTGGTGGCTTCGGACGAGGCAATGCACGATGCGGGCTTTGATGCCGAAGGCGCCATCGATCGCGAGCGCCTGGGCGTTTACGTGGGGTCGGGCGTGGGCGGCATGCAGACGCTCGTCGACAACGTCCATACGATTGCCGACCGTGGGCCCCGCCGCGCATCGCCTTACATGATCGCGATGATGATCCCCAACATGGCATCGGGCAATATCGCAATCCGTCACAAGGCAAAGGGACCGACCCTGCCCGTGGTGACCGCGTGCGCCACCTCGGCCCATGCGGTGGGCGAGGCGTTCCGTGCTATCAAGCACGGCTATGCCGACGCGATCCTCGCGGGCGGTGCCGAGGCGGCCATTATCCCCGATGCTGTTGCAGGCTTTACGTCCTGCCGCGCATTGACCACCAACCCCGATCCCGCGACGGCCTGCCGCCCGTTCGACGCAGACCGCGATGGCTTTGTGATGGGTGAGGGCGCCTGCGTGCTGGTACTCGAGAGCATGGAGCATGCGCAGGCGCGCGGTGCGCACATTTATGCCGAGGTCGTGGGCTACGGCAACACCGATGATGCCTATCACATTACGAGCCCCGACCCCGATGCCGCCGGCATTGCCCGTGCGATATCGCTGGCGGTAGCCGAGGGCGACGTCAAGCCTTCCGAGGGTCTCTACATCAACGCCCACGGCACCTCGACCAAGCTCAACGATTCGTCCGAGACGACAGGCATTAAGCGGGCGCTCGGCGAGGACGCGGCACGCGCCGCGCACGTCTCGTCGACCAAGTCGATGACCGGGCACATGATCGGTGCCACGGGTGCCATCGAGGTCATGGCCTGTGCCATGGCGCTCGAGCAGGGCGTGGTGCCCCCGACCATTAACTACCACACGCCCGATCCCGCCTGCGATCTTGATTACACGCCTAATCGAGCGGTTCGCGCCGACCTTACCTGGGCGCTTTCGACCAACCTGGGCTTTGGCGGGCACAACGCCGCCATCGCGCTGCGTAGATATACGAGGAGCTAGAGCATGGATTCCAAAAGACTTGCCGAGATAGCCGATGTGATGGAGGACCGCGGCCTTACGCGCGTACGTGTTGAGGAGCCCGATGGCACCGCGGTCGAACTCGAGCGCGCGAGTGCCGCGCAGCCGGTTGCCGTGCCCGTGCCTATGCCGGGTGCCGTGGCCGCTCAAGTTGCAGCTCCCACAGTCGCGCCTGCCGCACCGGAACCCGCCACGCAGACACCTGCCGCCGCGCCGGAGCCCAAGGGCACCGAGGTGACTGCTCCCATGGTGGGCGTCTTCTATGCTGCCCCTGCGCCGGGCGACGAGCCGTTTGTGCGCGTGGGCTCCAAGGTCAAGGCCGGCGAGACCCTCTGCATCATCGAGGCCATGAAGGTTCTCAACGAGGTGACGGCCGAGGCAGACGGTGAGGTGCTCGAGATCTGCGTGGCCGACGGCGACCTCGTGGAGTTCGGCAGCCGCCTCATGAGGATCGGATAGGTGATATCCATGAACAAAGAAGAGCTTAAAGAACTGTTGCCGCATCGCGATCCGATGCTTTTGCTCGACGAAGCCGAGCTGGTGGGCAACGAGGCCCGCGGCAAGATCACGATTACGGGCGACGAGTACTTTTTGCAGGGACATTTTCCGGGAAAGCCGGTCGTCCCCGGCGTGATTCAGTGCGAGATGCTCGCCCAGAACTGCTGCGTGCTGCTGATGGGCGATGAGGAGGCGCGCGGCGCGACGCCGTTCTACACGAGTCTGGACAAGGTGCGCTTTAAGCGTCCGGTGCGCCCGGGCGACACGGTGGATCTGGTGTGCTCCATCACGCGTGCGCACGGGCCGTTCCGCTTTGCGACGGGTACCGCGAGCGTCAACGGTGAGGTTTGCTGCCGCGCCGATATGTCTTTTGCACTCATGCACGAAAGTTAAGGAAGGCTTCATGTTCGACAAAGTGCTCATCGCCAACCGCGGCGAAGTCGCGGTCCGTGTTATCCGCGCGTGCCGCGATATGGGCATCAAGACCGTCGCCGTTTATTCCACGGCCGATGCGGACGCGCTGCACGTGCAGCTTGCCGACGAGGCGTATTGCATCGGCGGCCCGCGTCTTGCCGAGAGCTACCTCAACGACGATGCCGTGCTCACCTGTGCCGTAAAGTCGGGGGCAAAGGCGATCCATCCCGGCTATGGCTTCTTTTCCGAGAAGGCGAGCTTCGTGCGCGACTGCGACAAGTTCGGTCTGGCGTTTGTCGGTCCTTCGGCCGAGGTGATCGACAGCATGGGCGACAAGGACGCCGCACGCCGAACGGCCGCTGCTGCGGGCGTGCCCATCGTGCCGGGCTGCGATTTGCTCAAAAGCCCCGAGGAAGCAACGGCCGAGGCCGAGCGCATCGGCTGCCCCGTGCTTATTAAGGCGCGCGCGGGCGGCGGCGGTCGCGGTATTCGCAAGGTCGAGCGCGTGGAAGATGCGGCAAAGGCGTTCATCGAGGCGCGTGCCGAGGGTGAGGCCGTTTTTGGCGACGGCGAGTGCTACATGGAGAAGTTCGTTGCGCCGGCGCATCACGTTGAGGTACAGATTATGGCCGATAAGCAGGGCCATGTGTTTTCGCTCGGCGAGCGCGAGTGCTCGGTGCAGCGCCGCAACCAAAAGCTGATCGAGGAGAGCCCCGCGCCGTGCCTCGACGGACGCGATGATATTCGCGCGCGCATGCACAAGGCCGCGCGCGACCTGGCTCGTGCCGTTGGCTATGAGGGCGCTGGCACCATCGAGTTTTTGTACTCAGATGACGGCAATTTCTACTTTATGGAAATGAACACGCGCTTGCAGGTGGAGCATCCGGTTACGGAGTTTGTGACCGATACCGACCTGGTTAAGTGGCAGCTGCGCGTGGCTGCCGGCCAGCCTCTGCCCTTTGAGCAGGAGGACGTACCGGTCCGCAACCACGCCATGGAGTGCCGCATCAATGCCGAAACGCCGGACTTTCTACCGTCATGTGGAACGGTCACCGCGTTGCGTGTGCCGGGTGGTCCGCGCGTGCGCTGGGATTCCGCCATGTTTACCGGAGCGAAAGTTCCGCCGTACTACGACTCCATGCTCGGCAAGCTCATCGTGTGCGCGCCCACGCGTGACGGTGCCATTCGCAAGATGCGCTCGGCCCTGGGCGAGCTCGTGATTGAGGGCGTGAGCGAAAATAGCGAGCTTCAGCTCGACGTGCTGGCAAACGACGAGTTTTTGTCGGGCATGTATCACACCGATCTGATGGGGCATCTCTATGCTGATGAATAGAAAAGCGAAGACGGTCAATGTCCTTGAGGGGCCGATAACCGAGTCGTGCGCCGAGTTCCCCGCGCGCCACGTGTTTGTCAAATGCCCGGAGTGCCGCCGTGTGATCGATGAGGCGCGCCTGCACGACAACCTCGAGGTCTGCCCTCGTTGCGGCAAACACTTTCGCGTGAGCGGTCGCGCGCGCATGCGCATGACGGTCGTCGCGGGTACCTTTGAGGAATGGGATGCCAATCTGGCGTCGAAGGACTTCCTCTCGTTTCCCGGTTATGCCGACAAGCTTAAGAGCGTGAGCGAGCGTTCGGGCGAGCGCGATGCCGTTGTGTGCGGCAGGGGCAAAATCTGCGGCTGCGATACCGCGCTCTTCTTTATGGATGCCAACTTTGTGATGGGCTCAATGGGCTCCGTGGTGGGCGAGAAGATCTGTCGTGTCTTTGAGCGCGCGGCCGAGTTGGGGCTGCCGGTCGTTGGCTTTACCGTATCGGGCGGCGCCCGCATGCAGGAGGGCGTGACCTCGCTCATGCAGATGGCCAAGATTTCTGCGGCGGTTAGGCGCCACAGCGAGGCGGGCGGCCTGTATATCACGGTGCTCACCGATCCCACGACCGGAGGTGTAACCGCGAGCTTTGCCATGGAGGGCGACATTATCCTGGCCGAGCCCGATGCCCTGACGGCATTTGCCGGCCCGCGCGTGATCGAGCAGAACATGCACAAGCGCCTGCCCAAGGGATTCCAGCGCTCCGAGTTTTTGCTGGAGCACGGCTTTTGCGATGCCGTTGTTCCGCGTGGCGAGATTGCGCTCACGGTAGGCGAGCTGCTGGCGCTGCACGAAGGGCGCGCGCCTGGTCTGGGGGCTCCGCACGAGATCGTGCATACAGGTCGCCGCGGCAAAAAGCTGGGACACTTGTTTAAGCGCTCGGCGGCACCAAAAACCGCGCTCGAGATTGTCAAGCAGACCCGCTCGGCAGATCGCGCCACGGCAGGCGAGATGATCTCGCTGGGCCTGGATGGATTTGTGGAGCTGCACGGCGACCGTTACTTTGGTGACGACGCCGCCGTGGTGGGTGGCATTGGCTGGAAAGACGGACGTCCCGTGACGGTTATCGCTATCGAGCGCGGCACCACGACCAAAGAGCGCATGCGCCGCAACTTTGGCATGGCGCATCCCGAGGGCTACCGCAAAGCGCGTCGCCTTATGCGCCAGGCCGAAAAGTTTGGTCGACCGGTTCTGTGCCTGGTCGATACTTCGGGCGCGTTTTGCGGCATCGGTGCCGAGGAGCGCGGCCAGGGCGAGGCGATTGCCCAGAATCTCATGGAGATGAGCGGCCTTAAGACGCCGATTGTCTCGGTTGTGACAGGCGAGGGTGGCTCTGGTGGCGCGCTGGCGCTGTCCGTGGCCGACCGCATCCTGATGCTCTCGAGCTCGGCCTATTCGGTCGTGAGCCCCGAGGCCTGTGCGTCGATCCTGTGGAAGGATACCGAGCGCGCGAATGAGGCCGCCGAGGCGCTTAAGCTCACGGCCCCCGATCTGTTGGCGCTCGGCATTATCGATGGCATTGTTGACGATAGGGGCCTGTCGCATGAGGAGATCGCCGGTGTCGTCATGTCCTCGGCATTTGATGCCTTTGATACGCTTGGGCAGCTCGACGACGCGACCCTCACAAACCTCCGCTACGAAAAGTACCGCGCAATCGGTCAGTACCGCACGATGTGACAAAGGGACAGTCCACATGTCACATTGAGAAAGGCGTTCCATGTCACAAGTTTCTAACACCTCGTTTACAACGACGGTTTCATCAAACGCCATGGCCGTGGTGGACTATCTGTCCAAAAGCATGATGTCGGCGCTGCCGTTTATTGTCTGCGCGGCGTTGTTCCGCACCGCCGCCGTCATTATGGGCGAAGGCATGCTGGGCCTGTGGTCTGCCGATTCCGAAATCTATCGCCTGTTCTACAGTTGGCTCTATAACGCCGGCTATTACTTTTTGCCCATCTATCTTGGTTGGGCCGCTGCCCGCCAGCTCGGTTGCTCGGAGCAGCTGGGCATGATGCTGGGCGGCGTATTGATTGTGCCCGATCTGCTTAAGCTCGTTGATGCCGCATCGACGACGGGGGCATCGATGACTTTCGTGTATGGTCTACTTCCCGCGCCGGTCAACGATTACACGACGACTGTTATTCCGGTTCTCATCTCGGTGCCCGTGCTATGGCAGGTGGAGCGTTTCTTTAAGCGCACTATCCCTCAGGCTGTGGCGTTTTCGTTTGTTCCGTTTGCAACCATGCTCGTCATGGTTCCGGTGTCGCTGTGTGTTACGGCGCCGGCAGGCAGCTATCTGGGCATGCTGTTGGGACAGCTTATGTTTATGCTTGGCAATTCCGGTGGCATCGTGTCGCTGCTCACGCTCATGGGGCTTGCCGCGGGCTGGGAGTTTCTTAAGATCGCGGGTGTCAGCAACGTTGTCCTATCGCTCGCCTATGCGCAGTTTATGAGTGTGGGAACGGATTCGTGCATCCTGATCGCCGCGACGATGGCAACGTTCGCCGTTTGGGGTATGCCCTTTGGCGCGTCGCTCCGCGTTGCGGATAAGGACGAGAAGGCGCTCATGCTGGGCTATTCGATCTCGGGCGTGCTTGGCGGCGTAAGCGAGCCGGCGCTGTACGGCTGCGGCTTTAAATATGGCAGGTGTCTGACATGCATGGCCATTGGCGGCGCCGTCGGAGGCCTTGTTGCGGCCGTGGGCCACGTTACGGCCTATACCATCGGCATGACGAATGTCCTTATGGTCATTGGCTTTGCCACGGGCGGCATTTCGAACCTGCTGTGGTGCTGCGCTGCCGGTGGCATGGCATTTGCGGTGTCTGCGGCGCTGAGCTACTGCTTTGGCGTGGTGCCGGCGAAGGGGCAGGTGACGGGGGACGGAGCCGATTTGCCCGAAACCTCGAAGAGCGTGGCCGAGGCAAGCGCATAAACCTGTGCGACAAAGGGACGGTCCCGCATGTCGCATTCCAAGGCCGTGGCCCGTGTGGGTTGCGGCCTTTTTGTATCTGGGAGACAAAGTGGCTACACTACAATCCGTTTGAGCAATAGATATATAGGTAGTACCGTGGGGGCGGATGCAGATGGTCGAGTGGATTGTTCGTCGTGCGCAGGGCGACCGTGCGCGCGTGGGAACGTTGACGGGCATAGTGTGTATTCTCGCTAATGTTGCGCTTTGCGCTGCGAAGGGTGCAATTGGCGTGCTGTCGGGATCGGTTTCGATTGTGGCGGACGCCATGAACAACCTGTCCGATGCCAGCTCGAACATCGTGAGCGTGCTTGGCTTTAAGCTGGCGGGCAAGCCGGCCGACCCCGAGCATCCTTACGGACATGGCCGCTACGAGTATCTCTCGGGTCTGGTCGTGGCGGCGCTCGTGCTGCTGATTGGCGTTGAGCTGGTGAAGTCCTCGGTTGAGCGCATCATCCACCCCGAACCTGTCGAGTTCTCGCTTGCCCTGGTGGCAGTCTTGGTGCTTTCGATGATTGTTAAGCTCTGGATGGCGGCCCTCAACCAAAAGCTCGGCGATCGCATTGAGTCCGAGACGCTGCATGCGACCGCTCAGGACTCAAAGAACGATGTCCTAGCTACGGGTGCCGTGCTGGCGTGCGCAATTGTTTCGCAGGTGACGCACATCAATCTTGACGCATGGGTCGGCCTTGCCGTTGGCGCCTATATCGGCTGGAGCGGCTTTGAGCTCATCCTGGATACGGTGAGCCCGCTTTTGGGCCAGGCACCCGATCCAAAGCTGGTCAAGCACATTCGAGACAAGATCATGAGCTACCCCGGCGTTTTGGGCGTTCACGATTTGATGGTTCACGACTACGGCCCGGGCAGGAAGTTCGCAAGCGCTCACGCCGAGATGGCAGCCGAGGCCAGCCCGCTGGAAAGTCACGACACGCTCGATAACATCGAGCAGTCGTTTAGGGTCGAAGACGGCATGATCGTCACGCTCCATTACGATCCCATCGTGACCGACGATCCAAAGGTGGCGAGCATGCGTCTGCGCATCAACGCTATGGCTCAAGAGATTGATAGCCGCCTCTCGATCCACGACCTACGCTGTGTTCCGGGCCCCACGCATACCAACGTGATCTTTGACTGCGTACGTCCCTCGGATTTGGCGATGAGCGCCGAGGACCTGAAGCGCGCGCTGGCGAAACGGGTCGAATCGGAATATCCCAAGTCGGTCGCCAAGATCACGATCGACGAAGACTACGTAGGCCATACCCACGAGTAGGGCTGTGCCAGCAAAGCAAGTTATACAGAAGGGGAGAGCATGAAGCGTCTATATCTACTCCGCCACGGTCAGACAGAATTCAACGTTAAAAAGCTCGTCCAGGGCCGCTGCGATTCTCCGTTGACCGATCTGGGCCGCAAGCAAGCGGGAATGGCAGCCGCATGGCTCAAAGCCCACGGCGTCGTCCCCGACAAAGTGGTCTCTTCGCCCTTAGGCCGAGCCATGGACACGGCAAGTCTCGTCGCAACCGAACTCCTCGGCCGGGATGCAGCAGTCGAGCCCTGCGAAGGCATCATCGAGCGCAGCTACGGCACCTTCGAAGAAGGCCCCCACGACGCCCTACCCACCGACGTCTGGGACCCCGGCGAGGACCTGATCCCATTTGGCGGAGAAGGAAGCCATGCCCTGCAGGAGCGCATGGTGGGCACCCTCACCAATCTCATGGGCTCTGAGGGCATCGAAACCCTTCTAGCAGTAAGCCACGGCAGCGCCAGCCGCCAATTCATCAAAGCTGCAGCCCCAGAGGGCTTCGAGCTCCCAACAAAACTCCCCAACTGCGCCATCATGATCTTCGATTTTGATGAGGCGGAGCCACAAGTAGAGGGCGAGCCAATGCAATGCAAGTTCACCCTCCAGCAAATAGTGGACCCCCAACAAAGTCATTAGCCTGAGCGAGCAGAGTTAAGCAGACATCAACGTGTCGTCTCCCGAGCACGGCGGAGGGCCGGAGAAATATATTAAGGTCATCGCGAGTTCCGCACGCAAAGGAGAGCACTTAATGTGCTCTCCGTCTTGCGCAGGACTGTAGAGCAGGGACCTTAATATATTTCTCCGGCCCTCCGCCGTGCTCGGGAGCCATCCATGCACTTTACCTGCGTAAACAATGTGAGTGAAATATGAATCTCGATGGATACGCCCGCAGCCGTGTATACTAAACAGCTGTGTGAAACCAGGGGAGTATTCTGGCTGGACAAAATGCCTGCTTAATAGGGTTGTCAGGTAGTCCGGGCGAAATACAAGGCTGGGGAGCACGTCGTGTAAGTAGTGGTCCTCTAGGGGCGTACGCTCGGTGGTGTACGCATTGTCCCAAGACCACGCGAGAGTTGGGATCATATCTTGATCAGCATGATTCTCGGCCGCAAGATTGGCATGACCCAGGTTTGGGACGAGGACGACAACGTCGTTCCCGTCACGGTCATCCAGGCTGGCCCCTGCGCTGTCTCGCAGGTTAAAACTCAGGCAACCGACGGCTATGACGCCGTCCAGATCGGTTTCGGCGACATCAAGGCCAAGAACGTGAACAAGCCCATGGCTGGTCACTTCGCCAAGGCTGGCGTCGAGCCTGTCCGCTTCCTTCGTGAGGTCCGCGTCGAGAACGGCGAGGAGCACAAGGTCGGCGAGGTCGTCACCGTCGCTGATTTCGCTGATGTCGAGAAGGTCGACGTCATCGGTACCTCCAAGGGTAAGGGCTTCCAGGGTCGCATCAAGCGCTGGGGTCAGCGCCGCGGTCCTATGACGCATGGTTCTCACTTCCAGCGTCACCCCGGTTCTATCGGTCAGTGCGCCTATCCTGCGCGCGTCCTCAAGGGCGTCAAGATGGCCGGTCACATGGGTAACGAGCGCGTTACCGTCAAGAACCTTTCCGTTGTCCGCATCGATGCCGAGCAGAACCTCATCTTGGTCAAGGGCGCTGTCCCGGGTGCCAAGAATGGTCTCGTCGCCATCCGTATGGCCTAAGGGCCCAGCCCATTTAGCCCAGCGTCATACCAAGGAGAACACTTAAATGGCAAAGTTTGAAGTAAAGAACAGCGAGGGCAAGAAGGTCGCCGAGGCCGAGCTCGCCGCTGAGGTGTACGGCATCGAGCCGAACATCCACGTTATGCACCACATCGTCAAGTGCCAGATGGCCTCTTGGCGTCAGGGCACCCAGTCTGCTAAGGGTCGCTCTGAGGTTTCCGGTGGCGGCAAGAAGCCTTGGCGTCAGAAGGGCACCGGCCGTGCCCGCCAGGGTTCCATCCGTGCTGCCCAGTGGCGTCACGGTGGCGTTGTCTTCGCCCCCAAGCCCCGTTCCTACGCTAAGCGTATGAACAACAAGGAGGTCAAGTTGGCTATGCGCTCCGCGCTGTCCGCCAAGCTGGCCGATGGCGAGCTCGTGCTCGTCGACGACTACGGCTTCGAGAAGCCTTCCACCAAGGCTGCTGTCGCCATGCTCAAGGCTCTCGGCCTTGAGGGCAAGCGTCTGACCATCATCGTTCGCGATGAGGACGTCAACGCCTACCTGTCGTTCCGCAACATTCCCAAGACGTTCATCATCACCGCTGACGAGGCCAACACCTACGATCTCGTCAACAACAACGCTGTGCTGATGCCCGCCGACATCGCCGCTCACTTCGGGGAGGTGCTTGCATAAATGACCGCCCACGAGATCATCATCCGTCCGATCGTGTCCGAGCGTTCCTTCTCCGGCATGGAGCTGAACAAGTACACGTTCGAGGTCGCCAAGGATGCTAACAAGTATCAGATCAAGGACGCTGTCGAGGAGATCTTCGGCGTCAAGGTCGTTCGCGTGAACACCCTGACGGTCAAGCCCAAAACCAAGCGTGTGCGCTATGTCGCCGGCAAGACCCGTTCTTGGAAGAAGGCCATCGTCACGCTGGCCGAGGGCGACACCATCGAGGTCTTTGGCAATCAGGCCTAAGACTCGCTGCTGTTGAGTGAGCTCATGCCTCCCAAATAGGGGAGGCGAGAGCTCAAGGTTTCGGGCGTATAAAATGGACACGCCCGGAACCGTGTATACGTCCGGTGTCATCGCACCCGAGGCAGAACCTCGAATCCCTGTCTGCGATGGCTAACGGATTCCTATTGAAAGGGATTGTAATGGCTGTAAAGCACCTTAAGCCGACCTCCGCTGGTAGGCGTTGGCAGACGATCTCCGATTTCTCCGAGATCACCTGCACCAAGCCCGAGAAGTCCCTTCTCGAGCCCCTGCCCAAGAAGGCCGGTCGTAACAACAACGGCCGCATCACCACCCGCCACCAGGGCGGCGGCGTGAAGCGTCGTTACCGCGTGATCGACTTCAAGCGCAACAAGGACGGCGTGCCCGCCAAGGTTGCCACGATCGAGTACGATCCGAACCGTTCCGCTCGCATCGCTCTGCTGCACTACGCTGACGGTGAGAAGCGCTACATCCTGGCCCCCAAGGGCCTCGAGGTCGGTCAGACCATCATGTCCGGTTCTGACGCCGACATCAAGCCGGGCAACGCTCTGCCCCTCGCCGACATCCCCGTCGGTACGCTCATCCACGCCGTCGAGTTCCAGCCGGGCAAGGGCGCTGCTATCGCCCGTTCCGCCGGTAACTCCTGCCAGCTGATGGGTAAGGAGGGCAAGTACGCTATCGTCCGTATGCCTTCCTCCGAGATGCGCCGCATCCTCGTTACCTGCCGCGCCACCGTCGGTGAGGTCGGCAACGCCGATCACGCCAACATCGTCATCGGCAAGGCCGGCCGTAAGCGTCACATGAACGTGCGCCCGACCGTCCGCGGTACCGTCATGAACCCTGTCGACCACCCGCACGGCGGTGGCGAGGGCAAGAACCACACCTCTGGTCGTCCCTCTGTTACCCCCTGGGGTAAGCCGACGAAGGGCCTTCGTACGCGCAAGAAGAAGAAGGTCTCGAACCAGCACATCATTCGTCGCCGTAAGAAGTAATTTCGGATACCGAGTTTTAGGAGAAAGCACTTATGAGCAGAAGTCTCAAAAAGGGCCCGTTCGTGGAGACTCGCCTTCTCTCGCGTATCACCGCGATGAACGAGGCTGGCAAGAAGGACGTCGTGAAGACCTGGTCCCGCGCGTCCACCATCTTCCCCGAGATGGTTGGTCACACCATCGCCGTCCACGACGGCCGCAAGCATGTGCCCGTGTATGTTACCGAGTCCATGGTTGGTCACAAGCTCGGCGAGTTCGCGCCGACTCGTACGTTCCGTGGCCACAAGGCCAAATAGGGGGTTAACCGTAAATGGCAACTAAGTCTATTGAAACTGAGGCCACCGAGGTTCGCGCCGTCGCTAAGTACGTGCGTGTTTCCCCCAGCAAGGCCCGCCTGGTGGTCGATCTGATCCGCCGCAAGCCTGTCGCTCAGGCCTTCGACATCCTCCACTTCTGCGACCGCGCCGTCGCCGTGGATGTCGAGAAGGTTCTCCGTTCCGCCGTTGCGAACGCCGAGAACAACAACGGTCTGCGTGCCGACAACCTGGTTGTCGCCGCTGCCTATGTTGACGAGGGTCCGACGCTTAAGCGCATCCGTCCCCGCGCCAAGGGTTCCGCTTCTCGCATTCTGAAGCGTACTTCCCACATCACCGTCGTCGTTGCTCCTCGAAAGGAGGCGTAAAGCTGTATGGGTCAGAAAGTCTACCCCACCGGCTTCCGTCTTGGCATCACCGAGAACTGGCGCTCCCGCTGGTTCGCAGAGAAGGATTACGCTAAGACCCTCGGTAACGATCTCGAGATCCGCAAGTACCTCGAGAAGCGTCTTTCCCGCGCAGCTGTCTCCCGCGTCGAGATCGAGCGCGCTGGCGACAAGGTGAAGGTCATCATCCTCACCGCTCGCCCCGGCGTTGTCATCGGTAAGAAGGGTGCCGAGATCGATACCCTCCGCACCGAGCTCGAGAAGGTCGCTGGCGTCTCCAAGGGCCAGCTCTCCGTCGACGTTGTCGAGATCAAGCGCCCCGAGCTCGACGCCAACCTCGTTGCTCAGTCTATCGCCGAGCAGCTCGAGGGCCGCGTTGCCTTCCGTCGCGCTATGCGCAAGGCTGTCCAGTCTGCCCGCAAGGCCGGCGCTAAGGGCATCCGTATCCAGTGCTCCGGTCGTCTCGGCGGTGCCGAGATGGGCCGTCGTGAGTGGTACCGCGAGGGTCGCGTGCCTCTGCACACCCTCCGTGCCAAGATCGACTACGGCACGGCTGTCGCCAGCACCACCATGGGCGCTTGCGGCGTGAAGGTCTGGATCTACCTGGGCGAGAAGCTCCCGGGCCAGCCTGTTCCCAACCCTGCACTCGAGGGCTCTTCCCGTCCTCGTCGTCGTAACTCCGAGAGGAGGGGTCAGTAGTGCTTGCCCCTAAGCGTATTCTTCACCGCAAGGTGCAGCGTGGCTCCATGAAGGGCCAGGCCAAGGGTAATACCGAGCTGCATTTCGGCGAGTTTGGTATCCAGGCTCTCGAGGCTCATTGGATCACCAACCGTCAGATCGAGGCCGCTCGTATTGCCATGACCCGCTACATGAAGCGTGGCGGTCGTGTCTACATTACGATCTTCCCCGATAAGCCCATCACCAAGAAGCCTGCCGAGACTCGCATGGGTTCTGGTAAGGGTAACCCCGAGGAGTGGGTGGCCGTCGTCAAGCCCGGCCGCATCATGTTCGAGGTCAAGGGCGTGCCCGAGGAGGTCGCTCGCGAGGCTCTGCGTCTTGCACAGCACAAGCTTCCCATCAAGACCAAGATTGTTGCTGCCAAGAACGCTGAGCAGCGCATCGAGAAGGAGATGGCTGAGGAGGCCGCTCTCGAGGCCAAGTGGGCTGCTGAGGACGCCGCCGCCGCCAAGGAGGAGAACTAATGAAGCCCGCAGAGATTCGTGAGCTCTCGGACGCTCAGCTCGTTGAGAAGCTGAAGGAAATGCGCGCCGAGCTCTTTAACCTTCGTTTCCAGATGGCCACCAGCCAGCTGGACAACACCGCTCGCGTCAACACCGTGAAGAAGGACATCGCTCGCGTCCTCACGGAGCAGCGCGCCCGCGAGATCGCAGCGGAGAAGTCCGCTGTCGCCGAGTAGGACCTAAGGAGAGAACATGACTGATTCGCGTAACTCGCGTAAGGTCCGTACGGGTGTCGTTACCTCCGTCTCCGGTGCCAAGACCATTGTTGTCACCATCACCGAGCGCAAGCGTCACCCCAAGTACGGCAAGATGATGACCAGCTCCAAGAAGCTGCACGCTCACGACGAGGAGTGCACGGCTGGCGTGGGCGATACCGTCCGCGTTATGGAGACCCGTCCTATGTCCAAGATGAAGCGTTGGCGCCTCATCGAGGTCGTCGAGCGCGCTAAATAAGCAGTCGCTCTTACGACTTGTACGTTTCCGAAGATGTGCGTATGCCTGGCTTGCATACCACGGGCCGTATAAAGGCTGCGCACCTCTCTTCGGTTCTTAGTTCGGAGGAACATCTACCATGATTCAGATGCAAACCATGCTGAACGTCGCCGACAACTCCGGCGCTCGCAAGATTCGCTGCATCAAGGTGCTTGGCGGTTCCAAGCGTCGTTATGCAGGCATCGGCGATGTGTTCATCGGTGCTGTCCAGGAGGCTACCCCTGGCGCCAACGTCAAGAAGAAGGACGTTGTCCGTTGCGTCGTCGTTCGCACCGTTAAGGAGATCCGCCGCAAGGATGGCTCCTATATTCGCTTTGATGAGAACGCCTGCGTTGTCATCAACAACGATGGTTCGCCCGTCGGCACCCGTATCTTCGGGCCCGTCGCTCGCGAGCTTCGTGACAAGAAGTACATGAAGATCGTCTCGCTCGCTCCCGAGACCCTGTAGTTAGGGGAGATATATGTATATCAAGAAGGGCGATAAGGTCCAGGTTCTCTCTGGTAAGGATCGCGGCAAGCAGGGCGTTGTCCTGCGTGCTCTCCCCGCCGAGAACAAGGTCGTTGTCGAGGGCGTTTCGGTCGTCAAGAAGGCCGTCAAGCCCAACGCTGCCAACCAGCAGGGCGGCATCGTTTCGCAGGAGGCTCCCATCGATGCCTCCAACGTCAATCTCGTTTGCCCCGAGTGCGGTAAGGTTACCCGCGTCGGTCACGAGAAGGACGGCAAGAACAAGCTGCGCGTCTGCAAGAAGTGCGGTCACAAGTTCTAAGCTGCCCGCAACATCAAGTTGCTAGCAAAGGCCCGGATGCCACGGCACCCGGGCCTTTTTCTATCCCCACTCGATGGTTTCGGTTCTGCCGTCCCGTCATTCCGGTTGCATCCAGTTTTCGGTGCCGTCTCGAATCGAGTGCCGCCACGTGACACCCTGTCGCGTTACGTCGGCTTCGGGGACAAAAGTCGGGACAACTCCAAAAACTATTTTCGAACTCAGGGCTTTGAGTTTTTGTTTTTGTCCCAAAGGGCGCGGCGGGATGCCTTTGGAGGCTCGATAGCGCCGAAAACGCCCGTTTTGAAACTTAAATGCCTTTTCGCGTGCAAGCCGCCAGCTGCAATAGGAAGTGAATCAACGCAGGTGGCTTTCAAGCAGTTTGCAAAACTGCAGGTCGCAGGTCTTCATTGCCAGTAGGAGAAATGAGTAGTCTCAGGTGGCTTGCCCATGAGTTGACGAACGGGATTTGAGATTACGCTGACGTCCGGAAACGCTTCGAGCACGGCGTTACGTTTTTGGGGTTTGGGCGTAGCCCCTGCACCCGCGAGCGCGGGCCTTAAGCCCGCCGAGGGGGTGACGCGTCGAAAACGAAGGGGAAAGAGAGAAGGGGCCGTCCCTATCATTCAGGTTGCGACCGAAGAAGACAAGGAGACCCCCTGAGCCTGAATGATGCCCCACAGACCGCGTCCGACCGAGCTCAAGCCGAGCTTTTCCTGACGTCCGCCTTCGCGAAGATGATGGCTGGATTGGCTATGGATTGGCAACACTTATTTGGACGATTTCGGGAGGGACGGCCCCGCCTCCCTGAACTCGACCGGCGACATGTAGCCCAGCGTCGAGTGGATCCTGAAGTTGTTGTACCAGTGCACGTAATCCAAGAGCTTGGCTCGGCGCTCGCGCGTCCCTCCTCGGTCCTTCGGAGTGGCCGACGATCTCCCCGTTGCAGAGGTCGACGAGCAGGCAGACGTAGTTCCACGACGCCCCGACGCGCACGCAGGCCAAGTCGCTGCATTTATGGGTGCACGGCGCCCTGCCGCCGAAGCCGCGCGCGACGACGTTCGACACGTCGGCCTCGTTGACCGCCCCGGGGTGCACCTTGAACCTCTTTCTGCCGTATGCGCCGGCCAGGCCGTTCTCCCTCATGATGCGGCAGACGCGGCGCCGGCTGACGGTAACGCCCGACCTCCCGGGCGACGCCTTGATCTTGCGCGATCCGTTCCGGCCCTTGCTGGCGGCGTGCGCCGCCGCGGCCGCCGTCGCCCCCGACATTAAGGTCCTCAAGGGCCGCGTCGTCTCCGGCGACCAGTTCGTCTCGCCCGCGGAACAGAAGGAGCGAATCCTCGCGACCTTCGGCGACCTGTGCTGCGAGATGGAGGGCTGCACCATCGCGCAGGCCGCTTATCTCAACGGCGTGCCCCTCGTCGTCGTGCGCGCCATCAGCGACAAGCCCTGCGCCGAGGGCCGGGTCGTCGACTACAACACCTTCGAGAAGAAGGCCGCCTGCGACTGCGCCCGCATCGCCGCGCGCATGGTTAAGCTTTAGGCCCTGCGCGCCGGGGCCCTTCTTTATGTTGGGACCCCGGCGCGCCGGGCCCTTTCCAAAGCGAAGTGTCGAGCGGAAGTGTTGAGCGTCGGCCCTGAATGTTCAATGGCCGTTGTTTTCTGCCCCTCAAGTGGTGGACTTTTCCTCGGAGCTGTTGATTCCCCCACGCGCCCCCTTCCGTTCTCTGTTCTCCCCTTATACTCCTTGTACGAGGAGGTAAGAAGTCATGGACAAGACCACACAGGACAGCTTGGCAAAGAAACCCGTCGACATGAGGGACAGGATTCTCGAGCATCTCGAGGCCCTCACCTCTGCCGTCTCGCTCGACGACCTTGCCCGTCTGTCCACCTCCGACATCGCCGAGACGCTCATCATCTCCAGGAGCCTGGCGAGCCAGTACCTCAACGACCTTGTTCGCGCCGGTCTTGTGGTTAAGGTGGCGGGCAGGCCTGTCCGTTATTTTCATCGCCGCGCGTTCCAGAAGCGTTTTCAGGTAAAGCTCTCTGCAAGCGAGTACGCCTCGCTCGCCGACCTCATCCAGGCGACGGGAATCGCCGATCACCGCGACTTCGCGCGTGCCGTGGGCTTCGACATGAGCCTCAGCTCCGTTGTCGAGCAGTGCAAGGCTGCGGTTCAGTACCCTCCGTTTGGCCTGCCCATCCTCTTGAGCGGCGGCGTGGGTGTCGGTAAGTCTTTCCTTTCTCGCCTTGTGTACGAGTACGGCAAGAACCAGGGCTTGCTGTCCCGCGACTCCTCCTATGTGCGCATCGACTGCGCCGGGGTCCCGGACGCCGCCTCGTTCAACGGGCTTCTTGACGAGTCGATCGCGAAAGCGCGCGGGGGTGTGGTCTTTGTCAACGGCATCGAGGCACTCTCTCCCTCTGCGATGGAGCACTGCCTTGCGACGGCCCTCGGGCTCGATGCCTCCCAGGATGCGCCGCGCGCTCGCCTCGTTCTTTCGACGACGCTTTCCGCCGATGACCTGAAGGTTTCCTCGGCCTACAGCAAAATGCCCATCTGTGCCCGCGTCCCCTCACTCAAGGAGCGGACCCCCGAGGAGCGCGAGGATCTCATCTTGAGCTTCCTGCGCAGCGAGGGGTGCCGAATCGGTTCTGATGTGAAGATCAGCCGCGGCGCATACCGTTGCCTCGTGAACGCGGACTTTTCCGATAACATCGCCGGCTTGCGCGCCTGCGTGACGAACTGCTGCGCCAAAGCGTTCCTCAATCGCGAGGGCGACTACGTCGTCGTTCGCCCGTATCTTCTTCCCAGCGGGCTCCTCTCCTCCGCGCAGATCGATCAACAGCCCGACGATGGCGTTCTGATCGACGCGTCTCTGGATGCCGCCGAGAGCACAGGGCCGGTCGAGCAGGCGCTCGATGCCCTGTGCTCCCTCGATGAGCGATTCTGCGCCGGGGAGCTCTCTGTCTCCGAGCTTGTCTCGCAAGCTGTCTCCGCTGTGCGCGGCGTTGAGGATCACTTGATCTTCGACCACGGCGTCGCCTCCTCGAGGTCGCGCGCCTTCGAGCGCGTCGTGGGCGCGGTCCTTGCCGACGCAGGCTCTTCTTATGGCATCGAGCTTTCGAGGAAGGTCGCTTTTCTACTGGCCCAGGAGATTTGCCTGCAGTTGTGGCCGGGTATCGGCCTGGCTAAGCGAAAGTCTGCCTGTGCGGAGCAAATCTCCCATCTCCTCGGTGCCGTGACCTCCGAATTGCCGTTTGCCTCGAGTGTCTCCGATCAGGTCGCCGCAGACGTGGAAGGGGCGCTGGGAATCTCGCTCGATCACTTCACGAAGACGCTTCTGACGCTGTGCGTCGCATCGGAGTCTCGCGATGCGAAGGCCCTTCGGACGCTCTGCGTCATCTTGTCCCACGGCTACTCAACGGCGACGAGCATCGCCGACGCGGCGAACCGTATGCTCGGCATGCATGTGTACGAGGCTGTCGACATGCCCTACGACCAGCAGCTGAAGGACATCGTCGGTCCGCTCCAGCGCCTCGTCGACCGCCATTCCTACTGCACCGGGGTCGTGTTCCTCGTCGACATGGGCTCCTTGGAGGAGGCCTATAAGGCCCTCGAGAACGTTACCGACTCCACTATCGGCGTGGTGAACAACGTCTCTACCGGTCTTGCGCTCGAGATCGGGGTCGGGCTGCTCGGCGGCAAGTCCATCGCCGAGGTTCTTGGCGATGCGACCGCCGCGTGCGTGACGCACTGCAAGGTGATCGAGCGCGTCAACCGTGAGGACGCCATCGTCTTCTGCTCCGAGTCCGGGGTCGACGCCGCGGAGAGGATACGCCAGCTCGTCTCGCAGAGCCTCCCGCGCACCATAGGCGCGCGCCTGCTCACGAGGCCCTTCAAGCAGCTCGTCGCGAACGGGTCGAACGACGCCGTTTTCTCCGAGCACCGCGTCTGCGCCGTCATCGGCACGGGAGACCCCGGGGTCGCCTCCGTCCCCTTCGTCGCCCTCGAGGACATCATGTCGACGGCGTCCGCCTCTAAGGTTGATGCCGTGTTCGGCAGGTGGCTTGACGCTTCCGAGCTCTCTTCTTTCCACGAGAAGCTGCTCTCGAACATGACGCTGCAGAACGTCATCCGCTCCATCACCATCCTCGACCCGGAGCGGCTATTCCATGAGATCGAGAGCGCCGTGCACGAGCTTCAGCGCAGGACAGGCGAGAAGATCGGCAGCAACGCCATCATTGGGCTCTACGTTCACCTCTGCTGTCTCGTCGAGCGCCTTGTTACCAGAAACCCCATTGAGACCTACGTTGGCCAGGACCGCTTCGAGGAGGAACGCGCCGATTTCATCGAGTCCTTCAGGCAGAGCTTCTCGAGCATCTCGACGCGTTATCGCGTAGAGGTTCCCGTAAGCGAGATCGCATATGTCTTCGACTACATAAGCGTGAGCGCCGCCCCGGCGCGAGAAGAGCGCCTCGGCTCCTCGGACCTCCTGCTCGACGAGTGACCTTCCCCGCGCCGCCGCAAGCTGACCGCGCGTCCTCAATAATCCGATAACCCCTTGCCCGGCGCGAATCCGGATAGCGCCGAGGCAGTACCGAACGCAAAACTTCATTTGATAGGAGCAAACATGAGTGTTGTTATGGCACGAATCGACAATCGCCTGCTTCACGGCATCATCGTGACGCAGTGGGCCCCGGTGTCGGGCGCGACCCGAGTCATGGTCATCGACGACAAGGTCGCCGGCGACGAGGTCCTGAAGTCCACCATGAGGATGGCGCGCCCCGCGGGCATGGCCGTCTCGATCATCTCCGAGCAGACCGCGCTCAAGAACTTCGCGGCGGGCAAGTACGACCGCGAGAAGGTCTTTGTCATCGCCAAGGAGCCCGAGACGATCCTTCACCTGGTCGAGTCGGGCATCGAGCTCCCGTCGCTGATCGTCGGCGGCTCTCTTGTCAAGGAGGGCGGCGTCCAGCTCACCCAGCGCGCCTATGCCTCCGCCGAGAACGTCCAGAGCTACAAGGCGCTCATCGCCCGCGGCGTCAAGGTGACGGCACAGTTCGTGCCCGCCGACAAGCCCGTCTCCGTCGCCGACCTCATCTAAGGAGGGATCATGGTCAACTTCACTATCCTGCAGGTCGTCCTTTTGACCCTGCTGGCCTTCATCAAGCACGTGGACTACTACGGCATCCCGATGATCTTCGTCAACTATGCCGTCTTCTGGGGCCTTATCACCGGTGTCGTCATGGGCGACTGGCAGACCGGCCTCGTCATCGGCGGCACCATCCAGCTCATGCAGCTCGGCGTCGCGGGCTTCGGCGGCTCGTCGATTCCCGACTACGGCACGATGGCCATCATCGCCACAGCCTACGGCGTGACCCTGGGCGCGGACACGGGCCTCGCCATCGGCCTGCCGGTCGGCATGCTCGGCATCCAGCTCGACGTCATCGTCAAGATCCTCAACGGCTTTGTCGTCGAGAAGTCCCAGAAGTTCTGCGACGAGGGCAAGTTCAAGCAGATGAACGCCATCCTGTGGGTCTGCCCCGTGCTCTTCGGCCTGTGCGCCGCCCTGCCCGTCTTTGTCTCCGTGACCCTCGGCCAGCCCGCCGTCAACTGGCTCCTCGAGGTCATGCCCCAGTGGTTCCTTTCCGGCCTCACCCTCGCCGGCAAGATGCTCCCGGCCGTCGGAATCGCGATGCTGCTGCGTTACATGCCCACCGGCAAGTACTTCCAGTACCTGCTCGCCGGCTTCTTCCTCTCGGCCTTCCTGAACGTGCCCATCATCGGCGCCGCCATCGTCGGCTTTGCCCTCGCGATCGCGTTCTACCAGCGCGCCGAGAGGGACACCGAGCTCGCCGCCCACGCTTCCGCAGACGCCTTCATCGGAGAGGATGAGTAACCATGGAAAACGAGAACATCACCGCCGTCGCCAAGGGCAAGCCCTCCGGCTACAAGGTCACCAAGAAGGACCTGCGCAACGCGAACTGGCGCTGGCTCATGAGCGTGTGCACCTTCAACTACCAGACCCAGCAGGGCGCCTCAGTCGCCTACGCCCTCTCGCCGGTCCTGAGGAAGATCTACACGAACGACGAGGACTATAAGCAAGCGCTCAACAACCACTTCCGCTACTACAACACCCAGCCTTGGCTCGCCGCCATCATCCTTGGCGCCTGCGTGGCCATGGAGGAGCGCGACGGCCTAGCGGCGGCGGACGCCGTCCAAGACCTGAAGATCGGCACCATGGGACCGCTCGCCGGCGTCGGCGACTCCCTGCTCATGACCATGATCCCGACCATCATGGGCTCCATCGCCGCCTACATGGCCATCGAGGGCAACCCCGTGGGAGCCGGCATCTGGTTCGCGCTCATCCTGGCCATCTTCTGGGTCCGCATGCACGCCCTCGAGTTCGGCTACAAGCAGGGCGTGAAGCTCGTCACCGACTTCAGCGAGAAGCTTCCCAACCTCACTGCCGCCGCCTCCGTGCTCGGCCTCACCGTGGTCGGCTGCCTCATCGCCTCGGTCATCGGCGTCACCTGCCCGATTAGCTTCAGCTTCGGCGACGTCGCGATGGAGATCCAGCCGCTGCTCGACAAGATCCTGCCTGCCATGATCCCCGCCGCCATCACGGGAAGCGCGTATTACCTTCTTACCAAGAAGAACGCGAGCATGACGGCCCTCATCCTCGTGGTGATTGTCCTCGCGATGGTCGCCTCCGCCGCCGGCATCCTCGCTTAGCTTCGACCCAAGAGATTGGTGAATCAATGAGAAAGATAGTTGTGGCGAGCCATTCCCTTCTCGCCCAGGGCTTCAAGGACACCCTCGAGTTCCTTACGGGTAAGGGCGACGCCGTCAACGCCGTGTGCGCCTACGTGAACGACAACGGCGAGGGGCTCGACGCGGCGGTCGAGGCGGCTCTTTCGGGCACTGACGAGGTCGTCGTCCTTACCGACGCGTTCGGCGGCAGCGTGAACCAGCGCTTCTCCCGCTTCGCCTCCGACCGGATCCACGTGATCGCGGGTGTCAACCTCCCGCTCGCCATGACGGTCGCGCTCGCGCGCCCCGACGAGAAGCTCGACTTCGATGCCCTCGTCAACGAGGCGCGCCAGCAGATCATCTACGTGAACGGTGTCAGTTCCGCCGAGTGCGACGACGACGAATAGAGGAGGTCGACGATGAGAGAGTTCCTTAAGGACGTGTGGATGCACGGCGGTGAGGAAAGCCGCGCCATCACCCCCGAGAACATCACGGGCGAGAAGGGCCGCGCCGCCATGTCGGCCAGCCACCTCGGCGTCGGCCGCAAGGGCTCGTGCTGCGTGCCCCTTGAGTCCGGCGAGACCATCACGCTCGCGGACATCGAGGGCCCCGGCATCATCCGCCACATCTGGATGACCGTCCCCGACAAGACCGCCGCCGGCAGCTTCGTCATGCGCGACCTCGTGCTGCGCTTCTACTGGGACGACGAGGAGACCCCCTCGGTCGAGTGCCCTGTCGGCGACTTCTTCTGTAACGGCTTCGGTGAGCGCGCCATTGTCAACTCAATGCCCATCTGCGTGAACCCGACGGGCGGCATGAACTGCTACTTCGAGATGCCCTTCAGGAAGCACGCCAAGGTCACGCTTACGAGCGAGCACCCCGGGTTCATTAAGTACATCTTCTACACGTTCAACTACGCGCTCACCGACGTGCCGGACGACGCCATGTACTTCCACGCTCGCTTTAACCGCGAGCGCAGCACCCGCAGGGGCGTCGACTACACCGTGCTCGACGGCGTGCGCGGCAAGGGCTACTACGTCGGCACCTACATGGCCCTGTGCGCCCTGGAGCGCTATTGGTGGGGCGAGGGCGAGATGAAGTTCTTCCTCGACGGCGACGAGGAGTTCCCCACGGTCACCTCGACGGGAGCCGAGGACTACTTCGGCGGTGCCTGGGCCTTTCTCGACAGGCCGCCCCACGCGCTGCCCGAGGCGCAGTGCTTCAACACGCTGTTCGCCGGCTACCCGTACCGCTCGACGCGCGACGCCACGCGCGACCGCTTCAGCGCGGGCAAGCCGAACCCGAACCCGATGCTCGCGACCAACGACGACGCGCTGCCCAGGCACGGTCTCTACAGGTGGCACCTTCCCGACCCGATCTCGTTCAAGGAGGACCTGCGCGTGACATTCCAGGACCTCGGCAACGACGACATCAAGCTCTACGAGCGCGAGGACGACATCTCCACCGTCGCCTACTGGTACCAAAGCGAGCCGCACGCCGTGCTCGCCCCGTTTGCCGCAAGGCAGGACCGCGTGCCCAGGTAGGGTCGTCTCGAAACATGCCAACGTTATGGGCGCCCGCGGTTGACCATGGCTACGGGCGCCCCTTTGCAAGGAGGATCACATGAGCGAAAAGCAAATGAGGCTCGGCGCCCTCGAGGCCGGCGGGACCAAGATGGTCTGTGCCGTGGTGTCCGGCGACGGCGAGGTCCTCGACCGTATGGAGACCCCGACGCTTGCGCCCGCCGAGACCGTCCCGCAGATGATCGAGTGGTTCGCCGCCCGCGATGTGGACGCGTTGGGCATCGGCGCCTTCGGCCCGACCTGCGTCGACCCCGACGATGAGCGCTACGGCTCCATCCTCCAGACGCCCAAGCTCGCGTGGCGAGGCTATGGTCTTCGCGCCGCGTTCGCCGACGCCCTCGGGATTCCGGTGGCCTACGACACGGACGTGAACGTTGCCTGCCTCGGCGAAGTGGTCTTCGGCTGCTGCAAGGGGCTCGAGGACGCCGTCTACGTGACCATCGGCACCGGTGTGGGCGCGGGCGTCATGTGCGCGGGCAGGCTCCTTCACGGCATGCTGCACCCCGAGGCCGGCCACATGCTGGTAAGGACCCGTCCCACCGAGGAGGGACGCTGCGTCTGCCCGAGCCACGCGAACTGTCTCGAGGGCCTCGCCTCCGGCCCCGCCATCGCCGCGCGCTGGGGAAAGCCCGCGGCCGAGCTCGCGGACAACGATGAGGTGTGGGCGCTCGAGGGGGATTATCTGGGGCAGATGTGCGCGAACCTCGTGCTCATGTACTCGCCTCGCCGCATCGTCCTCGGCGGCGGCGTGATGCACCAGGAGCAGCTCTACGGCATCGTCCGCAAGAAGACCCTCGAATATCTGGGTGGCTACATCCAGACCGCCGAGCTTAAGGACATGGAGAGCTACATCTGCGCCCCGGGCTGCGGCGGCGACCAAGGAATCCTCGGCGCGGCCGAGCTGGCAAGAAGGGCGCTCGCGTAACTTGCGCTCTCTCCGCCATACAACGCGTTAAGAAAAGACGAGCGCTTCTTGCCAATTGAGCGGCAAGAAGTGCTCGTCTTTTGCATTTGTTTTTGGGGCAGGACGCCCCGCCTCCGCTAGAGTCCCTGGACCGCCACACCCACGAGGTTTGGACCGGTGTGGACAAGAAGCGCGGGGCTGATGTCGGAGCGGACGACCTCCACCGCGTTGGCCACGCGCTCGCACAGGGCCTGCTCCATACGGTCGTAGAGGTCGGCGTGGGCCGAGGTGCGGCTCGCGGCAAAGCGCACCTTGGGGTACTTCTCGACGATGGCGGCGATGAGCTTGACCTCGGTGCGATGCGGTACTTGCACAGCCATTTCGTGTGCGCGAGGCTGTTGGCTTTCTGGGCCACAGCAATCACCTTCCCCTAGTATGATGACCTGAACAATCCTCATGCTAGGGGGAAGGTTTTTGTCGCGTAGCGGAAATTGGCCTCCACCCGCTGAGCGGGTGGCTTTCTATGCCGCGCGTGCCGCGCGGCACGGACTAAAGTCCATGAATAAAAACGAGGAAGGCCACGTCCGGCCTCCCTCGCAAAGGGTCTCTGATTACTCCCACTCATTGGGGACAGACTTAAATGAGTGCTCTTGAAATGCCGGCGCCTGGGGACGTTCTTTTTCTGTCTGCAGTTTGGAACGTTCCTTTTCTGTCGGCAGTTTGGGACGGTCCTTAGAGCTGCAGCGCGCCATGAGCGAAGGCGAAGCGGATCATCCTGTCTTTTGAGTTCTAAGCATAAGCCCCTGTCTCTGAGCAATGACCGGTTCGCATTTGTGCGTATTTGCGTGCGTGGGATTGCGTGAATATGCGTATAGATGCGCCGTTTACGGGACAAAAATGACCGTTTAGCGGTGAGATACGCAAAAACGCGCACAGACGCGCGTGTTTTTGCGAATATAGAGCTATCCGAAATGCAAGACGTTCTATGACACAGGAGGCACATATGGTAGATTCCAAGCAGGCTCCACTCGACTCCGCGGCAGCCGCAAAAGCAGCGTTCGCTTCGGTCCAGGACAAGCCATTCCCCGATGATATCTTTACGGCTCCCGAGCTTCGTTGGGCTGTGATCGGGTGCGGCGTTATCGCCAACCAGATGGCCCAGTCTCTCGCTCTTGCCGGCCGCAAGCTTGCGGGCGTCGCCAACCGTACGCTGTCCAAGGCTCAGGCTTTTGCTGAGCAGTATGGCATCGAGAAGGTCTATGAATCGGTTGAGGACCTCTACGCCGATCCGGGCATCGACGCCGTCTATATCACCACGCCGCACAACACGCATATCACCTATCTGCGTGACGCGCTGGCCGCCGGCAAGCACGTGCTCTGCGAGAAAGCCATTACCCTCAATTCCGCTGAGCTCGACGAGGCGCGTGCCATCGCCGACGAGCACAACGTCGTCCTCATGGACGCCACCACGGTGCTTCATATGCCCTTGTATCAAGAGCTGCGCCGTCGCATGGATGCCGGCGAGTTTGGTCGCATGAACCTCGCCCAGCTCAACTTTGGTAGCTACAAGGAGTACGGCGATCTGACCAATCGCTTCTACAACCGCAACCTTGCTGGCGGTGCCATGCTCGACATTGGCGTGTATGCCCTGTCCGTCATGCGTCTCTTTATGGCAAGCCAGCCCATTGAGGTCGTTTCGTTGGGCAACACCTGTGAGACCGGTGTTGACGTTGCGGGCGGCATCGTCTGCCGTAATGCCGAGCAGCAGCTGGGTGTTGTGAGCCTCACGCTCCACTCCAAGCAACCCAAGCGCTCGATTATTAGCTTCGATAAGTGCTATATCGAGGTCAACGAGTATCCGCGTGCCGATCACGCGACCATCGTGTGGACTGCGGACGGCCACCGCGAGGAGGTCCACGCAGGCACCGAGGCTTACGCCCTGTGTTATGAGATGGCTGACCTCGAGAAGGCCGTCGCCGGCGATGATTCCAAGCGTGAGCTTCTGGATTATGCTTCTGATGTTATGGAGCTGATGACCAAGCTCCGTGCCGATTGGGGAGTCGTCTACCCCGAGGAGGAGTAAGCGATGCTCGCGGAAGATAGACTCAATGCGATCGTCTCGATGGTGCAACAGGCTGGCTCAGTAACGGTGCCAGAGCTTGCCGATGCCCTGGGTGTGACGGCTTCTACCATTCGACGCGACCTGCAGACACTTGACCGAGCGCACCGCATCGCCAAGGTGCACGGAGGCGCGACAAGTCTGGAGCGCGCGCACGTGACGCGCGACCTAACGCTTAATGAGCGCAGCGACCTCCATAACGACGACAAGGAGCGTATCTGCGCCCGTGCGGCGGCACTTGTGGAGCCCGAGAGCTTTGTATACATCGACTCGGGTTCGACGACGCTCAGGCTCATCGAGCATCTTCCACACCTTGAAGATGTCACCTATGTGACCGATTCCGTGCTCCATGCTCAACGCCTTGCTTTGCGCGGCATGCGTACCGTGGTGCTGGGTGGCGAGCTCAAACCCGAGACCGAGGCGCTCGTTGGCCCCGATGCCTTGGCAACCTTAGACCGCTACAACTTCAACTGTGGCTTTTGGGGCTCTAACGGCATTGCCGCCGAGCAGGGCTTCACGGCGCCCGATATCGAGGAGGCGCAAGTAAAGCGTATCTCGATGCGCCATACGGCCAAGCGCTTCGTAATCTCGGACGCCAGTAAATTTGGCATGGTGGCGCCCGTCAAGTTCGCGGACTTCCGTGACGCAACGATTATTACCGCAGGCGATGTCCCTGCCAAGTACCGGGCAATGGACAACGTCATCACGGTCTAACAGCAAGGGACGGGCTAAGGCCAAAACCACCGCGAAGGGGCAGGAACCTTTGTGGTGGTTTTGACGTTTGTCCAGATAAAACCTGCCAAAATAAACCTGTCCCTTTTTGGCAGGTTTTAGGGCTCCCAGGGGCAGGGGGCTTCGATGTGGATGTGCTCGCCGGTTACGGGATGCGTAAAGGACACGCTGTGGGCATGGAGCATGAGGCCGCAGGGGCGCGGCGTTCCGTACAGGTCGTCGCCAACCAGGGGATGATGCTCGCTTGCCAGGTGCGCGCGAATCTGATGCTTGCGGCCGGTGAGCAGCTCGACATCAATATACGAGCGCGTGGGCAGGCCGCGGCGGCTCTTAAGGCGCTTGAGTACCTTGACGCGCGTCTGAGATGGCTTGCCGCTGGCGCCAACGCGCATCTTGCGGCTATCGTGGCGGTCGCGGGCGATGGGCTTGTCGATGAGCTTCTCGTTCCAGTCGATTTTGCCCTCGGCGAGCGCCAGGTAGTGCTTTTCGAAGGCGTGGTCGATGACCATCTGGTCAAAGGCGGGTTGCGTCTGCTTGTCGAGCGAGAACAGCACCACGCCGGTGGTGTTGCGGTCCAGGCGGTTGAGCGGCTGCATGTCAGTCGCGGCAAAGCCGTCGCCCATCGCCAGCAACAGATCGCTGGCGTAGTCGGTAAGCGTGCGCTCGCCGGTGCCGTCGCCGTGGACGATCATGCCGGCGGGCTTGTCGATAGCCATGAGCCAGGCATCGCAGTAGAGGACTTGAGGTTCTTCGTTCACGTGTAAGCCTTTCGGTTAACTAATTCCCACAAACATGCAGCCCGAGGTGGCACCGCGCAGGCGGGCGGCGGGCTTGCGGCCGGCTTGCGCTGCCTCGACGGCGCGGCGGACGCGAGCGACGGCGCGGCCCACCTCATCCGTCTCGAGCAGCGTGCCGTCCACCATAAGACGGCGCACACCGGCATCGAGCAGCTGTGGTACCTGCGGCGTAAGGTCGATGGGGTAGGCGTCGTACAGGCGTGAGCGGCCGTGGATGTCGGTACGCACGGGCATGATCTTGCCGTCGATATTCTTGAGCGACAGCTTGCGGGCGCGCAGACGGCAGTTGGCGCAATCGTGGATACAACCGTTGGCAACCTGCAGGATGCAGTGCTCGCTCGTCATAACGCGCGGGCGGCCGAACACGGTGATGCCCAGGGCTGCGGGCGCGGAGGTGCCAAGCGAGATAATCTCGTCGAGCGTGATCTCGGGCGAGAGCCAAAACGCGCCGGCTCCGCGCTCGGCAAGTGCCTCCATGCAAGGTGCGTTGTGCACGGGCAGGCAGGAGCGGACCTCCGCCGTGGCACCAACTTGGGCGGCCAGGGCAAGCTCAGAGATGTTGCCAATAGCGACCGTGGCACCGGCAACAACCCACGGGTCAATGCGCGCGTGGTCAACGGCGCGGCAGACCTCGTCGAGTACGGGCACGATACCCTGCTCAAATGCATCGGTGGGGGAGAGCCCGGCCGCATCGAGCGCGTCGGTGGTCATGTAGATGCGCGTTGCGCCCTCCGCGTGGGCTGCCTCGGCAGCCTCGAGTGTGGTGACGGTGGCGCAGATCTGCGGATCGTCGCGGTAGTGCTCGGGCATGGGGCGGGAATCACTGGTGACAATCGCCGGCAGCTCGAGCGTACGGGCACGCTCGTCATACGGTGCCAGAATGGCCTCCTCGAGCGCCTTGCAGGCGGTGGCACGCACCTTGTGCACGGCGGAGAAGCCCATACCGCAGCCCTCATCGAGCGCAACATCAAAGCTTGCAGCCTCAAAGGGCGAGGAACCCAAGCGGCCCACATGCTCAACCAGATCGGACGCCTCGACCGCACGGGTCTTGGCAGCCTCGACGGTAAAGCCCGTGGCCGTGGCCGTAAGCGATGGGGCGTCGCAGCAGGTGAGCGTGACGACAAACGGTTCGCCCAAACGCGCCACAACGGTTACATCAACGGCGCGGCGGCGCAGCACGTCGCGCTTGAGCGCGGCGCCGGCGGCGTCGATGGCGCGCTGGCTGCGGATGATGCGCACACGGCAGCCCTCGGGCATGCTGCGGGGCACGCGACATTCGATGATGTCACCGGCGGCGGCATCATCGGCGGCAATGGTGGTCAGGAACTGGTCAAACTCGTTATCGTGGCGAAGCTCCAGCAGGTCGCCCTTGCCCACGGGCTCAAACAGCTCAATGCGGGCGATGGCGGCGCGGCGACGGCGGTCGTCGGGCTTGAGCCCGCGCACATCGCGGTTGGCCAGGCGGCTGCCGAGCACCGTGCCCACGATCTGGCCGCGGTTGTTGGAACGCTCATAGCTCATCATCTCGTCGCCCGAGGTGCCGTCCTGATAGGCGTGCGTAAAGTCGCGGTTGAAGCAGCGCTTGAGCTGGCGCTGGCGGGCGGCTTCCTCGTCCTTGGCAACGGTGGCTCCGGATAGCATGTCGTCAATTTCGTGACGATACACATCAACGATGGAGTACACGTAATCGGGCGCCTTCATGCGGCCCTCGAGCTTGAGCGACGCGGCGCCGGCGTCATACAGACGGCGAACAAGCTGCGAGGTGTTGGTGTCACGCGGGCACAGCGCGCGCTCGCGACCGGCAGGTGAGAGCGAGCGACCGTTCTCGTCGATCAGCTCGTAGGGCAAGCGGCAGGGCTGGGCGCACATGCCACGGTTGGCCGATCGTCCCGCCATGGCAAAGCTCGAAAGCAGACACAGGCCCGAGTAGCAAAAGCAGATGGCGCCATGGCTAAAGACCTCAAGGTCCACATCGGGCGCGGCATCGTGAATGGCGGCAATCTCGTCGATGGAAAGCTCGCGCGAGAGGGTCACGCGGTCGGCGCCCTGCTCGCGGCACCAAAGGGTTCCGCGGTCGTCGTGGATGTTCGCCTGGGTCGAGATATGCGTCTCGATGCTGGGCATCGTGCGCTTGACCTCAAAGAACAGGCCCCAGTCCTGGATGATGAAGGCGTCGGCGCCCAGCGTGGAGCAGCGATGGATGAGCTGCAGCGCATCGCTCATCTCGGATTCCTTGATGACGATGTTGACCGTGACGTAGACGCGCGAGCCGGCCAGATGCGCGGCGCGGCAGGCCTGCTCAAAGGCCTCGTCGGTAAAGTTGGTGGCCTTGCGGCGGGCGTTGAAGCTGCCCATGCCGCAGTAGATGGCGTCTGCCCCGGCGGCGAGTGCGGCGGCAAAGGGCTCGGGCCCTCCGGCGGGCGCCAAAAGCTCGGGTCTGCGGTTGGTGGTTCGACTGGCGGTTGCGGTCATATCCTGCCTTTCAAAATGCTCAGATAATCAAAAGTATAGTGGTGCCGTCGCGGCAGGCGATGCCCGTGCTCTAAGCGGGATAAAGTCTTCAGCAGCTTGGACTGGCTGCTTCACATGAGAACCGTTCAGCGGTCCGGGGAAACCGTTGGGCGATAAAATATTCTCGCAACGTGATAATAATCTTGCATCGCGCGGAAACCTTGAGTACTATCCCAATCAAGCGCGGTGTTCAGACCGAACTGTGCCTCCCGGTGTGAACGCCGCGCTCCCGTTCCCTTTTACTTGTAAGGAGAAAAACATGAGCAAGACCGTCGTGTCTTCCGATAACGCACCCGCAGCCATCGGCCCGTATTCCCCTGGTATTCAGACCGGCAACATGGTGTTCCTGTCCGGCCAGCTGGGCATCGATCCCGCAACTGGCAAGATGCCCGAGGGCGTCGAGGCCCAGGCCAAGCAGTCCCTTGCTAACGTCGAGGCCCTGCTGACCGCTGCCGGCGCCACCTTTGCCGATGTCGTCAAGACCACAGTCTACCTGGCTGACATTGCCGACTTCGCCGCCGTGAACGAGATCTACGCCTCCAAGTTCGAGGCCCCGTTCCCCGCGCGCAGCGCTTTTCAGGTTGCCGCTCTTCCGGCTGGCGGTCTGGTCGAGATCGAGGTCGTCGCCGCTCTCTAAGGCGTTGACCACAACTAAACATGACATGCAAAAAGACCCTGCAGCGCGTGCGAGCTGCAGGGTCTTTTGTCAGGTGACGAATCGCTTGTGGAGCCGCGCTCCATTTTGCTCGTTAGCCCTCCTTGCGGACTTTTTGCAGGTAGCGGTACACGCTGGGCTCCGAGATGCCCAGCGCGGTGGCGGCGCAGGCCACGGCGCCCTTGAGCATGAACACCCCGTTGCCGTTGAGGTGGCGAATGACGTCCACGCGGTCGCTCTGACCAAGCGACGCTACATCCAGCCCGCGCGCGCTCAGCAACTCGGCAATGCTGCGGTCGATGAGCTCCTGGGTGGACTCCGAAAGGCTTTCGACCTCGATAGGGGCGGGCTCCGTGCGCGTCGGCGCTGCGTCGAAGCACGCCATGAGCTGCTGCGCCATGGCGTTGATGGAGCGTACGGTCGAGAGGTCGGTGTTGACGCAGAGCATACCGACGATCTCGTCATCCTCGCGGATAAAGTACGTCGCTGACTCCAGCGTCTTGCCACCGGCGCCGCGCCCCTCGTAGCCCGTAATAAACGGCAGGTCGCGATACTTGGCGTCGTGCATGATCTTGAGCGCCAGATCGGTGGCGGGACCGCCGACCTTGCGGCCGCTCACGATGCCGTTGCGAATATCGACGATGGCATGGTCGGGATCCGAGAAATCGTGCAGCACGATTTCGCTGTTTTTGCCGAGTATCTGCTCAAGGAAATCGACCATCGGCAAAAAGCGACGTACGGTCTCGTTCACAGGCAACTCCTTGGGGTGAAATCGGAAATGTTCATAACATTTTTTTCTCATGGTAACACGGTGTCTATTGCCTCGCATATTCGCAGGTACATTGCGTAATACGGACGAGCGGTAGGAATTTGGCGGTAAACGGTCGACCAAAAGAAAAGTTAGATGTTATTTTGACCAGGCACTTTCCTGACCTGCGGAAATGCATAATCCCAGCTCAAGAACAGTCTGATAACAAAAAATTATTATTGAGAATGAGAATCATCTTTAATACGATATGCAACGAAGGCACAACCTCAACCCCGCACTGCGTCACAATAGAGCGTTAGATGCGAAAACAACTATTTCGAGGATTGGTGGTCAAATGACCCAGGAGACGGTTAAGAACGGCACTGAAGCCCTGTTCACTCGTGAAGGCATGCCTCCCGTTAAGGAAATGATCCCGTGTGCCCTTCAGCACGTACTGGCATCGTTTGCCGGCATCATCACCCCGGCTGTCATCATGGCCGGCGTCTACGGCTTTAATAGCCAGCAGAGCACCGACATCATCCAGGTCGCGCTCATTCTTTCGGCGATCGACACGGCCCTTCAGGCCTTCGCTCCCTTCCGTCGCATCGGCGGCGGCCTGCCCATCGTCATGGGCGTTTCGTTCGCGTTCCTGCCAGCCCTGCAGGCTATGGGTGCCTCGGGCTTTAGCTTTGGTGCACTGCTGGGCGGCGAGATTGTCGGCGGTGCCGTCGCGGTCCTCTTTGGTCTGGCCTACAGCAAGATTAAGTGGCTGTTCCCGCCCGTCGTGACCGGTACGGTCATCTTCTCCATTGGCGTTTCGCTGTATCCCACGGCCGTCAAGTATATGGCCGGCGGTATGGGTACGCCGCTGTGGGGCACCCCGCAGGCCTGGTGCGTCGCTCTTATCACCTTCGCCGTGGTCTTTGCGCTCGCCAACTTTGGCAAGGGCACGCTCAAACTGGGATCCGTGTTCTTTGGCATGATCGTCGGTATGATCGTCTCCATCCCCTTTGGCATGATCGACTTCTCCAGCGTCGCCACCGCTCAGGTCTTCGCCCTTCCCAAGCTCATGCCCTACGCGCTCGAGTTTGATCCCGAGGTCTGCATTACCCTCGCTGTCGTGTTCCCCATGGTTGCTATCCAGGTTATCGGTGACGTCTCCGCCGCCTGCCTGGGCTCCATCGACCGTATGCCCACCGAGCGCGAGCTCTCAGGCGCTATCGTGTCGCAGGGCCTCACCTCTATGGTCGGCGGCCTGCTGGGCGGTCTTCCCACCAGCGCCCTTGGCCAGAACGTGGGCATCATCTGCTCCAACAAGGTCGTTAACAAGTGGGTCTTTGTGATCATCGCAGCCGTCTTTGCCATCGCCGGTCTGTTCCCGCAGCTCTCTGCCGTCCTTTCCGCTATCCCGCAGCCCGTCATCGGCGGCGCGACCGTCGGCGTCTTTGGCACCATTACCATGAACGGCGTGCGCATGTTCACCCGCGAGGGCCTCACGCAGCGCACTACCACCATCGTCGGTACCTCCGTCGTCTTTGGCCTGGGTATCTGGATGGCCAGCGGTTGCCTTGCCGGCGAGGGTATGCCCGCCTGGGTGTCCACCGTCATCGGCTCCAATGCCGTAACCCCCACCGCCATCATGGCCATCGTCCTTAACCTGATTCTTCCGCAGACGCCGGTCGTGGCTCAGCACATCGATGCTGCCAAGGACGCTGCCGTGGATCTGGTCTTGCCCGAGAGCAAGAAGTAACCAATTCGGTGCTATTCGTCGGCGGACGCATCGCCTCGTCCGCCGACGTCATGCGGCGTCAAGCCGCACTTCAAAGGGTTTGTCCCTTTGGTGAAGCGTTGACGGGAGAGGGCCCGTTTCCGGTGTAGGCCGGCGCTTCGCACTCCGCCATGTCAGAGGTGTCAAACCCCGCCTCTGATGTTGAAGGGAGCATCCATGCTTCTGGTCGCTAACGGTTCCGTTTTTACCCGCAACGCTCAGACCCCGTTTATTCCAAACGGTGCGGTCGCCATTGACGGAGATACGATCGTCGAAGTGGGCCCCGAGTGCGAGCTCAAGGTCAAGTACCCGGATGCCGAGTACGTCGACGCCCAGGGCAACCTCATCATGCCCGGACTCATCAATTGCCACACCCACATCTACTCGGGTCTGGCTCGCGGCCTTGCCATTAAGGGCTGCAACCCCACCAACTTCCTGGAGAATCTTGAGCAGCAGTGGTGGAAGATCGATGACAACCTGACGCTCGACGGCACCAAGGCCAGCGCCTATGCCACGATTCTTGACTCCATCCGCGATGGCGTCACCACGATCTTCGATCACCACGCGAGCTTCTGCGAGATCCCAGGCAGCCTCTTTACCATTAAGGATGCAGCTCAGGAGCTGGGCATGCGTTCGTGCCTGTGCTACGAGGTCTCCGACCGCCGCGGTCAGGAAAAATGCGACCAGGCCATTGCCGAGAACGCCGAGTTTGCCCAGTGGGCCGCCAAGGAGCGTCGCGATAACGACAACCACATGATCGCCGCCATGTTTGGCGGTCACGCCACCTTTACGCTGTCGGACGAGACCATGGATAAGATGGCCGAGGCCAACAACGGCCTGACCGGCTTCCACATCCATGTGTGCGAGGGCATGAATGACGTGTGGGACTCCCGCCTCAACCGCGGTGGCATCAGCCCCGTCGAGCGCCTGCTGCAGCACAACCTGCTGGGTCCCGACACCATGCTCGGCCACTGCATCCACGTGACGCCCGCCGAGATGGACATCGTCAAGGAGTCCGGCACCTGGCTGGTCAACAACCCCGAATCCAATATGGGCAACGCCGTGGGCTGCGCCCCCGTGCTCGAGTTCTTCCGCCGCGGCATCCCCGTGTGCATGGGCACCGACGCCTACACCCACGACATGCTCGAGAGCCTCAAGGTCTTTCTGATCATTCAGCGCCACAACGCCGCCATGCCCAACGTGGGCTGGTGCGAGGCCATGACGATGCTGTTCGAGAACAACGCCAAGATGGCGAGCAAGTACTTCGATCGCAAGCTCGGCGTGCTCGAGGCCGGCGCTGCCGCCGACGTCATCGTCATGGACTACAAGCCCTTTACGCCGCTGAGCGAGGAGAACATCGACGGCCACATGCTCTTTGGCATGATGGGCAAAAACTGCCGCACCACCATCATCAACGGCCGCGTCCTGTATAAGGATCGTAAGTTCGTTGGGATTGATGAGGACAAGATCAACGCGTGGACCATGGCCGAGTCCAAGAAGCTCTGGAGCACGCTCAACGATCGCGCCTACTAATTACAAGTAGATTCGCGCGCGTCAGATGTTTCGCCGCATCCGACGCGCGTATAGGCGACCTCCGCGGGGTCGCCGGCGCTGTGCTAGCGCTACACCGTATTTGCGCCCGCCGCGCGGTCTCGCCGGGCGTTACAGAGAGGAGCTCACTATGAGCGACATCATGAGGCCGATCCCGTTTTCGCAGCTGATGAACTGGATCATCGAGGAGCACAAGACCCAGGACGCCATCTTTGGCGTGCGTAAGATGGTCACGACCAACCAGGAGGGTGCGCTTCCCATTTTTGACGAGCGCATCGAGACTCCGTTTGGCCCGGCCGCCGGCCCCAATACGCAGCTTGCCCAGAACATCGTGGCATCCTATGTTGCTGGTTCCCGCTTCTTTGAGCTCAAGACCGTCCAGGTTATGGACGGCGAGGAGCTCTCCAAGTGTGTGAACAAACCCTGCATTGTGGCGCAGGATGAGTGCTACAACTGCGAGTGGTCGACCGAACTCGAGGTTCCGCAGGCCTTTGCCGAGTACGTGAAGGCATGGTTCGCCTGCCACCTGATCGCTCGCGAGTACGGCCTGGGTAGCCCGGACGGCTTTGTCTTCAACATGTCCGTGGGCTATGACCTCGAGGGCATCAAGAGCCCCAAGGTCGACGCCTACATCGAGGGCATGAAGGACGCCAGCGGCTCCGACGTCTGGAACGAGTGCCGCGCATGGGCACTCGCCAACCTGGACAAGTTTGAGCATGTCGACGCTGCGTTTGTCGAGTCCATCCCGGCGCGCGTCTCCAACTCCATCACCGAGTCTACCCTGCACGGCTGCCCGCCTGCCGAGATCGAGCGCATCGCGACCTACCTCATCACCGAGAAGGGCCTTAACACCTACATCAAGTGTAACCCCACGCTGTTGGGCTATGAGTTTGCCCGCCAGCGCCTCAACGAGCTGGGCTTTGATTACATCGTCTTTGATGACACGCACTTCCGCGAGGATCTGCAGTGGGCCGATGCCGTGCCCATGTTCGAGCGCCTGATTGCCCTGTGCGCCGAGCGCGGTCTGGAGTTCGGCGTCAAGCTGACCAACACGTTCCCCGTCGACGTGACGAGGAACGAGCTGCCTTCCACCGAGATGTACATGTCCGGCCGTTCGCTGTTCTCACTGACCATCGAGGCCGCCCGCCGCATTACCGAGCAGTTTGACGGCAAGCTGCGCATCAGCTACTCCGGTGGTGCCACGGTCTACAACATCCGTGCCCTGTATGACGCCGGCATTTGGCCCGTCACCCTGGCGACCGACGTGCTCAAGCCCGGTGGCTACGAGCGCTTTAGCCAGATGGCCGGCGAGTTTACCGATCTGGACGGCAAGCCGTTCGCGGGCGTCTCTCTCGAGGCCGTGACCGCGATCCAGGCCGACTCGCTTACCAACCCGCTCTACAAGAAGCCACTGCGTCCGCTACCTGACCGCAAGGTCGCCGGCAAGAGCCCGCTTTCCGACTGCTTTACCACGCCGTGCCGTACGAGCTGCCCCATCCAGCAGGATATTCCCGCCTACCTGGCGGCTGTTGACGAGGGCCGCTTCGAGGACGCGCTCAACATCATCATCGAGCGCAACGCCCTGCCGTTCATTACCGGCACCATCTGCCCGCATCCCTGCGGCCGTGCCTGCGAGCGTGCGTTCTACGAGCCCGAGGGTGCCCAGATCCGCGCCAGCAAGCTCAAGGCCGCTCGCGAGGCCATGACCGCCGTGCTGCCCAAGCTGCGCGCCCAGGCCATCGCCAACGACGCCGAGCGCAACGTTGCCGTTATCGGCGGCGGCCCTGCCGGCCTGGCGACGGCGTTCTTCCTGACGCGTGCCGGCGTGCCCGTCACTATCTTCGAGGCCCGCGACTCTCTCGGCGGCGTGGTCCGTCACGTGATCCCCGAGTTCCGTATCGCGAGCGACGATATCTCCCACGATGCCGAGCTCTGTCTGGCCTTTGGCGCCAAGGTGCAGCTCAACGCCCGCGTGGAGTCCATTGACGAGCTCAAGGCCCAGGGCTTTACCGACGTAGTCGTGGCCACTGGTGCCTGGATGCCCGGCTCTGCGGGCCTGGGCGAGGGTGCCGAGCTCGACGTGCTGGAGTTCCTCGAGGCCGCCAAGAAGGGCGAGAAGCTCGAGCTGGGCGAGGACGTCGTGGTCATCGGCGCCGGCAACACCGCCATGGACGCGGCCCGCGTGGCCAAGCGCCTTGCTGGCGTGAAGAACGTGCGCCTGGTGTATCGCCGCACCAAGAAGCAGATGCCCGCCGACGAGGAAGAGCTCGATCTTGCTCTTGCCGACGGCGTTGAGTTCTGCGAGCTGCTGGCGCCCAAGGCGCTCAACGGCGCCGTGCTGACCTGCGACGTCATGGAACTTGGCGAGCCGGATGCAAGCGGCCGTCGCAGCCCCGTCGCCACGGGCGAGACCGTCGAGCTTTCCGCCACCACGGTGATCTGCGCCGTGGGCGAGGGCATCGATGCCAGCCTGTACGACGCCGCGGGCGTCGAGCACGACCGTCGCGGCCGCCTTGCCGCCACCTCCACCGGCGTCGAGGGCGTCTGGGCTGCCGGTGACTGCCGCCGCGGTCCCGCTACCGTGGTCGAGGCTATCGCCGACGCCGCCGAGGTCGCCCGTGCCATTGCCGGCGTGGACTTTAACAAGTACGCCGACTGCAACGAGCAGGCCGGCCGCGAGGACACCTGCTACGAGCGCAAGGGATCGCTGTGCCGCGACAAGCGCAACTGCACCAAGACCCGCTGCCTGGGCTGCGGCTCGGTGTGCGAGGTCTGCTGCGATGTGTGCCCCAACCGCGCCAACGTGGCAATTAAGGTGCCGGGCCTGGCCAAGCATCAGGTCGTCCACATCGACGGCATGTGCAACGAGTGCGGCAACTGCGCCGTGTTCTGCCCCTACCAGGAGGGTCGTCCCTACAAGGACAAGCTCACCCTGTTCTGGAGCGATCAGGACATGGAGAACTCCGAGAACGAGGGCTTCCTGGCCGTGGACGAGGACCACTTTAAGGTCCGCGTCGCCGGCACGGTCCGCACCGTCTCGGTCGATGCCGTCAACACCGGTCTGCCCGAGGCCGTCCGCCTGACCATCAAGGCCGTGCGCGACAGCTATCCGTATCTCCTTAAGAAATAGGCGAGTCTCTTATGGCCAAATCCATTCAACATAACGTGGCCTACGTTGCCTGCGGAAGCGGTTGCGCCTCCGCAGGCGGCGACGCCCGCTGCAGCGAAGGCTGCATTGGCTGTGGCGCCTGTGTCACGGCCTGTCCCCACGGCGCCATTGCACTGATTGATGGCATCGCCCGCGTGGACCGCTCCAAGTGCACGGGCTGTGGCCTGTGCGGCATGGCGTGCCCGCAGCGCGTGATTGCCTTTGTTCCCGGCTACCAGAACATCCTGGTGCGCTGCAACAACACCGATAAGGGCGCCATCGCCCGCAAGATTTGCGACACGAGCTGCATCGGTTGCGGCATGTGCGCCAAAAAATGCCCTGCCGGCGCTATCCGCATCGAGGACAACTGTGCCCACATCGACGGTGCGGACTGCCTGTCGTGCGGCATGTGCGCCGTCGTTTGCCCGCATGGCGCCATCCACGACCGCACCGGCATCGCCGCCGGCGTGTAGAAGGGAATCACCATGGCACAGGAATTCACTTTTACCGTTAACGGCGTCGAGCACACGACGACCCAAAACAAACCGCTGCTGCGCTACCTGCGCGACGACCTGCACATCCATTCCGCCAAGGACGGCTGCTCCGAGGGTGCTTGCGGCACCTGCACCATTCATGTGGACGGTGCGGCCGTCAAGGCCTGCGTGCTGACCACCGCCCTTGCCGCCGGCCGCAACATCGTGACTGTCGAGGGCCTGCCCGAGGACGTGCGCGAGGCCTTTGTGTACGCCTTTGGCGCCGTGGGCGCCGTGCAGTGCGGTTTTTGCATCCCCGGTATGGTCATGGCAGGCGCGGCGCTGATCGCCGAGGACCCCGAGCCCACCGAGGAGCAGATCAAGTACGCCATCCGCGGCAACGTCTGCCGCTGCACCGGCTACAAGAAGATTATTGAGGGCATTTCGCTGGCCGCTGCGGTGCTCCGCGGCGAAAAGCAGATCGACGAGGACCTGGAGCGCGGCGACGACTACGGCGTGGGCAAGCGCGCCTTCCGTATCGACGTGCGCAAGAAGGTGCTCGGCGAGGGCAAGTACCCCGATGACATCGACGAGCTCGATCAGCCGGGCCTGACCTATGCCAGCGCCGTGCGCTCCAAGTATCCGCGCGCCCGTGTGCTTTCCATCGACACCTCCAAGGCCGAGGCCCTGCCCGGTGTGGTGGGCATCCTGCGCGCCGAGGATGTGCCGGTCAACCAGGTCGGCCACCTTATCCAGGATTGGGACGTCATGATCGCCCAGGGCGATATCACCCGCTGCGTGGGCGATGCCATTGTGCTGGTGGTTGCCGAGGACGAGGCGACGCTCGAGAAGGCCAAGAAGCTCGTAAAGATCGATTACGAGCCGCTGGAGCCCGTGCGTAACATTGTCGAGGCCAGGGCTGCCGACGCCCCGCGCCTGCACGACAGTTTCTTTGCCTTTGGCAACACGGTGGAGCTCAAGGACAACGTGTGCCAGAGCCGTCACGTGACGCGCGGCGACGCCACCAAGGCGCTGGCAGAGAGCGCGTTCACCGTGACGCAGCGCTTTACCACGCCCTTTACCGAGCATGCCTTCTTGGAGCCCGAGTGCGCCGTCGCCTTCCCGTACAAGAACGGCGTCAAGGTGCAGTCGACCGACCAGGGTGCCTACGATACGCGCAAAGAGTGCGCCCACATGTTTGGCTGGGATAGCGAACCCGAGCGTGTGGTCGTCGAGACCATGCTCGTGGGTGGCGGCTTTGGCGGTAAGGAGGACGTTTCGGTCCAGCACCTGGCCGCGCTCGCCGCATATAAGTTCCAGCGTCCTGTGAAGTGCAAGCTCACGCGTGCCGAGTCGCTCGCTTTCCATCCCAAGCGCCATGCCATGGACGGTACCTTTACGCTGGGTTGCGACGCCGAGGGCAACTTTACCGGCCTGGATTGCGAGATCAACTTTGACACCGGCGCCTACGCGTCGCTGTGCGGCCCGGTGCTCGAGCGCGCCTGTACGCATGCCGTCGGCCCCTACAAGTACCAGAACACCGACATTCGCGGCTTTGGCTACTACACCAACAACCCGCCCGCCGGCGCGTACCGAGGCTTTGGCGTTTGCCAGTCCGAGTTTGCGCTCGAGAGCCTGATCGACCTGCTGGCAGAGAAGGTTGGCCTGGATCCGTGGGAGATTCGCTACCGAAACGCCATCGAGCCGGGCGAGGTTCTGCCCAACGGTCAGATTGCCGACTGCTCCACGGCGCTTAAGGAGACGCTGCTCGAGGTCAAGGATGCCTACTACGCGCATCCCGGCCACGCCGGCATTGCCTGCGCCATGAAGAACGCCGGCGTGGGCGTGGGCCTGCCCGATGCCGGTCGCTGCAAGATTCGCGTCGAGGATGGCTGCGCCGTGGTCTACGCCGCCACGTCCGACATCGGCCAGGGCTGCAACACCGTCTTTTTGCAGGACGTTGCCGAGGCCTGCGGTCTGCCGCTGAGCTGCATTGCCAATGGCGAGTGCTCCACCGAGAACGCTCCCGACTCCGGCACCACGTCTGGCTCGCGCCAGACGGTCGTGACCGGCGAGGCCGTGCGCGGTGCCGCCTTCCTGCTGCGCGATGCCATGGTTGGCATCGAGGCCGGCAAGCCTGCGCCTACCGCCCCGGTGAGCGCGCATGGCGACGGCGTCAAGATCGAGTACGACGACGGTCGCGCCTATCAGCTGCGCACGCAGGAGCTCGTCGCCGGCCAGGGTATGCATCCTCAGGATCCCGCGACCGCCATCAAGGCGCTTGAGGGATGCGAGTTTGGCTACGTGTATCTGGAGCCGACCGACAAGCTGGGCGCCGACGTTCCCAACCCCAAGAGCCACATCTGCTACGGCTTTGCCACGCATGTGGTCATTTTGGATGATGACGGCCGCGTGAGCGAGGTCTATGCCGCGCACGATTCCGGCAAGGTTGTCAATCCCATCTCCATCCAGGGTCAGATCGAAGGCGGCGTGCTCATGGGTATGGGCTATGCGCTTACCGAGGACTGGCCGCTCAAGGACTGCGTGCCCCAGGCAAGGTACGGTACGCTCGGGCTGTTCCGTGCGCCCGAGATTCCGGATATCCACGCCATCTACGTGGAGAAGGACGAGCTGTTGCCTGTGGCATACGGCGGCAAGGGCATCGGCGAGATCGCAACGATCCCCACGGCGCCCGCCGTGCAGAACGCCTACCGCGCGTTTGACGGGAAGCTGCGTCCGGATCTGCCCATGGTGGATACGCCGTACAGCCGCGCCCGTCACCGCGGGTAGGGTAGAGCGCGGACGGTCATTGCTGACGGGCTGTTCGCGCTCAACATCAACTGTATATGCTGCGCCTTTGGCCCCAGTTCCATCGCGAGCCGGGGCCTTTTGTTTGGAGCGGAAACTGCGTCCCGGAATTGGCGCTCAGAATGGGATGCAGTTTCTGGATCGGCTCTCAGGCGGAAACTGCGACCCGGAATCGATGCTCAGAATGGGATGCGCTTTCCGGTAGAGCCTCTGGCGGAAAGCGTGTCCCGGAATTCGGCTCCAGAGTGGGACGCGCTTTCCGGTTGGAGCTTCAAACGGAAAGTGCGTCCCGGAATCCGCGCCTGGAATGGGACACACTTTCCGGAACAGCCCTCAACCGGAAACTGCGTCCCAGAATTTTGCTTCAGAGTGGGATGCCGTTTCCGGCTGAACCCTCTGGCGGAAAGTTCATCCCAGAATTGACGCTCGGAGTGGGACACGGTTTCCGGATCGGCCCTCAGCGGAAAATGTATCCCAGTTTGAGCGTCTATTCCGGGATGTAATTTCCGCTGGGCGTTCAACCGGAAAGCGTGTCCCGTTCTAGGCCTTGATTCCGGGATACGCTTTCCGCTAGGCATGCCATCTGGAAAGCGCGTCCCGTTTTGAGCACTCAGTCTGGGACATGGTTTCCGCGGGTGCTGCCAACCGGAAAGCGTGTCCCGGTTTGGTAGGCAGGCGGGCATAAGCTCGGTAGCCCCTACAGCTCAATATCGTTGAGCCATGTCGGCAGCGCGGTCTGCCGGATGCCTGCCGTCTGCAGCTTTTTCGCGAACATGCCTGCCGAACGGACTTCGTTCATGGTAAAGCGCAGCAAGGGATGACCGTAAAGCGATAGATGCGCCTCACGCTGTCGTTCGGCAACGAGCGCCTCGGCGGTGGTGCGTCCGGCCAGCATGGTCTGGTCGGTATATTTGATGAGCCCATCGAGTTCGCCCAGCGTGAGCTCCCTGGCTTGACGCTCCCAGGCAAAATCCGTTCGCATGCTTTCGGTCGAATCGAAGGGATCCGTCAGCTCGTATTGAAGTTGGTCGGGTGCAAAGCCGGTCTCGATCATGACGGCTCGGGCGACCGATTCCCCGCCGCTCTCGGCGCGGGCGTCGGCATATCGAAGCGTTGTGAGGGCGGTGCGAATCGCGCGACCATTGCGGGCAGTCGCTCGTTGCTCAACGGCCTCCATCAGCTGTTCCGGCGCAAGGCCGAGCTTTGAGATCGCCGAATCGGCAATGGGCATGCCGTCGGCAAAACCGGTCTGCAACAGACAATCCGTCACCGTTTGAATGGGCGGCGTTACCGATATGCCGGACAGACGGATTGCTCCGGCCGGCTCGATCTGATGCCGCTGAATATGCGCGCCCGGGCGAGCCGACGGCTTTGTCGAGCTACAGACATGCACAACGTTCAGATGTCGCCACGAGACCTCGAGCCCCAGCAGGCAGGCGGCCGAAAACGAGCAGAACGTCCAATCGGGGTGGATGATCGCAAGGGCGCGGAGGATTTCGCAATGGCGTTGCGCTCGGTTGAGTTCATCCCAGCGCGTTTTTCGCGCAAACAACCCCGGCATGGGCGAGACAACCGTGCCGCCGGTGCGCCGAAGGAGCGCTTTTCGGATCGCCGTGCTCGGGGGAATCAGACAGCGCCCCTCTTGTTCGGCTTGAGTGAGCAGTTGGTCGATGAGCTGGTCATTGCAATGGGTCATGAGCTACCGCCTCCTTTTGGGTAGCAAAAACGTATCAGCTGGAACTTGCCGCTCAGCTGACCAAAAGCTGACCAAAATCTAACCATGCAGGTAGATGGCCTGCTTTTGGCGACATATTTCTTGTTTGAATCGGTGGGCGGTAATCGGCGACCGTGAACGGTAGCTGGATATGAAGTCTTGGTAAGTTTCGGGACGTGTACTTTTTGAAAAAGAGCATTCTATCTGCTGTTTTGTGTTTCTGGATCGCATATTTGAAGGCATGTGATAAGGCCGGCGGACTGTCGCCTTGTATCTGCGGAAACTGTGACCCGGAATTGCCACTCGGAATGGGACGCGCTTTCCGGACAGCCCTCAACCGGAAACCGCATCCCAGATTTCGGCTCCAAACCGGGATGCGCTTTCCCGGCGGCGTTTCTGGCGGAAATTGCGCCCCGGAATGAGCGCTCAGAGTGGGACATGCTTTCCTAACGAGGCCGCATGCGGAAACTACGTCCCGGATTCGACGCTCAGGACGGGATGCCGTTTCCGATAGAGGCATGGGGTGGAAAGCCTCCCATTTCTAATGTTCAAGAAATGGGAGGCAGCTCATCGCGAGTCGGGGCCTTTTGTTTGGAGCGGAGGCAGCATCCCGGAATTCGGGCAATCCGGTGGTCAGGGGTTGAGCGAGCGTCGCGCTAAGGATGCCAAGCATAAAACCTTCAATGAGAATGGCGTAAAAACTACATTGAAAGTAGCGTAAAATCCGCATTGAGAATGGCGTAATTTCGCATATCGCATGATCGCCCGAGCTTGCACACGGCCTTTTGCGAGCTCTTGCCATGAACGAGAGCCAGGCTGTCACGTACAAGACGCTCATGAAGGATGCCTCGTACGGCGAGGCGGGTCCCGACGAGAGGACCATCGCTGCGTACCTGGACCTCTTCAACAGGCTCAAGCTGACCGAGGGCCTGTGCGGATGGGAGCCGCCCATGCGCTCGAAGGCCCGCGTTCGCGTGCGCCCCAAGCGCTACTTCTGCGACCCGTTACTTGCGGCGACGTTGCTGGGGGCTACCCCTGAGCGGCTGCTTGGCGATATGCAAACGTTTGGGATGCTCTTTGAGAACCTCGTTCTGCGCGACGTGCGCGTGTTCCTTTCCACCTACGGCGGTGTCGACAACAGTGTCCATTATTTCCGAGATGAGAAGGGCCTTGAGGTCGATCTGATCGTTGAGCACGACGGGCGCTGAGGAGCCATCGAGGTCAAGCTGAGCGATGCGAAAGTAGACGATGGAGCGAGAAATCTCAAGGCGCTGGAGAGGAAAGTGCTCTCCAATCCTGACGCCCAGAATGCCGCGCCGGCGTTTTTGCCGGTCGTGGTTGGAAAGGGGAGCATTGCCTACACACGCGACGACGGCGTGGCGGTGATCCCCGTGGCGGCACTTGGGGCGTAGTGTTTTTGCGGGCGTGCCGTGCTTCCTTTACCGAAAATCCATTTGGTAAACCCGGTGCCCGTGGGTAAAATAAGGTCGACGGCAGCCCAAGTAGTGAAGAGCTGGGCAGCGCCGTTGCTTGGATTAAGGGGTCATCGCCTTAGCGGCGTCGACCCCTCTTTTTATGCTTCGTATGCTGCTTGAGTGCCTCGGTAAGTCCGATAAGCGCCGTGAGGAGCGAGACCAAAGCGGTCAGGAGCTTCACAAAATCAGTCAGATCGGTCATGGGCATCACCTCCCGTCGCATGGAGGGCGCTGCCCGGCACATGGAACTGCCGTCAACAATAACCAGTCTATCAAACTGCAGCCATAAATACGAATATATGTTCGATAATAACAGCGACGTGACCATCTCAAAGCGCAGCTTTACGCAAGGATGCCGGAAAGCTGCACTGTGCGATTTCATGTCCGCACGGGCAGCTACACTTGCTGTGATATGACCGTTCGAGAAACGAGCGGCAAGCAACGGAGAGAGGCCCTAACCGTGTCAGCTGAAAAGATGCCGGGTGTCTCGGCTATCGATACGACGAACTTTGCGCGCCAGATTGTGCTGGACTTTGAGTTTGCGCCGGTGCCAAAGCAGCGTCAGCGCCGTGGACTGTGCAATGAGATTATCGAGGCCGGCACCGTCAAGCTCGATTACCACGGCAACGTTATGGGCGAGTTCTCGCAGTTTGTACAGACGGAATTTACCGAAGGCGTTGCGTTCCCCGTTCGCGAGCTCACAGGGATATCGGCCGTGGGCACCGCGATGGCCGATCCGCTCTACATGGTGATCAAAAGGCTCAGCGATTGGATCGGGCGCTACTCCGCCCAGGTGGTCTGTTGGAGCGGGGCGGATCGTCGACAGCTTTTGATCGAGTGCCAAGCAAAGCACATCGATCTTTCCGCATTTCCTACGGACTGGGCCGACCTGCAGGCGTTTTACACCTCGATCATGGACATGAGCAGCCACGGGTGCGTCTCTTTGAGTGACGCAGCGACGTGGTTTGGCATCGAGTTCGACGAGTCGACGGGTCACGCCCACAGCGCTCTGGCCGATGCGCGCGTGACCGCCAAGCTGCTCAAGCAGATGATGGACGGGGACTACCGCGTGAGCCCGCGCGCCCAGGAGGTCCGTCAACGGTGGGGGATGGGCGAGCGAGCTCAGACGCGCCTTTCCAGCAAGTGCTCCGAGCTGGGCGACCTGCTGCTAAAGCTGAAGGCGGAGGGGGTAGGCCTTTTGAGAACGCCATTCGGTTTGGCATGGCGGGGCTGTAAGCGCGAGCCCGCCCTGCTGTTTGAATCGAAGCGTCAACCAGTATGACGAGCTGTCTGGCCTGTCTGCCTACGCCCCCGCAATCCCGCGGGCCGCACTCAACAGCTCATACTCCCTCTGGCTCCACTAGTACAGCTCGGCCGTGCGTACGGCGTCGCGGCACAGGTCCAGGAATGCCTCGGCTCCCTCGCAGAAGCACTCTCGGGCAAAGGCGCCGGATCCGTCCGCAACGCATATGCCGTCAGCAAAGAGCTTCCAGCTAGACGGCTCGCGAGAGTCGTCTCCAAGCAGCTTGATCTGCAGCACGTGCGGGCTGCCGGCGGCGCAGAGTTCTTCCTAGAGCACCTGCACCGTAAAGCGCATCTGGTGGGAGAGGCTGCTCTTGATCATGGCCGAGGCGTAGCCATTTGGCTTATCCAGAAGATGCATGCGATTCGGTTTGACGATCAGGTTGTGGAAGTTACGCTCGCTGCGCACGGAGAAATTGTCCATACGGACTCCTTTCATCGATGTTGGCAGGGCCACCGTGCCTCTTGGCCGGTTGGCGTCGGGATCGTGGAGCCAACTCTCTACCCCGACTCTGGATAAAATGCGCCCGCTCCTTGCGGGCAAGAGGAAGTCTATCAACGTGTACGGACAGAAATCAAGCGCCGCCTGCGAAATGACGCGTGAACGGCGTTGGTTTCCCAAGTGATTATTCGGCTTTCATCCGGAAAAGTGTCGAAATCAGCCGTGTAAAAGTACGGAAAAGTGTCGAAATAGGCACCTTAAAACTTCGGAAAAGTGTAGCTGGATGACAAAACAGCACTTAGAAGCCGGTGCTGGATGCGGGATCCTGCGGCCGCCTTCAGCTCTCGCTACTCATCGTCTCCGTCGTTGGGGTCGCCCTTGAGGGTGTTGATGTCCAGGTACTCGTCATCGTTCTCTTTTTGCTGGGTCTCCGACTCCGCTTGGGTGGGGCCGGAGAACAGCCGGAATCCCTCAAACGCAATGACGCCGAGCAGGGCAATGACAATGGCGATAAAGGCAACCTTGACTGCCTGCGGAAATTCCGAAAAACGCAGCGCCTTTTCCTCGGCGTAATAATCGGCGAAGCGCTCGTCGCCCGTGCTTTTGGTATACGCCGGCGCGGACGCGGCCTCCGGGTCATATTCCGGTGCAGGCGTGGCAGCGTACGGATCGTTGAGATAATCGCTCGATGCGGTGCCATAATCCTCGGTCTCGATGCGATCGGTGCCAGCATAGCCATCGGAATAATCGGAATATGCCGCACCGCCCTCATAGTCCGCGGCGCTCGTGTTGGCGGCAAAAAGCGGGTTAACTGGAACGTCGAGCGCCGGCATGCCGGTAGAGGTCTCATCCAGATCGGCTGCAGCCCAGGAATCGTAGGCAACCTGATGGGCAACGGGCTCATCGAGCCTTGTGACCGGAGACTTGCGTGCCGCAGGAACGGGCAACTGCTGGGCACTGTACATAACGGTGCTGTCGGCCGATTTGCTCCGCGTCGCCGCAGCGAGAAATGCCGCCGTCTCGGACGGGTCGCTTGCGGGGCGGGGAGCGGGTGTGGGCGCCGAAATGGGTGCGGGCGTAGACGCGGGCGTCGAAACAGGCGGCTGCGCAGGAGTCGGCGCAGATGCGGGCTTAGGCGCAAGTGCGGGATTGGGGCTTGACGGGCGAGCCCCGCCGCCCATGAGTTCGTCGGCGGTCCACGGGCGATCATCCATCACGTCGTCAAGGCTCAGCGAAAACAGGTCGTCTTCACCCTCATCGAACATGCGGTGCACATGTCCACCAATTGCCGGAATCAATCCGCGACCGGTGCATGATGCCTTGCTCAACGCCATTCTGTTCCACCCTTTCGAAATACTAATGACATCGATTATATGGAACTTCCCAAGCGGCTCGGTCTTGGATTCATGCTTTCCAGAACTCGCGCCCAAAAGGGGAGGGACAATCCAGGCGAGTGCCTACTTGTCGTCGGCCGCCGCCTTGGCCTCATTGAGGTAGCTATAGAAGCTGTACTTGGAGATGCCAAAGAACTCGCAGGCGCGCTCGCTCGACTTGGAAATGAGGAAGGCGCCGCGACGGTCGAGGTAGCCAATGGCGCGAATGCGCTCATCTTTGGTCATGAGCGCCGCGGGCTTGCCCACAAACTGCTCGCACTCGTGCAGCAGGTCCTCGAGCAGGTCGCCGATGTTCTTGGTAATGGGCTCGGGCTCGGTGTAGCCCGTGCCGCCGGTGCCGGTAAAGGCGTCGAGCGAACGCTCAAAAGCCTTCATAAGCGTAATGTCAAAGTTGATGCCCAAAATGCCGACGGGCTTGCCTTCGTCGTTGCGGATAAAGATGGTCGAGGACTTGAGCAGCTTGCCATCGGTGGTTTTAGTGAGGTACGGCTCGCGGTCGTGTACGTCGGTGGTGCCCTCGTGCATGGACTCAAACACGATATGGCTGGGGCCGTCACCCAGTTTGCGCCCGCTGACGTGGCCATTTTCGATCACTACGATGGAGTGGTCCACGTCCTCGGTCTCCAGATCGTGGACGACGACTTCGCAGTTGGGGCCAAATTGGAGCGCCAGACCGTGTGCAAGGCGCTTGTAAAACTCAATCTGTGCGGGGGTCATGGGTGCCTTCCTAAAAATTTGTTTGGGCACACTTTGCCATAAACCACACTTGTTCGCAAATAACGAAAGCGTTGCTGCGTTATGTGACCGTTTGGCGGCGAAAAGGTACCGATTGCGGCAACAAACAATTTGTTAGGTTATCCAATCAAAAAGTGTGATAGAACATTGCTAACAAACTTTTTGTTTGGCATCCACATAAAAGTTCAGCCGTGTGAATGGGATCGGGCTGAAACGCGTATGCGGGGGCCGGCAAGAGAGGACTTAAGGAGTTCACCGTATGGCCGATAAGATCCAGTGGGCGGGCAACACGATGCCCAAGAGCGATGACAAGCACTTGGGAATCATGAGCCTCGACCACGTGAAGAAGGCCCGCGCCTTCCACCAGTCGTTCCCTCAGTACACCGTTACTCCGCTTGCCCGCCTGGACGGCCAGGCCGCGCGCCTGGGCCTGTCCAACCTGTGCGTTAAGGACGAGAGCTATCGCTTTGGCCTCAACGCCTTTAAGGTCCTGGGCGGCTCGTTTGCCATGGCCAACTATATTGCCGACGAGACCGGCAAGGACGTTGCCGACTGCACCTTCGATTACCTGACCTCCGATCAGCTGGCCGAGGACTTTGGCCAGGCTACCTTCTTTACCGCCACCGACGGCAACCATGGCCGCGGCGTGGCATGGGCTGCCAACAAGCTGGGCCAGAAGGCCGTCGTGCACATGCCCAAGGGTTCCACCAAGCCCCGCTTCGATAACATTGCCGCCGAGGGCGCCACGGTGACCATCGAAGAGGTCAACTACGACGAGTGCGTGCGCATGGCCGCCGCCGAGGCCGACGCCTGCGAGCGCGGCGTCATCGTTCAGGACACCGCCTGGGAGGGCTACGAGAAGATCCCGTCCTGGATCATGGAGGGTTACGGCACCATGGCTTCCGAGGCTGCCGAGCAGCTGCGCGAGATGGCTATCAACCGCCCGACGCACGTCTTTGTCCAGGCTGGCGTAGGCTCGCTCGCCGGCGCCGTGGTGGGCTACTTCACCAACCTGTATCCCGATAACCCGCCCACCTTCGTCGTGGTTGAGTGCGCACCGGCCGCCTGCCTGTACAAGGGCGCTGCCGCCGGCGACGGAGATCCGCGCATCGTGGACGGTGACATGCCCTCCATCATGGCCGGCCTGTGCTGCGGCGAGCCCAACATCTTGGGCTGGGATATCCTGCGCAACCACACCACCGCCTTCGTGTCCTGCCCCGACTGGGTCACCGCTCGCGGCATGCGCACCCTGGGCGCTCCCGAGAAGGGCGACCCGCGCGTCATCTCCGGCGAGTCCGGCGCAGTGACCACCGGTCTGGTCGAGACCCTCATGCTCGACCCCGAGTACGCCGAGCTCAAGGAGCTCATCGGCCTGGACAAGACGAGCTCCGTGCTCTGCTTCTCCACCGAGGGCGACACCGATCCGGATCAGTACCGTCGCATCGTCTGGGAGGGCGAGTACCCGACTTGCTAGCAGGCTGACCTGTCCGGAGGCAGCCGGAGGACTTTACTCCCTGCTCGGACAGTCCTGCTCGCACGGAGAGCACATTAAGTGCTCTCCGGCTCGTGCGGAACTC
>CABQQA010000006.1:0-112731 GCA_902466075.1 uncultured Collinsella sp.
TGTCGTAGACCGGCAGCAGCTGCTTGGAGGTCACGAGCGTGAGCGGGTACAGGCGGGTGCCGGACCCGCCGGCGAGGATGATGCCTTTCATTGGCTATAACCTTTCATTTCTTGCTGCCCTGCGGCCAGCGCGATTTCCGAGAAGGCGGGCGCAGCAATCGACTCCGAAAGCAACGAACTCGCCAAGATTTCCCTCTCGTAGAAGTTGCGACGAAACCATCTTGGCGAGCCGGCTTCCTTCACCAATCTCACTTGCATGCATGAGTTCGTCTGCATGCGTTTCGAGAAAGAAGCCAACAGCGCGGTTGCGGGCAAACTGTTGGGATGGCGTCAAGTTATGCGAGTGATAGACCTCTGCACGCGGCTCGTAAGCCACCTTCAACCCTGAGGCGATAAACCTTGCCGCCATGAGCATGTCCTCGTTGGTGTTAACGTGCTCGAATCCGCCGCATTTGAGATATGCAGTTCGTCGATAAGCGGAACAGGCATCAGATGCAAAAAAAGTCTTAATACCGAGTTTCTCGAGATCACATTTGGAACGAACGGATGGCCGGTCGGGATAGTTGAAACCACGCACCAGCTGTTCAAAACGTCGGGCATCCGCCTTAGGCAGCTGCCTGCCGCTTACGAGAGCGATATCGGAATCATCAAGCATGGGAGCAACAAGCCGCTCCAGGTAATCATCAGAAACAGGCACAGCATCTTGGGTAAGGAAGCATACAAAGTCACCCCTCGACTCCCTTAGTGCCATGTCTCTTGTGGTGCCGTGGTTGAAATCCTGGCGATCAATCTTCAGAAGGCGGACTCTTTTGTGCTGCCGGACCAGCTCTATAGTTTTATCTTCCGAAGCGGAATCAACGATAAGGATATCAACCGGCTGAATAGACTGGTGTTCGAGGGCAATTAAAAGCCCATCGATTTCATGCTCAGCATTAAGAGTCGGAATGATGACGGATATTTCCATCTATCGGCCCGTCCTCTCCTTGCCAAACATGGCGCCGAAAGTGCCAGCAAAACACTTCCAATCCATTCGGAAACAACGGTTCCGCACGTAATGCAATTCGATTTTTTGGCGCAGACCGCTTTCAAATGACGCATCGTTGCGATCCGTCGCCTGCCATAACCCGGTAATTCCAGGTTGAACCGAAAGAAATACAACCTTATCCTCATCAGAAAAATGCATTTCGAGTTCATCACGCGTAATGGGACGAGGACCGATAACGGATAAATCACCATTTAAAACATTAAGAAACTGCGGCATCTCATCGATAGAGCACTTACGAATAAACTGCCCGACCTTAGTGATGCGCGGATCGTTATCGACCTTGCGCTCAATTTCCCACTGATGCAGCTGCTCAAAATTTAAATACTTCTGAACATTGCCAGCATCGGCAACCATGCTGCGCAGCTTAAAGATCTTAATGACCTTGCCATTTTTGCCAATTCGCTCCTGGGTGTACAAGGGACTACCCGGAGACTCTAGACAAATCAGGACGCACACAAGACCCACTGGAATGAATAAAATAGCGATCGCCATAAGACTAAACACAAGGTCAAACAGCCTCTTGACGATGCGATACCCAAGCGTACCGCTCGGCTTTATCTGATTGAAAGCCAGCGCACCAACCGTTGATGTACAACTCTCTGTTACTTCTTTAGCAGCCACAATAAAACTTACGTTCCTGTCCCCAGGAACCCCCCCCCTCTATGAATCCAAAAACCAAGTAATTTGCCGGTGCAACGTCTCCCTTACGTTTTGCTGGGCACGTCAAGCGGTAGCAGCTCCCTAAATGTGGAGCCACCATCGCCCACGTCCACCAGGCACCAGCGCTTATGACGATCGATCTTCTTTACACGGGCCTCTTGCCCCACCAAGGGACCCTGCTCTATGTGCAACACGCCGTCTTCTATGCGCGCCACGCTGTTGCGCACCACACCGTCGTCATCCAACACGCTGCGGTACCAATCCTGCGCATCGTCCGGCATGGGCATGTACGCCCGCTCCCTACTGCCGGCGATGCGGCAGCCAAAGCTCAACTGGGCCAAAGCCCTATCGAGCGCGGCAGCATCGTGCGTAGCGACGAAGAAATATTCCTTGTACATGGGTTTGGTTTGGAGCGACCAGGCGCCGTCCCGCTTAAACCAGAACTCCTTTTGCATCACAAAAGCATCCTGCATAAGGTTGTTCGGGATAATACGGCGGACCTTTTCGCAGGTCTCGCGCTCTTTTCCATTGGGGGTGTGAACCAGATACCAGCGGACGCGGCCGTGTTGACTGTTGGTGGTGGCGCCGTTAAATGCGCCCGGCAGCTGCTCTTGGCGCCGTGCCGTCTGTTCCATGTTCTCGCCCCCTCTTTTGGCTTTGCGATGCACGCAAATGCAGGGGCGTTTAGAACAGGCTTCTCGCTCGCAGCTAGGCGCAGTCGCAAAAGTACAGGTTTTTGTAGAGAGGTATGGAGATGTACCTACTAGCAGTACATTTTGCGTAATCTGGGCAAACGCTGATTAATTGCTCGTATAATGTCGTCTGTCGAAAGATACAAAAACCTGTACCTTTTTGTGCAACAAAAAAAGCCGCTCAACCAGCGGCTTTTCTTATTTTGGCATGAAAAAAGGCGACCGCCCTATGTGGACGGTCGCCTTTGTAAATTGTTGTGAAGTTTACCTTAAGCGCGGGTCTTGATCTCCTCGAGCACCTTGGCAACAAACTCGTCGACGCTCATCTGAACGGTCTCGTTGGAGCGATCGCGGACGGAAATGTTGCCGGCCTCGACCTCCTTCTCGCCCAGGATGAGCATGTAGGGCACGCGGTCGATGCTGCGGGCCTCGCGGATCTTGTAGCCGATCTTCTCGTCGCGGTCGTCGCAGACAACGCGAATGCCGGCCTCCTCCAGCTTGGCGCACACCTCGTGGGCGTAGTCGCGGCTCTTCTCGGAAACCGGAAGTGCCTTGACCTGAACGGGAGCCAGCCAGGTGGGGAACTTGCCCGCAAAGTGCTCAATCAGAATACCAATGAAGCGCTCGATGGAACCAAAGCACACGCGATGCAGCATGATGGGGCGCTTCTTGGTGCCGTCGGCGTCCACGTACTCCAGGTCAAAGTTGAGCGGCATCTGGAAGTCGAGCTGGACGGTGCCGCACTGCCAGGTACGGCCGAGCGAATCCTCCAGGTGGAAGTCGATCTTGGGGCCGTAGAAGGCGCCGTCGCCCTCGTTGACCTCGTAGTCCATGCCCAGCTTCTCCAGAGCGGTGCGCAGGCCCTCCTCGGCGCGAGCCCAGTCCTCGTCCGAACCCATGGAGTCCTCGGGGCGGGTGGAAAGCTCGACGTGATACTTAAAGCCAAACTTCTGGTACACGGAGTCGATGAGGTTGACCACACCCACGATCTCGTCGGTCAGCTGGTCGGGACGCACAAACAGGTGGGCGTCGTCCTGGTTAAAGCAGCGCACGCGGAACAGGCCGTGCAGGGCGCCGCGCAGCTCGTGGCGGTGCACCAGGCCAATCTCGCCGGCGCGGATGGGCAGCTCGCGATAGGAGTGCGGCTTGGAGGCGTACACCAGCACGCCGCCCGGGCAGTTCATGGGCTTAATGCAGTACTCTTCGTCGTCGATGACGGTGGAGTACATGTTGTCCTTGTAGTGGTCCCAGTGGCCCGAGGTCTTCCACAGCTGCTTGTTCATGATGAGCGGCGTGGAGATCTCCACGTAGCCGGCCTTGTGGTGGATCTCGCGCCAGTAGTCCAGCAGCGTGTTCTTAAGGATCATGCCGTTGGGCAGGAAGAACGGGAAGCCCGGGGCCTCGTCGCGCATCATAAAGAGGTCCATCTCGCGGCCGATCTTGCGGTGGTCGCGTTTCTTGGCCTCCTCCAGCATGTGCATATGCTCGTCGAGCTCTTCCTTGGTGGCAAAGGCGACGCCGTTGATGCGGGTGAGCATCTTGTTGTCCTTGTCGCCCTTCCAGTAAGCGCCCGAGACGCCGGTAAGCTTAAAGGCCTTGAGCGCCTTGGTGTAGCAGATGTGGGGGCCGACGCACATGTCGATGTAGTCGCCCTGCTGGTAGAAGGTGATGCGGGCGTCGTCGTCCAGGTCGCCGATGTGCTCGACCTTGTACTTCTCGCCGCGCTCCTCCATAAGGGCGATGGCCTCGGCGCGAGGCTTCTCGTACACGGAGAACTTGAGGTTCTCCTTGACGATCTTTTTCATCTCGGCCTCGATCGCGGGGAAGTCGTCCTCGCTGATCTTGACGCCCTCGGGCAGGTCGACGTCGTAGTAGAAGCCGTTGTCGGTCGCGGGGCCGTAGGCAAAGTCGGCCTCGGGGTACAGGCGCTTGATGGCCTGCGCCATGATGTGCGCGGCGGAGTGGCGGATGACGTGCGTGACCTCGTCCTGCGGGAGCTCGGCCACCGAACCGTCATTGTAGAGTGCCTTCATGGGTATGTTTTCTCCTCTCGGATGCCTGATGCAAGTGCGTGCGATGCGCTCGGCGTTTTAACTTGCATCATTATAGGCAGGTTGCCTTGGTATACAAGCGCCCGCCGCACCTTAATGGCACGGCGGGCGATTTTCTACGCATGCTTCATCGTGTGAACGCGGGGTGTGGGGCGCGCGCGGCTTGCGGCGTGCCCGTGGTTTGCGGCCGGCCCGGCGATGGATGCGTTACTGGATGCGAGTTCGGCAGTAGGGGCAGACCTTCCAGTGCGCATCGAGCGGGCGATGGCAGCTGGGGCATACGTTGCGAACCTGGGTATCGCACACCGGGCAGACGACGAAGTCCTTCTCGATGGGCGCGCCGCACTGCGGGCAGGTGCCGTACTGGGCAAGCTGGCGCTCGCGCAGGGCCATGTCCAGTTCCTGCTCCTCGCGGTCGGACGCATAGGAGTGCGGGCGCAGGACCAGGTAGGCAATGAGGCCTACAAACGGGATGAGGGCGATGATGCCCCATGCCACGTAGGCGCTGGCGCCGCGGCGGCGAGCGTCGATGAACACATAGACGACCGACAGCACATACAGGGCGATGATAAAGCCAACAAAGGCATAGACGACGCCCATAAGCTGCGGCGACATGAGCTCGGAGATGTACTTGGACATTACGGGTACCTTTCGGAATATTAACAGTCCGGTCAAGTTTACCACGGGGTTTGTTTATATGGGACCACGGCTGTGTACGGGGCTGGCGCGGACACAAACATCTCAATCTGTAACAGGTGGAGGCGAAATCCGGGTCTAGGTGTTACAGATCGAGACGAACGGAAGGGGCGCCAGACTAACGTCTCAATCTGTAACATCTGGGACCAAATTTCCCCTCTTACTGTTACAGATCGAGACATTCAAAATCCGCCGGAAGGTTTGTCTTGATCTGTAACATCTAGAACCCAAATCATCAGCTAACTGTTACAGATTGAAACGAACGGTTGCCGTAGCTGTCGGCAGACGAGGCCAACATCCGTGCCGGGTCTCACCTCGTCTGCCGTTGGCGGGTATTGCGGGGCTGTTCGCCGCATTGCCGCCGCGCTGGGGGTGTGTAGACCGTAGGATAGTCTTATTGACAGCCTGTCAACTCGTCTGGGAGGCACTGTGACAGAAACGTTTGATATCGCGATTGTCGGCGCGGGCATTACCGGATGCGCCATCGCGCGGCAGCTAGCGCGCTATGACCTGTCCATTTGCGTGGTCGAGGCGGCTAACGATATTGCGCTGGGCGCGTCGAAGGCCAACGGCGGCCTAGTGCACGCTGGCTACGATCCGGTGCCGGGCACGGTTAAGGCGCACGTCAACGCCCGTGGCTGCGAGTTATACGGTACGTGGGCGCAGGAGCTGGGATTTCTGTTCTGCCGCACCGGTTCGATGGTGCTGGGGTTTAACGACGAGGACCGCGCGCATCTGGAGCAGCTGCGGCGCAACGGCCTTGCCAACGGCGTGCCCAGGCTGTCGATCGTCGGACCCGACCGCATCCACGAATTAGAGCCGCGCGCCAGTGCCGATGCAGCGTGCGCGTTGTGGTGCCCTTCGACCGGTTTTGTCGATCCGTTTGAGGTTGCCATCGCCGCGCTGGAGAACGCCGTGGCCAACGGGGTGACGTTTATGCGCTCCGCACCCGTAGAGGCGATTGAAGTTGCGGGCTCGGGCGACGACGCGCGCTTTACGCTGGCGACCCCCGCTGGCAACGTGCGCTGCCGCTATCTGATCAACGCCGCGGGCAACGGCGCCGCCGACATCTCGCATATGGCGGGCGCCGAGGAGTTCCAGATGGTCTGGCGTCAGGGCAACATCGTGGTGCTGGACAAGGAACCGCGTGCACTCATGCCGCTCTACCCCGTTCCCACGCCGGTGTCCAAGGGCGTTATCGTCACGGGTACCGTACACGGCAACACCGTGATCACCGCGACCGCCGCCGTGCGCGAGCCGGGCGACACGCAGACCTATGCGGACGACGTCAACGCGCTCCTGACCGGCGCGCGCAAGCTGGTGCCCGATCTGGACACGCGCCGCGTGGTGCGCGCATTTGCCGGCGGGCGTCCGGTCATTCAGGGAACGAACGACTTCTTTATTGGGCAGTCGGCCGTGGTGCCGGGGCTGTTCCAGGCGGCGGGCATCCAGTCGCCGGGCGTGGCGAGCGCGCCGGCCATTGCCGAGCGCATGGAGCTTGTGATGCGTGAGGCGGGCGTGGAGCTGCACGAGCGGGCGGACTGGAATCCAATTCGCCGCGCGCCGGACGACTTTGACCGCGCACCGCTGGCTCGCAAGGAAGAACTCATTGAGTCCGATCCCGCGTGGGGGCAGATCGTCTGCCGCTGCGAAACGGTGCCCGAGGCCGAGATTGTGGCCGCGATCCGACGCCGTCCGGGCGCGATTTCGGTCGAGGGCGTCAAGCGCCGCTGCCGCGCCGGCATGGGTCGGTGCCAAAGCGGTTTTTGCCAGAGCCGCGTGGTGGCGATCCTGGCGCGCGAGCTGGGCTGCGACCCCAGCGAAGTGCTGTTGGAGGATGCCGGATCTTGGCTGGTCGAGGGACCTTTGAAGGGGGTGCGCTAGGATGGCGGAATTCAAATCGAGTGCGATTGATTGCGGCGTCGTTGAGGCCGTGGCAACGCAGGCCTTCGACGTGGTCGTTATCGGCGGCGGACCTGCCGGCATGGCGGCCGCGCTGGCCGCGCATAAGGCAGGCGCACGCGTGGCCATCGTGGAGCGCGAGCAGCACCTGGGCGGCATCCTCCGCCAGTGCATCCACCCCGGCTTTGGCCTGTCGCACTTTAAACAGGAGCTCACCGGTCCCGAGTACGCGCAGCGCTTTATCGACCAGGTGCATGCAACCGATATTGCGCTGTTCCTGAACAGCATGGTGCTTGGGATTGATTCAGGCGAGCCTGCGGAAGACACCGCGGTCCACACCGTCACGCTCATGAGCCCTGCCGGCATGCTGCAGCTCACCGGTCGCGCGATCGTCCTTGCCATGGGCTGCCGTGAGCGCACCCGCAGCGAGATCAAGATCCCCGGCAGTCGTCCCGCCGGCGTGTTTACGGCCGGCCTGGCGCAGCGATACATCAATATCGAAAACCTCAAACCCGGCTCGCGCGCCGTCATTTTGGGTTCGGGCGACATCGGGCTGATCATGGCACGTCGCTGCACGCTCGAGGGGATTTCGGTCGAGGGCGTGTACGAGCTCATGCCATACGCCAACGGTCTGCGCCGCAATGTGAAGAACTGCCTGGATGACTTTGGCATTCCGCTACATCTATCCACCACGGTAACGCGCGTGATCGGGCACGACCGCGTGGAAGCCGTCGAGGTGAGCCAAGTCGACGAACGCCTAGCGCCCATTCAGGGGACCGAGCGCATTGTTCCGTGCGACACGTTGCTGCTTTCGGTGGGCCTGATTCCCGAGAACGAGCTTTCGGTTGCCGCGGGTGTAGAGCTTGATCCGCGCACGCGCGGCGCCGTGGTGAACCAGAGCCTGCAGACGGGCGTACCGGGCATCTTTGCCTGCGGCAACGTGCTGCACGTGCACGACCTGGCCGACAACGTAACGACCGAGTCCGAGCGCGCCGGTGAGGCTGCGGCGGCATACGCGCTGGGGAGCGGCGGGGGCGCCGTTCCGGACTGCGAGCTCACCGTCTCCCCTGCCGGCATTGCAGGATACGCGCTGCCGGGACGCATTACGGCCGTGGCATTCACCAAGCTCAACTTCCGCGTGCGCCGACCCGTCGATGCCGCTCGCGTGAGGATCTTGGCCGACGGCGAGGAACTGTTCGCCGGCAAGGTCCGCGCGTTTAAGCCGAGCGTTATGGAGAGCTTCCCGCTGCCTGCGAAGGTCATCAAACAAGCGCTCGACCTGGGTGCCAGCAAGATTGTCCTATCCGTCGATCCCATCGAGGAGGCGTAACCAAGATGAGCGATAACGTGATCGAAACGCTGCAGTTCAACTGCACCACCTGCCCATCCGAGTGCCTCCTGACCGTAGAGGTGGAGCGCGACGCAAATGGCGCCGTGGTGGAAGTTCGCTCCGTGACCGGCAACAACTGCCCGCGCGGCGATAAGTTCGCACATCAGGAGCTCACCTGCCCCATGCGCGTGCTCACGACGACCGTGGCCGTCTCCGGCGGCGACGAAGCCCTGCTCCCCGTGCGCACGGCCGAAGCCATCCCGCTGGCACTCCACGCCCAAGCCATGGACCTCATCCGCGGCGTGGTCGTCGAGGCCCCCATCCGCATGGGCGACGTCGTGCTGGAAGATCTTCTCGGCACCAACATTGACCTAGTCGCCAGCATGAACATCGATCCAACCTAAGCAGCTAATTTGGGACGGGGCTCTTTTTAGCTACCCCGTTCCCTTCCTTTCGGTTGCAAAAGCGCTCTCTTGGCTGCTATCGGATTTGCACCATTTCAAAACTATGCCGGATTACGGGGCTGATTCGGAGACCCCCATCCATACCGGCATTTTTCGATTTTTGATAAGCCGTCTACCTGCGGTTTTAATTTCGCGATTTTTCCCATGGTCAAGTAATACAGGTCCAGCCCCGTAATCCGCCATAGTTTTGAAAGCATCTAATTCGGGACGGGCCTCTAATGACTACTTTTACCTATCATTCCGCATGTTTGATGCAGCTAAAATAGCCCCGTCCCAAATTGACTACGCCGGCATTGGGGATACCATGGTGGCAACCTAGCGAAAGGACGATGTATGGCACATGTCGATGACCAGCGTGTGGCACGCGTGTTCGATGCGCTCGGGGCTCAGCACCCCGGCGCACAGCTGCTCGTAAACGACCCGTGGTCAATCTATTACCTGACCGGCTTTTATGCCGATATGTTCGAGCGTTTTTGCGGCGTGCTACTCGTGCGCAATGCCGAGCCAGTGATCTTGGTCAACGCCCTGCACCAGCTGCCAGAGTATGACAATGCCCGCGTTGCCTATCACACCGATACCGACGTCGTGACCGACGCCATCACTCGCGAGGTCGATCCGACCAAACCGCTCGGCATCGACACCGTCATGCGCTCCGGCTTTTTGATGCCGCTCATGGAGCGCCACGCCGCCAGCGAGTTTTTCCTGGGTGACTTTGCCGTCACCGCCGCACGCACCTACAAAGACGCTACCGAGCAGGAGCTTATGCGCGCGTCCTCGGCCGCCAACGACGCCGTGATGGCCGACGCCATCAAGCTCGTCCATGAAGGCGTGACGGAGCGCGAAATTGCCGATCAGATGCTCGGTCTGTACCGCAAGCACGGCTGCGAGGGCTTTAGCTTTCCGCCCATCGTGAGCTTTGGCGCCAACGCCGGCGACCCGCATCACGAACCCGACGACACCGTGCTCAAGCGCGGCGACGTGGTGCTGTTCGACATTGGCGGACGCCGCTGCAACTATTGCTCGGACATGACGCGCACGTTCTTTTGGGGCGAGCCGGACGAGGAAACCGCACGCATCTACGATATCGTGCGCCGCGCCAACGAGACCGCCGAGGCGCTCATCGCACCGGGCGTGCGCATGTGTGACCTGGACCGCGCCGCACGCGACGTGATTGAGGATGCGGGCTATGGGCAGTACTTTACGCATCGCCTGGGGCACTCGATCGGCCTGCAGGACCACGAGCCAGGCGACGTCTCGCTCGTCAACGAGCAGTTCGTGGAGCCGGGCATGACGTTCTCCATCGAACCGGGCATCTACCTCCCCGGCCGCACCGGCGTCCGCATCGAGGACTTGGCCCTAGTTACCGAGTCCGGCGTCGAGATCCTCAACGCCTACCCCCACAACCCAGTCCGCCTAGACTAGCCAATGTGCCAAAGGGACAGTCCCTTTGGCACCTTCCGCTAACGCCGCGCCACGAAAACGGGCTATCTACTACGTTTAACCCGCATGGGTCGACCATGTGGGTCTTTTTTGAAAACCAGCAAGTCGTCTACCTGCGGTTTTGATTTCACGATTTTCCGTGTGGTCGAGGGTAGTCGCCAAAACGTAGTAGATAGCCCCATTTCGTGGCAAGCGAGTCAACTCGGGGCACAGGGCAGCCAAAGAAGCCCCGTCCCAAATTGACTGCTTTTGAGTTGCGGTGATATACGGACTGTTTGAGGCTTCTTGCTTGTAAAACAGTCCGTTTTCACCGCAACTGATGTGGGGATGGGTTAGCGGAGCAGGCCGGCTACTTCGCCGGCCAGGGTGATGGTGCCGGCTGCTACGAAAGGCTCGCCCACGGCATCGAGGGCTGCGAGGGCCTCGGATACGCTGGGATACACACCCGCGAGCTTATCGGCGTCCACCAGGGCAGCGAGCTCCTCCGCCGGCAGCGCGCGGTCGGAATCGGTCTGAGTCACAACCACGCGCGGGAAAGCCGGGATCAACACGTCGACGATGCCCGCCACGTCCTTGTCGGCCAGCGCGGCGCACAGCAGCGTGGGGCGGTTCTCCACGCACGGATCGATCTCGTCCAGTGCGCTCACAAAGTTCTCGCAGCTCTGGGGGTTATGACAGGCATCAATCAGCTTGAGCGGATCGGTCCCCAGCACGTCAAATCGGCCCGGCGTGGGGCAGCCCATAAGCGAAGCGTCGAGCGCCTCATGGTCGAGCTCGCGACCCAAATACCCCTCGCACAGCATAATCGCGCACGCAGCATTCTGCGGCTGATAGGCCGGCTTAACCATGCTCGACGTATAAATCGCACGCGGCGTGGTGCAGCTAAACTCCACCGTATCGCCCACGTGTGCCGGAAGTTTGGTCGTCGTATGGCTCACCACGAGCGGCACAGCGCCGCACTCTCGGCAACGGGCATCCATCACACGCTGAACGCTCGGCTCATGCGTGCCCTCGCCCAGCACAACCAGGCGCCCGGGTTTGATGACCGCGGCCTTCTCCCCCGCAATGGCCTCGAGCGTGTCGCCCAAAATACGCGTGTGATCGAGCCCAATGCCCGTAATGGCAACGGCGACGGGATCGGTCGCACTCGTGGCGTCCCAACGGCCGCCCATGCCAACCTCGAGCACGGCAACATCCACGCGAGTCTCGGCAAACACCACAAGAGCAGCAGCCGTCAGCAGATCAAACGGCGTGATGGTATAGGCGCGCTCCCCCGCCGCCACACGACGGGCATTCACGCGATGCCCCGCCTCGACGGCGGCAGAAACGCCACGAGCAAAGGCCTCATCGCTCACGACGCGCCCATCGACCTCCATGCGCTCGGGATAGCGCACAAGCTGCGGAGACGTATACAGTGCGGTCTTTAACCCCTCAACACGAAGGATGGCAGCCGAAAAACGCGTGGTCGAAGTCTTGCCATTGGTACCAGCAACCTGAATGCAATCGAAATACTCGTCCGGACGTCCCAGCTCATCGAGCATATCGACAACCGTCTCGAGCAGCGGCCCAGCATCCCCAGAAATCCGCCCCGTATCAGCAGCCAGCCCAACAGCCTCATCAAACGAAAGCAACTCAAACGAGAAAGGAACGACATACGACCCAGAACGCTTAGCCATAACCCAAAGTCCCCCATTACATAAAAAGAGGCCCGTAATAAACAACGAGCCCATCCCATTCAAAATATCAGCCAAACACCGCTTTGCAGCGAGCTAAAGGCCACAACCAAGTGGCCCTAACCCACCAGCTGCAAACAACCACGTAACCGCTATGGGAGCGGTTTGGGGCTTTGCTCGATACAAGTTCCGCACGAGCCGAAGGCCACTTAATGTGGCCTTCGTGCGAGCAGGACTGTCCGCAGTAGCGAGTAAAGCCCCAAAACCGCGTCCCCCAGTAACGCCTACGAGAAGTCAGCAACCTGAGCAGTCAGCGCCGCCAGGATCTCCTTGAGCTCAGCTGCACGGTCCCTCTTCTTCTGGACCACCGCGGGCGCGGCCTTAGCCACAAAGCCCTCGTTGGCGAGCGTCTTCTCGCAACCGGCGAGCTCCTTTTGGGCCGCGGCAATCTCCTTCTCCAGGCGTGCCTTCTCGGCCGAAAGGTCAACCTTGCCCTCGAGCACCACAAAGACCTCGACACCGCTATCGACCACGGCAATGCTCGCAGCCGGCTTCTCAACATCGGTGCCCATGACCAGCGAAGCGGTGTTCGCCAGCGGCTCAATCGTGGAGCGCAGGCTCTCGAGCTTCTCGATGTCCTCGGCACCGGCGCGCACGACCACGTCGAGCTCCGCCTTGGGGCTTAAGCGATAACGCGAACGGGTGGCACGGGCGGCGGAAACGACGGCACGGCACAGCTCAAACGCGCGCTCGGCGGGCTCGTCGACGTACTTGGCGTAGTCGGCGGGCTCGGGCCACTTGGCGATCATGAGCGCCTCGGCGCGGTTCACGTTGCCCTCGGCGTCCAGGTCGAGCACGCTCGCCGGCATGTTGTCCCAGATCTCCTCGGTGACAAACGGCATAAGCGGGTGCATCAGGCGAATGGAGGTGTCGAGCACAAAGATCAGGTTGCGCTGCGCCTGTAGACGGCCCTTGCCCTTCAGACGGGCCTTGGTGACCTCGACGTACCAGTCGCAGACCTCGTTCCAGAAGAACTGCTGCACGCCGCGGGCCATGTCGCCAAAGGTGTAGTTCTCAATACCCTCGGTGACCATCTTCACGGCCTTGGCCAGGCGGCTGAACATCCAAGCGTCGGCCGGCGTCTCCACGACAGGCTCGCCGGGCGTGTAGCCCTCCATGTTCATGAGCAGGAAGCGGCTGGCGTTCCAGATCTTGGTCACAAAGCTCTTGGCCTGGTCGGTACGCGGGCTGTCGATGAGCTTCTTGGTCTTCTTATCGATGTTCGCGTCAAACTTGACGTCCTGGTTGTTGGTGCACAGCGTGAGCAGGTTATAGCGCATGGCGTCGGCGCCGTACATGCCAATGAGGTCCATGGGGTCTACGCCGTTGCCCTTGGACTTGGACATGCGGCTGCCGTCCTTGGCCAGAATCGTCGGGTAGATGACGACGTCCTTAAACGGCACCTCATCAAGGAAGTACAGCGAGCTCATGACCATGCGGGCGACCCACAGCGCGATGATGTCACGCGCGGTGACGAGCGCCGTCGTGGGGTGATGGCCCTCGAGCAGCTCCGGCTTTTGCGGCCAGCCCTGCGTGGCGAAGGTCCACAGCTGCGAGCTAAACCAGGTGTCCAGCACGTTCTCGTCCTGATGCACGTGATGGCCGCCACACTTGGGGCACACGTCGGTGTCCTCGGTAAGGGCGTCCTCCCAGCCGCAGTCCTCGCAGTAGAACACGGGAATGCGGTGACCCCACCACAGCTGGCGGCTAATGCACCAGTCCTTGAGGTTCTCCATCCAGGTGGTGTAGGTCTGCGTCCAGCGCGCGGGATGGAAGGTGACCTTGCCGGAGTTGACGGCGTCCAGCGCCGGCCCCTTGAGCTTGTCGACGGCCACGAACCACTGCTCGGACAGCCACGGCTCCAGGGCGGAGTCGCAACGGTAGCAGTGCATGACGGAGTGGTCGTGCTCGTCGACGTGGTCGAGCAGGCCATGCTCGTCGAACCACTTGATGACGGCCTCGCGGCACTCGTCGCGGTTCATGCCGGTGAACTCGCCGTAGCCCTCGACGACCACCGCGTGCTCGTCGAAGATATTGATCTGCGGCAGATCGTGGGCCTGACCCATGGCGTAGTCGTTGGGGTCGTGGGCCGGGGTGACCTTGACGAAGCCGGAGCCAAAGTTGGCGTCGACATGCCAATCCTCAAAGATGGGAATCTCACGGTCGACGATGGGGAGCTTGACGGTCTTACCCACGAAGGCGGCCTTCTCGGGATCCTTCGGGGAGACGGCAACGCCCGTGTCGCCGAGCATGGTCTCGGGACGGGTGGTAGCGACGACAATGTAGTCCTGGCCGTTGACCGGCTCGGTCAGCGGGTAGCGCAGGTGCCACAGGTGGCCCTTCTCGTCCTTATACTCGGCCTCGTCGTCCGAGATGGCGGTGGTGCAGTTGGGACACCAGTTGACGATGCGCTTGCCGCGGTAGATCAGACCGTCGTGGTACCAGTCGCAGAACACCTTGCGCACGGCCTGGGCGTAGTCCTCGTCCATGGTGAAGCGCTCGTTGTCGAAGTCGACGGAGCAGCCCATGCGCTTGATCTGCTCGACGATGATGCCGCCGTACTCGTGGGTCCAATCCCAGCAAGCGTCGACAAACTTGTCGCGACCGATCTCCAAGCGGCTGATACCCTCGCTCTTGAGCTTCTTGTCGACCTTGGTCTGCGTAGCGATACCGGCATGGTCGGTGCCGAGCACCCAGCGCGTGGACTTGCCGCGCATGCGGGCCATACGGATGATGGCGTCCTGGATGGAGTCGTCAGTAGCGTGACCCATATGGAGCTTGCCGGTCACGTTGGGAGGCGGAATGGTGACGGTGCAGTCGCCCACGCCCTCACGGCGCTTGTAGTAGCCGCCGTCGAGCCACTTCTGCAGGATCGCCGGCTCGTTGGTCGACGGATCGTAGTTCTTGGGCATTTCTTCCATATATCTCTCCCTTGCCCGTCGGGGAGGAATGTAGGCCCGATTTTCGCTCGGTCAGGTCCTGGGCTCGCTCGAAGACCACATTAAGTGGTCTTCGGCTCGTGCGGAATCTACGAAAATCGGGCCTACATTCCTCCCCTTAGGTATCGATTACTTCAGTCTGAATGACTTCGCTGAGGCTTAAACAAACACACAGAATAACACAGGTAGTTGGGTGTTTTGCGTATATATAAAATAGCCTCCGACCGCGGATGGTCGGAGGCTATCGACAAAGACGTTTTGACAGGTTTTAGCCGTAGATGCGCTGGGGCTGTTCTTCGCCCTTTACGGAGGCTTCGGTCACGATGACCTTGGCGACGCCTTCCTCGCTGGGGAGGTCGAACATCGTCTGCTGCAGCACGTCCTCGCAGATGGAGCGCAGGCCGCGGGCGCCGGTCTTGCGGGCGAGTGCCATGCGGGCGATCTCGTGCAGCGCCGCGTCCTCAAACTCAAGCTCAACGTCCTCGAGCTGGAACATCTTACGGTACTGGCGCACCACGGCGTTCTTGGGCTCGGTCAGAATCGACACCAGATCGTCCTCGTCGAGCGCCTGCGTCTGGGTGACGACGGGCGTACGGCCCACAAACTCGGGGATCATGCCAAAGGCGTTGAGGTCCTGCGGGAGCACCTGACGCAGCAGGTCGTTCTCGTCGACCGAAGTGGGGCCGGCGATCTCGGAGTTAAAGCCCACGCCCTTGTTGCCAACACGGTCGGCGATGATCTTATCCAGGCCCACAAAGGCACCGCCGCAGATGAACAGGATGTTGGTCGTGTCGATCTGCAGCAGCTCCTGCTGGGGATGCTTGCGGCCGCCGGTGGGCGGAACGCTTGCCACCGTGCCCTCAAGGATCTTCAGCAGCGCCTGCTGAACGCCCTCGCCCGAAACATCGCGGGTGATGGAGAGGTTCTCGGCCTTGCGGGCAATCTTGTCGATCTCGTCCACGTAGATAATGCCGACCTGCGCGCGCTCAATGTCGCCATCGGCAGCATTGATGAGCTTGAGCAGGATGTTCTCCACGTCCTCGCCCACGTAACCGGCCTCGGTGAGCGCGGTGGCGTCGGCGATGGCAAACGGCACCTCGAGGATGCGCGCGAGCGTCTGGGCGAGCAGAGTCTTACCGGTACCGGTGGGACCGAGCAGCAAAATGTTAGACTTGGCGAGCTCCACCTCGTCCATATCATCGTCGAGCTGCGAGTCAAAGCCGTCGTCAAAGGCCGAAAGCGCAGCACCGCCCTCGATCACGCGGCGGTAGTGGTTGTACACGGCAACCGACATGGCGCGCTTAGCGTCCTCCTGGCCCATGACATAGGCCGAAAGCTCGGCATAGATCTCGTGCGGCGTCGGCACGTGCGTAATGACCTGGCGGGCATCGTCCTCGAGCTCAAAGCCCTCGGCCTCAGGATCCACAGCAGGCTGAGACGCAGCCTGGCCGTGGTCGTTAAGGAAGCCCGGCAGCTTGCCGTTGCGGGCGGCATCCATAAAGTCCGAAGCCAGCGACTCCTCCAAGATCTCGGAGCAGGCGGCAACACACTCGTCGCAGATAAAGATGTTGGTCGGACCCTTAACAAGGCGGCGAACCTGGCCCTGCTCTTTTCCGCAGAAGGAGCAGCGGATGGGGTTGCCGTTCTCGTCAAAGTTGTCCTGCATGTTACCGGCCATCCTAGGCGTCCTTCGCGGCGAGGTCGCGCGAGGTGACAATGCGGTCGATCAGACCGTAGTCGAGGGCCTCGGCAGCGGTCAGGTAGTTGTCGCGCTCGGTGTCGGCCTGGACCTTCTCGATTGGCTGGCCCGAGGCATCGGACAGAATCTGGTTGAGCTCGCGACGGGTCTTCTTGATCTCCTCGGCCACGATCTCGATCTCGGTCTGCTGGCCCTGCGCACCTCCGCTGGGCTGGTGAATCATGACCTTGGAGTGCGGCAGGCAGAAGCGCTTGCCCTTGGCGCCGGCCGAAAGCAGCACGGCGGCCATGGACGCGGCCATACCGACGCAGATGGTGGAGACCTGCGGCTTAATGAAGTTCATGGTGTCCAGAATCGCCAGGCCGGAGTATACCTCGCCACCGGGCGAATTGATGTAGAGCGAGATATCCTTCTCGGCATCCTGGCTCTCAAGATGCAGCAGCTGGGCAACGACCAGGTTGGCACTGACGGAGTTGATCTCCTCGCCCAAGAAGATGATGCGGTCGTTGAGCAGGCGCGAATAGATATCGTAGCTGCGCTCGCCGCGCGGCGTCTGCTCGATAACGTATGGCACGAGGGCGGAATCGAACTTAGCGATCATACGCATCTCCATTTCTCTCTTGCGGACCAAATTGGTTCTAGATAAACGTACGGTGCCCGCATGCTATGCATTGGCTGGCACCGTACGAAGCAACCGGATAACCGGTGTATAACTTTACCCCATCACGGGCGCACGCATGCGCTCGCGGGCAAGGTGGCGAGAATTACTCGGCGTCCTTGGCGGTCTCGTCGACCTCGGTCACCTTGGCGTTCTCGACCAGGTGATCGACGGCCTTGGAGCGACGGATGGACTCGCGGACGGCGGGCATGCGGCCATCGGCGATGAACTCGGCCTTGGAAGCCTCGACGTCCTTGACGCCGGCCTTCTCGAACTCGGCGTTGATGTCGTCCTCGGTGACCTCGATCTTGAGCTCGCGGGCGAGGGCGTCGAGCGCCAGGGACTCACGGGCGACGTCGTTGGCCTGCTTGTGCAGGTCGCCGATGAACTGCTCCATGGTCAGGCCGGAAGCGGGCAGCCAGGTGTCCAGCGTCATGCCGCGGGCAGCGAGGTTGGACAGGAAGTTCTGGCCAAGCTCCTCAAAGACGGACTGCTCGTAGTCGGCGTCCATCTCGTCGAGCTGCAGGCGCTCGGCGAGAGCGGAGACGCAACGGTTCTCCTTCTCGGCCGGGAGGCGGGAAGCCTTGTCCTGCTCGATCTCGATCTTGATGGCGTCGCGCATGGCGTCGATGCTGTCGAAGCCAAAGTCGGACTTGACGAGCTCGTCGGTGAGCTCGGGCGTGTTGCGGACCTTGATGCTCTTGACGGTGACCTCGACGGTGTGAGTCTCGGCCTCCTCGCCCTCCTCGACCTCGTCGGTCCAGGTGACGGTCTTGACGTCGTCAACGTTAGCGCCGATCAGGGCCTCGTTGAACTCCTTGGGATTGCTGTCGCTACCGGCGATGAGCATGCGGCCCTCGGCGGCGAAGTTGTCGGCGTTCTCGACGGCCTTGAGGTCGACGGTGACGTAGTCCTCGGCCTCGACGGCGCGACCCTCGACGTCCTCGAAGGTGGCGCGGTAGTTGAGGAGCATCTCGACCTGGTTGTTAATCTCGGACTCGGTGACCTCCGCGGGAGGCATCTCGATCTCGACGGCGTCGAAGGAGGAGAGCTCGGCAGCAGGACGCAGGGAGAACTCGACGGTGTAGGTGTAGTCCTCGTGATCCTTGGCGAGGTCGAGCTCCTTGTAGTCACCGTTCTTGGTGGGGACGATGTCCAGCTCGTTGAGAACGGCGGGCTCGTTGGCGGCGATCAGGTCGTTGGTGGCCTGAGCGAGGGTAGCCTCGGCGCCAAGTGCGGAGTCGATGACCGGACGGGGAGCCTTGCCGGCGCGGAAGCCCGGGAAGCGGTACTTCTTGGCGGTGTCCTTGTAGGCCTTCTTGATCGCGGCGTCGACGTCGGCGGCCGGGATAGTGACCGTAGCGGTGAGCTTGGCGTCCTTGACGTCAGAAGCGGTGATGTTCAACACGTTCCTCCTCATACTGCCCAGCTTATCTGAGGTGCTGGTACCTTTATGCAACAAGCGTCGCGAGGGCATAAGCCGACGCGGGTGCGTTGGTGCGGGCGAAAGGACTCGAACCTTCACGGGAATCCCACCAGAACCTAAATCTGGCGCGTCTACCAATTCCGCCACGCCCGCATGAGCGCACAGATTAGGAATGATAGCAGATACGAGCGACAAGCGCACGCACACCTTTTACAGGCTCACGACCTCACCACGAGTGCAAAAGGCGAGGCGAGTTGCCCCGCCCCGCCCATTACGACTTGTTCGCTGGCCCGCTACTCCCCCAGCAGGGCCTTCTCGGGCGTGATCGGCAGCGAGCGAACCTGGTGGCCGGTGGCGTGCGCCACGGCCGAGGCCACGGCGGCGAGCGGCGTGTTGATAACGACCTCGCCGATCGACTTGGCGCCAAACGGGCCCGTCGGCTCGTAGCTCGGCTCAAAGGCCACGCGAATGCTGCCGATATCCAGGCGCGTAGGAAGCTTGTAGCTCATAAAGTTGCCGGTGCGCAGACGGCCGCGGTCATCGTGCTCGACAATCTCGTAGAGCGCGTGACCGATACCTTGGGCAATGCCGCCCTCGGCCTGGACGCGCGCGAGCGCCTCGTTGATCACGGTGCCGCAGTCCACGGCCGCCGCGTAGTCCACAACAGTCACCTTGCCGGTGGCCTTGTCGACCTCGACCTCGGCAATGCCGGCCATAAACGGCGGGGGCGAAACGGGCAGACAAGCAGAAGCATGCGAGGTCAGCGCGTCGCCGCCCGCGATGTTCTTGACGCACAGGTTGGCAAAGTCGCGCAGCGTAAGGTAGCGGTTCTGCTCGCGCGCGGCACGCTCGTCGGACAGGCGCACGTACTGGCCATCGAAGACCACGTCGGCGGCGTCCACATCCCACATCTGGGCTGCCTTGGCGCAAATCTTCTCACGCAGCTCAGTCGCGGCGTTCTTGGCCGCCAGGCCCGTCACGTACGTACCCGAGCTCGCGTACGAGCCGGCGTCGAACGGTGACACGTCGGTGTCCACGCCGCGTACCACAATGAGCGAACTCTCCACGCCCAGCTCCTCGGCAGCAATCTGCGCGAGAATCGTGTCGACGCCCATGCCGTTGTCGGTGGCGCCGGTCGAAAGCGTAATAAAGCCGTCCTCTTCCAGGCGCATGTCAATGCCGGCAATATCGACGTTGGAAATGCCCGAGCCCTGCATGGTGAGCGCACAGCCCAGGGCACGCACGCGGTCGCCCAGGTCGACGGCTAGCGGCTTGTCGCGCCAACCGATCATGTCCATCGCGCGCAGCAGGCAGCGATCGAGCGCGCAGGCGTTGAGCTTCTCGTTGTAGTACTGCGGCATGATCTCGCCCTCGCGCACGATGTTCTTAAGGCGCAGGTCGGCGGGGTCCATGTGCAGCATGTCGGCGAGCTCGTTGACGGCGCTCTCCACGGCAAACTGGCCCTGGGTGGCACCGTAGCCGCGATACGCGCCGCCGCGGTTGGTATTGGTGTAGACGGCGTCCCAGCTAAAGCGGCTCGCCTTCACGTGGTTGTAGATGGGCAGGCTCTTGTGGCCCGAGAGGCCGATCGTCGTGGTGGCATGCTCGCCGTACGCGCCGGCGTTGGACAGCGTGTGCAGATCGATGGCCGTGATGGTGCCGTCGTTCATGGCACCCAGCTTAACGGTCATTTGCATCTGGTGGCGCGAGTTGCCCGCAGTGATGGTCTCCTCGCGGGTGTAACAGCAATAGCTCGGACGGCCGGTCTGCTGGGTCACGAACGCCACGAAGATCTCGCAGCAGCCCGTCTGCTTGGAGCCAAAGCCGCCGCCGATGCGCGGCTTAATAACCTGCACCTGCGACTGCGGAATGTCGAGCGACTGCGCGACCATGCGGCGCACGTGGAAGGGCACCTGCGTGGAGGTGGTCACCGAAATGCGCCCGAACGCGTCGGTCGTCGCAAAGGCGCGGAAAGTCTCCATGGGCGCGGTCTGCGTGGCCTGGCTGGTGTAGGTGCGCTCAAAGACGATGTCGCTCTGGGCGAATGCCTCGTCCAGGTCGCCAAAGTCGCTGGTACCGCTGCACACCAGGTTGCGGGGCACATCGCCACCCTGCGGGAACATAAAGGTCACGTCGCCCTCGGGGTGAACCACGATGTCGTTATCGAGTGCTTGGGTAAAGTCGAGCAGCGGCTCGAGCACCTCGTAGTCGACCTTGATGAGCTTGAGCGCCTTGTCGGCGGCCTCCTCGGTCTCGGCGGCGACGATCGCCACCTCTTCGTTTTGGTAACGGACGAGGTTCTCGAGAATCAGGCGGTCGTAGGGACTCGGCTGCGGATAGCTCTGGCCGGCGATGGTAAAGCGGCGTTTAGGCACATCCTCGTAGGTGTAGACGCCCACGACGCCCGGCACCTTCAGCGCGCGCGAGGTGTCGATGGAGCGGATCTTGGCGCGCGCATACGGGCTGCGCTTGAGCTTAACGATGAGCGCACCGGCGGGCACCATATCGCCGGTGTAGACCGGACGGCCCTCGAGCAGGGCCTTCGAGTCCTTCTTGGGCTGCTTGTGGGTGATCTGTTTGTAGGAGACGCCGTCGGAGCTCGTGTCGTTGACTGGCAGCTCGGGCATCTCAAAGCCCACCTGCACGCCGGACTCGTTCAGGAAGCGCACGATGGCGCGCAGCTGGCTCTCGTAGCCGCTGCAGCGGCAGAGGTTGCCGGCGAGCTGGCGAGAGAGCTCCTCGCGCGTGGCGACGAGGCTCGGGTCCTCCTTGGCGGCGCGGGCGAGCGCAAGCACGTTCATGATGAGGCCGGGAGCGCAAAAACCGCACTGCTCGGCACCTTCGGCAGCCATGGCGCGGGCAAGCGCCTCGGACTCGGCCTTGAGACCCTCGAGCGTGGTGATGGAGCGGCCCTCGACGCGCGCGGCGGGAACCGAGCAGCTCAGCACCGGATCGCCGTCGAGCCACACCGTGCACAGGCCGCAGTTGGTGGTCTCGCAGGCGCAGCGCACCGACGCGCAACCCTGCTCGCGCAGCAGCGCAAAGAGCATGGTGTTGGGGGCAATCTGAACCTCGACCTTGCGGCCGTTGAGCGTAAAGGAAAGATCGATGAGTTTGGCAGCCATTAGCGCACCTCGCTAGAATCGACGCCGGGCACGCGGCGGCAGGAATACTCGTCCGTAGCGAACTTAGGAATCTGCACGGTCTCGAGCTCGCGGGCAAGCGCGGCCGAAAGCTCGATGCCGGCGGCGCGGCGCACGGCCTGAATCGCCAACGGTGCCGAGATGCGGCGGCGGTACTCGGCCGAGCCCCACATGTTGGTGCCATAGCTCAGCGCGCGCACGGACGCGGCCAGGGCGCGCAGCTCGGCCTCGGAAGGATGCTCACTCTCGAGGCCGCATGCCTCGCCCTGCAGCAGGGTCGCACGCAGCGGGCGGGCGCCCACGGTGACATGCCAGCTGTTATCCCACCAGGCGGCGGTAACGTTTAGGGAGGGGAAGTCGGTCGCGGCCTTGCGTACGGCCTCGTAGCTTGCGCGGTAGTCGTGCTTAACGACCACGACGTGCTCGATCACGTCGCGCACATAGCCCATGTCCACGAACTCGGCGAGCGGCACGCGGCCGGCACCCGTCAGCTCGACGTACGAGTCGAGCGCCAAAAAGGCCGAGAGCACGTCCGAAAAACCAAAGCGACCGTAGATGCTGCCGCCCACCGTGGCGGTGTTGCGCAGCTGCACGCCCACGATGTCGTGGACGGCGAACTCGAAGACATTATTGACAAGCGCGTTGAGCCCGGCATGACGCTCGAGCTGGCGCAGGGTGCACATGGCACCGATGCGAAACTCGGTCTCGGTCTCCTCGATCTGATCGAGTCCGCAGGCCGAAAGGTCAATCGCCGTCGCCACACGACGCGAGCCCAGGCGCATCCAGATGCCGCCGCCCACAATCTTGTTGTTGCGGTTCTTCTGCAAGAGCTCATAGGCTTCGGCCGCGTTTCCAACACGGACGTAGGTACCGAACTTGAGCACGTTCTCCCCCATCTCTTCACTTGTCCAGTACCTTTAAGTGTACCAAACGAGGGGGCACAGCTCATGTCGGGACAAAATGAACCGTTTTCCTCCGTCGCATGCGGATCAAAAAAGGCTCCCAGCCAAGATGACTGGGAGCCTTCTGCGATGCTATATCGAGCGAAGATTTAGCAGACGCCCTGGGCGAGCATGGCGTCGGCGACCTTCAGGAAGCCGGCGATGTTGGCGCCCATGACGAAGTTGCCCTCCTCGCCGTACTCCTTGGCGGTGTCGTCCACGTTGTGGAACATGCCGCGCATGAGCTGCTCGAGCTTGCCGTCGACCTCCTCGAAGGTCCAGGACAGGTGCTCGGCGTTCTGGCTCATCTCCAGGCCGGACACGAGCACGCCGCCGGCGTTGGCAGCCTTACCGGGCATAAAGGCGACGCCGTTCTCCTGGAAGTAGGTCGTGGCCTCGATGGTCGTGGGCATGTTAGCGCCCTCGCCGACCACCTTGCAGCCGTTGGCGACGAGCGCCTGGGCGTCCTCGAGCAGCAGCGTGTTCTCGCGAGCGCAGGGCAGCGCGATGTCGCAGGGCAGCTGCCACACGCCGCGGCCGTCGCCCTCGTGCCACACGGCGTTGGGCTTCTCGTCAACGTACATAGCGAGCGTAACGCCCTTGTCGTGGCCGGAGCGCTTCTTGTTATAGATATGCTCGAGCACGGTGTAATCGATGCCGTCGGGATCCTCGACCCAGCCGTGAGTATCGGAGCAGGCGAGAACCTTGCCACCGAGCTGGGAGACCTTCTGGACGGCGTAGATGGCGACGTTGCCGGAGCCATGAACGACGACGTTCTTGCCCTCAAAGGAGTCGCCGCGGCTCTTGAGGTACTCGTCCACAAAGTAGGCCAGTCCGTAGCCGGTGGCCTCGGTACGGGCGAGCGAGCCGCCAAAGGAGAGGCCCTTGCCGGTAAGGACGCCGGTCCACTCGTTGGTCAGGCGCTTGTACTGACCGAACAGGTAGGCAACCTCGCGGCCGCCAACGCCAAGGTCGCCGGCGGGAACGTCGGTGTTGGGGCCGATGTGACGATAGAGCTCGGTCATGAAGGACTGGCAGAAGTGCATGATCTCGTTGTTGGACTTGCCCTTGGGGTCAAAGTCGGAGCCGCCCTTGCCGCCGCCCATGGGAAGGGTGGTCAGGCTGTTCTTGAGGATCTGCTCCAGGCCCAGGAACTTGAGCATGCCCAGGGTGACCGTGGGGTTAAAGCGCAGGCCGCCCTTGTAGGGCCCAATGGCAGAGTTGAACTCGACGCGGTAGCCGCGGTTGACCTGAACCTTGCCCTGGTCATCGACCCAGGGGACACGGAACATGACGATGCGCTCGGGCTCGACGAGGCGCTCAAGCAGGGCGGCCTCCTCGTACTCGGGATGGGCGTCGAGCGCCGGCTGGATGGTGCCGAGAATCTCGGTCGCGGCCTGGATGAACTCAGGCTGCTCGGGATAGCGGGCCTTGAGCTCTTCGAGAACTTTCTGCGTGTAGCTCATGCTTCCTCCAATGATGGGAAAGAAAAGTGTCGGTCGCGGCACCCTATGCGCCGCGAGCTTTATCGAGTATGGATAATATCGCACTGTTGCCGCAAAGTTACGAATAAGACCGCGGGCGGATGTTTCATTTTGATTACGATGCAGGTAGATGCGTTTTTGAGCGCCTGACGTGCAAGTTGCGTGTTTCGAAGCTGTTTCCCGCACGTTTCAAAACCACCACAAAGGGGACAGGCGCCTTTGTGGTGGTTTTGGCGAGATACGTTGGCGGGAACGTATGTGAATCGAACACATCCAAGACGTTTTGCACGCCTCGCAACGGTTTTGAGGACCGCGGGGCCCACCGGAGCCCATCCGTTCCCAAGCGTGGCGGTATTTTACCAAACCGAACAGCCCGCAACTGCAAGGAGGACCAGGGCAGCGATGCAAAGCCCCTAACGCAGCGATCTTAGGCCGCCGGCATCCTTGTCGAGTGCGGTAAAGCGCACGGCATCCAGGTGCTCCAAGATGCTGATCGCTCGCTTGCGCGACACACCCAAGGCCTCGCGCAATACACTCGTGGTGGTAGCGCCGCCGGCAGCCTCGATAGCCGCAAAAACAACCTCACGCGCATGGGCCTCGGCGGCGGCGGACAAGGCAACGTCGTGCTCGACCTTAACGATCGAGTGGTTGAGCGAAAGCTCGCGCAGCGCACGCGTCATGGTGTCGCGATCGAGTTGCAACTGCTGTCCCAGCTCGGGCAGCGTCGGCGCGTCGAGGCCGGCCTCATCCAGCAGGGCCACAATGCGATGGCTAGCCTCGCGCACCACGCGTAACGCCGCAGCGGCGGAATGCGAGTCGAAGACCTCGGCACCGTCGATGGCGCAGATGCCGCGCGCACAGCCCTCGAGGATGAGCGCGGAGGCGACATCTTCGCCCGCTTTCGGCCAGGCGACATGCACAACCTCGCCCGGCGTGAAACCCGTCTGCTTGGGCGCGGCCTCATGCATGGCGGCAAGCGTGTCGGCGAGCGCGGTGAGGGCGGCATCGAGCACGGCGGGGGCGGCATAGAGCTCCTCGGTCGAGTGCTCCGGATGAAGGGCGACCGCATCGCCCGACGCCACCGCGGCGAGCAGGAGCCTTACGGCCTCGGCACCGGAAAGATCGATCGCACGGGCGACATCGGCTGCCGGCACGGGCAGGCGCTGGATACCGAGCCACGCGGCGACGGTCGATGCGAGGTCGCCCGCATCGAGAGCCGCGAGAAGCGAGCGCTCAGCATCCGTGAGCTCGCGCGAGCGGCGGCACTGCGAAAGCAGCACGCGTCCGCCGCCGATAAGCACCACCGGCGAGAACGCGAGCACGATGAGGCCGTCGCCCGAGCGCACGGGAAGACGCTCCTCCAGGCGGACCTGTACGATGCGGGTCTCGCCGGCCTCAATGGGTCCCTCGCCCTCCATGAGCATGATGCGCCCGATGACCTCGGCCGTGCCCGCCATCACGTGGACGCGCGCGCCGGACTCGAAGGGCACGGGCTTGGCGCCCTCGCGCCCCAGATAGGTGAAGCGCGCGATAAGCCTAAGCGTCGAGCCCTCGGCGCTCGGTCCGCAGACGACCTCGCCGCGGGGCAGGACATCGACCCCGTCGCCCACGATGTTGAGGGCGACGCGCTGGCCGGGAAGCGCGCGCGGCGTGTCGCCGTGCACCTGAATCGCGCGCACGCGACAGCGCACGCCCGCCGGGCTCGAGACAAGCTCGTCGCCCACCATGATGGGGGCGTCGTGAAGCGTTCCCGTGACGACGGTGCCCGAGCCCTTGATGGAAAAGCAGCGGTCGATGGGCAGACGCGGGGCCAAGCCGGGGCGCTCGGAGCGCTCGGCGGATTCAGCCAGAAACGCGTCGATCGCGGCATCGATCGCCCCGCGCACGTCCTCGACGCCCTCGCCCGTGCGCGACGACACGGGGACCACGGGGGCATCGGAGAACACGGTGCCCGAAAGGAAATCCATCACATCGAGCTCGGCGAGCTCCGCCGTCTCGTCGTCGGCCAGGTCGCGCATGGTGAGCGCGACGACCATGCGCGTCACGCCCAACAACTCGAGAACGTGCACGTGCTCGCGCGTCTGCAGCATCACGCCCTCAACGGCAGAAACCACCAGCACTGCCACGTCGATGCCCGTGGCGCCCTGCACCATCGCGCGCAGGTAGTGCGCATGACCGGGCACATCGACCAGGCCGACAATCTTGCCGCTCGGCAGCGCCAACTCTCCAAAACCGAGCTCCGTGGTCATACCGCGGCGCTTCTCGACCTCCAGACGGTCGGGATTTTTTCCGGTCAGCGCCTCGATGAGGGCCGACTTTCCATGGTCAACGTGTCCCGCCGTTCCAACGACAACGGGACATTCGACAAGCTCACGCGCCGTCATCGACGCAAACCCGCCCGCACGGCATCCGTCAACGCAGACGCACACAGGTCAAGGTCGGTATCGTGCAAAAGCGTGCGGACGTCAAACAGCACCTGGTCGCGCTGCACGCGCGTCACAACCGGCGTATCGGGTTCTTGAACCATGGCGCGCTTTAGGCCATCGGCGGACAGGCGCCCATCGGCGGGACAGACGGCAACGCAAAATGTTGGGAGCTCGACGGTCGGCAGCGAGCCGCCGCCGGGGGCAGAGGCGCCCTCGACAACCTGCAATTCCACCGCCTCCTCGCACTGAGCCTCGCGAAGTTTACGCAGCATGCGGTCGCGCAGGCGCTTGGCCTGACGCTCGAGCGGAGCCGGCGCGCCGGATAGCATGTTGAGCACCGGAATCTCCCGATGTGCCGTATCGGAACCGGCCACATACAGGCGCAGGGTGGCCTCGAGGGCCGCGAGCGTGAGCTTGCCGGGGCGAAGCGCGCGCATCAGCGGATGCGAGGCACAAGTGGCAATCGCCTGGTCGCTGCCGAGAATAATGCCCGCCTGCGAAGCACCGAGTAGCTTGTCGCCCGAGCACGAGACAAGGTCAGCGCCGGCGCAAAGCGAGGCGGACGTGGACTTCTCCCCCGCATCGGCGAGCACCCCGTCTGCAAGCAAAGCACCCGAGCCTTGGTCCTCGTAAAGCAAAAGCCCGTGCTCATGCGCCAGCGCAGAAAGCTCCGCCACGGAAACCTCCTCGTGGAAGCCCTCGATGCGGTAGTTGGAAGGATGAACCTTCAGGATCATCGCCGTGTTGGGCGTGATGGCGCTTCGATAATCATCCAGATGCGTGCGGTTGGTCGAGCCCACCTCGACAAGCTTGGCGCCCGAGGCCGCCATGATGTCGGGAATGCGGAAGCTACCGCCCACCTCGACCAGCTCGCCGCGACTCACGATGACCTCTTTGCCGCACGCATGCGCGGCAAGCACCAGCAGCACCGCCGCGGCGTTATTGTTGACGACCAGGGCGTCCTGCGCCCCCGTGAGCGTGCGCAGCAGACGCGCGGCATGCTCTTTGCGGCCCCCGCGAGCGCAGGTTGAGACGTCATACTCAAGCGTGCTGTAGCCGCGAGCGACATCGGTCACCGCCCGCACCGCCGCGGGCGCGAGCGGAGCGCGGCCCAGGTTGGTGTGAATCACAACGCCCGTCGCGTTAACGGCAGGGCGCAGGGTCGGCAGCGACAGGCGGTGGCACCGCCGCTCGATAGCCAAGGCGAGCTCGCGCTTATTCCTAGCGGGGGCGCCAGAGCGAATCGCCGCGCGCTCGGCATCGAGCTCGGCGTCAATCGCCTCGCGCACCAACGTGTCGCCCGCATCGCCGGCAGCCTTCATGACCGGCCACTCGGCCAGCAGCTCGTGCACGGCGGGAATGGAGCGCAGGCGGTCGCGCACCTCGGCAGGCATGGATTCGCAGTCGCTCATGGAAAGCCCTTCGACATAATCAATAAAAAGCAGGCCCCTCTTGGTCGTCATCGGCCAAAATGTGACGACGCGAATACAAAAGGGACAGGTCCATTATGGCAGCTCGCGACAAGACGGCGAAGCGCCTCGTCCAAAACCTGCCAAAATAAACCTGTCCCTTTTTGGTCGGTTATGGGTTGGGTCCTTTAGGACTCTTTGTTGGCGTAGATAAACCAGTAGCCCAGCGCCACGATCAGGGCGCCACCTACGATATTGCCCAGCGTGGCGACCGAAAGGTTGAGCGCCAACCCGGCGGCGTTGAGGGCATCGGCGCCGGCGACATCGGCTCCATAGCCGCACGCGTGCATCACGGCACCCATGGGCAAAAAGTACATGTTGGCAACGCAGTGCTCAAAACCGCATGACACAAAGGCGGCGATAGGCAGCAGAATACCCACGACTTTATCGACCACGGTCTTGCCGGCGGTACCGATCCATACAGCCAGGCACACAAAGATGTTGCACAGAATGCCGCGGAAGAAGATGGTGACGGCGTCAATCGAAACCTTACCGGCGGCGACACTCACCATGGTGTTGGCAACGGCCTCGCCGTTGAGCTTATAAATAGCTGCCATGTAAACCAAAAAGACAACGAACAGCGCGCCGGCAAAGTTGCCGATCCACACAACGACCCAAGCCTTGAGCATCTGGACGAGCGTGATCTTTTTGCTCTTGAGCGCGCAGACCATAAGCGAGTTGCCGGTAAACAGTTCCGCGCCGCAAATGAGCACGAGCACCAGTCCCAGGCAAAAGCACAGGCCGCCCACAAAGCGCTGAGCGCCCCAGCCAAGGGACGCATCGCTCAGAAAGACCGTGAAGAACAGACCGCCGAAGGCGATGAACGCGCCGGCGAACATGGCGAGCAAAAATGCCTTCGAGGCAGGCAGACTGGCCTTGGTAACGCCGGCGGCCTCGGTCTTGGTCTCGATTGCGGCAGGCGCCAGGCAGTCGGGGATGGGGTATTCTGCCTTGAAATCTGCCATGTCAGTCACTTCTTTCCTAATCAGCAGGGACGAGCATTGCCAATGCAAAGGCCCCGCGTCGGACGGTCAAAACAAAACAGGTCAGAAGTAAACGTACCTCTGACCTGCAAATTACTTGGAGCGGGCGACGGGAATCGAACCCGCGTCATCAGCTTGGAAGGCTGGGGTTCTACCATTGAACTACGCCCGCAAGATATGGTCGGGACGACAGGATTTGAACCTGCGACATCCTGCTCCCAAAGCAGGCGCGCTACCAAACTGCGCCACGTCCCGAAGGTGTTGAGCAGCTAAGGTCTAAACCTTGCGTGTCCCAAAGCGAAGGAAATTATAGGGGAGACTCCCCGCCTGTGCAAGCGACGATACCCTAGCTCCTCGAATGTGCGACAAACCGGCTGTGGAGCAGGCCAATCACAAACGCCACCACGGCAACCGGCGCCCATGCGGCTCCAATGTCGGCCAGCGGCAGCGCATCGAACGGCAGCCACACGCCTGCAAAGAACGCGTCGCGGATCGAGGTGATCACGCTCTGCACCGCGACAACGCCGCCGACCCAGACCCACACCTGCGGATGCGCGTCGCAAAAACCGTGCACTAGGCCCATAAGCACCAGAACAATTGCAACAGGGTACAGGGCGTTGAGCATGGGCACCGAGAACATGAGGATCACGTCGAGACCCACGTTTGAGAGCACGCACGAAAACGCCGCGAACACAAAGGCGAGTATCGCAAAGGGACGGCGCATGGCCTCCTCGGAAGCCTCTGCTCCCCCTTCGACCACATACGTCTCGCAGAAGTAACGCGAGCAGCAGCTGATGAGACCGATGCATACGTTCATGCAGGCGAGGAAGAAGATCGCAAAGACCACGACCGTGCCGGCAAGGCCAAAGTGCATGGAGGCCGAGCGGGCGAGGATGGCGGCTCCGTTGGTGGCATCGGGCATCACGGTGCTCAGCTGCGTGCCGGCAAGCGCCAGACCGCAGTAGATGATGGCCATGAGCACACCAGCGATCACGCCGGAGCGCGAAATCTCGAAGGCCACGCGCTTGTCGTCGGTAACGCCCAGCTCGTGGATGGTCTCGGCGATGATGATGCCAAAGGCGAGCGACGCGAGCAGGTCCATGGTCTGATAACCGGTCAAAAAGCCCTGCACGGCGGCACCGGCATCGTAAGGAGCCTGCGGCGCGGCAGCGGAACCCAGCGGCGAGACCACGGCAGCGCCCACGACCAATACGATAAGGGCGATGAGCGCGGGGCCCGTAATGCGGCCGAGCACGCGCGTAATGACACCCGGGCGCAGCGTGAGCACAAAGGCGACGGCAAAGAAGGCGACGGCAAACACCAGGCGGGCCGTGCCGAGCGAGACACCCTCGGGCAGCAGCGGCACCAGCATCTCGAAGGCCGTGGAACTCGTACGCGGAATGGCCAGACACGGACCGATAGCCAGATACACCGCCGCGACAAAAAACTCGCCAAACTTGGGGTGCACACGACCGGCAAGCTCGCGCGCCGTTCCGGCAAGTGCCACGGCGATAAAGCCCATGACGGGAAGGCCGATGGCGGCAATCAGAAAGCCGAGCATGGCGAGCGGCGTGGCAGAGCCCGCCTGCAGCGCCAGCAGCGGCGGAATAATGAGGTTGCCGGCGCCAAAGAGCATCGAGAACAGGGCGATGCCGACGGTGAGGACATGGTCGGAGCGCAGACCGCGCGGGGCGGATGATGCCATAGGACCACCTTTCGGGTCGAAACAAAACGGGACGGGCAAAAGACCCGTCCCGCAAGTATATACGCTTTAGCAGGCTAAATCGTGCAGAGCGTCAATCGCGGTGTCGACTTCCTCGTCCGTGTTGAAATACCCAAACGAGAAGCGAACGACACCCTGGCGCTCGGTCCCCAGTGCGCGGTGCATGAGCGGAGCGCAGTGGGCGCCGGGGCGCGTCGCAATCCCCCACCCTTGCATGAGCGCGTCCGAGACCTCGGCCGAATCGATATCGCCCACGTTAAGCGAAACGATCGCCGAGCGCACGGGCTGGTCAAACGCACCGTAGAGCGCAATGCCGGGAATGTCGCGAACGCCGGCGAGGAAGCGCTCGGCAAGCGCACGTTCGCGTGCCGCAATCGCCTCTACCCCGCCCTGGGCCTCGATAACGTCGAGGCCGGCGGAAAGGCCGGCGATACCGTGACCGTTGAGCGTGCCCGCCTCAAGACGCGTGGGCCACTCTTGCGGCTGCAGCGCATCGAAGCTGCGCACGCCCGTGCCACCCATGGCCCAAGGAGCCACGTCAATGCCTTCCGCCACGGCTAGGCCACCGGTCCCCTGCGGGCCCATGAGCCCCTTGTGGCCGGTAAAGCACACCACGTCGAGCCCCATGACCTGCATATCGATATGCGCCGTGCCGGCAGACTGCGAGGCATCGACGATCACAAGCGCGCCGGCCGCATGGGCCATGGCAGCCACGCGTGCAATGTCGACCGCGTTGCCGGTCACATTGGAGGCGTGTGTCACCACCACGGCACGCGTGCCCGGCGTGACCAGCTGCTCGAGCTCGTCGTAGTCGAGCACGCCGTTCGCGTCGCAGCCCGCATGCTCAACAGTCACGCCCTGCTCTGCCGCCAGGCGGTTGAGCGGACGCAGCACGGAGTTGTGTTCGAGCACCGTCGTGACCACACGATCGCCGGGGCGCACCACGCCGTTGATGGCGGTGTTGAGCGCCGCCGTGGAGTTGGGCGTAAAACAAATATGGTCCACCCGCGGGCAGCCCAGCAAGCGCGCAAGCTTGGTGCGGCAGCTGTGGATGGTGCGCGCCGCGTCGAGCGCACCCGACGTGGCGCCTCGCCCAGCATTGCCGAGCGAGCACATCGCCTGCACCACGGCATCGATGACCGCCTGAGGTCTGTGCATGGTCGTCGCCGCGTTATCCAGGTAGATCATCGCACGACCTCCCACATATCGATCACAGTAAAGCCCTCGGTGGGAACGTCCGCCGCGGCAAGCTCGCTTCGCAGCAGTGGTTCATTTTCAGGCAGGGCTTTCCATGCCAGGCCGCAGCCGGCAGCAACCTCTCCGGGTACGGGAATCGTTCGCCCGGGAAGGCCACGCTCACGGCACAGAGACTCGCAGCCCATGGCGGCCGCCGTGGTGGGAAACGTGATGACAAGCGCCGGGCGCTTTTCTCTCATGGCAATCCCACCCAGGCGCTACGGACGCACGACGCGGCCGGCCTGCTCCATCTTTTCGACGATCACGTACATGTTCGTGACATCGCCCACGGCAAGCTGGTCCTTAATGCCAAAGTGGTCGAGGCAGGTGCCGCAGGTAAGGATCTCGACACCCTGCTCGGCCAGGCCCTTGAGGTCGTCAAGCACCGGCGACCCCTCGACGGTGAGTTTGGCGCCGCCGTTGTAGAAGAGCATCGTGGCGGGCAGCTCCTCCTGCTGCGTCACGGCAAAGATAAAGGCCTTCATGAGCTTGTGGCCCAGCTCATCGTCGCCGCGACCCATGCAATCGGTGTAGACGGCCACGACCAGCTTGCCCTTGCCGGCGCTGGCGTCGCAGAAAGCGGCGCCGTCCTGCTCAGGATCGGCCACGGCAACGGCGCCGGCGGTCGCCACGATCACGTGCCACTCGGCATCGGCGACCTTCTCGACCGAGGCCGTGCAGCCCTTTTCCTGTGCCATCTTGGAGATGTTCTTGACGGCCGTCTCGTTGTCGACCGAGGTCACGACAACACCCTCGCCATCAAGCTGCTTCAGAGCTTTGAGCGTCTTGACGACGGGCAGCGGGCAGGCATCGCCCATGGCATTGACTTCAATTTTGGTAGACATAGCAAATCCTTTCAAAAGGGACCGCCCAGAACAGTAGACGGTCGCATAAACGGTTTTCCTTAATGCACAACGTGAACGGCAGGACCACCCGGCACCGCCTCGCACACGCGGCCGATTGTGGCGGCAACGCGACCTTCGGCATGCAGGCGGCGGGCGAGCTCATCCACATCGGCAGCAGGCGCTGCGATGAGCAGGCCGCCCGAGGTCTGCGGATCGTACAGCGCATCCAGCATTCCCGGCTCCAGGTCATCGTCGGCCGCCACGCGCGGGCCAAAGAAATCCTGGTTGCGGTAGGCGCCGGCAGGGATAATGCCCAGACGCGCCATGTCGAGCACCTGGTCAAAGAGCGGCACCGCCCCCGACGCAAGCTCAATCTGCACGCCCGAGCCCTCGGCCATCTCGCACGCATGCCCAATCAGGCCAAAGCCCGTGACATCGGTGCAGCCGTGAAGCTCGAGTCCCTCGGCCAGGCGAATCGGGGCCTCGTTGAGGGTGCGCATCGAGTCAAACATGGCTGCGGCCTCGTCCTGCTCGATGAGCACGCCCTTAATGGCCGTGGTGATAATGCCCGAGCCGATCGCCTTGGTCAGCAGTAGGACATCGCCCGCGCGCGCACCGCTGTTGGCGAGCATGCGGTCGAGCGCGACAAAGCCACTCACGGACAGGCCGTACTTGGGCTCGTCGTCGTTGATGGTGTGGCCGCCCGCGATGGTGCAGCCAGCCTCGACGCACTTGTCGGCGCCACCCGCCAGAATCTCACCTGCGACCTCGACGCCCAGGCAACTGGGAATGCACAGCAGGTTCATGGCATGGCTCGGTCGTCCACCCATGGCATAAATGTCCGACAGCGAGTTGGCCGCCGCGATCTGACCAAACAGGAACGGGTCGTCGACCATCGGCGGGAAGAAGTCGACGGACTGCACGAGGCCCAGGTTTTCGCCAACACGAAAAACACTCGCATCGTCGGAGGTATCGAACCCCACGAGCAGGTTGTCGTTATGCACATTGGGTAAGTCGCCCAGGACCTGGGCGAGGGCTCCAGGAGCCAACTTAGCGGCTCAACCGCTCGCGGCAGTCATAGACGTGAGCTTAATCTGATCGTCAGCCATCGATACCTCCTCTCATCGGTCAATCATTTCCTCCCAGTATACGCATGAATGCAGGCCCACGGCCGATGCATTAATCGAGCGCCTGTGCGCGAATCGCCGCGCCGATCGCTCCGGCAAAGCGAGCCTGGGGCGAAGTGGTCACCGGCGACCCCAGTAGCTCGCCCAACCGCTCAACCACGAAGGCGTTCTCGCACAGGCCACCGGTCAGGTAGTACGGGGCGCCCGCGGCCTGCCCGGCCATGGTCGCCACGCGCGAGACCACGCTGTCGATCACGCCACGCGCAATGTTCTCGCGCGGCTCACCGCGACCGATCAGGCTGATAACCTCGCTTTCGGCAAACACGGTGCACATACTGCTGATCTTGGTAGGCTCGCCGGTGCGGGCGAGGTCTGCCATCTGCTGCTGGGTAATGCCCAGGCGGTCGGCCATGATCTCCAAAAAGCGCCCCGTGCCGGCGGCGCACTTGTCGTTCATGGCAAACTTGGCCACGCGGCCACTTTTAAGCTGAATGACTTTGGTGTCCTGGCCGCCCACGTCAATCACCGTGCCATGGTCGCCAAACAGGCGCACGGCACCGGTGCCGTGGCAGGTAATCTCGGTCACAACCTTGTGGGCGTATGGCACAGCCACGCGCCCGTAACCCGTGGCCACCACACGCGCAGAATCGGATGCAACGTCAAAGCCCGCCGCCGCGAGCGCCTCGCGCAACCTATCGGCGGCATCGACCGAGGAGAACCCGGTTGGCTGCACGCACGTCCACGCCACCGAACCCTCACCATCGACCACAGCAGCCTTAGCCGCCGTAGACCCGATATCGACCCCGATCCCTATCATGGCTCTCTCCTAATCCAAACATCAAAGACAGCGGCGCGTTCAGGCGCCTTAGCTCTAGGTTTCTCAGGTGCCGGAGGTTGCCCCGAAAGAGGAGCGCGGCGTACTTTGGTACGCAAGCGACGGTTTGAGGGGCAAGATCCGGTGCCTGAGGAAGCTAGAGGGTTTCGATGAAGGCGGCGATGCGGGTCTCGATCTGGCCCATGTCACCGTTGCTGTAGTCGGTCTCAATCTTCATATACGGAATACCCGCGCCCTCGACAGCCTCCTGCATGCGCGCACTCTCCACGTTAAAGGTGTGGCAGGCCTGGAGCACGCTCTCTACCACGCCATCGACATGATACTTCTCGCACATGGCCAGCGTGTTTTCCATACGACCATCGTTGGGCGTCATGACCGAGCAGTTGATGTCCAGGTAGCGGTCGGCGATGGCACGCAGGATGTCGGGAGCCTCCGGATCGATCATCATGGCCGCCGTGCGCTCGCCCGAGCAATCGTCCATGCACACGACCACGCCGCCATTGGACTCGATGGTACGACCGATCTTGTTGATCACGCCGCCCACCGGGCAACCAGTGATCAGAATGCGCTTGGCATCCACCGCAACCGGGCGCTCGCCTGCGTCGTAGGCCTCGCGCAGCTTGGCGACCTTTTGCTCCAGCTGCTGCGTATAGGCCTCGATATCAAAGCTGAACGTACCGGCAAACATGGTGCTCATCAGGTCGACGCCGCTCATGGCCGCCGGCTGGTTGGCTTGCAGTGCAAACATCTCGAGCTGGGCCGCACGCAAGCGGTTGCGACGACGGACGGCAGCGCGCAGGTCATCGTCGGTAATCGTGATGCCGTAGAAGCCCTCGAGCTCCTCCTTGAGCAGGCGGCACTCCTCGTACCAGCCTTCACGCTCGTAGGCACGATCGCGACCCTGCGGAAGATGCAGAATGTGCGTGCGCTTGAGCTCGTTGAGCAGTTCGTACATCTTCTTCTTGCCGTCGCAGGTGGTCTCGCCGATGATCATGTCGCTAAAGTACGTAAACGGGCACTTTTGCGAATAGGCAAAACCATACGTAGACTTGATGAGCGGGCACAGGTTTGCCGGCAGCACCTTCTCGGCCTCGGGAATCACCTCGTCGGACGTACCACACAGAGCCACGCTCGAGGCGCCCGCGGCATCGATAATCTCGAGCGGCGTATAGCTGCACAAAAAGCCGACCAGGCGATTACCCGCCTGCTTATAATCCTTGACGCGAATAAACGCCGCCTTGCGTTGCTCGTTGAACTCCTCAAACGTGGACGGCAACGGCTGCTCAATATTTTCCGACATATAACTCCTTAACAAACCTTTTAACCAACCAAGGAAACGGCTTTCCCAGGTGCCCGAGGTTGCCGTGAAAGAGGAGCGTCGCGTACTTTGGTACGCAAGCGACGGTTTGAACAGCAAGATCGGGTGCCTGGGGAAGCCGCCGGGACGAATAGTCCTAGATGGTTTCCAAGAAAGCCTCAATCCTGGTTTGCAGTTGGCCTGCATCCTCGCCGGCGTAGTCGGTCGTGATGTGCATAAATGGAATGCCTGCCTCCTCGGCGGCCTTCTCCACGGCAAACGACTCCATCTCGTAGAGCGTGCAGAACTGCAGGGCCACGTCGACGATGCCGTCGGCGTGCAGGTCCTTGGCCATCTGGACAATGTCCTTCATACGCTGGTCGTTGGGCGTAAAGACGGCGCAGTTGATCTTAAAGTATCGCTCGGCGATGGCATCGAGCATCTCGTCAACCGTCTCACCGGACTCGTCGACCAGGTCCTTGTAATAGCGCGAACCCGTGCAGGACTCCTCGCCTACCACAACGCCGCCGGCCTTCTCGATGAGGTTGAACAGCTTCCAGTTGGGCACGGCCATGGGCGTGCCGGTGTACAGGATGCGCTTGGTCCCCTTGGGCGCCACGCCCTCGCCGGCCTCGACACGCTGCTCGCACTCAGCCGCCATATCGTTGATGGCCCCGGTCAGACGCGGCGTGTCGTCCATAAAGGCGGCCTGAACGGTCAGCAGGCTGTCGAGACCGCTGATGGGCGCTGGGTCGGCAGCGCGCGTGGCAGCGAGGCGCTGCAGGGCACGGCGCTTCTCATTGACGGCGTGGATGGCGGCTTTCAGACGCTCAGGCGTAATCGTGACGCCGCACTCTTCCTCGATCTTGGCGGCGAGCTTCTTGACCTCGGCCTTCCAGGTCACAAGCGTCGACTCGTCGTGTACGTTGGGAATATCCATGACGTACATGTTCTTTTGCGTGGCAAAGAACTCGTAGACTTTCTTCTTGCCGTCGCAGGTGTTCTCGCCTACCACCAAGTCACTCGACTCAATGTAGGGGCAGACCTCGCCCAGCTTAAAGCCGGCAAAGCTCTTGATGAGCGGACAAGTGTTGCGCGGCAAGTGCTCCTCGACCTTGTCGGTCGCCCAATCGGCACCCGAGCACAGACCCACGGGGATACCGTCGCAGGCGAGCACAATCTCCTCGGGCACGTAGACGCAGAAGCTGCCCACGATCTTGGTGGCCTCGCCGGCCTCCTTCTTGTCGAGCATCTCCTTAATACGGCCGCTGTGGATGTTGGTGGCGACAAAATCCAGGTAGGACGTGGACTTGGGGCGATTGTTCTGCGTCAGGAACATATCGCCGTACATCTGGCCCACGGCGCCCAGCAGCATGTCGTGGTCGGCAAGATTCATGCCGAGGCTCTCCCACATCGGATGGAAATCAAATTCTTCAGCCATAACGGTTCCCTTCTCGAACCAAAAACGGATAACAGCGGTATCGATGCACGACGGACGGCGATTGCCCGACCGTGCTCAAACCCGGAATTTTAGGGAACCAGCTTTGCGGTCGATTATTTAGTTGTGCGTCGTCTCTCCCGGAGCCGTGAACATACCTGCTCATATGCGACTCCGAGCCATATACAGGGCGCGCGCGGCAACGCGGCGAATATATGTCGTCTGCGGCATGTGCGCACCCTCCTTTACAAGTTGAGGTCAACTATATCAACGGTCATCGACCATGCGAACACCGTTGACATTCGTACGACAGCGTCATGTACCGTTGTTTAATAAATAATTATCTTAATTGATAAGAGTTTGTCATTCCCCATTCGGCGAACGGCAAAAACAAAGCCGCCGAGGCTTATATCCCCGACGGCATTACCCGGCGCTATCGACAAACCAAATGGATCCTGCTGGCATCAAAATGCATGCGCAGCGTCTCGCCTGCTTGCGGCAGCTCGTCGACAGGCATGCCCACTTTGTTGACCTTCCACTGCAGGCGCGTCGGCGCATCGGCACGCGGCGCGTCCAGCAGCACCAGGCGCTCAAAACGCGAATCGCTCACTCGGGCCACGTGCAGGTCATAGCTGTTGCGACCCCGCTCGGCACGATTGTCCACATGGAAGTAGCTCGCACGAATACCCAGGTACGCCACACTATCGGGAACCTCACGGCCCACGTTGAAGGTCATGCCCCAGTCCAGGGCCTCAACTTCCTGAAGCCCGATCTTGCGCGCGCGGCTCGTATTCTTGCAGCCCGTCAAGCGCAGCGCAGCCAAGGTTTGCGGCCGGCGGACCACGTCCTCGACGGAGCCGATCTCCTCCACATGTCCGTTATGCATCACGCAAATGCGCTGGCACAGGCGACACGCTTCGTCGATATCGTGGCTCACGTAGAGCACGGTACGGTTACAGACGTCGAACAGGTCGAGCATGTTCTGTTCGAGCGCGCTCTTAAGATAGGAATCGAGCGCGCTCATGGGCTCATCGAACATAAAAATGCCCGGGTGTGCCGCCACCATACGAGCGAGCGCCACGCGCTGCTGCTGGCCGCCCGAGAGGCGCGCGGGATAGCGGTCGGCAAAGTCGGCCAGTCCAAAGATACCCAGGTAGCGCTCGGCAAGTTGCCTGCGCGCCGCGGCGTCGCCCGCGTCCTTTACACCGGCACATACGTTATCGGCCACCGTCATGTTGGGAAACAGCTGATAGTTTTGAAACATCAGGGCGCACTTGCGCTCCTGGGGCGACAGATTGATGCCCGACACCGAGTCAAAGAAGGTTACGCCGTTGACGACGATCTTGCCCTCGTCGGGCGTCTCCACGCCGGCAATACAGCGCAAGGTGCAGCTCTTGCCGCATCCGGAGGCGCCGAGCAGCGCCACACGCTCCTCGCCGGCATCGAGCTGAATGTCAAGGGTAAAGCCCGGATAGCGCTTTTTGATATCCAAAACGAGCGACATAGCTTATCGACCTCCCTGCGGTGCCGCGTCATCGCGCATAAGCTCGGCCAGCGCCTCGCGATCGATGCACAAGGCATCGCCGCCCACTGGGTCGAGCGAATCGGCCTGGCTGCCCAGCTGCTTGGCCTGCTTGCGCTCCGCGCGGGACAGGCCGCGCCCGCGGTACTTTTGCGAATGCGCCGTGTACATATTGATGAACAGGATGACCAGGAAACTGAACACAATCACGACGGCGACCCAAAAGAGGGCCACCGACGTGTTGCCGCCCATCCACTCAAAGTAGATGGCGATGGGGATGGTCTGGGTAATGCCGGCGTAGTTGCCCGCAAAGAACAGGGTGCAGCCAAACTCGCCCATGGCACGCGCGAAGGCAAGCACCGCGCCGGCGGCAATCGAGGGCCAGCCAAGCGGCATCATAAGCTTGGTAAAGATACGACGCTCGGACCATCCCAGGGTTCGCGCGGCATCGAGCATCTGCGTGTCGAGACTCTCGAAGGCTCCGAGCGCCGTGCGGTAGACCAGCGGAAACGACACAACGACGGCCGAAATGACCGCCGCGGGCCAGGTAAAGACGATCGAGATGCCGTGCGCGATGAGCCACTGGCCCACCCCGGTCGAGCGGCCAAACAGCATGAGGAGCAGAAAGCCGCAGACCGTGGGCGGCAGCACCATAGGAATCGTAAAGACCGAATCGAGCAGGCCCTTGATGCGACTCGAGGTACCCATAGTCTTCCACGCGGCAAACAGACCCAGTGCAAAGGCAATCACCAGGGCAAGGCCGCTCGTTTTGATAGACACCCAAAACGGGCGATAGTCAATGTCGCCCAAAAAGGAGGCCAGAGAGGTCAAGGGCCCCCGCTCATCCCGCAACACGACAGACGATGCTTCTACCATTTGAGCGCTATCAAGCCAACGCGCGCCGCCCTTGGCATCACCCGAGGCTGATGCAATTACCACATAGCGGTCCCCATCCGCACCACGCACATCAAAGCCATAGGTATACCCGCCGGCATCAAACGTTGTTTCCGCCGTAACATACCAAGGAAGATCCACGTCCCCTAGCTGCGCACCTCCCATGCGGTTTGCGCTGTCGAGCTCACAGACGAGGGCCTTGAGACCCGATACGCACTCGTTGTCCTGCGGATCCAATCCATACTTCTCGACCGCCTTGGGCGATATCCACACCACAACGCGATCGGCAGCAGGCGCCACTACAAGGTCCACGTCCTCGTCAACGGGAAACCGGTAGCCCTCAGGCTGGCCCTCCATGGCACGAGCAGTCCCCTTGGCCAACCGCTCAAAACCCTCGATCCCATAGGAAAGCCCATGAGCGGTCGCAGCAACCTGGGCCCCGTCCTCAGCGTCCCCAGCAAACGCAAATCCCGGCACCCAGCAAAGCGCGAAGGTCAAAGCACAGGCGACAAGCATGCGGAATCTATTAAGCACGAAAAGCTCCAAGCGAATACAAGGACGGAGTGAAACACAAAACGATGGAATTATCGCGCCAAGCCGCACTACGCGGAAAGCTCAAAGCCGTACTTAGCCCAAATCTTCTGAGCCTTCTTGTTGGACAGGCAAAAGTCGATGAACGCCTTAGCCTCGTCGGCATGTTCGGAGCTCTCGGCAACGGCGCCCGGATACACGATGGGCTTGTGCGAGTCCTCGGGACACACGAGCGCCTCCTCGATGCCGTCGTAGCGGAAGATATCGGAGCTGTAGACAAAACCGGCCACGCAGTCGCCTGTGGACACATAGGCGGCGGCGGTACCAACTTTGTCTGCCAGTGCGACCTTGTCGGCGATCTCGGGCGCATACTCGCCGTCGTCGCCCTCGGTGCCGGTATAGAGGCCCACAGAAGCCAGCGCCTGGTTGGCGTACTTGCCGGCGGGAACGGTCTTGGCGTCGCCAATGGCGATCTTGCCGCCCAGATTCGCGACGTCGGCGATGGCCTCGACCTTGGTGTCGGAGCCCTCGGCGCGAATGATCACAAGATCGTTGACGAACATATCCTCACGGGTGTCGGCATCGACGAGCTCGACGGTCTCAGCGTCATCCATGGTGCCCTTGGAAGCGGTGATGAGCACGTCGACCGTGGCACCGGCACGCATCTGCTCAACGAGGTCGCCGGACGCCTTAAACTGCGTGTCGGCAAAGGTGGTACCGGTCTGCTCGGTGTAGAGCTTCTGAACCTCGGGCAAAGCCTTCTCGAGCGAGTTGGCGGCAAAGACCTGCAGCTCGACGGTTTCCTTCTTGGAAGAGGCCTTGGCGGAGCCGGCATCGGAGCCGGTCGCCTCAGGCTCCTTGTTGCCGGAGCAGCCGGCAAGCCCAAGGCCGGCAGCGGCGACAGCGGAGAGTGAGACGAATCCGCGGCGAGAAACCATATCGAACATGTTCAACCCTTTCGTACCTTGTGCCCGGGTACCCCACCGCGGGCTTTATTCTGTAATTTGATTATACTTCCGCGCGAATAATATCAGTGATAAAGATTTCTCGTCTGATAATTCTCTTTCGCCGATAGTCTCAGGACGTTCCGCGCTGTCGCTGCATAAAAAGGCGGAGCGACTCGCAAAGTCGCTCCGCCGCAGGTAGCGCGCTTATTTGGCGTGCCCGCCGCCCGCCGTCATTTGGGCCGCATGCTCCAGCTGGTCGCTCACAGCCTCCCAGCTTTCGCGGGCCGCTTTCGTAGATCCCGGAAAGTTGATGACAAGCGTATACCCACGCTGCATGCACACGGCGCGCGAGAGCATAGCGCGGCGCGTCTTGGTCATGGAGTACGCACGGATTGCCTCTGCAATACCCGGCACATCGCGCTCGCAGACGGCACGCGTCGCCTCGGGCGTCACATCGCGCATCGAAAGCCCCGTGCCGCCGCAGGTGAGCACGACATTGGCGTGGCACTCATCGGCGGCTTCCACAATGGCATCACCGATCTCGCTGACGTCGTCGCGCACGACCACATGCGAGGCGACCGTCCAGCCCTGCGCCTCGATAAGTTCCTCGAGTGCGGCTCCAGCCTCGTCCTGGGCAAGATCGCGCGTATCCGAGCACGTCACGATCGATATCTTCAGCTCCATAGCATTCCTCCTACAACACGGCGCCCTCGGGCAGGTCGACGCGAACAACGTCCACGACATCGCCCACCTTGAGGTCGCACGGTCCTTCGTCAACACGCAACAGGCAGTTAGCCCGCTGCATCGTGCCGAGCAGCGCCGAATTCTGCGTCTTGGCCTCGGTCACCAACAGCTCACCGGTCTCGGGGTCGCGCAAAACCGTGGCGCGATCGAAGAAGCGGCGATGCTGTCGCTTTTTCACGCCGTGCGTGAGCGTCGCCTGCTGCACGGGACGCGTACCCTCGGCAAAGCCGCGCATCTTGCGAATCGCCAGGCGGGCGAGCATCTCAAAGCCCATATACGCCGCGGCCGGATTGCCTGAAAGCCCCAGGTAGGGCTTATCCCCGAGCAAGCCAAACGTAATGGCCTTGCCCGGACGCATCGAGATGCGGTCAAACAGCACCTCGCCCTCGCGCCGAACGAGCGCCGTCACGAAATCGTAATCGCCCGCCGAGGCGCCACCACTCGTAATGACAAAATCGCACTCCAGCACGGCGCGATGCACCAGCTCGGCAATCGCCTGCTCATCATCGGGCGCAATGCCGTAGAACACGGGCTCGGCTCCTGCATCGAGTGCTTCGGCCATCAACGCCGACGAGTTGGAGTCGCGAATCTGCCCGCGCGCCGGCAGCTCACCTGGCGCGACCAGCTCCGTGCCCAGCGAGATAATGCCCACACGCGGCGCGGCATGCACCTTCACGCTCGCATACCCGGCGCTCGCCAGCAGGCCGGCGCCTGCCGGGGCCAAAACCTCGCCGGCGTGCATCACGGCATCGCCGGCATGCGCTTCCTCAGCAGCCGAGCGAACGTTCTCCCCCACCTTGGCAGGCGCCGAGAACCTCACGCGCGAACCCTCGTTGCCGTCACCGTCGAGCACATCGACGATCTCGTATTTCACCACAGCATCGGCACCTTCGGGTACCGGCGCGCCCGTCATGATGCGGACCGTCTCGCCCGCGCCGATTGTGCCCTCAAACACATGGCCCGCAGCCTCGTGTCCGATAACGTCGAGCGTCACCGGCGCCTCGCCAGATGCCTGCACCAAGTCCGCCGAGCGCACGGCATATCCGTCCATAGCGCTGTTGGCAAACGGCGAAATGTCGATATCGGCCACCGCGTCCTCTGCCAAGGGAAGACCGGCGGCCTGCCACACGGGAATCTCGACAACTTCGGTGCAATTCACGTGCGACAAGACGATCGCCTGCGCGTCCTCCAACGGAATGAGCTTCTCTGCCATATACACCTCTAGCGTGCTGCGGCGCGCAACAAAAGCGCCGATTCTTTATGTTTATCTCAGTATAATCCCTCGCCGCCTGCTCAAGACCTGGCCCGCGGCCGCGAATACACCTGTCGGTAACGGACGGCGAAACAGAACCGAAACCAACCTGCCGGCTTGTCACGTTTGGCACGTTCTATAATGCTCGTGTTGCAACCCAAAAGAGGAACGTATGACTTTTACCGACAAACCCGAAAGCGCAAACGAAGCGCAGGATCATTCTCAGTCGCTCGACGATGGCGGTTTTTTCTCCCTGAACGACGTCATCATGGCCGGCAGGCATCAGCTCACCCGCTCCGAGCATCTCTTGGCCGCCGACACGCGCCGCAACGCCCGCAACCTACTCGCGAGCGCCAAGTTGCTCGCACTCGTCGCCATCGTCTCGCTCGCCATGGGCGTTGCCGCCTGGGCGTTTTTGACCTCGCTGAATATCGCGACCGACTATCGCAAGCACCATGCGTGGGTCTACGCCTTGCTTCCCGTTGTGGGCATTGCCACCGCATGGGTGTACAAAAATCACGGCCTTGCTGCCAAACGAGGCAACAACCTGGTCATCGACTCCGCTCTGGGCACACGCCTCATCCATATGCGCATGGCCGTCCTCACCTTCATCTGCTCCACGCTCACGCACCTAACGGGCGGATCGGCCGGTCGCGAGGGAGCCGCGGTGCAGATTGGCGGGACCATCGCCAGCAACATCTCGAGCCTCGCCCACCTCAAAAAGCATGACCACCACGACCTCATGCTCGCCGGCATCTCGTCGGCCTTTGGAGCCGTATTCGGTTCGCCCCTTGCCGGAGCTTTCTTTGGCATGGAGATGTGCTTTATCGGCAAGATCGACTACACCGCGGGCATCTACTGCCTGGTCGCCTCGTTTACCGGCTACTTTACATCACTCGCCCTGGGTACCGAGTACGAAGCAAATGTCATCGCCAGCGTCCCCGACATGACGCCGCGGACGGTTGCCATCGTTGTTATCAGCGCCATTATCTTCGGCCTGACGGCACGCCTCTTTGCCTGGTCGGTTCGAACAGTCAAGAACCTGTACGGTCGCTTTATCACCAATTACCTCATTCGCGCACTTATAGGCGCACTCGTGGTTTTGGCCGCCTATGCCCTCCTCGACGCCTGGGACTACGCCGGCCTTTCCACATGGCTTTCCGGCGCCGGATTTGCAGGCAACACCACCCTGGCGGACGCAGTCATCAAGTTGGTCGTCACAGCGCTTACCCTGGGCGCGGGCTTCCAAGGCGGCGAGGTCACGCCCCTGTTTGGCATCGGTGCGGCACTCGGTGGCTGGATCGGTTGCCTTACCGGGCTCGACCCCAGTTTTCTGGCGGCTCTCGGCATGCTCGGCGTGTTCTGCGCCGGCCTCAACGTGCCCATCACCACCTGCATGATGGCCATCGACCTGTTCCACGGCACGGCCGCCGGGTTCTTTGTCATCGTGGCCTTTATCAGCTACCTAACCGGCGGACACCGCGGCGTGTACCCCGCCCAGCGCATCATCTCACCCAAGCGCCGTTCGCTTATTGTGGATGAGGGCGGTACGGTAGCGGATGCTATCGAGCGCCACAACGACCTGATAGAGTAGATGCAATAATCGCCGTGCAGCCACAATCGGGGGCAATTCGACCTGAGCGCGACCGCACTGTCATGTCACACGCCGGGAGTCGCCCCATGCACGCAACTGATTTTGGTCGCACGCTCATCATCGCCAACCCAGCCGCCCAGTCAGGTGCGGCACGCGAAGTTGCCGAGCGCCTACAACGCTTTTTGGACATGACTGCACGCGCATCCCAGTTTGACCTGGTGTTGACCGAGCGTATGGGACACGCCAAGGAGCTGGCCGCACAGGCTCAGGGCTATCGCACCGTTATCGCACTCGGCGGCGACGGCGTGATTCACGAGGTCGTAAACGGGCTTATGACGCAAAAGGAGGACGCCCGCCCCGCCCTTGCCGTCCTGCCCGTGGGCTCCGGCAACGATTTTGCCCAGACGCTCGGCATCGACGATTTCTCCGGCAAGGATTTTGGCGCGCTGCTCACCTGCGAGCTGCAGCGTCAGGACATCGGGCGCATTCGCTCGTGGAGCCCTGCGAGCGGCAGCGGCGAGGCTACCGTTGAGTACTACGACCAGACGCTCTCGGTCGGCATCGACGCTGCCATCGGCCTTGGCACCACCGAGCTGCGCAAAAAGACCGGCTTGACGGGCGCGCCGCTCTACACCCTCTCGGGACTTGAGCAGTTTGGCCTACGCTATCGCAACTATCCTATGACAGTCAGCTTTGACAGCGCGCCCACCGAGCGCGTGAGGGCAATCATCATGGCGATTCAGCTGGGGCCCACGTATGGCTCGGGTTATCGTATCTGCCCCGATGCCGATCCCTGCGATGGCATACTCGACGTCTGCTACGCCTGCGGTCCCGTCCCTCGCGCGGTTGCCCTGCCCATGTTCCTTTCGGCCAAGGACGGCCACCATACCAAGTTGCCACCGATTCGCATGCGCCGCTGCCGCCATGTCGAGCTTACCTTGGAAGAGCCCGACTACCCCATCCAGGCCGACGGCGAGCCCATTGTCGCCTCGCGCATCGAGGTCGACATCCTCGCCGGCGCTCTCCACGTCTGGCACCCCACCCGCTAACCGCCCCTAAGTTGCGGTGAAATAGGGACTGTTTATGCAGCTAAAGCCGCAAAACAGTCCCTATTTCACCGCAACTTATTGAGAAGATCATTCCTCCCCGCCCGGCTTGCGACGGTTGGCCTTTTTAATCGCGTTGAAGTGCTTGTCATTGAGCCTGCGCTGGCGCGAGCGCTGAGGCACCTTGGTCTTTACGCGTCGGCGCGGTGGACGCCCGCGACGCTCAAGCTCAGCGCGCAGCTTACGCAGGCAGCTACTACGGTTTTGGAACTGACTGCGGCTCTCGCGCGCCGTCACGGTAATCCCCGAAGGGATATGTTTCATACGCACCGCCGAGTCCGTCGTGTTGACGCCTTGTCCGCCCGGACCCGTCGCGCGAAACACCTGCACCTCGCAATCGCGCGCCAACTCCTCGGCCGACATCTCGGCATAGCGCGCATACTCGCGCCATCCCATCTTGTTCTCATCCATATCAACACCTCCCCTCATACAAAAAATGTGACAAAGGGACGGTCCCTTTGTCACATCGCATACCAATCGCTTGTGTTGCGCGCTTAGGCGAAGGTAATCTCGCCGGTCTCGCAGTCCATATCGGCGATACGGGCCAGGCTCTCAACGCGGAAGCCGCGATCGCGGAGCTTATCGCCGCCGCCCTGGAAGCCCTTCTCCACCGCAATGCCAATACCGGACACCTCGGCACCCGCAGCCTCGCAGATCTTGATAAGACCCTCGAGCGCGCAGCCGTTTGCCAAGAAGTCGTCGATGATCAGGACCTTGTCTCCCTCGGACAGGAAACGCTTGCCAACGATAACCGGGTACTCCTTCTGCTTGGTAAAGGAGTAGATGGTCGTGGCGTACTGCTCGCCGTCGAGGTTGATGGACTGCGCCTTCTTGGCAAAGACCACCGGCACGCCGCCAAAATGCTGGGCCGCGATGCAAGCCATACCAATGCCCGAAGCCTCAATCGTCAGGATCTTGTTAATCTCGACATCCTTGAACAGACGGGCCCACTCGGCGCCCATGTGGTCGAACAGCTCGACGTCGCACTGGTGGTTGAGGAAGGCATCAACCTTAAGGACGTTACCGGCCTTTACGATGCCGTCATGGCGAATACGATCCTCAAGCTCCTGCATGGCGCAACCCCTTCTCGCGGCAACGATACCGCGCGATTAATAAACGTTGTTCGATAGTCTACCACGGACCGACCCCCGCCCGTCCCACAAGCCGCATCGCACCATAAAGCCGTAAGACCAGTAGATAGGCCCGAATCGTGGCAGACAGCCTCCCAACACGCTAATGACGGGTGCGCATCTTCATCAAACGCACCATGGCGAGCGCAAATCCCACAGCGGCCACAGCCATCAACACATAGAACACCGAACGGAAACCAAACAAGAACACATCCGGACGCCCTGCAACAAAACTGGTCACGGCCTCGCCCATCGCCACGCTCATCTGCCCATACAGGATATGCGACGCCACCGTAATGCCGAGTGCCATGCCGGCGTAGCGCGCCAAACTGCCCAAGCTGCCCGCAAAGCCGAGCGCTTCGCGCGGAGCCGAACCCATATACAGCGAGTTGTTGGGGCTCTGGAAAATCGACGTGCCGCACGACATAAACGCGACGCAGCACACGATCACAGGGATAGAAGAGTGCTCGTCGAGCGTGCTTACCGCAAATAGACCGCACACGTACACGCCCAGGCCGACCGCCGTGGGACCCTCGCAGCCAACACGGTCCGAAACCGTACCCGAAAGCGGGCCGATAAAGGCATTCACCGTTGGCAGCGCCAAAAAGAGCAGTCCGGAAATGTCAGACCCAAACCCATGCGCATCCTGAAAATAGAATGGCAGGATAAACTCGGATGCGCCGATGCCAACGAACACGATGAGCATGCAGGCAAGATTGATGGTGAAGGCCGAATTTACAAAGCAGCGACGAGCGGCCTCGATCAGGGACATGGGGCGCTCGCCGGCCTCTGGCCTAACATGCGGCAGCGTGTAGAGTCCCACGATAAACGAGATCACGCCAATGGGCAGGTTGATGAGGAAGATGCTCTCCCAGGGAAAGCTTGCCACCAGCATGCCGCCGAGCACGGGGCCACACATCATGCCGAGGGCCACGAAGGTCGCGAGAATACCCATGGCACGGCCTCGTTCGCGCGCCGGAAACGACTCGGTGATGATACCCATGTTGTTAGCCATGGCCGCCGCGCAACCGACGCCCTGAACAATGCGCGCGAGGATAAGAACCTCAAGCGAGGCCGACAGGCCGCACAGCAGCGAGCCGAACGTAAAGACGATGACGCCCAGCTGGAACACGCCCACCTTGCCGCGCACGTCGCCCAAACGACCGAACGGCAACATGGCCACACACGTCGCAAGCAGATACACCGAGCTCACCAGCTGAATGCGATCGAGGCCCACACCCAGCTCCTTTTGCATCACGGGCAACGCCACAGTCACGACAGTCGAATCCAGACACGCCATAAACGTCATGATGAGCACGGTAAACAAAATTGCCCATTTGTTCTTGCCGTGGGTGTCGCCCTCAAGGGCAATGCGCTCGCGGCGCAGCTGCTCTGCGGTTTTCTCCATATCCATCCTTTCGAGTGGCATAACGCAAAAACGGGGCCCCAATCGCCTATAGACAATCGCGATTGGGGTCCCGCCTACGGAATCGGAACTAAAGGTCGCCGAGACAATCTATCGGAATCAGCGCCTTGTACGAAAGCTAGCCTAGCACTGCTCGAGCGCCTGCTCAAGGTCGGCAATCAGATCGGCCGTGTCCTCGAGGCCGCACGATAGGCGCACCATGTCGGCCGAGATGCCGCAGGCGATGAGCTCCTCGTCGTTCATCTGGCGGTGCGTGGCGTTAGCAGGATGCAGGCAGCAGGTGCGGGCATCCGCGACATGCGTGGCGATCTGGGCGAGCTTGAGACTCTTCATAAAGGTCTCGGCCGCCGCGCGACCACCGTTAAAGCCAAAGCTCACGACGCCGCACGTACCGTTGGACATGTACTTTTGAGCCATGTCATAGTACTTGTCGCCCTCCAGGCCCGGATAGCTCACAAAGCGCACCTTGGGATGGCTCTGCAGGAACTTGGCGACCGCCAGACCGTTCTCGCAATGGCGCGGCATGCGCACATGCAGGCTCTCGAGCGAGCTGTTCAGGAAAAACGCCGCCTGCGGGTTCTGCATGGGGCCAAGATCGCGCATGAGCTGTGCGGTGGCCTTGGTAATGAAGGCGCCCTCGCGGCCAAACTTCTCGGCATAGGTCACGCCGTGATAGCTCTCGTCGGGCGTGGTGAGACCCGGGAACTTGTCCGCATGGGCCATCCAGTCAAACTGGCCGTGGTCGACGATCACGCCGCCCAGGTAGGCCGCGTGGCCATCCATGTACTTGGTGGTGGAGTGCGTAACGATGTCGGCGCCCCACTCAAAGGGACGGCACATCACGGGCGTCGGGAAGGTGTTATCGACCATCAGCGGCACACCGTGGTCATGCGCGGCCTTGGCAAAGCGCTCGATATCGAGCACGGCAAGAGCGGGGTTGGCGATGGTCTCACCAAAGACGAGCTTGGTGTTGGGCTCAAAGGCTGCCTCGAGCTCCTCATCGGTGCAGTCGGGGGCAACGAACGTGCAGGTAACGCCCATACGACCCATGGTGTGGGCAAGCAGGTTGTAGGTACCGCCGTAGATGGCAGAGCTTGCGACCACATGATCGCCGGCACCGGCCACATTAAAGATCGCCAGGAAGTTCGCAGCCATGCCCGAGCTCGTGAGCATCGCCGCGGTACCGCCCTCCATCTCGCAGATCTTGGTGGCAACCAGGTCGCACGTGGGATTCTGCAGGCGGCTGTAGAAATAGCCCGACTCCTCCAAGTCAAACAGCTTGCCCATGTGCTCGGACGTGTCGTACTTCCACGTGGTGGACTGGTAGATGGGCACCTGGCGCGGCTCCGCATCGCCCGGGCGATAGCCGCCCTGAACACACGTGGTACCGATGGTCTGCTCGCTCATATTTAGCTCCCTTGCCTGGGTTACATTTTTATTCGGTTCACGATACCGCTACCCCGCACCCCTCTCAACCCATCCCAAAGGTAGGTTATGGGACAAATTGATCAGGGGTATTTATCTCAAGCCTTGGGCATTTGCTCGATAGATAAAAACGAGGCATACATGAAGCTCTCGATGATTACATGCCCCGTCACGGGTACCATAGGCGGGTACACCGTGACCAAGGAGACAACGATGAAGCAAATCGATACGGCCCAGCTCGACATCACCGCCTGTCAGGCTCAAGCTGCCGAATACCACGCCCGCGGCTTTAACTGTGCCCAGGCCGTCGCCTGTACGCTCGCGCCAGCCGTCGGCCTCGATCCCCAGATTGCCTTTACCCTCACCGAGGGCTTTGGCGCCGGCATGGGCGGCATGACCGAAACCTGCGGCGCCATCTCGGGCGACGTGGCCATCATGGGCTTCGTGATGAGCGACGGCATGGAAAACCCAAAGACCAAGGGCCATACCTACAAGCTGTCGCGCGAAATCGCCAAGCGTTTTGGCGAGAAGAACACGACGACCGTCTGCGGCACGCTCAAGGGCATCGGATCGGACAAGGGTCCGCTCCGCAGCTGCCCCGGCTGCATCGACGATGCCGTCGAGATCGCCTGCGATGTGCTAAAGCAGCTCGCCGAGTAAACGGCAGCAACATAAAACGACAGCCGGCGCGCTTGGGATTCATCCAAATGCACGCCGGCCGTCGTCGTTAGAACTCAGCAAACTCGGGAGCGCTGACCTCAATCTCCTCGCGCCCCGCCATAAGCTCGCGCATCTTAACGCAAAACGGCTCCTGCTCCCCCGCCTTAAACACCAAATGAAGTGTCACAGCATCCGCGTACTCGGTATCCGAAACCTTGGCACCGGAATCCTGGGCCAAGCGAAGCACCTGCTCATACTGCGGATAGGCCACATGCACGTCAACCGGCACGACACTCGTCATCTCGACGATCTGCCCGGCCTCCTGAGCCGCGGCCACCGCCGCCTGCGTCGCCGCGGTATAGGCGCGCACCAAACCACCAGGCCCCAACAGCGTGCCACCAAAATAGCGTGTCACTACGCAGCAAACATTTTTGAGCCCCGCACCGCGCAGCACCTCGAGCGTCGGCATACCACTCGTGCGGCTCGGTTCACCATCATCGCTCTGGCGCTCGCGTCCATCGACCAAAATCCACGCGGGAACATTGTGTCGAGCGTCATAATGACGCTTGCGAACCATCTCGATAAAGGCATTCGCCTCGTCCTCGGACTCAATATGGACCAGCTGGGCAATAAACCGGCTCTTGCGGTCCACAAACTCGCCCGAAACCTCAATATTCGATTGCAGAGTAAAATAGCTGTCCAACAAAGCCCCTCAACAAAATAAAGCGCAGCAACAAACAGCCTCAATAATACGGCAAAGGCCGTACCGATAACCCCGGCGAAAAGAATGGAGCCGCCGATGAATCCGTCAACGAAAGCGAGAACCCGTCAGCGCGAGCAAGGTGCCTTGAAAGACAAGTTTGCAACAAAAATGGGGTCGCTGATGACCAGGCAAAAACAGCGAGACGGCGCCAGCTGAGTCGATTTGGCCCGAAAGAGGAGGGAGCACGCCTTATGGCGGCGACCGACGAATGAGCGCCAAATCGGCCAGCTGACGCCGTCGCAGCGTCAACAAGAAAGCTGAGTGGGCCTGTAAGCCGGGTTCTGTCGTGAACGGTCATTTATCTTGTCTGCACGTTACCGTGCAGCTCCACGCACGCTACCCGAACGCGGACCGGGCCGGCCCATAGCGTTCCTATTCGCGCTTGCTCCGGATGGGGCTTGCCAAGCCGCCGTGTTGCCACGACGCTGGTGGTCTCTTACACCACCGTTTCAGCTTTTCCCTTTACGCCTTGCGGCGCAGGTGGGAGTCTTCTTTTCTGCGGCGCTTTCCGTCGGATCACTCCGCCCGGCCGTTAGCCGGCATCCCGCCCTCTGGAGCCCGGACTTTCCTCACGCGTGCTGCAAGCAGCACATCGCGCGACCGTCTGGCCCACTCAGCAGTGCAAGAGTGTAGCACACCGTTGCCGCAGGCAATGGCACAACACAAGCGTTCGACACGATAAACCAAGAACCACGCTATGCAGTACAATAGACTTGTCGATGGGCAACGTCGTCAGTCGAGACGCGACCGCGCTCCGCACCCCTCCGTCTACTCGGTGCGTTCCCGCCTCCTCCCCGAGGCGGGATGTCGGCATATTTTATGCACCGATAACCAAATAGCAAACAGATAGCCCGGCATCATCGTGCACCACAGCTGCAAATGCAAAAAGGGACCCGTCCATTGCGGACGGACCCCTTAAAACAAGTGATCGTCAAACCGATTTACTCGGCGTCGGTCTCCTCGTCCTTCTTCTCGGAAGGCAGCGGGGTGACCTCAATCTCGACGCCCAGAGTCTCAGCAGCGGACTTCATGGACAGGGAGATACGACGACGGTCGAGGTCGATCTCCATGACCTTGACCTGAACCTTGTCGCCCACGTGGGTGACCTGAGAAGGCTGATCGACGTGCTTGTTGGCCATCTCGGAGATGTGCACCAGGCCCTCGATGCCCTCGCCCAGATCGACGAAAGCGCCGAACGGGACAAGCTTGGTCACAGTGCCCTCGACGATAGCGCCGACGGGATACTTCTTGACCAGTGCGCGCCACGGATCCTCGGTGGTCTGCTTGAGACCCAGGGAGATGCGCTCGCGGTTGAGATCGACGTCGAGAACCTCGACCTCGACCTCCTGGCCGACCTTGACAACCTCGGAAGGATGGTTGACGTGGTTCCAGGAGAGCTCGGAGATGTGGATGAGGCCGTCGATACCGCCGAGGTCGACGAAGGCGCCGAAGTCGACGATGGAGGAAACGGTGCCCTGGAGACGCATGCCAGACTTGAGCTTGGACAGGATCTCGGAGCGCTCGGCCTTACGGGACTCCTCGAGCACGACGCGACGGGAGAGGACAACGTTGTTGCGGTTGCGGTCCATCTCGATGACGCGGGCCTCGATGCGGGTGCCCATGTAGGAGGTGAGGTCCTTGACGCGACGGAGGTCGACGAGGGAAGCGGGCAGGAAGCCACGCAGGCCGATGTCGAGGATCAGGCCGCCCTTGACAACCTCGATAACCTCGCCCTCGACGTTCTCGCCGGAGTTGAACTTCTCCTCGATGCGGTTCCAAGCACGCTCGTACTCGGCACGCTTCTTGGACAGGACCAGACGACCGTCCTTGTCCTCCTTCTGGAGAACCAGAGCCTCGATGGGATCACCGAGTGCAACGATGTCTGCAGGGTTAGCGTCCTTGCGGATGGACAGCTCGCGGACCGGGATAACGCCCTCGGACTTGAATCCGATGTCAACGAGCACCTCGTCATGCTCGATCTTAACGACAGTGCCGTTAACGAGATCGCCCTCATCAAAGTCGGTAATCGTACCGTCGATGAGGTTGTTCATCTCCTCCTCGTTGACATCGTCAAGAGAGAAAATGGACGAGTTCTGAATCTCACTCAAAGGTGGACCCCTTTCGAACTACGGGGCCCCGATTGCTAGGACCTACAGAAGGGTGCGACAAGCACACAACGTTTAGGAACACTCGGGAGCCGACAGATACTAATGTGACGCTTATGCAATCACGTTCGTATAGGTTACGGGGAAATGAGTTCGATTTCAAGCGTGAACTGCCATTTTTTACTCGTATGGAGACTTTTTCGCAATCTTGTGAACGACTGTCTCCACAAGCTGACGATAAGCAGTTGGGCATACGGCTTTGGAGTAAAGTATCCCAGACATACGATTCTGGAACGATTTTTCGAGAAAGGTGCCCGCGTGCTCAAAGCAGTCGTTTTCGATATGGACGAAACGCTTCTTAGCATCAACCTCAACGCGTTCATCCTTCGATATTTTAAGGATGTCTCTTCGATGCTCGCGGATATCGGGCGCCGCAGCCGCGGTGGCACGATGGCCCGCCTCGGCACCATCCTGGTCGACCTCAACGCCAATCGCCGCAGCAGCACGGACAATCGCACCAATCTTGAGTTTTACCAAGAAGAGGTCGAGCGCCGATGCGGCATTTGCCTCTCGGACCCACTTATCTACGAGGCGTTTACCTACTACGACCGCGAAGTTCTTCCGTACAAGAATGACGAACTCATCAACGCCCATGCCATGCCGGGCGCACACGCCGCGCTTCAGACCGTACAGGACGCAGGGCTGCGCTGCGCGCTCTTTACCAACCCCAGCTTTCCGCAGGGGGCCATCGAGTGCCGCATGGGTTGGGGCGACCTGGCCGACGCCCCCTTTGAGCTCGTCACGCACATGGGAAACGCCACCCGCTGCAAGCCTGATGCCACCTACTATCTAGAGCAGCTTCAGGTGATGGGACTCGAACCGCACGAGGTCCTTATGGTGGGCAACGATCCCAAACGCGACTTCCCTAGTCCCGCCTGCGGCATTCAGACTGCCTATGTAGGCCAGGGCAAGCCCAACCGAGTCACCTGGCGCGGAACCATGGAAGGCTTCGCCCGCGACTTTAACGCCGTAGTAGAAGCCTTCTACGAACACCAAGTAGCCGACGAACTGTCCTAGCACACTTGGGTTTTGCCGATCATGATGTTGAGGATCTCGACGTCGGTGTCCTTCATACCCACACGGCCCACGTAGCCCATGCTGGCAATCGTCTGCTCGACGGTATCCTGGATCAAACCCTCGCCGGCACGGAAGCCACGCCCCTGCATGGCCATGTCATGTCCCAGAATCGCCGCATCGACGGCAGCCGAAATCTTGGCGGCACAACTCGCCTTGGCGCCGTCGCACACGATGCCGCCCACGTTACCGAGCGTATTCGAGACCGTCGCGCCAATCTGCTCGCGCGTGCCACCGCACAGCCAGGTAATCGCAGCGCCGGCGCCGCACGCGGCGCAAATAGCACCGCAAAACGCCGAAAGCGCACCAATATAGCTCTTGATATGCACGGCGATAAGATCGGACAGCATCACGGCGCGCACCAGACGCTCGTGGTCGCAACGCAGGTACTCGGCATACTCCATGACGGGCAATGCGCAGGTAATGCCTTGATTGCCCGAGCCGCACACAATGGCGACCGGCAGCGCGCAACCGTTCATGCGGGCGTCGGACCCGGCGGCCGCACGGGCACGGGCACGGCAGGCGACGTCATCGGCACGAGCACCCAGCAGCGTACGACCCACCTCGGCGCCCCAAGCGTGCGCAAGGCCCTCGGCACTGATTGCGCCATTCAGCTCAATCTGACGCTCAACGGCAGCGCGGGCGCCCTCAATGTCACCGTCCTCGATAAAGTCGATGATGGAATCAATGGACATGGGCGTATCGGCGTTATCTGCCGCACGCTCGGCCACCACGCGCTCGGCGCAGGCGGCGCACTCCCCCGCCGACTTGCCGCATACCGGAATACCATCGAGCGTATGGCACGTGACATTAGTGTGGTGATCGGTAATCTCGACGACCGCGGTATGGCCCCCGGCCGTCGCAGTCACCTTGATGTAGAGGTTGGGCACACCCTCGACAAGCGACACATCGCAGTAGCCAGCGTCGGCGAGGAGCTCGGCCACACGAGCGCGGTCTTCATCGTTAACGCTCTCGAGCACCTCGAGCGCGCTCTTGGCGTCACCGCCCACGGCGCCCAGCACGGCCGCGGCCTCAATACCGTGCATGCCGCCCGAGTTGGGCACGGTCACGCTCTTAACGTTCTTGATGATATTGCCTGAGCAGGCAACATCCATATGATCGGGTTCGCAACCGAGCGTCTGGCTCGCCAACGCGGCTGCATAGGCAACGGCAATGGGCTCGGTGCAGCCGAGCGCACAGACAAGCTCGCGGTTCAAAACATCGCAAAACGCGGTATCACGAAGGGAATCGGTAGGCATAGGAATCTCCTGCTTACATAACGGACTGGGCTCTCGATAATAGTTAGCTCTTTTATTTGATAACAATGCATCAAAAACCGCAACCATGGTTCCGACGGACGGCGTTCAAGCGCAATCTGACGGCATTCATTCATGAAAAGCTAGTCTTGTTGCATGCTAAAGCGTTTGACCAAAAAACGCCCGAGCGTTTACACAAAAGTCGCGTTATCATGCAGTCGAACGCGGTAAAACCTTTAGCAATTCCGCCGCACGGACCAGAGAGGAACCACTCATGAAGATCGGTATCGGTAACGACCACGCCGCCGTCGAGCTCAAGAACATCATTTCCGAGCACCTGAAGGAGCGCGGCTGCGAGGTCGTGAACTATGGCACCGACACCTCCGAGAGCTTCGACTACCCCATCGCCGGTTACAAGGTGGGCAAGGCCGTGGCCAACGGTGACGTCGACCTGGGTATCCTGATCTGCGGTACCGGCGTCGGTATCAGCCTGGCCGCCAATAAGGTCGAGGGCGTACGCGCCGTCGTGTGCTCCGAGCCCTTCAGCGCCAAGCTCTCCCGCATGCACAACAACACCAACGTGCTCGCCTTTGGCGCCCGCGTCGTTGGCTCCGAGCTCGCTAAGATGATCGTCGACGAGTGGCTCGACGCCGAGTTTGAGGGCGGCCGCCACGAGCGTCGCGTCAACCTCCTCAACGAGATCGACCAGACCCGCGGTCTCAAGGTCGTCGACGAGGCCTAAAGACTTACAACGCCATACGCTAGCGACAGCCCCCGCCTGGAATGCACGCACATTCCAGGCGGGGGCTCTTTAGTAGATTTCTAGGCATGTCTCAAAAATCTACTGGAATATAAAAGGGCGCCGCGGATGGAGTTCCGCGGCGCCCAAGCCACACGCTAACAGCTTTAAGGAGTCAAAGCTGGTTTAGCCAAAGAAGCGCTTGATCTCGATCTCGGCGTTCTCCAGGCAGTCGGAGCCGTGAATCACGTTGGCGTTGACATCGACGGCGAAGTCGCCGCGGATGGTGCCGGGCGCAGCATCAAGCGGGTTGGTAGCGCCCATAAGGGTGCGCATCTTGGAAACAGCGGAGAGACCGGAAACGACCATCTTGACGACCGGACCGCTCGTCATAAAGTCGCAGAGACCGCCAAAGAAGGACTTGTCGGCCAGATGGGCGTAGTGCTCTTCGACGGTAGCGCGCTCGAGCGTGGTCATCTCCATGCGCTCGATGACAAGGCCGCTACGCTCAATACGAGCAACGATCTCGCCGATCTTGCGATCGCGCACCGCGTCGGGCTTAATCATGATGAAGGTCTTCTCGATAGCCATAAGGTAGCCTTTCAAGTAGGTTCGCGCGTGCCCAAGTCCCATTCCGGCACCCGCCTGGACTGCATCGTAACAGAGTTTTAGCTGCAGTTAAACAAAAAGCTGTTTATTGAAACGCTGCAATTTATTAAAGCGCTCCATATGTGTCACTTCTGTTTCGAAGCCCGATTAGAGTACCATCCGACCGCTCATCAACCACATCGAACAGAGCGGGCGGTCGGTTGCCACCCGCGAACGTACCCCCTTCACAACCTGCCCAAAGGTCCTACAGAAGTTCTCGACAAGCCCCTCCCCCATAGCAGCAAAATAGGGGCGCCCGCATCAGCAGACGCCCGTAAAGCAAAAACGATTTATCAATAAATGGACAATACGTCTTCAGCCAAACCTCTACTTTGCCCCGTGACCCATCTCGACAACCTTGGTCAGCGATCCAAACACGCCCTCGTCGGCCACGAGCTGCGCCTCGGCACGCAGCAGCTGCACGGCAACGGCGGCAGGAGCGGTGCCGCCCTCGGTCGTGCGCGCGGCAACGATCGACGGGATGTCGAGTGCCTCGGTAATATCGCGCTCAAAGAGCGGGCTTGCCTCCTGGAACACCTCAAACGGCAGGTCCTCAAGATTGCAGCCGCGCTTCTCACACATCAGGACCAGATGGCCCACCACGGCATGCGCCTCACGGAACGGCAGGCCACGCTTGGCCAGGTAATCGGCAACATCGGTGGCGGCAAGATGACCCACACCGCACTCGCGCGCCATGGCATCCTCGTTGACGGTCCAAGTCGAAATCATACCGGCCATAACCGACAGGCACTGCATGAGCGTGTGGGCGGTATCGAGCGCGCCCTCCTTGTCCTCCTGCAAGTCCTTGTTATAGGCCAGCGGCAGGCCCTTCATGGTCACAAGCAGCTGCACCAGGTTGCCATACACACGGCCGCTCTTGCCGCGGATAAGCTCGGCAAAGTCGGGGTTCTTCTTCTGCGGCATGATGGACGAGCCGGTGGAGTACGAGTCAGAAAGCGTAATAAAGCCAAACTCGGAGCTCGACCACAACACGATCTCCTCGGAAAGACGCGACAGGTGCATGGCCATGACGGAGCCGGCGTAATGCAGATCGAGCAGGAAATCACGGTCGGAAACCGCATCGAGCGAGTTGGGAATCACACCCGCAAAGCCAAGCTCGGCAGCCGTCATCTGGCGATCGAGCGGATAGCTCGTACCGGCAAGCGCGGCAGCACCCAGCGGGCAGTTGTCGGCGGCATCAAAGGCGGCCTTCAGGCGCGTAAAGTCGCGCGCGAACATCCAGGAATACGCCAGCAGATGATGTGACAGCAGCACGGGCTGAGCGTGCTGCATATGCGTGTAGCCCGGAAGAATCACCTTGTCGTACTTCTTGGCCGCATCCACCAGCACATGGCGCAGCTCAAGATTGGCCTCCATGAGCTCCTTGGCCAGCGCCTTGACGCCCAGGCGCGTATCGGTCGCCACCTGGTCGTTGCGCGAACGCCCAGTATGCAAGCGCTTGCCAGCCTCGCCGATACGACGCGTCAGCTCGCTTTCGATGGACATATGAATGTCCTCGTCGTTGATATCAAAGGTGAAGTTGCCGGCATCGATATCCTGTTCGATTCCGGTCAGGCCCTCGGCAATCGCCTGCTCGTCCTCGGCGCTGATAATGCCCTGGGCCGCCAGCATCTTGGCATGTGCCTTAGATCCGGCGATATCCTGCTTATAGAGATGTTTGTCAACCGGCAGCGACGCGCCAAACTCCTGCGTGACCTCGGCCACGCCTGCCTCAAAACGACCGCCCCAAAGAGCCATGGAACCGTCCCCTTTCATCAAATCCCAAAACAAGCGCCCAAAGCAATGCGCTCTGTCGCTAAAGCGATTTCTCAACCGCTAGTTTTGCATATTCCCCACCATGTGCGAGGCCATATAGCTAATTTGCAAAGAAGTGACGCGCCATGCACTTGGCGCCCAACGTCTCCCTCCGAATGTTGCCCTGCGAACCATCGATCCAGGCCTTTAGGCTCATAGGAACGTCCTCGACCTTTGCAGCATCGAACTCGGGCGCGAGGGCAAGTAAAGCATGCGCGATAGCATTGAACATAATGGATACTCCCCATATATATAGGCGCAGGGCCGTCAAATTGATAGGAGGAGCCCCGCCGGACAACCCCGGCGGGGCTCGGACTCAGCCGCAGACGCGGCATCATATATGCGGGCGGAACGTAGGGGCCACCGATGTTAAGAAGTGTCAGCAAGCATAACGAAAGGTAGGGACCCCATGCGCCCGTTATGTATCACGCGGATGGGCCGCGCGGATACCAAAGGAAGGAGGCGCTAGGCCTGGGCGGCAGCAGAGCTGGGGCCCTGGACCTTAGCCCACGTCTTGAGCGACAGCGTATCGATCTCGATAAAGCCGGCGCTGGCCTTCTCGTCAAACGTAGTGTCGCGGTCGTAGGTAGCCAGACCGTAGTCATACAGGCTAAACGGGCTCTTGCGGCCGACGACATGGCAGTTGCCCTTAAAGAACTTCAGACGGACGGTGCCGGTCACGAACTTCTGGGTGTCGGCCATAAAGGCATCGAGCGCGTTTTTGAGCGGGCTGTACCACTGGCCGTTGTACACGGCGGTGGCCCAATCCTGCTCGAGCTTAATCTTGGTCTTGAGCAGGTCGCCCTCGACGCAGATATCCTCGAGTGCCTTGTGGGCGGTGATGAGCGTCAGGGCGCCGGGAACCTCATAGCACTCGCGGCTCTTAAGGCCCACCAGACGGTCCTCGACCAGGTCGAGACGGCCAAAGCCGTTGTCGCCCGAGATCTTGTTGAGTGCGATGATGATCTCGGAGAGCTTCATCTTCTTGCCGTCGACGGCGACGGGCTTGCCGGCCTCAAACTCAATCTCGGTATACGTCGGGGTGTCGGGCGTGTCCTCGGGATTCTTGGTCATAACCCAGGCGTCGTCGAGCGGCTCGTTCCAGGGATCCTCCAGGTGGCCGCACTCAATGGCACGACCCCACAGGTTGTCGTCGATGGAATAGGGGTTGTCGTTGGCACCCTCGGGAACCGGCACGTTGTGGGCGTGGGCGTAGGCGACCTCGTCCGGACGGCACTTCAGATCCCACTCGCGAACCGGGGCGATAACCTTGAGCTCGGGGTCGAGCGCCTTGACAGCGGCCTCAAAACGGACCTGGTCGTTACCTTTGCCGGTGCAGCCGTGGGCGACGTAGGTCGCGCCAAACTCGTGAGCAACCTCGACGAGCTTCTTGGCGAGCAGCGGGCGGGACAGGGCGGAGAGCAGCGGGTACTTGTTCTCGTACATGGAGTTGGCCGCGATGGCCTTGGTCAGGAACTCATCGGAGAACTCGTCGCGCAAGTCGAGCACCTGACAATCCAGAACGCCCAGGTCGAGCGCCTTCTGCTTCTTGGCATCCAGGCCGGTCTCCTCCTGGCCCACGTTACCGCAGACGCAAACGACATCAAGATTCTTCTCGTCCTGAAGCCACTTGACACATACGGATGTATCAAGACCACCGGAATATGCGAGAACGACTTTTTCCTTGCTCATGGCTGTTTCCTTTCGCCCTTGGTAGCTAGTTAGAACATCGGTCAGTTGCAAGTCATTTCGAGGTCAAAAACCGTGCAATATCAGGTTAAATAGCAAAAAGCAGCACAACATGCCCTAGAAACATGCGTCTATGTCGTGCTAAAACCCAACGACCTCAAAATGACTCTGTTGGGGCATTTAGCCCCATACGGACAGAGACGATTGTTATCGTCGTCGGGAAATTGCGCGCTGGCGTCGGATGGCATTGTCTGCAGTAGTGATGATCTTTACGAACTGCATCTGCCTCTCCTTTCACCTACCGCCGGGCGCAATTCTAATATCGTAAACGGTACCTTTTCCTCGGTAAGCGGTTGTTTTTCCGTCTCCGTTTTCGATGGTCGCTATATTACGCTAAAGTGCCTACAGCGCAAGCGACAAATTCAAATTTCTGAAATTTTTTTTCATTACTTTGTGAAGCGTGGTGCAAATACGCCCCGTTCCTGCGACAATACGCTCGGTTACTGGTTGATGATTATAACGTCTGAAACAATTTTGAAACGAAAGGCGCGCTTTTATGCAAACTTACGAATCGGACACCAATATTGGAAGCATTAAGATTCTCGCCGTTGATATGGACAAGACGCTTCTCACCGACGAGCGCGTGTTGCCGCAGGGTCTTGATGAGCGCCTAGACAAGCTCGCCGAGGCTGGCATCGTGTTCTGCCCCGCCAGCGGACGCCCCGCCCCAAAACTCGAAGAAATGTTCGAGAGCATTAAGAACCGCCTTGCTTTTTGCCCCGACAATGGAGCCTGCGTTATCTACCGCGGCAACTATATCTATAAGAGCAACATCGATGTGGCGCTGTATCAGCAGGTGCTCGCTCGTGCCTCGGAGGACCCGCGCGCCGTTCCCGTCCTGTGCTGCTACGACGAGTTCTATGTGCTCGCCCGCGACCATCAGTACCACGACGAGATCAGCGTCTACTACAACACGATCAACTACGTCGACAGCTTTGAGGGCATTGATCTCGAGTCCAACAAGATTTCGATCTTCTTCCCCGACTATGATGCTGAGCCCGCATTTCGCGAGGACTATAACCCCGCATTCTCGGACAAGCTCTATGTCACCAATGCCGGTCGCGAGTGGATCGACTTTATGAACCTGGGCGTCGACAAGGGCGCCGGCGTCGCGCACCTGTGCGAGCACCTGGGCATCGATATTGCCGATGCTGCCGCCGTGGGCGACACCTACAACGACATCCCCATGCTGGAGCGCGTCGGTCACAGCTTTATCGTGGACAATGCCGAGGAGCACATGAACGCGCACGCCAAGTGGCGCATTCCGAGCAACAACGACGGGGGCGTACTGACGCTCATCGACGCCATCTTGGCGGCTCGGTAACGTGGCTCGTCGGACCTGGCCGGGCGGCGCGGATTAGTTTTTCGTTCGGTCAGGTCCTGGGCTCGCTCGGAAAGCACATTAAGTGCTTTCCGGCTCGTGCGGAATCTACGAAAAACTAATCCGCGCCGCCCGGCCAGGTCCTAGGTTTACTTTCCTGCCGCCAAGATGGCGTCTTGAGTGTCTAGATACTTAGCTGAAATGATTTGAGCAGAGGGGAGCCCCTTGTTGGAAGGGGCTCCCCTCTGTTTTGGTTACTGTGGGACAAATTAATCAGTAGTGTTTGTCCCAAATCTTAAGTATGTGGGGGCTTGCGTCTTGGGCGAGCTTGCCTTACGGAGTGCTTCCCTATTTCGCGTCGGCCCAGGTTATGCCGGTGCTGGCTTCGGCGATCAACGGTACGCGGAGGTCTACTACGTGTTCCATGACGTCGCGGACCATGGCGGTGAGGCGCTCGACTTCATCGACGGGGCACTCAAAGTCCAGTTCGTCGTGTACCTGCAGGATCATGTGGGCGGCAAAGCCTTCTTCTTCCAAGCGACGGCTTACGCGGGCCATGGCGATCTTGATGATGTCGGCGGCGGTGCCCTGCATGGGGTGGTTCATGGCCGTGCGCTCACCAAAGCCGCGGAGCTGTGGGTTTTTGGCCTTGAGCTCGGGAATATGGCGTCTGCGGCCATACATGGTCTCGGCATAGCCCGTCCGCTTGGCTCGCGCCACCACATTGTCGAGGAACGTGCGCACGCCCGGGTAGGCCTCGTAGTAGCGATCGATCATATCGCGCGCCTCGGCCATCGAGATGTGCAGCGACTGCGACAGACCATAGGCCTGCTGACCGTACACGATGCCAAAGTTCACGGCCTTGGCGCGGCTACGCAGGTCGGGTGTCACCTCGGACACCGGCACGCCAAATACGCGCGCGGCCGTCTCGGCATGGAAGTCCTCGCCCTCGTTGAAGGCGCGCACCAGGTGCTCGTCACCCGAAAGATGCGCGAGCAGGCGCAGCTCGATCTGCGAGTAGTCCACCGCCAAAAAGACGCTGCCCTCGCCCGCCGAGAACGCCGTCTTGACGGTACGCCCCAGCTCCGAGCGCGTCGGAATGTTTTGCAGATTGGGGTCGCTCGAAGACAAACGCCCCGTCGCGGTGATGGTCTGGTTGTACGTGGTGTGCACACGCCCGTCACCACGGCGCAGCGGGCCCAGCGTGTCCAGATAGGTCGACTTAATCTTGGACTTCTCACGCCAGTCCAAAATCAGGCACACGATCTCGTGGTCGCGGGCAAGGTCGCTCAGCACCTTGGCGTTGGTCGAATAGTAGCCGCGCTTGGTCTTTTTGAGGCCCTTGGTCGGAAGTCCCATAACATCAAACAGCACGTGCGAGAGTTGCATGGGGCTGCCGATGTTAAAGGTCTCGTCGCCGGCCAGGTCGCGAATGCTGCGCTCGACATCGGCAATCTGGGTCGCCAGGCCCTCGGACAGACTGTGCAGGCGGTCGGGGTCCACGAGCATGCCCGCGCGCTCCATCTTGGCAAGCACCGGCACGAGCGGCATCTCGATCCCATCGAACACGTTGGCGGCGTTCTCGCGGGCCATGCGGTCACGCAGCGGTGCAACCAGCGCCAGCGTCAAGGCCGCCGTGCGAGCGGCGGGCGCAGGAGCGTCCTCGCCAGCACCCTCTGCGCCGCGCGCCGCAGGCAGCGCCATCTGCAGATACGTATCGGCCAGATACACCTCGTCAAACTCGGAGCGGTCGGAATCCAACAGGTAGGCGGCAACAACGGTATCGAAGATGCGCGTGGAATCGACTGCCAGCGGATCCATGAGCTCGAGCTCAGAAGAATCGATGGGCGAAAGCTCATGCAGAAGCGCCTTCATATCCGGGCTCGCCACACGGCCTTCCATAAACAGACGCGCGAGCACGCCGGCAATCACGCCGTGGGCGAAGTTGAAGCCCTCAACCTCAGCCGCCGCACCACTGTCGCCCTCCTCGAGCGCAAACAGGCCCTTGGACGTCGCCAACCACAGCGTGCGCGTCAGCCCAAAGAGCGCGCCCTCTTCCTTGTCATCGTCCACCACGGCGGCGACCCACTCGCCGGCATCAATCACGCGGGAGACCTCAGCCGCAACGGCACCAAGCGCGCCAGCATCGCCGGCGGCTGCGCGCAAAACGGCGGGAATCTCAAACGTGCTGGCAGCTGCCCCGCCCTCGCCGCCGATCAGCGCCAAGAAACGGTTCTGCATGGCGGTGATACCAAGCGTGCCCAGCGCCGCGGAAACCTCATCGGCGGAAAACGCCGGGAAGGACGTCGCCTCAAAATCGAGCTCAACGGGTGCATCGGTGCGGATGGTCGCCACCTTACGGCTCAGCAGCGCGTCGTCGATGTGTGCGCGCAGGTTTTCTCCCATCTTGCCCTTGACCTCGTCAGCATGCGCGATGACCTCGTCAAGGCTGCCGTACTGCGCGATGAGCGCACTCGCCTTTTTGGGGCCGATGCCCGGTACGCCGGGAATGTTGTCCGACGTATCGCCCTTCAGACCGTAAAAATCGGGCACGAGCGCCGGCGTGATGCCGTGATACAGGTCGTCCACGCTCTCGGGCGTCATGATCGCCACGTCGGACAGGCCCTTGCGAGTCGAGACCACGTTGACGTGCTCGGTCACGAGCTGATACATGTCGCGGTCGCCGGTCACCAGCAGCATGTCGCAGCCGGCCTCCTCGCCCAGGCGCGCCATGGTTCCCAGGATATCGTCGCCTTCCCAGCCCTCGGACTGCAAAATGGGCACGTTGAGCGCGGCGAGCAGCTCCTTGATCATGGGGAACTGCGCGTGCAGGTCGGGGTCCATGGGCGGGCGCTGCGCCTTGTACTGCGGCAGCATCTCCATACGCACGCGCGGCTTGCCCTTGTCAAACGCCACGACAACGCCGTCGGGATTAAAGGCATCGATCATCTTGAGGAACATGTTCAGAAAACCAAAGATCGCGTTGGTGGGGCGACCGTCCGGCGCGTTCATGGTCGGCGGCACGGCGTGGAAGGCGCGATGCATGAGCGAGTTGCCGTCGATGACGGCAAAGGTACGGCGCTTTTCAGACATATTGAATACCTCGCTTTGGGCTGGGCACGGTTTGCTCACACCAGTTTACACGCTCCCCGCCCCGCGGCCACCGCACATCAGGCTTCCCTGCCGCCGCGGGCCCGCGCGTGATACGATGGCTCACGGTACATCAACCAGCACGATCGATCCGAAAGGAGCCTGCGTCATGGAGCGTCCCAGCGCATGGAAAAAGTACACGCCACAGCAGATCGAGGAGCTCGAGGAGCTTTGCCGCGGCTATAAGCAGTTTTTGAGTGAGAACAAGACCGAGCGCCTGTGCGTCAAGGCCGGTATCAAGATGGCCGAGGAGGCGGGCTACGTCAATCTGGAGACCGTGATCGCCGAGGGCCGCGCGCTCAAGGCCGGCGACAAGGTGTACGCCGCCAACCACGGCAAGGACCTCATGCTCGTCAACCTGGGCACCGCCCCGCTCGAGCAGGGCTTTAACATCCTGGGCGCCCACGTGGACTCGCCGCGCCTGGACCTCAAGCAGAACCCCGCCTTCGAGGCCGGCGACATGGCTTATCTCGACACGCACTACTATGGCGGCGTCAAGAGCTACCACTGGGTCGCTTCCCCGCTCGCACTCGTGGGCGTCATCTGCAAAAAGGACGGCACCACCGTCGACATCAACATCGGTGACAAGGCCGACGACCCGGTCTTTACCATCTCCGACCTGCTGATCCACCTCTCGAGCGAGCAGATGGCCAAGCCCGCCAAGGACGCCGTCGACGCCGAGATCCTCGACGTGATCGTGGGCGGCCGCCCCGTCAAGTTTGACGAGGACGACAAGGACGCTCCCAAGGAGCCCGTCAAGCAGATGTTCCTGGATATCCTCAAGGAGCAGTACGACGTCGAGGAGGAGGACTTCCTCTCCGCCGAGATCGAGGTCGTGCCCGCCGGCCCCGCCCGTGACATGGGCCTCGACCGCTCCATGATTCTGGGCTATGGCCACGACGACCGTGTCTGCGCCTATCCGTCCATGCTCGCCCAGATCAACGTCGCCAACGTGGAGCGCACGAGCATCACACTCATCGTCGACAAGGAGGAGATCGGTTCCGTGGGTGCCACCGGCATGACGAGCCGCTTCTTCGAGAACACCGTCGCCGAGATCATGACGCTCGCCGGCGAGGATAGCCCGCTGGCCCTGCGCCGCGCGCTCGCCCGCAGCCGCATGCTCTCCTCCGACGTGTCCGCCGGCTTCGACCCGGGCTACGCCGGCAAGTTCGAAACCAAGAACGCAGCCTTTATGGGTCGCGGCCTGTGTTTTAACAAGTACACGGGCAGCCGCGGCAAGGGCGGCTCTAACGACGCCGACGCCGAGTATGTGGCCCTCATCCGCGACATCATGGACGAGGCCGGCGTGGACTTCCAGACCTGCGAGCTCGGTCGCGTCAACGCGGGCGGCGGCGGCACCATCGCATACATCATGGCTAAGTACGGCATGAACGTCATCGACTCTGGCGTTGCCGTCCTGTCCATGCACGCCCTGTGGGAGGTCGCTAACAAGGCCGATATCTACGAGGCCTATCGCGGCTACAAGGCCTTCATCGAGCGCGCGTAACCAACCCTTCATCAGTTGCGGTGAAATACAGACTAAACTGGCCCATAAACGGCCAAAACAGACCGTATTCCACCGCAACTTCCTTCTTGGCAGAGGAGAGTCCATGCTGCAGGTCATCATTTCGCCCGCCAAGCAAATGCGCGCGGCCCAAGATGCTTTTGAAGTCCAGGGCATTCCACCCTCTGCGCACGAGACGGCTCGCCTCCACCGCGCATTGCTAGATATCGAGCGGAATGAAGGCAGCGGCGGCCTGCAGGCGCTGTGGAACGTGAGTGACAAACTGCTGGGACCTTGCCTCAACACCCTGCGTGAGTTCCGGCCCATCCTGAATAACGGCGATCTCGACAATCCCGCACTCGCCCGCCACCTCTCCCCTGCCGTCATGTCCTATCACGGCATTCAATACCAGAGTATGGCGCCCGAGGTGATGGATTCCGCGCAGCTCGCATGGCTGCAAGACCATCTGTGGATCCTCTCGGGCCTTTACGGATGCGTACGCCCCTTTCATGCCGTTGAACCGTATCGACTGGAGATGGGCGCGAAGCTCGCCGTCGACGATGCCCGAGACCTCTACGCGTTTTGGAGCGACAAACTCGCGCGGGTTATCGCCCCGGCAGGCTCAAACACCACGATCGTCAACCTCGCCAGCGTAGAGTATGCCAAAGCCGTTCTGCCCCACCTCGCGGGCGACGCCACGGCCGTCACATGCCTCTTTGGCGAGGGTATCCGCAACGGCAAGCCCATCCAGCGCTCGACCGCCAGCAAAAAGGCGCGCGGCTCCATGGTGCGGTGGATGGCAGAAAACAAGCTCGAGGATGTAAGCGGGCTCACCGCGTTCGACGTTGGTTATCGTCACTTTCCCGAGCTTTCAAATAAAAACACTTTGGTCTTCCTGAACGAACAGGCCTTGTAGGACCACCGCTACTTTGAATGTGCTACCTAGGCACGGCGTCTATTCCGCCAAGCCGTCGGCTTTGGCAATTTCATTTGTCGAGCCGTCCTGATAGGTAATCTTGACATGCTCAACCTCGGACACCGCAACACCCGTCGGAGGCTCCAGGCGCCATTCCGTCAGCGCAATGTCCATGGTCGTGGGAACGTCCCCCTGATCTTTGAGCTCGACCGACAGCGTCTTAAGCGACGCATCGAAGGTCACGCGCTCGATCTCTTCACCAGGAATGGAGCCACCGCTCAGCTGCAGCTGCACAAACTCGTCGCGCGGATACCAATAGTCGCCCGGCGCGGCCACCGTGTTACCACCAGCGACCTTCACCGCCATGATCGGCAGGGCATCGTCGGCCTCAAACTCCCAGGCAGCGCCGCCGCGACCCCCAAACGTCCAAATACAAAAGGCAATCACCAGCACGGCAAGCACCGCAAAGCCAATCGCGACAAGGCCATGGTGCGCACGGCTTTCCTCGGCCGATACATCCCATTGCGTCTCTCGATATAGATGCTTGTCTCCCATGTTCGCCTCCCCACAGGCACGCTCGTTGGCCCAATCGTACCCATTCGAGCTATACTTGAGCCCATTACATAAACGGGGAGCTTGCAGGACAAGACGGCAGGCTGAGACTGGGCGCGCCCGCCCTGACCCGCAAACCTGATATGGGTAATGCCAACGAAGGGAGCCGTGCCAATGAGCACACAGACCGAGCCCAAGCTCGTCACGCAAATCGACTTCGCCCGCGCCGGGCAGATCACACCGCAGATGAAGGAGGTCGCCGAGCGTGAGCATCGCGACCCCGAGTACATCCGCGAGCGCGTGGCCGACGGCCGCATCGCCATTCCCGCCAACATCGTGCACATCAAAAAGGGCATGCGCGCCTTTGGCGTCGGTGAGGGCCTGTCCACCAAGGTCAACGTCAACCTGGGCATCTCGGGCGATAAGGCCGATGCCGCCGAGGAGTGGAAGAAGGTCAAGATCGCCGAGGACTTTGGCGCCGACGCCATCATGGACCTCTCCAACTCGGGCAAGACGCGCCAGTTCCGCCAGCAGCTCATCGACGAGACACCGCTCATGGTGGGCACGGTGCCGATGTACGACGCCATCGGCTACATGGAAAAGCCGCTGGTCAAGCTGACCAAGGACGATCTGCTCGAGGTCGTGCGCGCGCATGCCGAGGACGGCGTGGACTTTATGACCATCCACTGCGGCATCAACAAGTCGGTCATCAAGACCTTTAAGGAGACTGGCCGCCTCATGAACATCGTCAGCCGCGGCGGCTCGCTGCTGTTTGGTTGGATGGAGGTCACCGGTAACGAGAACCCGTTCTATGAGTTCTACGACGAGTTGCTCGAGATTTGCCACGAGTACGACGTGACGATTTCGCTCGGCGACTCCTGCCGCCCGGGCTGCCTCTACGACTCCAACGACGCCACCGAGACCGCTGAGATGATCGAGCTGGGCAAACTGTGCAAGCGCGCTTGGGCCGCCGGCGTCCAGGTCATGGTCGAGGGCCCGGGTCACATGGCGCTCGACGAGATCGCCGCCAACATGAAACTGCAGAAGCGCCTGTGCCACAATGCTCCGTTCTATGTGCTCGGGCCGCTGGTGACCGATATCGGCGTGGGTTACGACCACATCACCGCTGCCATCGGCGGCGCCATCTCCGCCAGCTCCGGTGCCGACTTCCTGTGCTACGTGACACCGGCAGAGCACCTATGCCTGCCTAACGCCCAGGATGTGCTCGACGGCCTCATGGCCACCAAGATCGCCGCACACGCCGCCGACATCGCCAAAAAGGTGCCCCACGCCTGCGACATGGACGACAAGATGGGCCAGGCACGCCGCAAGCTCGACTGGGACGCCATGTGGAAGTGCGCGCTCGACCCGGTTACGGGCAAGAAGCGCTACGAGGAGTCCCCCGCCGCCACCGAGGGCACTTGCACCATGTGTGGCAAGATGTGCGCCGTCCGCACCGTCAACAAGATCTTCGAGGGCACCACGATCGACCTCGGCATGGAGGACTAGCCCTGTCGCCGCGGCCGCCTCTGGCGGCGAGCCGATGCCTGTCAATTGTTGACGTGTGAACATTTGCTTACATTTGCGTAAAGATTGCATCGCCCGCCCGGGTTCGACATAGAGTCGGCCCGGGCATCTTTATAATGCTGGCTTATAGACCCATTTGATTCCGACCGAACAAGGGAGCGAACATGGATCGTAGTAAGGTACCTGCCGTTCTATCCATCGCAGGATCCGATTCCAGCGGTGGCGCCGGCATTCAGGCCGACATCAAGACCATCACGGCGCACCGCCTGTATGCCGAGACGGCCATCACCGCCATCACCGCACAGAACACCCTGGGTGTCACCGCCGTGCAGGATATCTCGCCAGATATCGTAGCCGCGCAAATTGACGCCGTTTTTGACGATATTCGCCCTAACGCGGTCAAAATCGGCATGGTTTCGTCCACCGAGATTATCGAAGTTATCGCCGACCGCCTGAGCGCATGGAACGCAACGAACGTGGTCGTGGACCCCGTTATGGTCGCCACTTCGGGCGCTCGCCTCATTGCCGAGGATGCGGCCGAGGCGCTCACGCGTCGTCTGTTCCCGCTGGCGACCGTCATCACGCCCAATATTCCCGAGGCCATGGCGCTGCTCGATTACGAAGTCGATTCCGAGCGCACGCAGCAAAATGCCGCCATGCTTCTCACCCGCCGCTTTGGATGCGCGTCCCTCGTTAAGGGCGGGCATTTTGTCAATGAGGCCAACGATGTGCTAGCCGAGCCCGCACCGCTCGATGACGAGGGCAACCACCTGGGCGATCCGCTCACCACGTGGTTCCGCCACAAGCGCATCGAGACCGGCAACACGCATGGCACCGGCTGCACGCTCTCGTCCGCCATCGCCTGCGCGCTGGCCCAGGGCATGGATCTTGCCGACGCCGTCAACGCCGGCAAGGCCTACCTAACCGGCGCTCTGGCCGCCGGCCTGAACATGGGCAAAGGCTCCGGCCCTGTCAACCACATGTGGCAGTATTAAGATTCGCAGCCCAAAACCGCCGCAAAGGACACCTTTGTGGCGGTTCCTGCATATATCTCGATCTGTAACAGATAGGGATGATTTAGCCGCCCAGATGTTACAGATCGAGACAAAGCAGCGAAACAAGCCGCCGCAAGGGAAACTTTTGTACCGCTTTGGGTCGCGCTACTCACCGAGCATCTCTTGGAGCTTGGCTGCCACGGCATGTCCCAAGCTCTCGTGGCTTTCGGGCATCATATGCAGATAGTCGATATCGCCCGGCTCGGCAAACTCGGCGGCATTCAAAAAGTCGCAGCCAAACTGCTCGGCCACGTGCGCATAGTACTCGCCAAAATGTTCAGATGCCTCGACGGAACGCTCGTCAAAATCGGTCATATATACATCGGCGATCTGCGGCTTGATCTTGATAGGAGCCATCAGCAGGATGCGCGGGCAAGGCGCAGCGTCGGTCCACGGAAACGCGCGGACGGCGCGAATCAGCGCCATGGCGCCACGGGCGATATCGGAAGCTGTCACGTTAAAGACCGTCTTACAGTCGTTGGTGCCCAGCATGATCACAATGGCGTCCAGCGGCTTATGGGCCTCGAGCAGCATCGGAAGCGCGCGAATGCCGTTGAGGTTAGTGTCCAGGTGGCACATATCGTCGCGCACCGTCGTGCGGCCGTTGAGCCCCTCCTCAATCACATGCCAGCCCTCACCCAGGTCACGCTGCACCACGCCGCACCAGCGCACATCCTGCGCATAGCGCACTGCGGTACCGTCGCGCATACCCGCCGGATCATAGCCATAGGTGTTGCTGTCACCAAAGCACAGAACGTTTTTCATCTTGAGCTCCTCATTCAGTAAAAAGCCGACGGGGGCAACCCCTCCCGTCGGCTTGGCATATCACATCGCGCGCACCGCTTACAGGTACTTGCGCCAGTCATCCTCGTCCTCATCATCCTCGACTGCTGTCTGGGCCTGCTCGGCGGCGCGAGCGGCTGCGGCGCGGGCGGCAACCTGGGCATAGGACTCCTCGTTGCGCTCAGGGAAGTTTGCCAGCACGTGCTCGAACTTGGCAAAGTCCTGGTCCCAGCGCGTAGAGGGCACGGCAAAGAAGACCTGCTTGACCTTGAAGTCGCCCGACGCGAGCTCCTTGCGGAAGAGCTCGGCCACGGCCTCGGCATCAAAGCCGTTGTTCTCGCAGCCCCAAGCACCCAGCACGAGCTTCTCGCGACCAAGCTCATCGCAGATGGCGAGCACAAAGCGAATGCGGTCGCGCAGGGCATCCAGCAGAGCATCGTCGCTCACGCGATACTCCTGGCGGGCGCGCCTAACGTTGGGCGCGGCGGCCACGATCACGTCGGCGTATGCATGCACGTGGTTGCGGTCGAAGCGCACCGCAGGCACCACCAGGGCGCGGTTACGATAGAGCTCGCAGTTGATGTTGCGGCGACGGCTCTCGCCGTACCACTTACGCTGCTTATCGAGAACGTTGTACAGATACGAATCGGCGCACAGCGTGGCCTCCTGGCCCAGATAACCCTGAATATATCCACCGCCCGGATTGGTAAACGAGGCAAAGGCGAGCACGGCCATGTCGCAGAACTGCGCATAGCCACGACCGTTGTCCAGGATGGCCTGCGTGGCGGAGGCATCGAGCACGGTGACCTCGGGCAGGACCGGAGCGGGCTCCTCAGCAGGCGCGGACTCAGCTTCGGCGATTTCCTCGGCAGGCTCCTCGACGGGCTCGGGCGCCGCCTCGGTCTCGGCAGTCTCCGCGTTCTCGACGTCCTCGGCGACCTGCTCTTCGGCGGCCACAGCACTCTGAACCTTGGCCTTCATCGCCGCGACAAAACCGGCAGGCATACCGTCGAATTCGCGAACGCCGGCAAGCGAGCGCTCGATATCCTTAGCACACGCCTCGGACACAGCTGCCACGTGACGCTCGGCGGCCTTGGCGCGAGCCTCGCGCTTGGGGTTGGGCTGCCCTGCGCGGCCGGTCCTGCGGTTACGGTTCCTTTTGTCGACGTCTGCCATAAGTGGTCACCTTTCCTGTCGCTGCCGCTATCGGCTTTTTCCCATCCATGATACCCCGCCGCGTACAAAAAAGACGGCCCCGAAGGACCGCCTTTCGCATCGATTTACACGCACAGCAAGCATCACGGCAATTCGCCGCTAGTCGCGACGACCAAGGATGTTCAGAATGCGCAGGAACACGTTGATGATGTCCACGAACAGGTTGGATGCCATGAGCACGGCGTTGGGCAGCGTGGGCGGCACCGTCGTTGCCACATAGGTGTCGTAGCCGATGAAGCCGGCGAACACCACGATCACGATCAGGTCGGTGATGGTCTGCGAGACGCCCATGAACATCAGCACGATCTCAACCAGAATAGTGGCGAGCAGAATGCCAAAGCCGATGCCATATACGCGCTGGAAAAACTTGGGGAACGTCACGCCCAAGGCGCCAAAGACAAAGGTGATGGCGGCCGTGGCGATAAAGGCAGTGTTGATGGTGGGCAGGTCGTAGTTGGCAAGGCCAAACGACGCGGTCAGGCCAAAGGTACTCGCAAAGATTACGTAGCCCACAAGGGACAGACCCACGGACTGCTTGCCCGCAGCAGCCGACATCATGACCATGCCGACGATGGTTAAAATAAACGAGCCAAAGACCAGTGGCAGGGCGGCGCCGCTCATCATCATGCGCGCAAACGACATGGTGCTCGTAAAGTAGGCGCCGGCACCCATGGCGCAAAAGCCCAAGAAGATCAGGGCAGATATGGCGAGATTGTACGCGCGCGGCGACATCTCCTTGGCGCGACTTGCGCCGGTCTCGACGGGGCCGTTCTGATAGCCCTGAATATCGTTCATGCTTCGTCCTTTCAAAAAGCGCCACGACAGCGCAGCAGGTGACAAGATTCCTGTCATTGTACCCGAACGCCGTGCGTCCTTACCTACGGCGCTCGCCCTCAAGCGTACGGTCAAACGCCCAAACCCACCAACGCATCACGTGTGCCTGCGAGCCGTCCGCCCGCTCGCGCGTCTGGTCCTCCAGATACAACTCGGTCGCGTGCCCGCCAAAACGCACCTTATAGGTTGCCGTACGAATGCCGTGAACCGTCAGGCCAAACCCGGTGGTCGAGATAATTTCGTCGATCGTAAAACAACGGCCGTCGACCCAGCAGACGGTGACCGGCACGACTTGTCCGCCCGCGAGGATGCGAGCCACGACGTCCACATACTGCTTGTGCACGCGCCGAGTTTTGCCATCTGTCTGTCGATATTCCATGGCCCTATTATCGAACGCATGTTTGCATGTTGTAAAGCGAACAGACTGTGGTTTTGGAGTGTCGGAGCGAACGCACGCGTCCGCATGGCGTGTTAGCAAAAAGAACGACCGCGGTCAACAGGGCTAATATTCAATTTTAGTACCAAAAAATTCACTTCTCCCATCAGAACTCCGTAAAGAAACCCGCAGGAGGTGATACGATTTATCATGTTTTTGTAACGAGTCTGCAAATATCGAGAAAGCCCATATATGGACGTAACGTTCTCAACCTTCCTCGGCCAGCTTGTGTCGAACCCAGTCCTTGCCGTCACCGTGATCCTCGCGCTCGGCGCCATCTTCGTCAACGGATGGACCGACGCGCCCAACGCCATCGCGACCTGCGTCACCACGCGCTGCATGCCCGCCCGCGCCGCCATCCTCATGAGCGCCGCATTCAACTTCTTGGGCGTGCTCATCATGACGCACTTTAACGCGAGCGTCGCCAACACCATCTCACATATCGTCGACTTTGGCGGAAACAGCACCATGGCACTCGCGTGCCTCTGCGCGGCGCTCTTCTCCATCGTCGTCTACGGCGCCACAGCGTCGCGTTTTGGCATCCCCACCTCGCAAAGCCACAGCCTTATCGCCGGCCTGACCGGTGCTGCCATCGCCCTCGGCGGCGCGAACAGCGTCAACGTCCACGAGTGGATGAAGGTCATCTACGGCCTGGCGCTCTCCATCGGTCTGGGCTTTGTCATGGGCTGGATCCTGTGCAAACTCGTCTCGATTCTTTTCGCCGCCGCCAACAGGCGACGTGCCAATGTCTTCTTTAAATACGCTCAGATCGCGAGTGCTGCGGCCATGAGCTTTATGCACGGCGCGCAGGATGGACAGAAGTTCATCGGCGTGCTCTTTTTAGGTGTCGCCTTCGCCAACGGCCAGACTAGCGTCGGCGACGCCGGCATCCCCATCTGGATCATGCTGCTGTGCTCGGCCACCATGGGCATCGGCACCAGTGTGGGCGGCGAGCGCATCATCAAGTCCGTCGGCCAGAGCATGGTCAAGCTCGAAAAGTACCAGGGCTTCTCCGCCGACCTCGCGGGCGCCGCAAACCTGCTGCTTGCCACCCTTACCGGCATCCCCGTGTCCTCCACCCACATCAAGACCTGCGCCATCATGGGCGTCGGTGCCGTCAAGCGCCTTTCGGCCATCAACTTCGGCGTGGTCAAGGACATGATGTTCACCTGGTTCTTCACCTTCCCCGCCTGCGGACTCATCAGCTTTGTCATGGCCAAGCTGTTCATGATGTTCCTCTAGCCACACCGAGCGTCCATCCGGACCGCAAAACTTCGCCCACCCGTCTTCGCCTCGAAAGGACCCACTCATGGCAAAGAAACCCGATTCGTTCTACTTTGACAACTACGTCGCCTGCGCCGACCTTGCCGTCCAGGCCGCCGAGCTGCTTACCAAGATTTTTGAGAACTTCGATCCCGCGAAGATTCACGATATGCTCGACAAGATGCACGCGATCGAGCATGCGGCCGACAAGAAGCACCATGAGCTTGAGGACGCCCTGCTCACGGCCTTTATCACCCCGCTTGAGCGCGAGGACCTGGATCTGATGAGCTGCTCGCTCGACACCGTGCTCGACCGTATCGAGGGCGTCGTGCAGCGCGTCTACTTCACCAACATCCAGAGCATCCATCCCGACGCCATCGTCATCGCCCACAAGGTGACCGACGCCTGCCGCGCCATGAAGGACCTGATGGTCGAGCTGCCTAACTACCGCAAGTCCAAGACGCTGCGCGAGCTCGTCATCCAGATCAACACCATCGAGTCCGAGGCCGACGAGCTCTATATCAACGCCATGCGTAACCTGCACGTTAACGGCAAGGACCCGCTCGAGGTCATCGCTTGGCGTGACGTGTACGCCTTCCTGGAGTACTGCGCCGACTGCTGCGAGAATGTGGCCGATGTCGTGGATTCGATTGTCATGAAGAACAGTTAATTGGGGGTACATGTCCCACCGGTCGCGGGCCCGGCCACTAATAACCTTTTTCACTCCGGCTGCAAGCAGAGTCGTTCAAAAGGTTATTAGTGGCCGGGCCCGCTCCCTTATGCACCACCATTGGGAACTTTGGCTGATAGATTTAGCGCGATGGGGGTTTGGCTGAAGGGACCTATGGTACCCGTTCGGACACTTTGGCCCTTGATGAGCGTTTGGCTGATTGCTGTTTTGGGTACTGTTTGGGTTACTTTGGGTTTGTTTGATTTTTAATTGTTGGAGGGCTTGTATGTCTTATTTGGATCTGGCTCGGTCTCGGTATTCTTGTCGCGAGTTTGAGAATCGTTCTGTTGAGCAAGCTGTTGTGGATGCCATTGTTGAGGCTGGGCGTATTGCTCCTTCTGCTTGTAATAATCATCCAGCCCGTGTGATGGTGCTGGATACGCCTGAGCTGTTGGAGAAGGCTGCTGCTTGTCAGCCTCGGTTTGCTCGTGATGGGTCCATCTTTGGGGCTCCGCTTGTCTTCCTTATTTGCAGCGTTACCGGCGACGCTTGGGTTCGCCCCTATGACCAGATGAACTCGAGTGCCATCGACGCCTCGATTGTTTGCGATCAGATGATGATGGAGGCCGAGGAGCAAGGTCTGGGAACGTGCTGGGTATGCCATTTTAAGCCTGAGGTGGCACAGGAGCAGTTCAATCTGCCCAAGGGCGTCTATCCCTATCACATGCTCGTCTGTGGCTATCCTGCCGACCACATCGCCGATCCCGAGCATCGCGAGGCCCGCACCATTCCCCTCTCCGACTTCCTCCTCAAGTAGATTTTTGGGACATGCCTTAAAACCTACCCTTGACCGCTCACCCGTTCGCCGAGTTCTGCGCCACTATGTGCAGGGCTCGGTTTTTTATGTTACGCACCCCGGCACAGTCATAAAAAAGGACCCGCAAGCTGCGGGTCCTTTCTAGGCACTAAATTGTAGGCCGAATGTTAGTCCAGGTCGTCGGCAGCAAAGTTGTCGATCGGGGCAAAGGGATCGGCCACGGGGACAACCGGGTCAGCGACGGGCAGCGGCTCGGCGGGAACAGTCACCGCAGGAGAAGCGGCAGAACCGACCGGCGTGGAGGCCATGAGGTCGGCCGGGAAGGAGTTCTGGGCATCGTCCATGAAGTGCTGGATGAGCTTGAGATACTCGGCCTTGAACTCCTCACGGGAAGCCTTGAGACGATCGATTTCCTCGAGCTCGGCCTGCTTTTCGGTCAGAGCCTGGCGGATAACCTCGCGGGCCTTGGCGTCAGCCTCGTTGCGAATACGCTCAGCATTCTCGTTGGCATCGTTGACGATGGTCTCAGCGGTCTGCTGGGCAGCGATCAGGGCAGCGGAAATCTGGCGCTCCTGAGCGGAGAAGTCAGGGGCGGGAGCAGCCACGGGGGCGGCGGGAACGGCTTGGGCGGTGGCATCCTGAGCCTGGGCAAGCTGAGCCTGTGCATCGGCAAGCTGCTGCTCGGTAGCAGTCAGACGACCCTTAAGGTCGACGATCTTAGCGAGCATAGCGTCAACCTCGGAGGACAGCGTCTCCAAGAAGACGTCGACCTCGGCAGGATCGTAGCCACGCTTGGCCTCAGAGAAAGTCTGAGCCTGGATGTCTGCAGGGGTAATAGCCATAACAAGTCTCCTTTTTCATCGCCTCGGCGCTACACGCCCGACGTAAGTTACTAAGTCAGTTCTATACGAGTATACCTATAAGAAGCTGCAGAACCAGCCTCTGCACCAACTGCAACGCAATAATCGCAACGACCGGCGAAAAATCGATACCGCCCATCGGCGGGATGAAACGACGGAACAGGTTGAGCCACGGACCGCACACGCTATCGAGCACCGCAGCAATATCCTGAAGCAAACCACCCTGCTTCATGGGAATCCACGTCATAAAGCAGTAGACGACAATGAGCGTGGAATAGAAGTTGAACAGCGTGTTGACCAGCTGGACGATAGTGTAGATGTTGATGGGAATCTCCTCGTCTTGTCTTTACTTAAGGTAGCCGTCGGCACGAAGCTTCTTGAGATCGGAATCTTTGACCTCGCAGCCGGCGGGCAGCACCATGAACACGCGGTCGCCCACCTCCTTGACCGTGGCACCCAGACCGCAGGCAAAGCCGTAAGAGAAGTCCAAGACGCGCTTGGCAACTTCGGTGCGTACGCCCACAAAAATCAGTGCGACAGGCTGCTTGGTGCGAACGCGGCGCACTACGGTCTCCACGTCGTCATAGCTCTCGGGGCGCAGGACATAGGCCGGCAGCTGCGGCGTGGCGTTGATGATATTGCTCGCATAGGCCGAGGCATCGCTCGGTGCAGGCGCGGGCGCAGCGGCGGCACGGGCGCGGGTGTTCTCGGCGTAGCTCGACGGCGTGTCATAGGCACCAGGACGATAACCGCTCGCAACGCTGTCCTGCGAGCGCGAAGGCGGGTTATACGTCGTGGCATGACGGGAGTCATCGCCGACAAGCTGACCGGAGCGCGTATACACGGCAACCGACTCAGCTTCACCGCGGCGCGTCTGGCCAAGCAGGCCGTTGCTCGGCTCGTCTTGGGTGTAGAAGCCCTCGCCCGAAGCACCGCTGTAGCCGTTGCCCTGATAACTATCGTCATAGCCGTCATCGTAGCCGTAGTCGTCGTCCTGGCCATAACCCTGGTCGTAACCCTGCTGGCCGCCCAGGTGCATCTTATTTTTAATCTCGTCAAGGAAGCCCATGGTTGTGTCCTCTCGCGGTTTAGTGCAGGCACCCCGATAATCAGTGCGCACTTCAGAGCCTTATTTTACTGCAAACTCCGGGCTAAATACTACCCTGCCCAGGCGAACGAGCGTAGAGCCCTCCTCAAGGGCAGGCTCAAAGTCCTCGCTCATGCCGCAGGAAAGCTCAGGCAGGTTCAAATCGGGATGCGCCGCCTCCAGCTCATCCCTCAGCTCACGAAGCCCCGCAAAGGTGCGGCGTGCCACATCCTTATTCCCCCGGGGCGCCATAGTCATAAGCCCCTGTACGCAAATTCCCTCAAGTTCCGCAAGCTCACCCGCGGCGGCGCGAATCTCATCGGGCGAAAAGCCTCCCTTCGACTCCTCACCACTCACATTGACCTCGATGAGCACACACTGGGGGCCGGCGAGCTCGCCTGCCTCAATCTTGCGGACAGCACGGCTCGAGATCGCCTGCGCCAGATGCAGCGAACCCACCGAGTGAATCAGCTCGGCTGAGCCCAGCACCGCATTGATCTTATTGGTCTGCAGGTTGCCGATCATATCGAAGCGCACCTCGGGCAGCTCCGGATGCTCCGCCAGACCCGTGAGCTTGCGAACCAGCTCCTGCGGGCGGTTCTCGGCAAAATTGCGATACCCCGTCTGGATGGCGGCAACGGTCTCATCGACACCAACGGTCTTGGACACGGCAATGAGGCGCGCGGCGTCGTGGGGGCGGCCCGCGCGATCGAGCGCCGCATAAAAACGTTCCAGAATCTGCTCGCGGCGAGCGCGCATCAAGTCCAAATAGTTATCCATTGCTAATCGCCTCCGCTGACAGCCAAACAAGTAGTCCCATGCTAACGCAAGAGCGCGGCCCCGCATGTGCAAGGCCGCGCTCACTTAGGTATTTACAATCTTTCGACGAACGGGGTCACTTACTCCTCGTCGTCCTCGCCATCGTCCTCGTCCTCAAGATGATCGAGCAGGTAGCGAAGACCCTCGCTGACCTCGTTAGCGGGCACCTTGGCAACGTAGCGAGCGTCGACGGCGGGCCTCATGATGACGCCCTCGCCCGAAGGCACGCGCATGCTCTCGAGCTCATCCTCGTCCACACGGGCGATATCGCCGGCGTTCATACGCTGACCAGTCAACAGGAAGGTCAGACGGCAAGCGGCATCGATGGAAATCGAAGCGATGCGATCGAGGTAGCGCGAAACCATGATAGCGCGGCGCAGGTCGTCATAGTTGCTGTCGTCGTCCATAAAGTCGCCCGTATCCATACGGTTAAAGGTGCGGAAGAACTTCTCGTAGGCGGCGTGCACCGGCTCGTCCTCGACGGCCAAGTTGCAGATGATGGACATGTCATTGGTGACGAGCGCAGAAAGCGAAGAGCCCAGCACCTGGTAAACAGCTTCGGCCTCGGCCTCAACCGTACCGACGAGCTCCTGGGGCAGCGAGATGTCGGCCTTGATCATATGACGCGTGGCGCGGCAGATCTGGCGAACCTTATCGGTCATGCGCTGCAGGTTAAAGTCGACGTAGATAATCGTCTGCAGCAAGCGGAAGTCGGAGGCGACCGGCGACTGCGTGGCGATCAGGTTGTAGCACACGGCCTCCAAGTTGGCGCAGCGCGCGTCAATCGAAAGCGTGCGCTTCTTGGTCTTGGTGGCGAGCTTGCGGTCGTCGGTCACATAGGCCTTCACGGCATCGTGGAGGGCCAGATCGACGGCCTCGTAGATGCTCAGCATCTCGTGGCGGGCCTCGATGAGCTGACGGGAAAACAGTTTACGCATGGTTCACTCCAATCAGTTGGGTGCGGTCATGCCGCCCGCACAGTGAATACGCACCGGACCAGGTCCGATCGGCTTGGGACTAGTCGCACCGATCAGCCAAAGCGGCCGGTGATATAGTCTTCCGTCCGCGAGTCCACCGGGCTGGTGAAGATCGCGTCGGTTTGACCATACTCGATGAGCGTGGCAGGTTCACCGGCAACTTCCTGCAAGAAGAATGCGGTGTAGTCGCTGATACGAGCTGCCTGCTGCATTGAATGCGTGACGATGATGATCGTCATCTCGGGCGCCAGCTCGGCCATCAAATCCTCGACCTTAGAGACGGACGTGGGGTCGATGGCGGAGCAGGGCTCGTCCATCAGGAGGACATCGGGTTGCACCGCAAGCACGCGCGCGATGCACAGACGCTGCTGCTGACCGCCCGAGAGCGCCAAACCATCCTTGTTGAGCTGATTGGATACCTCTTTCCAGAGGTTGGCGCGCTTGAGCGATTCTTCCACGATGTCATCGAGGTCGCTTTTGCTAGTCACGCCCTGCAGACGAGGGCCAAAGGCGACATTCTCGTAGATGGATTTGGGAAACGGGTTGGGCTGCTGAAAAATCATGCCCACGCGGCGACGGAGGTCGACCGGGTCGACGCCCTCGGCATAGATATCGTTGCCGTCGAGCGTCATGGTGCCCTCGACGCGCGTACCCTCGATCAGGTCATTCATGCGGTTGATGCAGCGCAAAAACGTCGACTTGCCGCAGCCCGAAGGGCCAATGAAGGAGGTGATGGCGTTTTTGGCGATGTTGAGGTCGAGCCCCGTCAGCGCATGAAAGTCACCGTACCAAAAGTTGAAATCCTTGGCCGTAATGGCCGCTTGCTCCAGCGTGGGAGCGGACTGATAAACGGACATGGGACTCCTTAACTAGCGACGCTTGCGCGACAGGAAGCGCGCAAACAGGTTGAAGGCCAGAATGATCACCATCAGCAAGAGCGCGGTGCCGTAGGCCGCGTTCATGTTGATGCCGTCGTTGGCAAGCAAATAGAGGTGAACGGTCATGGGACGACCAGAATCGAGCGGCGAGATAGGCAGGTTGATGGCCTGGCCCATGGTGTAGAGCACCACCGCGGTCTCACCGATGGCGCGGCCGATGGCGAGGACGATGCCCGTGGCAATACGGCCAAAGGCAGAAGGAAGCACGATCTTGGAGACGACCTGCCACTTGGTGGCGCCCAAGCCGTACGCGCCCCAACGGATATAGCGCGGAACGGCGCGAATGGCCTCTTCGGTGGTGCGCATGACGATGGGAAGCATCAAGAGCGCAAGCGCCAGAGCGGCCGAGACCATCGAAAGGCCCAGACCCATAGCCTCGACAAACAAGGCGTAGCCAAACAGGCCCATAACGATGGAGGGCACCGAGGCCAAAGCGTCAGCAGCGTAGCGAATGAGCTCGACGACCTTGCCCTGCTTGGCGTACTCGGCCAGATAGACCGCCGCCAAAACGGCAATCGGCGTGCAGATGAGCATGGCGAGCGCCGTCACATAGACGGTCGAGACGATCGTGGGCCAAATACCGCCCTCGGCGTTTACACCCTGCGGCCAACCAAAGATAAAGTCGAGCGAGATATGCGGCAGGCCGTTGATAACCACGTAGGCAATGATGGCGACCAGCACCAGCGTGGTGATGTATGCCGCGGCACGGAACACGCCAAGCATGATCTTGTTGGACAGGTCCTTGTTGATGCGGCCCTTCTTGCCGTGGGAAAGGGCACGCTTGATGCGCTCGCGCGACGAGGTCGTATCGACCGTCGTGTCAACGGAATCGGACATAGCCTACCCCCTCTTCTTCTTGGAAACCAGGCGGACGATGCCCACCAGCGTGGCGGAAATGATAAACAGGACCACGCCCATGCCGAACAGCGCCGAGCGATGCAGACCCGAGGAATAGCTCATGTCGAGCGCAATCTGGCTCGTGAGCGTCGAGATGGGGCTCGCAATGCTGTCGGGAATAACCGGGGCGTTACCCACGACCATGAGCACGGCCATGGTCTCGCCGATGGCACGGCCCATACCCAGCACGATGGCATCCACGATACCCAGCTTGGCGGCAGGTAACACGACCTTATAGATAGTCTGCCACTTGGTGGCGCCCATGGCATACGATGCCTCGCGAATGCCCATGGGAATGGAATTGAGAGCATCGATGGTAAGCGTCGTGATGGTGGGCACGATCATAATGGCGAGCACGAACCACGCCGTCAGCGCGCCAAAACCAAGACCGCCGGTCAGTTGTGCGATAAACGGGCGGATGATGATCATGCCAAAGAAGCCATAGATGATAGAAGGGATGCCGGCCAACAGGTCAACGGCAGGGCTGATGAGCTTGCGCACGCGCTTGCTGGCGATCTCGACCAGATACACGGCCGTGCCCACGCCTAGGGGCACACCCATGGCGAGCGCGCCGACGGTCACCAGACCCGAGCCGGCAAGCAGCGACACGATGCCGTAGTGACCCTCAGAGGGCGCCCACGTAAAGCTAAAGAAGTCCGCCAGACCGATGTCGGTAAAGACGGGCAGCGCCGAGTACGTGGTAAAGACAAAAATCAGGATGACGGTAACGACCGCCAAGAACGCGCAGGCAAAGAAGATCCACTGCAGCGCCTTCTCCTTGATATAGGTGCTGCGCGATACGAGCGCCAGCTCGCGCTTCTTGGGCGCCTGACCATTCTGCTCAGTCTGGGAGTTTTCCTGTGCTTCCATGCTACTCACTCCCCTTCTCGTCGTTGGTGACGGGGATAAAGCCCGCCTCGCGAATCTGCTTGTCCATCTTTTCGGACGTCACATAGTCGATGTAATCCTGCGCCTGCTGCGAAGGCGCACCCTTCACAAAGAAGTAAAGGTCGCGTGAGATGGGATAGCCGCCGCTCGCGACCGTCTTCTCGGACGCCTCAACATGATTGACCGAGACGGCCTTGACCGAGGTCTTGGCGTTGAGGCTATCGACGAAGCCCAGCGAAATGTAGCCGATAGCCCCGTGCGAACGAGATACCACGTCGCGCACCTGGCCCGTGCCCGAAAGAACGGCCGAGCGGCGATCGAACGGGGTGCCGTCCATCACGATGGTGCGGAATGCTTCACGCGTGCCGGATGCCTCGTCTCGGTTGATGACCTGAATCTTCAGGTCCTCGCCACCGACCTCTTTCCAATTAGTAATCTTGCCGGCATAGATATCGCGGAGCTGCTCGGTCGAGAGGTTATCGACCGGGTTATCGTCGTTCACGATGACCGCGATACCGTCGTGGGCAATGACGATGGGAGTCAGGCCCAGATCCTGTTCGTCGGCATTGAGTCCACGGGAGGAGCTGGCGATATCGGCCGTGCCAGCGCTGACGGCTTCGATGCCAGCGGAAGAGCCCAAACCGGAAACGAGCACGTCGATGCCGGTCTCCTCCTTAAAGCCCTCTGCCGCAATTTCGGCGATAGGAAGGCAGGTCGTGGAGCCGGCCACGGTAATGGAAGAGGTAGAAGATCCCGAAGAACAGGCGCACAGCGTAAGCGTAAGCACAGCGGCGCTCAGGACCGATACGATCTTTCTCATAGCATCACGCCGATCGCAGCATGGCGCCCACAGGTGCCGTCCTCGTTACGGTAGGAATAAAAGCGGTCGTTCTGGCGCACAGTCGAAAGCTGGGTATCCACGATATTATCCGCGTCCACACCGGCATCTACCAGCGCCTCACAAATGGCAGCGGAAAGATCGAGCATGCGAGAGGCACTCGCATCGATGCAAGAGAACTCGACGGCAAAGCGATCCATGAGTTCCTGGGATACCTCATATTCGTCAGCCAAGATATGGGGGCCGATATAGGCGGAAACGTCGCTCGCATCGCAGCCGGCAGCATCGCAAAGCGCCTGGCACGCCTTGGCAGAAATACGTGCAATCGTGCCCTTCCAACCGGAGTGCACCACGGCAAATCCGCCAGGGGCCACCAGCACCACGGGAACGCAGTCGGCAAAGCAGAGCAGCACGGGCACGTCATGGGCCGTACAGACGATGGCATCGCAGCCCTCGGCAATCTGCTCGCGAACAGCCTCAAGATCGTCGGCGCCGTTCGAAGTCACCGTAACGATATGGTCACCATGTACCTGATTGGGCACGAGCAGATTATGCTCGCACTCAGTGGCGCCCATCGCTTCGAGCGCTCGACGACGATTTTCTTGAACAGCAAAGGGGTCATCGCCTACATGCGAGCCCAGGTTGAGCGAGGAGTACGCATCTTCAGAAACGCCACCGGTGCGCTCGGTAAAGGCAAAGCGGACATCGGATGTCGCGCCCTCCACCAACGTAACTCCATCATGGTCGACACGCGAAACGTTGTCCGCACGTGCTGCCATACTAAAGCCTCCTAATAACACAAGTACCGCGGCGTCGCCGCGCAGTCCGCGTTTATACGGCTGTCATACTTCCTTAAAAGGATACCCGCAGCGGTAGGGACCAAACGTAAAGGGAACGTAAGGAGATTGGAGGCTTTCGTTTACAAACGAGAAACAAAACGGGGTGCATCCAAATGGACACACCCCGTGCAGGTCGTTGAGAAAAACGAACTAGAAGCTACCGCGCTTCAGGAAGTCGGGAAGCTCGAACTGGTCGTTGCCAAAGTTGGGCAGCTCGGTACCACCGACGTTGCGGGTCGGAGCGGCCTGAGCCGGGCTGGCAGCCGGAGCGGTGCGCTGCGGCTCAGCGGAGGCAGCGGCCTTGCTCTGAGACTGCTGAGCAGCAAAGAGCTCGTCCTGACGGTTGACGTTGGAATCGGAGAAGCCCGTAGCGATGACGGTGATACGCACCTGATCGCCCAGGGACTCGTCGACAACGGTACCGAAGATGATGTTCGCCTCGGGGTCGACGGCGTTGGCGACAACGTCGGCGGCGTCGCTGATCTCCTGGATGCCCAGGTCCTTGGAACCGGCGATGGAGAGCAGAACGCGCGTGGCACCATCGATGGAGCTCTCGAGCAGCGGGCTGGAGATGGCCTGCTGGGCAGCGTCGACGGCACGAGTATCCCCAGAAGAGGTACCGATACCCATCATGGCGGTACCGGCCTGCTTCATGATGGTCTTAACATCGGCGAAGTCCAGGTTGATGATACCGGGGACGGTGATGAGGTCGGTGATGCCCTGGGTGCCCTGGGAAAGGACGCCATCGGCAATCGCGAAGGCCTCGAGCATGGTGGTCTTCTTCTCGGCGATGTCGAGCAGCTTATCGTTAGGAATGACGATCATGGTGTCGACGCAATCGGAGAGGGTCTTGATGCCCTCCTCGGCGCTCTTCTTACGCTTGCGGCCCTCGAAGGTGAAGGGCTTGGTCACGACGGCGACGGTCAGTGCGCCGACCTCGTTCATCGCGATATCGGCAACGATGGGAGCAGCGCCGGTACCGGTGCCGCCGCCCTCGCCGCAGGTGATAAACACCATGTCGGCGCCAGCGAGCGCCTCGGCGATGTCGTCGCGGGACTCATCGGCAGCCTTGCGGCCAACCTCGGGATTGGCGCCGGCGCCCAGGCCGCGGGTAAGGTCGGTGCCGATGTGCACCTTGATATCGGCATCAGAGATCGCGAGTGCCTGAGCATCGGTGTTGATGGCAACAAACTCGACGCCGCGGATGCCCTCTTCGATCATTCGATTGACCGCGTTGGTACCGCCGCCGCCGACGCCGACCACCTTAATGACGGCAAGGTAGTTGTTGATCTCTGTCTCGTGCATGTCGGTCCTCCGAACAAAGGTTATAGCCATAGCATGGGTCGACCCCTGCGCACATTAACCTTCAGGTTGAAAGTAAATGCAAAGGTAAACCGTATTATGTTTGCACATTATGAACGTATCAGTCAAATAATTGACCGTGAAAACCAAACAAACCAGATAAACGGCGTGGTATGGCCCCTCAACAAAGCATCAACCAGCGCTACGAGGTCGGAGCATTCCTAAATGTGTAGTTGCCCGGAGAGCGCACATTGATATACGTTACGCCCTCTACCTGCGAAAGCAACTTGGTGACTACGCGTTCCTTCTTGGCGATATCGTCCGAATCGCCCAGCGACACCTCAATGCCGTTATTGAGGTTTGCCGAGATGGCTTCGACCGAAGGCGTGGAAATATCCTTGACTTGTCCCAAGAACTCGCTCGAAAAACCACGCACATAATCCAGGCCGGCCTTAACGGCTTTGGAGTTCACCGCCTGGCCGGAAACCGGAGCGACATCCGCCGAGACATCAGTCAATAACACCGCGCCATAATGCTTGGCGAGCGCCAGCGCGGCATCGATTCCGGTCAAGGTATTTGAGCCCTGCCCTGTCGTGATGACGTTGCCCTGGTCGTCCACTTCGACCGACGTCGACAGCGGGGCGATCCAGGTGTCATCGTCTCCGATAGCCCAGGCAAGGTCGTCGGAGCTGATATACGCAATGGCGATAACTTTACGCTCCGTCGGCGTGATGATAAGCGTATGGGGAAACTGGCGCTGGACATCCACGCCCGAAACCCACGGGTTCTGCTTGAGATCCTCGGTAATCTGGTCGGGATCGACGTTAAAAAGCGACGTTCCCTCGGGCAAATCGATCAGCTGGATAGCATCGTGCTTCGTCACATGCTCGCTGCCTTGAATCTGAATATCAGTGGCGGTAAACAATCCAGAGTTGATCACCACGATGGCAACGACGACGAGCACGGCCAAGACGGCCAGAACGCCGCCCACGATTTTGCCTTTGCCTGTAACGACAGAAGCGGCATCTGATGTTTTATTTACCATTGCCCCAAGTGAAGACAACGGGTTGACGCCTTTTTTACTCGAAGGCTTCTTAGCGGTAGCCGGCACCGATGTCAGCGAGCGCGGTTTCGATGCGCCCAGCGTACGACCTGGACGCGGCGCTTTAGTTCCCGTCGAGGGCTTAGGAGTTGCCATGGGACGGGCAGGCTTGACGCCCATAACAGGCTTTGACGTCACCGAGGGACGCGAGGACTTTTTTGCGGCCGGACGATTACCGAGCTGCGAGCCGACGACCGGACGACTGGCCTGTCGAGCATGCCCGACAGACTTAGAGTGCGCGACGGTATTGCGTTGAGGTTTGGCAGGCGCGCCGGAACGCCCTCCGGCGCGGCGGAAGGTGGGTTTCGATGCTCTAGAAGCCGAGGAATTTAACTTCCGGTCTGAGCTCGATGCCATACGCCTCCCTCACCTTTCCGTGCACATGTCTGATAACCGCGGCAACGTCATCGGCCGAGGCAGTTCCGTTATTAACGATAAAATTAGCGTGAACGGGCGAAACTTCCGCGCCGCCAATTGAAAAACCCTTTAATCCACAATCCTCGATAAGCTTGCCCACACTCGCATCGGGCGGGTTACGAAAGACCGACCCGCAGGATGCGCGACCCATGGGCTGCGTACGCTTGCGCCTCGTCAGGTACCGTTCCATGCGCTCGCGAATGTCGGCCTTGGGCGCCGGTTTAAGCTTGAGCACACACTCGAGGATAATCTCATTGCGGGGAAGGCTACATTCGCGGTAGCCCCAAGTGATCTCGGACCCCGCATAATGCTTGATGCCGGATGCCGGGTCAAACGTTACGACATCCTCAACCAGCGAGCCAATCCACTCGGTCCGTGTGCCGGCATTCATAGATATCGCGCCGCCGACCGAACCAGGGATGCCAACGGCAAACTCAAGGCCCGAGAGGCTACGCGACAGGGCATCGTTGACCAGGCGCGCAAACATCACGCCCGCACCGACCGTCAGCGTACAACCGTCATCGGCAACAACCGTGCGCTGAAACTCACGTCCGAGCGAAATGACGGCACCGCGATAACCGCCATCGGCAACCAGCAGATTGGAGCCCTTGCCAATGATGACCCACGGCACCTGCTCGCGATCGAGCACCGCCACGGCGCGGCGGAGGGCATGATAGCTATGGCACGTCACAAAGAGGTCGGCCTTGCCGCCGATACGATAGCTCGTATGACGCGCAAGGCGCTCGTCCTCGATCACATCCGTGTCGATCATGCCCGAGAGCGCCATGACGGCGTTAAACAGACCCATTAGACTTAAGCGTCTTTCTTGGCAGTCAGATACTCGATGAACTCGGGACCGACGGTCGTAACATCTCCGGCACCCATGGTGAGCAGCAGGTCGCCCTCGCCCACCATCTGCTCGAGCTCCTGATTGAGCTCAAGACGGCTGGAGCAGTACACGACCTCCTTGCCAGGATGCTTGGCGCGCACGGTATCGGCGAGCATCTTAGAGGTGACACCCGGAATGGGCATCTCGCCAGCCGAGAACACATCGATCAGCAGCAGTTTATCGGCATTGGCAAATGCATCGGCAAAGTCGTCGCACAGGGCCTGCAGGCGCGAATAGCGGTGCGGCTGGAACACGACGTCGACGTGCTTGTAGCCCAGCGACGAAGCGGCAGCAAGCGTCGCCTTGATCTCGGTGGGATGATGGCCGTAATCATCGACCACGGTGATGCCATCGATATCGCCCACGTGGGTAAAGCGACGGCGGACGCCCTCAAAGCTCGAGAGCGCCTTGGCGGCGGCGTCGATGTCAAGGCCCAGGACATGGGCGACGGTGAGCACCGCCGTGGCGTTGAGCATGTTGTGGCGACCGGGATTGCTCTTGATCTCCACAGCGTGCTCAGTGCCGTCCTCAAAGCGAACGATAAAGTCACTCTGGATGCCCTTGACATCCGGGTGCACGCAGACGATGTCGTTGCTCTCGGCAAAGCCGTAGGAAAGCACGTGACGGCCCGTCGACTTGGCGAGCTCGACCAGATGCGGATCCTCACCGCAGACGATGACGGTGCCGTCCTCGCCCACCAGGCTCATGAATTTGGCGAAAGTTGCCTCGATCTCCTCGATACCCGAGTAGTGATCGAGGTGGTCGGCCTCGACGTTGGTCACAATGACCACGTTGGGGTTCAGGAACAGGAAGGAGCTGTCGGACTCGTCGGCCTCGGCGACAAAGTAGTCGCCCGAGCCGTTCTTGCCATTCGTGTCATAGCCCTCGACGATACCACCGATCAAGAAGCTCGGATCCAGACCCATGCGGTCGAGCATGGTGGCGCACATCGAAGACGTGGTGGTCTTGCCATGCGTGCCAGCAACAGCGACGGTGGTGTAGCCGTGGCCTAAAGCAGAGAGCATCTTGGCACGGGGCCACACGGGAATACCAAGCTCGCGAGCGCGCACGAGTTCAGGGTTGGACTCCGGAATAGCGGTGGAGACAACAACCACGTCGGGCTTGACCTCGTCGATCGTGGCGGCCTCATGGCCCACATGCACCTTCACGCCAGCGCGGGTAAGCTGGCGGATATAACGTGACGTCTTAAGGTCGGAGCCGGTAACGGCATAACCGCGCTCGTGCAGAACGAGGGCGATGCCGCTCATGCCGGCGCCGCCGATACCGATAAAGTGGGCGCTCTTGAACTCGGGCGCGGAGGTTGCAGTCTGGGAATCAGCCATGTGCTCGTGTACTCCTTGCGTAAACACTGCCTGTAACCCGTTAACTGTACCGCACCTACCGCATCAGCGCGAGGGCGACCGACGATATCCCGTCTAACTAACGCAAACCCTCTACCGCATCCGCCAGAAGAGCGGCGGCCCTATCCTGAGCCAGACCACGTGCCGCCTGACGCATGGCGTCGCGCGCCGCCGCGTCATCGACCAAGTGCAGCAGCTCATCGGCAAAGGCAGAACCATCGATATCGGCATCGGCGCAGAGCACACCGGCCCCGGCGTCGACCAGATAACGGGCATTGGTGGTTTGGTGGTCGGCCGTCGCATGCGGATACGGCACGAGCACCGAGGGCACGGCGAGCGCAGCGATCTCGGCCACGCTCGATGCGCCCGAACGCGAGAGCACCAAATCGGCAGCAGCCAGCATATCGCCCATGTTGTCGATGTAAGGCAGGACGCGGTAACGCTTCGCCTCCTCGGGCGTCAGCGCCAAAGCGCCCTCGGTCTCCTCAAAGCCGTCGGCACCCGTCGAATGCAACACATAGAGGTTCTTGCGCGAAAGCAGCTCGTTTTTGAGCGAAACCACGCGCTCGTTGAGGTGCTGGGCGCCAAGTGAACCGCCAAAGACGAGCAGCAGCGTCGCGTCCTCGGGAACGCCAAGTGCCCTGCGGCCGCGAGCGCGATCGCCCTCGATCACCGAGCGACGTACAGGGTTGCCGGTCATGAGCACGTGGTCAGGGTCACCTTCGCGCTCAAAGACCGAGCGCGCTGCCGGCACCGAGATGCACACGCGGGCGGCGTGGGAGTTCATCATCTTGTTGGCCAGGCCCGGAACAGAGTTCTGCTCGTGCAGCAGATACGGAACGCCTGCGCCCTTGCACCACCCCAGCAGCGGAACCTCGACATAGGCACCAAAACCGATGGCGGCATCGGGCTTGCCGACCTTTGAGAAATGACTGGCGAGCGCACGCTTGGCCTTGTTGACACGCCACAGCGAGGTCAGCGCCGTCCAAGGACGGGAGCGGTCGAAGCCCGTGACCGTAATGGGCACAAAATCAAACCCAGCCTCGGGGACCAGACGACCCTCGAGCTTGCGCGACTGGCCCACGAACACAACGTGGTGGCCACGATCACGCAGCTCTTCGGCCAAGGCGAGCGCGGGGTTGATGTGTCCTGCCGTGCCGCCGGCTGCAATAGCAACGGTCATCTTATCGGTCATGGTAGTCCCTTCGTACACGCGGTCCCTGGTCGTCGGTGCGCAGACGCGCCGACGGGTCCGAGTTCAAATCGATTCGATTATATCCGCCGCCCGCGTTGCGAGAGCAGGGGCGCTGCGGACGACCTTGCGGAGCCGTTCGCGGGCGTGGACGAGCTGCCGGCTCGGTCGCAGAGCCATCCAGGACGGTAAAACCGTTACGCGAAGATCGCTCACCGCGCACGTGGGGCACGCCGGCGGTACTCTCATCCATAACGGCAAAGCTCTCGCGGCGACGGTCGTACTCATCGCGACGGGCGCTCTCGTACGAAACGCGCAGGATCAACCCGGCAAGCATGAGCGACACGATAATCGACGAACCGCCGTAGCTAATAAACGGCAACGGTTTGCCCGTCATGGGAAACACGTTGAGGATGCCAAGCGCGTTAATCAAAAACTGCACCGCGAGAATGACCGCGGAGCCAGACGCCATGAGCGCGCCCCGACGATCGGTCGCCTGCTCGGCAATGCGAAACGCCGAGTAGATCAGCATCGCAAACACCAAGAAGAACAGCACGGTTCCGACAAAACCGACTTCCTCGCCAATGATGGCCAGGATGTAGTCATTGTGCGCCTCGGGCAGATACGAGTACTTCATGGTTGAGTTGCCGATGCCACGGCCGAACAGACCGCCCGAGGCAAAGGCCATGATGGCAAGCGTGGCCTGATAGCCGTCACCATACTCGTCGGCCCAAGGGTTCAAGGCAACCTGAATACGCACCATACGGTACGGCTCTGCGACAAGCGCAATCACGATCACGAGAATGCCGAAGATTAGCACGCCGATGATAAATCTGGGGTCGAGACCCGCAAACAACGCCATGCACATAAGGGTCAACAGGATGATCAGGACAGTACCGAAATCGGGCTGGATAAAGATCAGAAAGAGCGAAATACCCAGGTAGATGCCCATCTTGCGAAGGAATTCGTTGATGTTGCCACCGGGCGAAAAGAAGCGGTCGAGCATGATGGCCGAATACGCAATGGCAAATGGCTTTAAAAACTCGGAAGGCTGGAACTGAATACCGGCGATGTTGAGCCAGCGCGTGGCGCCACGGCTGCCGCTGCCCACCAAGAACACCAGAAGCAGTAGCCCTATCATGCCCATGAGGAAGATCCTGAGCACGTCTTCCCCAAACCAACTGTCCGGCAAAACGCGCACGATGGCAACCAGAGCCAACACGCCAACTCCGGCAAACGCGGCCTGTCGAAACAGGAAAAACGTCGCCGAACCATTCTCGTGCAGCGCCTCGACCGAAGATGCCGAGTACACCATCAGCAAGCCGAAGCAAACCAAGCTAAACAGGCAGGCCATAAATATCAAACGGGGGCGCATGATGCGGGCGGGGACGCCGGCAATATAGCGCTCACTGAACGTCTGCCCGCCGCGTCCGGAACGCGGCGTGCTACGCAGCGAGGAAGCACGGTCCGAGTCGGGCCTCCTCATATCACGTCGGGGGCTCTCCTCTCTCACCGGCAACCCCTATTCCGTTTGCGATTTCGCTGCTGCGGCAAGCTGGGCAACGTAGTCCTTAAACACGCGACCGCGCTCCTCGTAGCCCGAGAACTCGTCGAACGAAGAGCAAGCGGGCGAAAGCAGAATCACGTCGCCGCGGCTCGAGAGCGAGCGGGCAACGTCAACGGCATCGCGCAGATCATCGGCCTGGGCGATATCCACGTCACCATCGACATCGGCCTCGTCCATAGCGGCGGTAAAGCGCTCGCGCGCATCGCCAAAGCAAACGACCGAGCGCACGTTGTCCATAACGACGCGGGCAAAGTCCGCAAGCGGCGTACCCTTGTCGTGGCCGCCAAGCAGCAAAATCACATCGTCGTCGGGAAACGCCGTCAGGGCCTTTTCGACCGCATCGGTGTTCGTTGCCTTGGAATCGTTGACGTAGCGCACGCCATCGATCTCGCCGCAGGGTTCCACGCGGTGTTCGAGCGGCTGGAACGATGCCAAACCGCGGCAAATGCCCTCGGGATCGGCACCGACGGCCAGAGCAGCCGTGGCGGCACATAAGGCATTGATGACATTGTGATGGCCCGAGATCTTGAGCTCGGACGTGGCGACAAGCTGAGTCTCGACGCCCTTCAGGCGGACGACCATCTTGTCGTCGCGCACAAAGGCGGCGTCTGCACCCTCGGGCTCGTCAAAAGCGACCTTGCAGATGCGGCGACCCGGCGTATAGATGTACTCATCGAACTCATGGATGCCGGCATCCTCAGCGTCGATAACCACGAGGTCGTCGTCGACCATATTCTCGAACAACTTGATCTTGGCAAGCGCATAGTTCTTGTGGCTCTTGTGCCAGCCCAGGTGGTCGGGCGTGATGTTGAGCAGCACCGCCACGCGAGGATGAAGCTCGGCGGTCGTAGCAATCTGATAACTCGACAGCTCAGCCACAAACCACTCATTGTGTGCGCGGCCGTCGATCTCGTTCACCGGCGGCTCACCGATATTGCCGACGGCCACGCTGGCTTCACCGGCGGCCTTGAGCAGATAATCGGTCAGCGACGTGGTAGTTGTCTTGCCGTTGGTGCCCGTGATGGCGATCCAATTTTGGGGAGACAGGCGATAGGCAAACTCGGGCTCGCCCATAATCTGAGCGGCATGCTCACGCCCGGCCTTAAAGAAAGCCGAGAACTCCGAGATTCCCGGGCATGTCACGCACACGTCATAGGCACCCTCGACCTGCTCGGTGCCGTAGACAAACGACGCGCCCTGTGCCTCGAGCGCACGTGTGGCGTCATTGGGCTCGGAGGTACCACCGCCATACACGGTCGTGGCGCTCACGCGCTCGGGGTGAGCCAGCGCCCAACGGGCGACATCGAGACCGGATTTACCCTGCCCCAAAACAAGCAGGCTAAAGACATCAGCAAGAGGCATGAAAGACCACTATCCCAACTGGAAGAACAGGGCGAGGCCAACGGCGCCAAAGGCCGCGGCGATAATCCAAAAACGGATAACGACCTTGGTCTCGGCCCAACCCTTCTTTTCGAAATGATGATGAATGGGCGCCATAAGGAAGACGCGCTTGTGCGTAAAGTGGAAATAGACAACCTGGATCATGACCGACAGGGTCTCGACGATAAACAGACCGCCGATGATGAGGGAAACGACTTCGGTGTTGGTCATGATGGAGGTGCAGGCAAACGCGGCACCCAGGGCAAGCGAGCCGGTATCGCCCATAAAGATGCTCGCCGGGTAGCAGTTGAACCACAAAAAGCCCAGGCAGGCACCGGCACACGCCGTGCAGAAGATGGACAGGTTCACGTCACCGTGCAAAAACGCCATAGCGGCCATGGCGAGCATGGCGATCATGGAAGTGCCGCCGGCAAGGCCATCCAGACCATCGGTCAGGTTCACGGCATTGGAGAGACCAGCGATCATCAGCCAGCAAAATACAATGTAGAGCCACGGGAACGAAAGGCCGCAGATGGTGGTCGAAAGAACGCCGAGGTCAATCGTCAGGCCGCCGGGAAAACGAATCTCGGGGGCGACGCCGCACCAATTGACTGCGAGCACGGTAAAAGTGACGCAGATGATGGTCAGACCGATCATCTTGGCGTGAGGCGTCAGGCCGAGCGAGCGACCATGCGTGACGGAGGTCAGGTCGTCGATGAGACCCAAAACGCCGGTTGCCAGCGTGGCAAGCAGCACGAGCACGAGCTCGGTGGTGAGCTTGCCCATCAACAGGCAGGTCAGCGAGATCGCGACAAGGATGATGACGCCGCCCATGGTCGGCGTACCCTGTTTAATCAAATGACGCTTGGGGCCGTCGGCTCGGACCTGCTGGCCGATACCCTCGACCTTCAGCAGCTTGATCCACCACGGCATAAGCAGCAGCGCAATGGCGGCAGCGATGCCAAGTCCCAAAAAGGCCTGATACGTAGGATACGAGGGATTGCCGAACATGGGCTAGCACACACCTTCCACAAAGCGGTCGAGCTCAACAAAACGGGAACCCTTGACCAATACAACATCATGATTTTCAAGCGCGCCGCCCATGCGGTCGAGCACCTGCTGATAATCGGAGAACACCTGGATGCGGTCCTCGTCCATGCCCATCATGCGCGCGGCATCGGCCATAAGCTGGGCCAGCTCACCACCCACGCACGCCAGCATGTCGAGCTTCTTGGCGGCGGCATAGGCGCCCACGAGCTCATGCATGCGAGGAGCCTCATCGCCCATCTCGCCCATCTCGCCCAGGATCGCCATGCGAGACCCCGCGCACGAAAGCGAGCACAGCAGATCGAGACCGGCTGCCATCGATTCGGCGCTGGCGTTATAGGAGTCATCGATGATGCGTGCACCGCTCTTGGCGCGCTTGATCTCCTGGCGGTGACCGGTGATTGTGAGGCCCCTAAAGGCAGCATCGATCTGCTCGGGCGTCACGCCCAGGCGATAGGCAACCGCGGCGGCCTTAACGGCATTTGGAACGGACTGCACGCCGGGGATAGCAAGCATGGTATCGATTGTCTCGCCCTGACCAAAATCGAGCGTAAAGACCGGACGGCCCTCGTCATCAACACGAACTTCGCGGGCGCGGACCTCATCATCGTCCGAGACGCCGGCCAGCATCACATCGATACCAGCAGGCCGGGCGAACGTATCGCGAATGAACGGCGTAAAGTCGTCCTCACCGCCCAAAACCAGCAGCGGCAAGAAGTCGCCGGCGGCGCACATACCCTGGACAATCTCGGCCTTAGCGCGGGCGATGTTCTCGCGGCTGCCCAAAATGCCGATGTGAGAGGTGCCGATCTTACTCACGATGGCAAGGTTGGGATTGGCGGACTGGGACAGGCGCTCGATCTCGTGGAAATGGTTCATGCCCATCTCGAGCACCAGGACCTCGGTACCGGCCGGGGCGGAAAGCACCGTGAGCGGCATGCCGATCAGGTTATTGAAATTGCCCTTGGTGGCCCAGACACGATAGCGCTTGGCGAGTACAGCGGCGAGCACGTCCTTGGTCGTCGTCTTGCCGATGGAACCGGTAATGCCAACGACCAGGCAGCCAAGCTCCAGGCGGTACGCGTGCGCCAAACGAAGCAGAAACTCCTCGGGATCATCGGTCAGCAGGATGGCGCATCCCTTGTCCTGCGCCAGCGAGACCAACTCGGCATCGGGCTCACGCGTCATCACGACGGCGCCGGCACCCGACTGGACGGCACGGGAAGCAAAATCATTGCCGTCGACGTTTTCACCGGGAAAGGCGACGAAAATCGTCCCTTCCTCGACCTGGCGCGAGTCGATAACGCACCCGCGGCATACCCGATCGACTTCTCCCGTCACGGTTCGGGCCCCTGTTGCGGCCGCGAGGTTGTTGACGGCGATCTCTATCATTGCAGCTCCCCTGTAAACCTAATAATGCTATCGGCGTATTGTATCCCAGCGCCGCGCATGCGTGGTGCAGGGCATGTGAACACCCCTCATATGGGACAACAAACCACGCCCCAAAGATTGTAACCCCCTACTTCGTGCGCGGGATGCCCAGCACGTCGAGCGCGTTGGCCATAATGGACTGGAACGGCACCGCAGCGGCATCTGAGCCGCTCGGCGTTCCGTCGAGCGTGATATAGCACAGCACCTTGGGTGATTGTGCCGGCGCAAAGCCCATAAAGGACGACATGTAGTTCTCCTTGAGGTAGCCGCCGTTCTCGTCGGCACGTTCGGCCGTGCCGGTCTTGCCCGCCACGTCATAGCCGTCAACCGCGCCGCCAACGCCCGTTCCCTCCGACACGACCGTCTGCATGCACGATGTCACCTGGGATGCTGCATCCTCAGAAATCGCACGCTCGCCTTCGCCCCAGTCCTTCTCGTCGCCTTTGCTGGACTTATAGAAGTGCGGGGTCATCATCACGCCGCCGTTGGCGATGCCGCCCACGGCACGTGCGATCTCAATCGGCGAGACAGACAGCGCCTGTCCAAAGCTCATCGAGCCCAGCGTGGCGCCGTCATACTGGTCACGCTCCTTGACGATGCCCAGGCTCTCGCCCGGAAAATCTACACCAGAGCTGTGACTGATGCCCCACTTGTCCACATAGGCGGCAAAGTCGTCGGCACCGATCTTGCGCCCCACCAGGACAAAGCCCACGTTGGACGAACGGCGCATCATCTCGCGCACATCCATGGTCATGGCATAGTCGCGCTTGTCGGCATCGGTGACGGTATCGTCGCCCACCTTGATGCTCGCCGGCACCTCAAACGACGTACTCGATCGCACGACGCCCAAGTCGAAGCCGGCGCCCGCCACGAGTGTCTTAAAGACCGAGCCGGGCTCGTAGGCGTCGGTAACCAGGCGCAGGTTCATATCCTCGGTCTTGGCGTTTTCCAAATCGGTCTGGTCGTAGGTCGGATACGAGCAGGCTGCCAAGATCTCTCCTGTCGTAGGATCGGTGACCAGCGCCGAGCCGTTCTTGGCCTTAGTCTTCTCAACTGCCTCTGCCAGGGCATCCTCGGCCGCACGCTGGATATTGACGTCGAGCGTCGTCACGATATCAACGCCGTCGACCGCAGCCACCTTTTTATAGGCACCGCCCGCGATATAGCTGCCGTCCCTCGCGCGCTCGCGTACGAGAGAACCGTTCGTGCCGGTCAGAAGCTTGTTGTATTGCTTTTCGAGACCCGTCAAGCCGTCGTTGTCTACATTCACTACACCCAGCACCTGCGATGCCAGATTGCCGTATGGATATACGCGCTTCATGGCCTGCTCAAAAAGCACGCCGGGCAGGTTCTTCTTCTCCAGCGCCGCAGCGTCGTCTTCGTCCACCTGGCGCTTGATATACACCCAGGTTCCATCGGACTCAACGAGCTTGCGGCAGGTCTTTTTATCGATTCCAGTTGCCTTGACCAGCGCCGACACCGTCTTGTCAACATCCTCGACAAGCTGGGGGTTCACGGCGATGTTGCGACATTCGACCGACGACGCCAGCACGTTACCGTTGCGGTCGTAGATGGTGCCACGTTTGGCATAGAGGGTCTGCGCAAGCAGGCGGCGCGCATCGGCACGCTCGCGCAGTTTATCGGCTTCGACAATTTGATAGTCGGCAAGGCGAAAGACGCCCAAGCCCAAGCCAAGCCCAATGAAGCCCATGACGGCTTTGCGGCGAGGCAGAGGCGTGCCCGTGAGCCATTCGGTCGACGAACTCTTGCGCGACCTGGTGTTATGCACTTGAGGGCCGCCCGAGCCGCGAAGTCGCGACGCTGTGTCGTTGCCACGGGACTGCCCGGCGTTGTAAGATTGCCGACCCGTTCCTTGATAACCAGAACGTCCCCGCGACGAGGGACGTCCAGAACCGCGGCCCCCATCGGAACCGCGGCGATAGTCATTTGTCATACTCAGCTACCGTCTTGCTACTGAGCGGTCGCGGTCGCGTTGGCGCCCGCGGCTGCATCCTGCGAAAAGTCAAGTGTAACGCTCTCGCTGGGCTCCACCATGCCGTAAGCGCCCGCAAGGTCGCGAATGCGCGTGTCGGCGCCATAGACCGAATGCATGACCTCCAGGTCGGAGCTCTCATCGGTCGCCTTTTCGAGCGTGTTGGTAAGCTCGGCGTTGCTGTTGAGCACCTGGGCCGTAACGCCGGCGAGCGCCACGCGGGCGACGCCGATCGTCATGAAGATGGCCGCAATGATGCAAAACGTTTTAAGAACGCTCATGAAAACCGGGCTTACCGCCTGGTTTGCCTGACGGCCCGCGCCCGTGTAGACATCAAAGCGCGGCGTGCGCTGCTCACGGGGAGCAACGGGGGCCTGCGGCGTCTCACGATAGGCGGGCATGGCGTTCATATCATAGGCGAGTGCTGCGCTTGAAGTGTTGTAGCCCATGATATGCCGCCTCCCATCCCGAGTACGTTGGTAGTGTGTTTAAGCTTCGTTTATGGTGCGAGCGGGAGGTCCAATATCGCGCGGTCGTGCCTACAGACGCTGCGCCACGCGGATTTTGGCTGATCTCGCCCGAGGGTTGCGCTCAACCTCATCAGGCTGGGCAACCAAGGGTTTGCGGGTGATGACCTTGAGTATCGGCACGTTGCCGCACACGCACACCGGAATCTCCGGCGGACACGTGCACCCCTGGCTCATCTCCTTAAAGTGGTTCTTTACGATACGGTCCTCGAGCGAGTGATACGAGATGACGCAGATACGTCCGCCCGGGTTGAGCCACCTGGTGGCGGCATCAAGCCCTCGTTCGAGCACATCGAGCTCGTGATTGACCTCGATGCGAATGGCCTGGAAACTTTTCTTGGCCGGGTGTCCGCCATGCCGACGAGCGGCAGCCGGGATACCCGCCTTGATGATCTCGACAAATTGGCCGGTGGTTTCGATCGGTTCTTGCTCGCGGCGGCGCACGATCTCGCGCGCGATCTGCGAGGCGAACTTCTCTTCGCCGTAGACGCGTAGAATCCGGGCGAGGTCGTGTTCGTTATAGGTGTTGATGACCTCAGCTGCGTTTAAGGTGTTATTACCCGGATCCATCCGCATGTCCAATGGGGCGTCCTCGTTATACGAAAAGCCCCTTCCAGGGATATCGAGTTGCGGTGACGAAACGCCCAAATCGAACAGGAAGCCATCGACCCCGGGCACCTCGGCCGAGCAAAGCAGCTCGTCCAAGTCGCCGAAGTTGCCCTTCAGCAGCTGGTGCGGAACGCCGGGAACCTCGCGGTCCAGACGGGCGCCAGCGGCCTCGAGGGCCATGTCGTCCTGATCGACGCCGAGCAAAAGACCCGTCTCCCCCACCTGCGCGGCCATCTTTACCGAATGGCCGGCACCGCCAAGGGTGCAATCGCAGACAACGGAGCCGCTCTTTAGCCGCAGCGACTCAAGCACTTCGCCGAGCATGACAGGTTCATGCCGATATTCTTGTGTCAAGATCCCACGCTCCATCCGTTACCCGTGCCTTGCCCTTACGAGAAGAAGAGGTCCAGCAGGGCCTCATCGTCATCGTCCTCATCGGCCGCGGCGCGATCCCAAACCTCAAGGTGGTCGTAGTTGCCCACAACCGTGACCTCGCGGTCGAGGTTCGCCTGCTTGCGGAGAGACTCGGAAAGGCCGATACGACCGGCGCTGTCCACGTCCATCGACGTGGTGCGCTTGTTGATCGCCCTCATGAGCTTCTGGTCGTTGATGTCACGCGGGTTAAAACCCTCGTGGCCCTCACGACCCGCGAAGAGTCCTTCGACCCACTTATCGAAGGCCTCGGCAGAGAACACGTACAGAGCATCGACATCCAGGGCTTTGAACACGCGAACGTGCTCTCCAAGCTCCTCGCGAAGGGGTGCAGGCAGGGACAGACGACCTTTTGCATCGAGATTGCGCTCGTATGCACCAGTCATTCCCATGTGCGCCCTCCCCTCGGTTACTCAGATGGCACGTACGCGGGGAACCACCCCGCCTGTCGACGTCATTAATAATATGGGGAACCGCCCCATTTTTCAACACCTTTCCCCACCCCTTCCCCCACCCCGCCCCACCACTCCACCCACCATATATTGCAAAACACCCCCCAATCATATGTTCGAAAACACAATATGTTGTGTTTACAGCAACGGCGGGATGCCACCTGTGGCACCCCGCCTTTCAACCTCAACCTTCAAGTTGACCTTGAGGCGATTTTTGCGTCCCTTTACATGCCGTTCACATCGCCCCCAAACTCCCCCACCCAAGGCACGTGCGTCCCACCACCACGACGACAAGTGGCGAAAATGGGACGGGCCCCAGATTGCCCATGCGCGCGCAAAAGCACGCCGCGGCAATCTGGGGCCCGTCCCCAAATACCTATAGATATGCAGGCCAGCGATGTGTTAGCGATGTGCCAGCGGGTGCGCCGCCAGATAGACCTCGGTCAGTTGCGTACGATCGACATGCGTGTAGACCTGCGTGGTCGATATATCGGCATGTCCCAAGATCTCCTGTAGCACACGGAGGTCTGCACCGCCCGCAAGCATATGGGTGGCAAAGGAGTGGCGCAGCGTATGGGGATGGAGTCCCACCAGCCCTACCTGGCGCCCGTAGCGCTCACAGATGGCATGGATGCCCTGGCGCGACAGACGGCGGCCGTTCTTATTTAAAAAGACCGCCGAAGTCTCGGTTCCGCGGGCATGGGCTGCCAAGCGAGAACGCCCCTCAGCTACATAGAGCGTCAGAGCTCGCGCCGCGCTTCCCACCAGCGGGGACAGGCGTTCCTTTGAGCCCTTACCGCGAACGAGTACAAAACCATCGTCGATATGGATATCGCCCACATCGAGCCCCACCAACTCGCTCACACGCAAACCGCATCCGTAGAGCACTTCCAAGATGGCATGGTCGCGCAAGCCCATCTCGCCCTCGGGGAAGTCTTGATCGAGCAGCGCCGAGACATCCTCCACCGATAGATACTCCGGCAAACGCTCAGCCTTTTTAGGCAGGCGCAACGCCGCCGTCGGGTTTTGGGCCACAGCCCCATCGCGCACCAAAAAGGCATGCAGGCCCTTCACGGCCGCAAGCGCACGCTCCACCGAGGCATCGGAATAGCCCCCATCGCGACGGTCGGCGACAAAGCCCTCCACGACCCGACGAGTCACCTCATCAAAAGACATGATGCCCGCTCGCTCCAGATAGGCGCAGTACGTCGTCAGGTCACGACGATAGGCCGCAATCGTGTTGCGCGCCAAACCCCGCTCGACCGCGAGGTAATCGAGATACTCCCCCGCCGCCACGGCGAGCGACGAGGGAGTAGCTTCGGTATGTTCTTTGTTCGCCGGCACCCTTAGTCCGTAGCGAGGTTCATGGGCGTCACCTGTAGGCGATCGACACCCTCGTGCTGACCGATCGAGGCACGCACGAACTCTCGGAACAGCGGCTGCGGGTTGGTCGGACGGCTCTTGAACTCGGGGTGAGCCTGGGTTGCCACATACCACGGATGCACGTCGCGCGGCAGCTCGACCATCTCGACCAGGCGCTCGTCGGGTGAGAGGCCAGAGATAACCAAGCCGGCGTCCTCGAGCTGGTCGCGGAAGGCGTTGTTGAACTCAAAGCGGTGACGGTGACGCTCGTAGACGAGTTCCTCGCCATATGCCTCGCGAGCAAGGGTATCGGCGGCGAGCTTGCACGGATAGGCGCCCAGGCGCATGGTGCCGCCCTTCTCGGTCACGTCTTCCTGCGAGCTCATCAGATCGATGACGCTAAACGGGCCGTCCGGATCGAACTCGGAGGAGCTGGCGCCGGCAAGGCCGACGACGTTGCGGGCGAACTCGCACACGGCCACCTGCATACCCAGGCAAATGCCCAGATACGGAATCTTGTGCTCACGGGCAAACTCGGCCGCGAGGATCTTGCCCTCCAGGGCGCGCTTGCCAAAGCCGCCGGGGACCAGGATGCCCGAGGCGTCGCCCAGAACCTCGGAGACATTCTGCTCGTCGAGGCTCTCGCCGTCGACCAGCTGGACGTCCACATGGCGATCGTAGAAGACGCCCGCATGGTGCAGGGCCTCGATAACCGACAGGTACGCATCGGGCAGCTGCGTGTACTTACCCACGACGGCGATCTTCACCTTGTCGGCGTGATGATTGGCATGGTTCTGCTTACGCAGGAACTCATTCCACTCGCTCATGTCGCGCTCACGCGGGTCCAGGCCCAGGCGCTCGCAAATACGCAGGTCAAAGTCCTGCTCGGCAAGCAGCTGCGGCACGTCGTAGATGCTCGCGCAGTCCTCATTGGTAAAGACGCAATCGGTGTCGACGTCGCAGAAGCTTGCGATCTTTCCGCGGATAGCGTCATCGATATGGTGGTCGGAGCGCAGCACGATAATATCGGGCTGGATGCCAAAGCTGCGGAGCTCCTTGACGGAATGCTGCGTGGGCTTGGTCTTGACCTCGTGGGCGGCGGCAATATAGGGAACGAGCGACACGTGGATGTAGCAGACGTTCTCGGGGCCGGCCTCCTTGCGGTACTGACGGATGGCCTCCACAAACGGTTGGGACTCGATGTCGCCGATCGTGCCGCCCAGCTCGGTGATGACTACATCGGAGCCGGTCTGCTCCTCGATGCGGCGAAACTTGTCCTTAATGGCATTGGTGACGTGAGGAATCACCTGCACGGTACCGCCCAAAAAGTCGCCGCGACGCTCGCGGGCGATTAGGCTTTTGTAGATGGCACCGGTCGTAAAGTTGGAATCGCGGGTCAGGTTCTCATCAATAAAGCGCTCGTAATGACCCAGGTCCAGGTCGGACTCGTAACCGTCCTCGGTTACAAAGACCTCACCATGCTGGAACGGGCTCATGGTACCGGGGTCGACGTTCAGATACGGGTCGGCCTTCTGCATCGTTACTTTGTAGCCACGCGACTTGAGCAGACGGCCCAGCGAGGCCGCGGTGATACCCTTGCCCAGGGACGAAACCACGCCACCGGTTACGAACACATGCTTGGTCATATTGAGTTACCTGCGCTTCCCGTAGAAGTTGTTTATCCACATCTTACGGGTCTTCATTGTAATACTCGCGCCGCGGACCGTTCGCAATTTTTCTCGCGTGCGATTGCATTTCTCAATCTTGAAACAAAACGCCGCCCGGTTTCCCAGGCGGCGTCGCTATGGCAAGGGTTACATGCTGCTATCGATCAGCAACCTCGTCCTCAAGCATTTCCTGAACGAGCATGCCGGTACGGACGCCCTCAAGATACCACTCGCCACGTTCGGTGAGGCAAATGCCATTTGCAAGCTGACCGCCGTCGTCGCTATAACGCGAGACGACATCAATCATGCCTTCGGAATCCAAGCGATCGATTGCGGCGCGGGCACGATACGGCGAAACCCCCACGCGCTCGGCAAGCGTTTTGCGCGAGAAACCATACGGCCCGCCATTGTCTTCGGTTTGCTGGTCGATCTCAATCAACACCAGCACCTCGACACGCTTCATATCGTTGACACTCGCACGACCCTTGCCCGCCATAGCAGCCTCCTCAAACCGAGCACGAGCATCTAACGCGCCGTGCGCGACCGACACACCTCACGATGGCAGGTAATATCCATCATGCGGCATCCCGCTAAGGATGAAACAGTTACAGTTATTGTATACCGCTCAAATTGTTTCTAGGCAGGTAAACGGCTATTTTTTCGCCGAAATAGGCGCTTTATTGATCAAAAAGCCGTACCGGGCGCTAACCCGATACGGCCAAAATGCAATGCAATTACCGCGGTGCTTCAAACTTAGCGATGGAAGAAACCACGGCGCTCAAACTTGGGCTCGCAGCACACGTTGATACCCAGTTTGCGCAGTACCGTCTCGTCCGTCGGCGAGATAATCACGCTAAAGAAGGCATCGCAACCGCGCAACTGCTCCAGGCCCGAAAGGACGCGAGCGGCCGTCTCACTCGTGGCCGAGGTGATCGACAGCGCCATAAGCGTCTCGTCGGTGTGGAGGCGCGGGTTTTTGCTACCCAGGAAATGCGTCTTGAGCTTGCTGATGGGCTCGATCGCCTCATCGCTAATGACCTCGAGCTCAAGGTCGACGCCCGAGACATGCTTGAGGGCGTTCATAATGAGCGAACTTGCGGCGCCCAGGCGCGTGGAGGTCTTACCGGTCACCACGGAGCCATCGGGCATGACCATGGCACCCACGGGACCACCCGTCAGCTGCTCCCTGGTGAGGGCCGCCGAGCGCGCCGGTGAGTAGTTCTTATCGATGCCGGCTTTCTTCATAATAATCTTGAGACGGTCGACTTGCTCATCGCCCACGCCGGTACGGCGCACATTTTCGACCGCGGTAAAGTAGCGGCGGACGATCTCCATCTTGGAAGCGTCGCGGCAGGCATCGTCATCGGTGATGGCAAAGCCGACCATATTGACGCCCATGTCCGTAGGGCTCTGGTAGGGGCTCTTGCCCAGGATCTTTTCCATCAGGGCACGGACTACCGGGAAGGCCTCGACGTCGCGGTTGTAGTTGACCGTGGTCTTGTTGTAGGCCTCAAGGTGGAACGAATCGATGATATTGGCGTCGTCGAGGTCAGCCGTGGCGGCCTCGTAGGCAATATTGACCGGATGCGTCAGAGGAAGATTCCAGACCGGGAAGGTCTCAAACTTGGCATAGCCGGCGGCGGTACCGTGCTTATGCTCGTGATACAGCTGCGAGAGGCAAGTGGCGAGCTTGCCCGAGCCGGGGCCGGGTGCCGTCACGACAACGAGCGGACGCGTGGTCTCGACAAACTCGTTCTTGCCGTAGCCATCGTCGGACACGATCAGATCGACATCGTGCGGATACCCCTCGATGGGATAGTGCAGCTTGGCGGGAATACCGAGCGCGTTCAAGCGGTTGCGGAACACATCGGCAGCAGGCTGGCCGGCGTACTGGGTGATAACCACAGCCGCGACGGCAAAGCCGTTGCCGCGGAACAGGTCAACCAGGCGCAGCACATCCTCGTCATAGGTAATGCCAAGGTCACCACGAGCCTTGTTTTTCTCGATGTGGTTCGCGTTGATCGCGATGATAACCTCGACATCGTCGGCGATGCTCTTGAGCATGCGGAACTTGCTGTCCGGTTCAAAACCGGGCAGCACTCGGCTCGCATGATAGTCATCGAACAGCTTACCGCCAAACTCCAAATAGAGCTTGCCACCAAACTGCGAGATGCGCTCCTTAATGTGAGCAGCCTGCAGCTCGATATACTTCGCGTTGTCGAAACCCTGGCGCATGTATGGCTCCCGTCCCGTTTCCCTTTAATGTCCTAGGCGATTATAACGGAGCCTGCCCTCCCCGATGCCCAGGCCATCAACAGGCACCAACCAAACACGCCATCGATAAGTTGCGGTGAAATAGCTCCTGTTTAACCCCTCAAGACGGCCAAACGGGAACTATTCCACCGCAACTTCCCCTTTTGGCGCAAAGTAACCTGACCCCTTTGCACCAACAGCAGAAACGTCGCGGGCAGAGAACGGACAGCGAACAGGCACCAGAGCGAGCAAGCCGCCCCCTGCGCCAACAATGGCAGCGCCGCAGGTTGAGCATAAGTCAGCGAAAGCCCACCAGAGCGAGCAAGGTGACGTGAAAGAGGAGGGCATAGGCCTTTTGGCCATGCCCGACGATTGAACGTCAGATTGCCGCTCTGGCGGGCTTGCAGCGTCGAGGGGTTCCGGCGTTTGGCAAAACGCCGGAACACAAGAGCGCCCCCTCCCGCGCACGGAACGGGAGGAGGCTAAAGGTAGGAGTCTACCGGTGGGGTTACCCCACCGGACAGACGATGACCAGGTGATCCTTTACAGGATCGTCATGGTTTCCGTGGGGTACCCGTTGGGTACTTAGAGCAGCACGCAGGCGACGGTCAGAATGACGGCGCAGACGACGGAGAGAGCGACGATGAGCTTAAGGGCAAACTTGAGCCAGGTCGTCCACTCGATCTTGGCCAGGGCGAGACCGCCCATGATGGCGCCGGAGGTCGGGGTGAACAGGTTCACGACACCGATGGCGGCGGAGAAGATCATGACCATAACCTCGGGTGAGAAGCCGAGCTTAACAGCCAGCGGTCCCATGATGGGCATGGAGACAGTGGCCATACCGGAGGTCGAGGGGATCAGGAAGGACAGGCCGAAGTAGACCAGGAAGCTCATGGGAGCGAAGATCACGCCGGACAGGCCAGCCAGGGCATTGGCGGCAGCGTCGAGGACGTAGACGTCGAGGCCGGTGCTAGCCATGAGGACGGAGATACCACGGGCGAGGGCAATGACGAGAACAACGGACATCATGTCGGCAGCGCCGGTGATAAAGGTGTTGACGATCTGCTTCTCGGACAGGCCACCGATGATACCGATCAGGATAGCCATGAGGAAGAACCAGGTGGAAGCCTCGTCGAAGTACCACTGGCCAATGGGCAGGCCGGTGATCAGGGCAGACCAGCCCTGGACGACGGCGTTACCGTCGGCGTCGTAGACAGCGCCGGCGTCGAAGAAGTTGGCGACGCCCTCGTTGAGGTCGGCCAGCGGAATGAAGCCGACGATCATGACGACGAAGGTGAAGGCAAAGGCGATCAGAACACCCTTCTGACGACCGGTGAGCTTGACCTCCTTGTGGACCTCGGAAGCAGCCTTGCCGTGAGCCTCTTCGGCGTCCTTGAGCTCCTGCATCGAAAGGATGGTGGAACCCTTGTCAGCCTTGACCTTCTTGGCATAGTTCATCACGAAGACGATGGACATAGCGGTAGTGACAATCCACAGGACGGCACCGAGGCCGATGATGATGGACTGGTTGACCTCAATGCCAACGCCGGTCAGAGCGTCAACGGCAGCGCCGACGGCGAACGGGTTAACCGTGGAGCCCAGGCAGCCGCAGCCAGCGCCGAGCAGGACGGTGGCGGCACCGACCATGGGGTCGAAGCCAGCGGCCATCATGGTAGCGGCGAGCAGGGCGTAGAAGGGAACGGTCTCCTCGCACATACCATAGGTGGTACCACCGAGGGAGAAGATGAGCATCAGCACGGGAATGAGCATGATCTCATTGCCCTTAAGCTTCTGCACCAGAACGGCAATGCCGTTGTCCAGGGCGCCGGTCTCGGTCATCATGCCGAGGAAGCCGCCGAGGATCATAACGAAGAGGCAGACGGGCAGAGCGTCAGCGAAGCCCTTGACCGGGGCGGTGCAGAAATCGCTCAGGCGGGCAGCGGTAACCTCGCCACCGGACGTACCGGAGACGATAACGGTAACAACCGCGACGATTGCCAGCAGAGCAAGAAGAATGGTGAACGATGAAGGCATACCGCGCTTTTTCTTAGCGGTCTCAGTCATAGTTCTCATCCCCCCTTCATAAATCATTTACTGATCTCGCCCGAAGCGGCTCTTCCGTGCCGTGCATGTCGCTCAGTGCGAGATTTTTACCAGACAAAAGCGCTCGGGGTGCGCAGCAATGCACCCCGAGCGAGATGCTAGAAGCTCTTACTTGAGCGTAGCGTACATGACAGCCTTGATGGTGTGCATGCGGTTCTCGGCCTCGTCGAAGACCTTGGAAGCGGGGCTCTCGAAGACCTCGTCGGTGACCTCCTGCTCGGTGATGCCGAACTGCTCGCACTTCTCGGCGCCAATCGTGGTGTTGGTGTCGTGGAAGCTGGGCAGGCAGTGCAGGAAGATGGCACCCGGGTTGGCCATAGCCATGACCTCGGAGGTGACACGATACGGGGTGAGCTGAGCGATGCGCTCGGCCCAAACCTCGTCGGGCTCGCCCATGGAGACCCACACGTCGGTGTAGAGAACGTCGGCACCGGCGACGCCGTCCTTGACGTCGGTGGTCAGCTTGATGGTGCAGCCGTTGGCCTCGGCGATGGGCTTGCAGGCCTCGATGACGTCATCGGCGGGCATGCACTCCTCGGGGCCGCAGGCCACGAAGTTCATGCCGAGCTTGGAGCAGACGACCATGAGGGAGCGAGCAACGTTGTTCTTGCAGTCGCCCATGAAGACGAGGGTCTTGCCCTTGATGTCGTAGTTGAAGTTCTCCTGGACGGTCAGGATGTCGGCGAGCATCTGGGTGGGATGCCACTCAGTGGTCAGGCCGTTCCACACGGGCACGCCGGACTTAGCAGCGAGCTCCTCGACGTCGTCCTGGGCAAAGCCACGGAACTCAATGCCGTCATACATGCGGCCGAGAACGCGGGCGGTATCCTCGATGGACTCCTTCTTGCCCATCTGCGACGAGCCCGGATCGAGGTAGGTGACGCCCATGCCCAGATCCATGCCGCCGACCTCGAAGGCGCAGCGGGTACGAGTGGAGGTCTTCTGGAAGAGCAGAACGATGTTCTTGCCCTCGAGATAGCGGTGCGGAACGCCAGCGCGCTTCATGTCCTTGAAGTTCTTGGAGAGCTTGAGCAGGTACTCGATCTCCTCGGTGGTGAGGTCGAGGAGCTTGAGGAAGCTACGGCCGGAGAGGTTAACACCCATGGTTCGAATCCTTTCGAAGAAATGAATTACGTAAGTATTAGTGTTGCCCGTTTAACGGGCGAAGCCGGTGCGGTTGTAGGGGGACCGCACCGGAAACGGAAAGACTTAGAGGTCCTCGCGCCAGAAGGGCATGCTCATGCAGCGCGGGCCGCCACGGCCGCGGGAGAGCTCGGCGGAGGGCACGACGAGAAGGTCCAGGCCCTCCTTGTACAGCACGTCGTTGGTGACGGTGTTGCGGGCGTAGACGCAGATCTTGCCGGGCTCGACGCACAGGGTGTTGGAGCCGTCGTTCCACTGCTCGCGGGAGGCCGCGATCGGGTCGCCGCCGCCGCAGGGGATCAGCTTGACCTGGTCAACGCCGGTGGCGTCCTCCAGGACGTGCTCGAGGGTGTCCTCGATCAGGCGGATGTTCACGTCGCCCGGGTTCTTGCCGGCGGTCAGCTCGTAGACGCGCAGGGTGCCCATGATGGCGGGGTGGATCGTGAACTTATCGACGTCGATCTGGGTGAAGACCGTGTCGAGGTGCATGAAGGCGCGCGAGACGGGGATGTCGAAGGCCAGGATGCGCTCGACCTTGGAGTCGGAGTTCCAGAAGATGTTCTGGGCCATGACATCGATCGCGGCCGCCTGGGTGCGCTGGGAGATGCCGACGGCGAGGGTCTTCTCGTTGATGTTCAGCACGTCGCCGCCCTCGGTGTGGAACTGGCAGTCGCGGCGGAAATACAGGGAAACGTCCTTGTAGTCGGGGTGGTACTTGAAGACGTACTTGCCGTACAGGGTCTCGCGGTTGCGGGTGACCGAGTACATGCGGTTGAGGTTGACGCCCTCGCCGACGACCGCGAACGGGTCGCGGGTGAAGTAGAGGTTGGGCATCGGGTCGATGATCAGGTCGGACTCGGACTCGGAGTTGACCAGGGAGTCGAGGGTCGTGGACGCCGTGAGGGGCATGTCGATCTCGGCCTTGGTCATGCCGGCCATGGTCTTCTTGACGAACTCGAGGTTGTCCTCGATGGAGTCCAGCTTCTCGCGGACGATCTGCGGCATCTGCTGGCCGCGGATGCCCGCCTCGGCGATGTACTGGTCGGTGAACTCGGCGCGGGCGCCGGGGACCTGGTCGAACACCTCTGCGACGAGGTTCTCGAGGTAGAGCACCTCCACGCCCTGGTCCTTAAGGATCTGGGCGAAGGTGTCGTGCTCCTGCTGCGCGACCTCCAGGAACGGGACGTCGTCGAACAGGAGTCGCTCGAGCTCGTCGGGCGGCAGGTTGAGGAGCTCGTCGCCGGGACGGTGCAGGCAGACCTTCCTGAGCTTGCCGATCTCGGAAGGCACGTGCAGACCTTTCGTCATGGCCTCCTACCTTTCTTTCGGGCCCCTGTCAGGGCCGATTCGTTAGCGCCCCTCCGTGTGAGGCGTTATTGCTGACGACATATTTATATCCAAAATCAGCCCATACTTCCACCTTGCCCCCGAACGGTTTTTTATGGGGGGTGAACGGCATACACATATACTTCACGCATAGTACACTTTGACTTAATAAAGTGTATTTACGTGCTAAAACGTGTTTTCAGTCCAAATAGCAAATGGAACTTAACTTTATTAAACCACCCTCAAATTGCATATTTCTAATAAAGCTATGAATAGAATTAGCGATTCATACCGCGTCTCAACCATTTTCATTTTTATTCAGAAAAAAGTTTGTCCTATTCATTTCTGGTATGCATATTACCGTTTACCAGACGCTTGGTACCGTTCACCGGAAGTTCAGTATAAGGCCCAACGAACACCGGCTCGCCTTACGGCCTCATTTGTAACAACTTGACTTCTCGGTATAGAAAAACAGACCCGCTCCCCTCATGGGAAACGGGTCTGTTATCGATAATCGTAGACAGATTTGAGTGGCTTTGAGAGCCGTCGGAATCCTAGCGATCAAACTCCGCCAGCGCCTCGCCCAGAAGCCTCAGGCCCTCGCGAAGAACGTCTTCGCTCGCGCAGTAGCCCAGACGCGCGCCGCAGGGAAGCTCAAAGCGGCTGCCGGGAACCAGCAGCACTCCCCTCTCGGCCAACAGGCGCTTGCAGAACTCCTCATCGTCCTCGGGAATATCCAGCTGGATAAACGAGGTGGATACGCCCTGCGGCGCCGTCCAAGAGACGCGGCTCTGCGTATCGATCCATGCCTGAGCGATATCACGGTTGCCAAACACGATCTTACGGTTGCGCTCAAGGATCTTATCCTTGTGCTCGAGCACGTAGGTCGCCAGGGCGTCGTTGAACACGCCGCCGCAGATCATGGTGTAGTCACGATAGGTGCGGATGCGGTTGGAGACCTCTTCGTCGGCCACGACCCAGCCCACGCGAGCCGCGGGCGTCGAATAGGTCTTGGACACCGAGTTGGTGACAATGGCCTTCTCGTACACGTCGGCCATCGATATAAAGGACTCGGTGTTCTCGAGCGGCAGATACACCTCGTCGCACAGCACATAGGCGCCCACCGAGCGGGCGATCTCGGCAATCTGGCCGAGCGTATCGGCATCGAGCACGGTACCGATGGGGTTCGATGCGTTGTTGATGCAGATGAGCTTGGTGGTGGACCGAACCAGGCGCTTGAGCTCCTCGATATCGGGCTTCCAGCCGAGCTCCTCGCGAAGCTCCCAATACTCGACCTCGGCACCGAGCGTACGCGGAATCTCATAGAGCGGCGCATAGGTGGGCCACTCGGCAATCACATGGTCGCCGGGCTCGACCACGGCCATGATGGCGTTGAGGTTAGCACCCGTACAGCCATTGGTCTGCAAAATGTGATCGGGATTGACCTCGCGACGATACAGCTTGGCGACTTCGGCCTTAAACTCCGGCGAACCCTCGATCCAGCCGTAATTCATCTTCTCGCGATCCAGGCGCTCGTAGAACGTAGCACCGTCCCGCTCGTCAAGTGCGCGAAGCTCACCCATGGTCAGCGACGAGATCGTCGACTGAGCGATATCCCAGGTAGCACTCTTCTCCCAAACGTTGAGCCAATCCTCAACGCCAATTGTCTTGATATCCATGGCCACCTTATCTGATCTTAATTTAGCGTCAATAAACATGAATGGGACGGTGCGAAAGAACCGCACCGTCCCATTGGGAGACATCTAATGTCAGCTAGATGTTTGTAGTAAGACCTGTACGGGTCTTTGAAAACCTTAGAGGTCCTCGCGCCAGAAGGGCATGCTCATGCAGCGCGGGCCGCCACGGCC
>CABQQA010000007.1:0-107729 GCA_902466075.1 uncultured Collinsella sp.
TCTCGGAAGGCACGTGCAGACCTTTCGTCATGGCCTCCTACCTTTCTTTCGGGCCTTACTGGCCGAATGTATCAGCGCCCCTCCATATGGGACGCTGCTTGCTGACAGCTCTAGTTATATCCAAAAACCACCCGCAATTCCACCTCGCCCCCGAACGGTCAGCAAAGTGCGATGAACGGTATATCGCATATGATTCCCCCATGATGCACTTCAGTTTCGTAAAGCAGATTTTCCTAGGTAAACGTTATTTTTTTCTAGTAATTCAAGACGAAACACTCAAAGTTATCCATGATTCAAAATTGCATAGCGAAAACGGTTTTCTGCATATATATGACGCCTGTCCTCGATTCGACCTACATTCGATTATATTCAGCTTGCTATCATTCTTATTCATACATTCTCACCAGTTGTGTGAGGATATAGATCGCTTAATCAAAGCACCGGGCGTTAGTACTTCGACTCGTCAGCGTTAGAAGTAGGTAAAGATACCGTTCGCACAATGCGTCCGTGCCATAGGTCGACTAAATTGAGACAATAGAAAATAGTGTTAGGCTACCGTCCCCTGCGGGGACTGAACGGACAGATGAATATGCCGAGCAAAATCGAAAAAAAGCAAGCCGCCGCAAAGCTGCGCAAACCGCCGCGCGACTTCTCGTACACGCAGAACCGAGAGCTCAGCTGGCTGCGCTTTGATAACCGCGTGCTTGACGAGGCATTCGACGAGACCGTTCCTTTGTTCGAGCGTCTAAAGTTCGTCTCGATCTTCGAGTCAAACCTCAATGAGTTCCTCATGGTGCGCGTGGGTGGCCTGTCCGACCTGACCGAGCTCAAAAAGCAACCTGTCGACAACAAGAGCAATATGACCGCCTCCGAACAGGTCGATGCCGTCATGGCAGAGCTGCCCGGGCTCCTTACCCGTTGGGAGTCCATTTTTAAGAACATCGAGGGCAAACTCAACGCCCTGGGCGTTCACCGCGCTCGCATCGATTCGCTTACGCCCGAGGAGCGCACCTTTGTCACCCGCTACTTCCAGGCCTACGTGTCGCCGGTCATCTCGCCGCTGGTGATCGACCCGCGCCACCCCTTCCCCAACCTGCGCAACGGCGCGCTCTACCTGGCCTGCGGCTTGGACGGCGTCACCGACGAGGAAAGTCTGCTGGGCCTGATCGAGATTCCCGCCTCGATGAACCGCGTGGTCGAGATCCCCTCGCCCACCGGCACCTACTCCTACATTCTGCTCGAGGACGTCATCCTCGCCTGCCTGGACAGTTGCTTTGGCTCCTATAAACCGCTCGACCGCGCGCTCATCCGCGTCACCCGCAACGCCGACATCGATCCGGACGGCGAGGGCGTCGAAGAGGAAGAGGACTACCGTCAGCACATGAAGCGCATCCTCAAGAAGCGCCTGCGCCTGCAGCCGGTAGTACTCGCCGTCTCGGGCTCACTCGAAAAAGCAACGCTCAAGACTATCCGCAAGGCGCTCGAGCTCTCGCGTCGCTCGGTCTTTACCTGCGATATCCCGCTCAACCTGGGCTATGTCTTTGGCATTGAGGGCAAGATTCCCGAGCACCTGCGCAACGAGCTGCTCTTTACGCCGTTTAAGCCGCAGCCCAACTCCACCATCGATATAACCCGCTCCATCCGCGAGCAGGTACTTCAGCACGACAAGCTGCTCTTTTATCCCTATGAGGCCATGAACCCCTTCCTGGATCTAGTGCACGAGGCCGCCTACGACCCCGAGTGCATCTCACTGCGCATCACGCTCTACCGCGTGGCCAAGCAGAGCCGCCTGTGCGAGTCACTGATCGATGCCGCCGAGAACGGCAAAGAGGTCACGGTGCTCATGGAGCTCCGCGCGCGCTTTGACGAGCAGAACAACATCGAGTGGGCCGAGCGCCTGGAAGAGGCCGGCTGCACCGTCATCTACGGCTCCGAGGGCTTTAAGTGCCACTCCAAGATCTGCCAGCTCACCTATCGCGAGGGCATGGCGCTAACGCGCCTGACGCTGCTGGGCACCGGCAACTTTAACGAGAAGACGTCCAAACTCTACAGCGACTTTATGCTCATGACCGCTCACCCCGGCATCGGCGAGGACGCCAACCTGTTCTTCCGCAACCTGTCGCTGGGCAACCTGCGCGGCGATTACCGCTTCCTGGGCGTGGCGCCCGTCGGACTGAAACCGCTCATCATGCGCGGGCTTGACCGCGAGATCCAGCGCGCCCTCGCCGGCGAGCCCGCCCGCGTGTTCTTTAAACTCAACTCGCTCACCGACCGCGAGGTCATCGACAAGATCGCCGAGGCATCGTGCGCAGGAGTCCGCGTGGACATGATCATCCGCGGCATCTCGTGCCTCAAGCCGGGCGTTCCTGGCAAGACCGAGAACGTGCATGTCCGTTCTATCGTCGGACGCTTTTTGGAGCATGCGCGCGTTTACGCCTTTGGCGTGGACTCGGACATGATCTATCTGAGCTCGGCCGACATGATGACACGCAACACCGAGCACCGCGTGGAGATCGCCTTCCCCGTGCTCGACCCCACCTGCCGCGCCCTGGTGCACGAGTACATGAGCATGCAGCTGCGCGACAACGTGAAGGCCCGCAGCCTCACGAGCGACGGCACCTGGGTCCCCGTGGAGCGCGCAGAGGGTGAGAAACCCTTCAACTCGCAGGAAGCCCTGCTGGAGCGTGCCTACCGCAACGCCGAGGCCGCGCCCGAGCCCGTCATTGAGGCAAAGCCCGCCCCTGCTCCTAAGCCGCAGCCGGCCACACCCGAGGTTCAGAAGGTCCAGGCGACCGTCATTGAGCCCGAGCCCGCACCTGCACCTCAGCCCGAGCCGCAGGCAGCTAAGCCCGCACCCGAGACGAGCGCCCGTCGCGATAAGCCCGCCGGCAAGACCAAGGCCATCGAGCGCCATCGCCCCGGTCGTGTGCGCATGGGCCTGGGCCTGATCGGCCTGGGTCTTAAGACGCTCATTACCGGCAAGACGAAATAGTCGTTTGTAGAAGCAGTTTGTAGAAGCGCCCCGCATTTGAGGAAAGCCTCGGATGCGGGGCGCTTTTCCCTGCTACCATGGTGCGAGCAACAACACGAATGACAGGCAGGGATATGAAGCTCACTATAGAATCGATGACCTACGGCGCCGACGGGCTGGCGCACGCCGACAACGGCAAAGCCGTCTTTGTGCAGGGTGCCGTGGCAGGCGACACCGTCGAGGCCGAGGTCGTACAGGACGGCAAGTCGTTCTTGCGCGCCCGCACCACCGAGATTCTGGAGCCGAGCCCCGATCGCATTCAGCCCCCCTGCCCCTACGTGGGCATCTGCGGCGGCTGCTCGTGGGGCAATCTCTCACGCACGGCACAGCTCGCCGCCAAGGAGCAAAACCTGCGCTCCACGCTCGAGCGCATCGGCAAGTTCACCCCTGAGCAAGTCGACGAGCTGGTGCAGCCCATCCGCCACACCAAGGACGATTGGGGCTACCGCAATAAAATTGAGCTCGAACCGACCGTTGTAAACGGCCGCGTGCGTCTTGGCATGCACGGCGTCGATCCCAGCAAGATCGTGACCGTCGATTCGTGCCCGCTGTTCGATAAGCGTTTTCCCAAGGCGCTCAAATCGGTCGTCGGCGCGCTTAACTATCTGAGCGGCAGCCACGACCTGGGCTTGGAGCGCGTGGGCATTCGCGCCTCGCGTCGCACCAAAGCGCTCGAGGTCGCGCTCTGGACGCCCACGGGGTCGTTTCCGCGCTCGCAAGTCTCGCGCGTGCTGGCAGACGCCGCACACCCCACGAGCATAGTGCGCGTTATGAGCAAGGGTGAGAAGAAGGCCCGCCGCGTCTCCAAGGTTGAGATGCTCGCCGGCGAGGGCTCCTGGACCGAGAACATCGCCGACGGCCAGATGCGCCTTTCGGCCCCGTCGTTTTTCCAGGTCAACACAAAGGGTGCCGAGATTTTGATCGAGCTTGTCATGGAGGCGCTCGACACGCAGGAAGACGAACTTGCCGTGGACCTGTATTGCGGAGCTGGAACCTTCACCCTGCCGCTCGCCCGCCGCTGCGACTTTGTTGCCGCCGTCGAGGCCTACGGCCCGGCCGTGCGCGACCTGCGCCGTAACCTAGAGATCAACAAACTCGATAACGTCGACGTCATCGGCGGCGACGCGGTGCGCGAGTTCCCCGATCAGGACGCCGATGTCCTGGTAGTCGATCCGCCGCGCGCAGGTCTGGCGCCCGAGGCTATCGACCTCATCGCCAGCACGAGCGCTCGCGATGTCGCCTATGTGAGCTGCGACCCCGCCACCCTGGCACGCGACCTTAAGCGCTTTGTCGAGGAAGGTACCTTCTCCCCCGTCAAGATCACGCCGGTCGATCTGTTCCCGCAAACCTTCCACTGCGAAACCGTCGTCCACCTCAAGCGCAACTAGACTGTTTGCCCCAGACCACGCCCGATGATTTTTCTGGCACGGGGATAAAAATAGATTTGCTCCGAATGATTATTTAATCCCCGTCCCGAAATTGAACCGCCCCTCATTTCTTGAACATTAGAAATGGGGGCTTCTTTATGGACGGGAGAGTCAGGCACGACGCCACGCTGAGGACTCTTGCAGCAGAGCTTTGCGACAGGGGGTGCGGGCGCGCCGAAGGCCAGCGGGAGGCCGAAGGGTGCCCGGACCCGGCCGGGGCCGGCGGCGTGCGAGGGCAAGCTCATGCGACGGAGCTGCTGCCCGGGCGCCTGAAGGACGAATTCTACAGGAGCCGGACGTGGCGGAGCTTCGAGGAGTTCAAGCGGGACCTCGAAGCCTATACCGTTCACTGGAACAAGAGGAGGCGGGTTAAGCAAAAGGGACTGACCCCGGAGGAGTTCCGAAATCAGTCCCCATGTGCGGCATAGGCCGCTAATTGACCCGTCCAAGTATCGGGGCGCAGTTCATTTCAGCGCCGCCCGAGAAAGCTAAACGCCTTCTGGCAGGTTGTCCCGGGCCGAGGGCGGCCACCTTGATCGCCCTCGGCCCTCACCCACCTCAACTGCCCCTCAATTACATAGAGCTGATTGAGGAGGGCGCAGGCTAGCGGGTGCCTTCCTCATCGTCGTTGGGCCGGTAGGTGATGAACTCGATAACAAAGGCCAGGACGGCAGAGACGAGCGAGGCGATGATCGCGAAGATCATGTGGGAGATCCCGGCGCCACCAGGGGTCCCGTCGATAAAGTTGAGCAGGTTGAAGACGCCGAGGCCGCCCGAGATGTACATGAGAGCGCCAGTCATTCCCACGATGGCGCCGCCCACGGCGGAGCTCAGGCATGCCACGACGAACGCGCGCTTGTTGGGGAGGGCGATGCCGTAGATGCCCGGCTCGGTGACGCCGAAGAAGAAGGCGGAGATCATCGCGGGAAGGGCGATGCCGCGGAAGCGCTCGTCCTTGTTTCTGAGGTACATGGCAAAGATGACCGCTCCGAGCGCGAACCCGTGGCCGATGGTGGCGGCGAGCACGCTGTCGTGGCCGAGGGTGTTCAGATTCATGATGGAGATGGGGATGAGGCTCCAGTGGAAGCCAAAGATGACGAGGCACATCCACAGTCCGCCAACCAGGGCGCTGCCCAGGACGGAACCAACCACGGGGAGCTGGAAGATGAACGAGAATGCCGCGCTCAGCAGGTTGGTGATGAGGGTGGCCACCGGGCCGATGATGAGGTAGCCCAAGACGATGGAGACCGTCATCGTGGCGAGCGGGACAAGGAACATCTTGAGCGCAGCCGGCATCCAGCTCTTGAGCCAGCGCTCAAGGATAGAGCCGAACCACACCATGAGAAGGACGGGGATCACCGAGCTCACGTAGCCGGACACGGGCATGATGATGGGGAGCCCGAGGGCGGTGGCGTACCACGAGAACGTGCCGGCCACGCCGAGGTCGATGCTGCCGAGCGCCTCGCCCGAGGTCAGGGCGACCATCGTCGGGTAGAGAAGCGCCACGCCGATTGCCACGCCGGTGAACTCGTTCATGCGGAACTTGCGCGCGGCACTGAACGCCAGGGCGACGGGAAGGAAGTAGAAGAAGCCGTCAGCCACGGTGTAGAGCAGCGTGTAGAGGCCGTCGTTTGCAAAGGCCGGGACGAAGTAGGTGATGAGGGCAAGCAGTCCCTTCATGATGCCTGCGGCGGCAAGCGGTCCCAGGATGGGCTGGAAGATGCCAGAGATGAGGTCGATGACGACGGAGGCAACGGTCTTATCGCCCTGGGGCTCGTCGTCGGCGCTTGCGCCGCCCGAGAAGTTGCCGGCCTCCAGGACCGCGTCGTAGACGTCCTCGACGATGTTACCCACGACCACCTGGTACTGGCCGTTGGCCTGGATGACCTGGATGACGCCCTTGAGGGCCTCGATCTTGGCAGTGTTGGCGCGGGACTCGTCCTTGAGTTTGAAGCGCACGCGCGTGATGCAGTGCGCGACGCTGGCGACGTTCTCTGTGCCGCCTACGTTCTCGAGTATGGATCTGGCCAGATCGTCGTATTTTTCAGCCATTATTTTCTCCTTAGTGATATTGCCCGGGCGGCTAGCCCAGGTCGCCTCCGTTGGTGGCGATGGCCTGTTGATACCAGTAGAAGCTCTTCTTGCGCCTGCGCTCGAGCGTGCCGTTGCCCAGGTTGTCGCGGTCCACGTAGATGAAGCCGTAGCGCTTCTCCATCTCGCCGGAGCCCGCGCTCACGAGGTCGATCGGCCCCCAGGTGGTGTAGCCGAGCATCTCGACGCCGTCCTGCTCGATGGCGTCACGCATGGCCTCGATGTGCTCGCGCAGGTAGGCGATGCGGTAGTCGTCCTCGATCGTGCCGTCGGGAAGCACCTCGTCATAGGCGCCGAGGCCGTTCTCCACCACAAAGAGCGGCTTCTGGTAGCGGTCCCAGAGGTCGTTGATCGTGATGCGGAATCCCAGCGGGTCGATGACCCAGCCCCAGTCGCTCGTGCGCACGTAGGGGTTCTCCACGCCGGCGAAGGCGTTGCCCTCGGCGACCCCGCCCACGGAGTCGGGGTCGCCCGCGGTGCAGCGCGAGGAGTAGTAGCTAAACGAGATGAAGTCGACGGTGTTCTCCGCAAGGATGCGCTCGTCCTCGGCGGTCATGCCCACGTCGATGCCCTCGCGCTCGAGCATCTTGAGCGCGTAGCCGGGGTAGCGACCGCGCGCCTGCACGTCCACGAAGAAGAGGTCCTCCTGGTTCTTGACCTGCGCCGCGCGAACGTCCTCGGGACGACAGGAGTAGGGGTAGTAGCTTCCCGCGGCGAGCATGCAGCCCACCTTGTTCTCCGGATCGACCTCGTGGGCGATCTTGGTGGCCCAGGCGCTCGCCACGAGCTCGTTGTGCGCGGCGCGGTACTCGGCCTCGCGGGCATTCTCCCCGGGCTCGAGGACGATGCCGGCACCCATGAAGGGACGGTGCAAGATCATGTTCATCTCGTTGAACGTGATCCACCAGCGCACGAGGCCGCGGTAGCGGTTGAAGAGCACCGTCACAAGCCGCTTGTAGAGCTCGATAAGGGTGCGGTTTCGCCAGGCGCCGTACTTCTTGACGAGGTGGATGGGGCAGTCGAAGTGCGTTATGGTCACGAGGGGCTCGATCCCGTGCTCGCGGCAGCAGCGGAACACGTCCTCGTAGAAAGCGAGCCCGGCCTCGTTGGGCTCCTCCTCGTCGCCATTGGGGAAGATGCGGCTCCAGGCGATGGAGAGGCGAAAGACCTTAAAGCCCATCTCCGCGAAGAGGGCTATGTCCTCGCGGTAGTGGTGGTAGAAGTCGATGCCCGTCTGGGCCGGGTAGTAGTACCCGGGCTCGAAGTCGAGCATGCGCCTCAGGCCGCGGCTTACGTCGTTGCGCTCCGGCCCGTGTGGGATGACGTCGACGTTGGCAAGGCCGCGGCCGCCCTCGTCATAACCTCCCTCGCATTGGTTGGCGGCGGTGGCTCCTCCCCAAAGGAACCCTTTTGGAAATGGCATGGTGCCTCCTTCTCTCTGGCGCCCCCATCTCTGCGGGGGACGCTTTATAACGTCCTTGCGGCCTCGCGCGCCTGGCCCGTAGCCCTTTCCCTGATGCGCGCGGGCCGCCTGTGAAGGGGTGACTAGCTGACGGCTTGTCCTGCGGCGGCGCGACGTGCCTCCCGGCCTCCAAGCAGGGAGGGGACCTGTGCCAGGCACACGCCGGCGAGGATGATGGCGACGCCCAGCCACTCGACGACGCCGAGCGGCTCGCCGAGGACGATCATGGCGATGAGCAGGCCGGCGGGGAGTTCCGCGGCGGCCATGACGGTGGACAGGCCCGCGGGCAGGTGCGGAGAGCCCATGCCGAAGAGCAGGACCGGGCAGAGCATGCCAAAGAAGCCGGCGATGACGGCAAAGGGCAGGATGCCCTGGGCGAGGACGCCCGAGACGACGTAGTCCGGACACACCGTGAGCGACATGACCACGGAGCCCGCGCATACGATGACGCCACGCTGCTCGGACGAGCAGGGGGCCTCGACCTTGCCGGAGAGGGTGACAAAGAGGGAGCAGGACACGGCCGCCCCCAGCGCGCAGAGCAGGGCCACGGGGTCGTACCCGGTGATGCCGGTCTTGTAGACGCCGCTGGCGAACACCGTTCCGAAGACGATGACCAGGGCGGAGGCCACTTGGAGGAGCCTCGGCGGCCGGCGCGTCATGACGGTCTGCCACACGAGCCCCAGCCACGTGAACTGGAAGAGGAGCGTGAGTGCCACCGGGGCGGGCAGCACGCTCATGGCGTAGCAGTAGAGGATTGAGGTGAGGCAGGTGAGGGCTCCCAGGCCCATGAGCTTGAGGGCGAGCTTCCAGCCCACGCGCTGCCAGCGGTGCCCGAGTGCGTGCCCTGCGAGCGTGGCGAGGGCGAAGAAGAGGCAGCCGAACCACGCCTGGCTCGCCACCACCTGCGCTGAGGTGAAGCCCGCGGCGTAGGCGAGCTTGTAGGTCGTGGCCATCGCGCCGTAGCAGGCGCCGCCCGCAAAGACCTGGAGCGCCGCCTTGACCTGCCCCGCGCCCGCGGCTCCCGCCTCGGCGGTCTGTTGCTTGATTGTGTTTGTTTCTGCCATTAGGCTCCCTTCCGTCTGCTGTCTTGCAGATGCACGTCTCGTGCGTCTGTTCCCTGCAGTCGGAAGGTGGGCTCGTGCGGTCTTCTGGCGGTGCATGTGGTACCTGCTGCCAAGACGAAAAAAGCCACGCAACCGACTGCTCGGTTGCGTGGCAAAAAGGTGGCTAGCGCCCAGAAAAGTCCACGCGTTTTTAGACTGGGACAAAGTACTACAACAGGTGAGATTCCGTCAAGAAAAACCGAAGAAAAAAGTGAGCCTCTGCCCGCCGTACCTGTAGCGGTCGTTTCCCCGAACGGGGCGGTGCTGTTGGGGGCTGTCTCGATCTGTAACAGTAAGACCCGGTTTTGGTCCGTAGATGTTACAGATTTAGACGTTTTGTCGGGGCGGTTTCCGTTTGTCTTGATCTGTAACAGTTAGGGGTCAAAAGTGGGTCTAGATGTTACAGATTGAGATTGTTGAGGATGGGTGAGGGTAGCTAATTCGGACGGGGCTATTTTAGCTACCCTGCAAGTGGGGTAGCTAAAATAGCCCCGTCCCTTTTTAAACAATGGAAAATCGAGCGTGGCAAGCGGAGGTCTTCGGGGTATAAGACGGCTAATTGTATGCCGCCTATGAAAGGAACCCTCATGCCCAGCGTTGCCGTTCTCGCCGCCGATGGCTTTGAAACGATTGAATGCCTGACCATGGTCGATGTCATGCGTCGCGGCGGCGTGCGCGCCACGCTCGTCTCGATCATGCCCACGCGCGAGGTCGTAAGCTCGCTGCAGATTCCCGTAACCTGCGACGCACTCTTTGACGAGGTCAACTTTGACGAGTACGACTGCGTCGTGCTGCCCGGCGGCCTGCCCGGCGCCACCAACCTGCGCGCCGACCAGCGCGTCTGCGACGTAGTCTGCGAGTTCGCCGCGACCAAGCATGTTGCCGCCATCTGCGCCGCCCCGTTTATCCTGGGCGAGCTTGACCTGCTCGAGGGACGCCACGCCACGTGCTTCCCCGGCTTTGAGAAGAGCTTCCCCGAGGGTGCCTATACCGGCGACAAGGTCACGCACGACGGCAACATCATCACCGCCAGCGGCATGGCCCAGTCGCTCCCCTTTGCGCTTGAGCTGCTGCGTACGCTCGCAGGCGACAAGGCTGTCGAGAAGGTTGCCGAGGGCATTCAGCTATGATTTTGGCTTCGCAATCACCGCGCCGCATCGAGCTGATGCGCGAAGCGGGCTACGACATCCGCGTCATTCCCGCTGACATCGACGAGACTCCTTTTGATGACGAGGCCCCGCTTACGCTTGTCGAGCGCTTAGCTCGCGCTAAGGCTGCCGCCGTTGCCGCCGAGCACGCCGAACCCAATGAGCTGACCATCGCGGCCGACACCATCGTCACCTTCGATGGCAAGATTTTGGGTAAGCCGGCAAACGAGGACGAAGCCCGTACCATGCTCCACGAGCTCTCCGGGCGCACGCATCAGGTCGCAACCGGCGTCTGCATCGTTAGAGCCGGAGACGCCACAGCCCCGCACGCCGCCGAGAGCCTGTCGTTTGTCGATGTGACCGACGTGACGTTCTATGAGCTCACCGACGAGCAGATCGAGCACTACGTCGCCTCGGGCGAGCCCATGGACAAAGCCGGCGCCTACGGCATCCAGGGCACAGGCGGGCGCATGCTCGTGCATGATATTTCGGGCGACTTCTACAACGTGGTGGGCCTGCCCATCGCTCGCGTCGCGCGTGCGATTCAAAAACTATCGTAATTGCATCTGGCGCTGGGTATCCCCCAGCGCCTACAATTTCGGCGTACCGTACGGATCCCGACCGGGCATAAGGCCCGGCGGAAAACCGATAGGAGTAAAACATGGATACACTGCTTGAGGCCATTGACGTTTGCGATGTCGATGGCTTTTGCTTTGGCAACTACACGGACGAGGAGGCCGGCACCGGTTGCACCGTAATCGTGGCACCCGAGGGCGCCACCGGCGGCGTTGACGTTCGCGGCGGTGCCCCGGCATCGCGCGAAACCGACCTGCTGCGTCCCGAGAACACCGTCGACAAGGTCCACGCCGTCTGCCTTTCGGGCGGATCGGCCTTTGGCCTGGAGGCCGCAAGCGGCGTCGCCCGCGAGCTCGAGAGCCGCGGCATCGGCCTTCCCGTCGGCCCCACGCAGGTGCCTATCGTGTGCTCCAGCTGCATCTTCGACCTCGCCTTTGGCGACCCCGCCGTACGCCCCGACATTGAGGCTGGCATCTCCGCCGTGCGCGAGGCGCTCGACAACGCCCCCGCCACGCTCGAGCAGGGCAATGTAGGTGCCGGCACCGGTGCCACCGTGGGCAAGCTCATGGGTCCCGCCACCTGCATGAAGGCCGGCCTAGGCGCTGCCGCCGTGGCACTCGGCCCTGTTAAGGTGGGTGCCGTGGTCTCGGTCAACGCCTGCGGCAATGTCGTCGACCCCTTCACCGGCGAATGGGTCGCTGGTATGCGCGCCGCAGCAGATAGCGACCAGATCGTCGACATGGAGCTCGCAGCCTTTGCCGCCGCCGGCTCCATGCAAATGCCGCTCGACCGCACCAACACCACCATCAGCTGCATCGTCACCAACGTTGAGCTCACCAAGGCTCAGGCCACCAAGGTCTCCCAGATGGCCGCAGACGCCTATGCACACGCCATCCGTCCCACGCACACCACGAACGACGGCGACACCATCTACACCCTCGCCAGCGGCAAGCTAGACGCTCAGACAAGCGCCACCGTTCCCCTAGACCTACTGGGCATGCTCGCCGTAAGGGCCCTACAGACCGCCATCGTAAACGGAGCCAAAAACGCCAAAACCTCCCACGGCATCCCCGGCGCCGCAAAGTAGCCCAACCTGACCGGTTGCCCGGTGGGGCTTGGTTATGTTTGCTGCTCTACAGTCCTGGCTCGCACGAAGAGCACATTTAGTGCTCTTCGGCTCGTGCGGAACTCGCGACAAACATAACCAAGCCCCACCGGGCAACCTACTCAACAAGATCCCTTTCAGCCCAGGCCCCTGTGTACCGCGCGTCCAAGATCTTCAAATTCAGGCAGCCTGACAATCGATTCTTATAGCAAAGGCCCCTTGGCCTTTAGTTTGCTACAAGTTCCGCACGAGCCGGAAAGCACTCAATGTGCTTTCCGTGCGAGTAGGACTGTTCGCAGTAGCAAACTAAAGGCCAAGGGGCCCTGTCAACCTATCAGCAGCGATTACTCAGCAGTTAGTTGAATTTGAAGATCTTCGAGGCAAGACGGTATAGGCCGAGTGTGGTTTTGTCTCCGGCACGACCGCGGAGGTTAGTGAAGAAGCCGACCACACCGTAACGTGCACGACGATACATACGCTCGTCATAGGCCTTCAAATCATTCCACAGCGTCTTCAGACGCTCATCGGCACAATCCTCGTCGGAAAGCTTGGTGAGCACCGAGCAAATCGCCATCATCATGGTGAAGTAGCCCATCATGTACGAACGCAGACGCGAGGACTCAACGTCCTGGTACAGGTGGAACGATTCCATCATGATGCGCGTTACGCGGAACTGCTGACCCAGGCGCTTGACCATCGTGGCCTCATTGACGCTCTGGCCCTCGCGACCGATAAAGTAGCGATAGAGGTCGATGTCGGCGTAGTACATGGTCTTGCAGCGCGGCAGCGGCACGTATGCGTAGATATTATCCACGTAGAACGTGTGTGCCGGCATAGGCAGATTGGACTCGCGCAGTACGTCGGTGCGATAGCACAGGCTGTGCATGAGCAGGTTCTGATCGGGACGGAAGTGTCCGATCTGGTCCCAAGAGAAAATCTTTTTGCGCGGCAGGGCAAACTTGTAGCCAATAGCGGTATGCGTGCCCTCGTAAACCTTCTCGTACACGTAGTTCGAGATAAACAGGTCGACGCGCTGGTCGCGCTCCTCAAAGCCACGCAGAATCGACAGCATGGTCGAAAGCGCCGCACCGTCGAGCCAGTCGTCCGAGTCAACGACCTTATAGTACGTACCATGCGCCTCACGCAGGCCCGAGAGGACGGCGATACCGTGGCCGCCATTCTCCTGGTGCACCGCACGGATGGTACCAGGATAACGGGCCTCCCACTCGTCGGCCTTGGCGGCCGTCTCGTCCTTGGAGCCGTCGTCCACCACAATAATCTCGATATCGGTGGCGTAATTGCCCCCCTCCAAGATGGAGGTGATGCAATGGTCCATGTCCTTGGCGGCGTTATATGAGGGAATACCGAATGTTATGACTTTATGCATGGCAGGCGATAATCTCATCCGAAAGATCGAGGGCAGAATTGGTCACGGCGTCCATATCGTAGTAACGATACTCGGCCAGACGACCCACCGGGTGGAAGTTCGTCAGGTTCTGGACGCGCTCAAGATAGCGCTCGTAGAGCTCACGGTTCTCGGGCTCCAGGATAGCGTAGTACGGCGTCTCGCCCGAGCCGGGCGTATATGCCTTGGAGTACTCCTTCATGATGGTGGTCTTGCCGGGCAAAACCTGACCGGTCATGTTCTTGAACTCAGTGATGCGCGTATAGTCCTCGCTCGTGGTGTAGTTGACGGTGCCCACGGGCTGGAACTGGTCCATATCGAGCGTCTCGAACTTCATATCGAGCGTGCGGTACGGCAGAGCGCCCAGGTCGAGGTTGAACAGCTCGTCGAGTGGACCGGTGTAGACGATCTCGCCACCATAGACCTTGCCGTCGATCTTGACGGTGGTCTCGTCGATTTCAAAGAGGTCACGGGCGTCTACGTCACAGAATACGTCGATCAGATCGTGATCGAGCATATGCTCGAACAGCGCGGTATAGCCGTCCTGCGGCATGCCCTGGAAAGGAGCCTGCGGGAAGTAGCGATCGTCATCGCCCACAAAGACGGGAACGCGGCCGGTGATCGAGGGGTCGATCTGGTCGGGCGTCTGGCCCCACTGCTTCATGGTGTAATGCAAAAAGACATTCTCGTAGACATAATCGGCGACCTCGGCAAGATCCGGGTCGTTCTTCTTGCGCAGCTCCATAATGGGCACCTTGACGTCCTTGCCAAAAGTCTCCACGAGCTTCTGATACAGCTCCTCGCCGCGCTCATCGCCAAAGGCGAGCTTGAGGCTCGCGTGGTTAAAGGGCACGGGCATAAGGGTGCCGTTGATGTTGGCGAGCACCTTGTGCTGGTAGTCCGTCCACTTGGTAAAGCGCGACAGGAAGTTATGGACGCGCTCGTTAAAAGTGTGATAGATGTGCGGACCGTACTCGTGGACCAGGATTCCGGCCTCGTCAGCGCAGTCGTAGGCATTACCCGCGATGTGGCCGCGACGCTCCAAAACGGCAACACGATAGCCGATAGTTTCGGCAAGACGGCGGGCGCAAACGGCACCGGCATAACCGGCGCCGACAACGATCATGTCATACGCACCGGCATTAAAGCCTTCAGGCAGGCCTGAGGTAATCTGCATCGATACTCCTTGTCAAAAGCCACACGCTTTTTAACTGGGCTTTTTCTCGAACATACGTCGAGACATATTTATCAGAGCGATTATAGCGCTAATGCGTCCTATAATGAGCTTGCCACACAAGGAAAGCTCAAGCACCGCGGCGTACATAATTGTAAGGTAAACCCGCTAGCAGCGGGTTTATTCGTGTACAGCCGAGGGCCTGGAGCTTAGCGAAACGCTTGTAAGGAGTATCATGAGCGATTTCCTAAACCGTATGAAGTCTGCCGCCAAGGCCGACCTTAAGACCATCGTCCTGCCCGAGGGCGAGGATCCGCGTACCATCGTCGCGGCAAACAAAATCATCGAGGAGGGCCTGGCCAACATCGTCATCCTGGGCGATCCCAACGAGATCAACGTCCCCGGCGCCACCGTCATCGATCCGCGCAACGCCGAGAAGCACGAGGAGTACGCGCAGAAGTTTGCCGAGCTCCGCGCCAAGAAGGGCGTTACCATCGAACAGGCTCGCGCCCAGGTGATGGACGCCACCTACTTTGGCACCATGATGGTCAAGATGGGCGACGCCGACGGCCTGGTCTCCGGTGCCTGTCACTCCACCGCCGACACCCTGCGCCCCGCGCTGCAGATCCTCAAGACCGCTCCGGGCACCAAGCTGGTCTCGGCCTTCTTCGTGATGTGCACCGACACCCCGCAGTTCGGTACCGACGGCACGCTGATCTTCGCCGACTGCGGCCTCAATATCAACCCGTCCTCCGACGAGCTCTCCGAGATCGCCATCGCCTCGGCCCACTCCTGGTCCACCTTCATGGGCAATGTTGAGCCGCACGTGGCCATGCTCTCCTACTCCACCATGGGCTCCGCCGGTGGCGAGGTCGCCAAGAAGGTCCAGGAGGCCGTGAAGTTCTGCAAGGAGAAGGCTCCCGAGCTCGCCATCGACGGCGACCTGCAGCTCGATGCCGCTATCGTCCCCACCGTCGCCCAGCTCAAGGCTCCCGGCTCCTCCGTCGCCGGTAAGGCCAACGTGCTCGTGTTCCCCGACCTCGAGGCAGGCAACATCGGCTACAAGCTGGTCCAGCGCTTCGCCGGCGCCGACGCTTACGGCCCCATCCTGCAGGGCATCGCCAAGCCGGTTAACGACCTTTCGCGCGGCTGCTCTGCCGACGACATCGTGGGTGTCGTGGCCATCACCGCCGTCCAGGCTCAGATGGCTGAGTAGCGTACGCACTCCCCCGAAGGCCGTACGGGCTAACCCCTGAAAACGTCCTCGACCAATGAAACGCCCCCGCTCTGCTCCTTCGGAGCTACGAACGGGGGCGTTTCTGGTCTGCGGATTGTTTTCAGGGGTTAGCCCGTACGGCCTTCTACCACTACGTAGTAATCAGGGTATCTGGGGTGGACGGCGGCTTGGCTACGAGCTGGAGCTGAGGATCTGAATGGTCGGGTGCCGTTGCTGGGAGCGCAGGCGTTGCTGGTGATGATCACTTTGGGACTGGAATTTCCGCCTGCTAGCAAAAAGGCCTCCGGAGCTGTTGCTCTGGAGGCCTTTCGTTTACTTGCAAATGCGCGCGTTAGTTGTTCTTGGTCAGGCGCTCGACGTCGTGGGCGATCATGTATTCCTCGTCAGTGGGGATAACCATGACCGTGACGGCGGAACCGGCGGCGCTGATGACCTGTGGGCCGTTGCCCACGGCCTCGCGGTTCTTGTTGTTGTCGATGCGCACGCCCAGCCACTCAAAGCAGTCGCAGAAGGCCTTGCGGATCGACCAGTCATTCTCGCCGATGCCGGCGGTAAAGGTAATGGTGTCCACGCCCGCCATGGAGGCAATCATGGAACCAGCCTGCTGCATGGCCTTGTATGCGAACATATCGAAGGCGAGCAGGCAGCGCTCGTCACCCTCAGAGGCGCGCGTACGGATGTCACGGGCATCGTTGGAGATGCCCGAGATGGCAAGCAGACCGGACTGCTTGTTCATCATGTCATCGACTTCCTGGTAGCTGTAGCCACCCTCGCGCTGCAGGTAGCACACGGTAGCCGGGTCAATGGAGCCGCAGCGGGTTCCCATCATTAGGCCGTCAAGCGGCGTGAGACCCATCGTGGTGTCGCGGCACACACCGTCCTCGATGGCGGCAAGCGAGGCGCCGTTGCCCAAATGGCACGAGAGCAGGCGGTGGCAGCGCGAGCCCAGGATCTCCTTGGCCATCATCCACTCGTAGCGGTGGCTCGTACCGTGGGCGCCGTACTTGCGCACGTGGTACTTGTCGCACACGTCCTTGGGCAGGGCGTAGGTGTAGGCGACCTCGGGCATGGTCATGTGGAACGAGGTATCGAAGACAGCCACGTTGGGCAGCTCCGGATACTTCTCGCGGCAATATTCGATTGCCGCGGCCTCGCCGTAATTGTGCAGCGGGGCGAGCGGGGCCACCTCAAGGATCTTAGCCATGACCTCATCGTCGACGACCGCGGAATCATCGAAGTGCCAGCCACCCTGAACGATACGGTGGCCGATGCCATCGATCGTAAAGTCGGTCTTCTCGAGCTCCTCGAGCACGCGCGCAATGGCCGAGCGATGATCGGGGAAGGGAACCTCTTCGGTCTGCTTGGCGCCACCGTTCTCGGCGTGACCAAAGATGCCCATGTCCGAGCCGATACGCTCGCAGTTGCCCTTGGCGAAAACCTCGCGGGTATCGGTATCCAAGAGTTGATATTTAAGGCTTGAGCTGCCAGCGTTAACAACAAGTACGTTCATGAGACTCCTTTGCAATGCAATACGGTCGGTACAGGCCCCTTAAGGCGGCCGCATGTTAATAAGAAGTTATCATAACTTGATAAATAGCTATCAGATATATCGACCAGCGAGCGCAAAAGAGGGGCCGAACGGCGCTCGGTCGTCCAGCCCCTCCCCTCTTGTAATTACTTGGCGTTGACGATGCGCTCGACGTCGGAAGCGATCATGAACTCCTCGTCCGTGGGGATGACGAAAATCTTGACCTTGGAATCCTTGGCTGACAGGCACCAAGCGCCGTCACCACGCAGGGCGTTGCGGGCATGATCCATCTTGACGCCCATAAAGGCCAGGCGGTCGGCCACGCCGGCGCGGACGGCAGGAGCGTGCTCACCGATGCCGGCAGTGAAGACCAGGGTGTCCATACCGCACATGGAGGTGGCCATCTCGGCAGCCTTGGCGGCAATCTTGTAGACGAACATATCGAAGGCGAGCTGGGCCTCGGGGTCACCGGCAGCGGCGAGCTCCTCGACGTTGCGGCAGTCGTTGGTCTTGCCGCCGGTCACAGCCAAAAGGCCGGACTTCTTGTTCATCATCTCGTCGACCTCGTCGAAGGTGTAGCCGCCCTCGCGCTGCAGGTAGCACACGGTAGCCGGGTCGATGGAGCCGCAGCGGGTGCCCATCATAACGCCGTCGAGCGGCGTCAAGCCCATGGTGGTGTCCATGCACTTGCCGTCCTCGATGGCGCACAGGGAAGCGCCGGAGCCGATATGGCACACGACGACCTTGCGGGCCTCGCCGTTGGTCATCTCGGCGACCTTCTTGGAGATGTAACGGTAGCTGGTGCCGTGGGCGCCGTACTTACGGATGTGCAGCTTGTCGCAGACGTCCTTGGGCAGGGCGTAAGTCTTGGCGACCTCGGGCATGTTGAAGTGGAAAGCGGTGTCGTAAACCGTGACGTTGGGCAGGTCGGGATACTGCTCCAGGCAGTACTCGATAACGTTGGCCTCGGGGTTGTTGTGCAGCGGGGCGAGCGGAGCGACCTCGCGGATCTTGGCGAGGACATCCTCGTCGACGAGGGAGGAATCGCCAAAGTACCAACCGCCCTGAACGATACGGTGGCCGATACCCTCGATCTTGACGCCGTTGGCCTCGAGGTCCTTCAGGACAACCTCGATGGCGACCTTGTGGTCGGGGAACTCGATGTTCTCGGTCACCTTCTTGGAGCCGTTGGCAGCATGGGTGAAAGTGCCGCCGGTAAAGCAGACGCGCTCGCAGGAGCCCTTTGCGGACACCTTATGGGACTTGGTATCGATGACCTGATACTTAAGGGTCGAAGATCCTGCGTTGACGACCAGAACGTTCATGTGTCTCCCTACTAACAGGCGGTGTGGCGCCGCCAGGTTACATACGTTTCAATAATACCCCTAAACGTACGTTCGTCCTAAGCGGGAGCTGATATATCAAGCCCTGAGAGACGCATTCTTCGAACGGGAACCACCGCGGTCTTTCGTAAGCTTGAAAAGCGCCGGAATATAAAGGAGCGCAGACAGAAGAAGCGCCACTAATATGGATGAAGAGACCCCAATAGACGAAACAAACAGCGCGTTGAACGCATAGAACAAGATCGCTCCAACCGAAACCATCAAGCTCTGAACCGAAATGAGAGAACAGCGAAACTGCGCAGGTGCATTGCTCTGGAAAATGGAATATTTAATCGGGGCAAAGAAAACGTACGCAACAGTCTGCAGAATATACAACAGAGGTAGAAGCGAGCGCGGCATAAATGGCAGCAGAAAGAGCGCAGTCAGCAAATACCTCGTGCAGCCCGTTAAACGAGCGAAGCGTCGTTGATCGATTCTCTTAAGCAGCGATGGAATGGCCAGCCCGAGACCAGCAGAGCATAAGAGTTGGACCGCAACCGTCGCGCCTGCGGCAACGGAGTTCATCCCCCTCTCGTTTAACATCAGCGTGAAAAAATCCTCGAGTGAAACGAAGGCAAACGCCTGCGAAACGTCCATGACATACGCCTCAATTAGGCAGGGGTTGTACAAAATCGCTTGAGTTATTTGCCCAACGGTCACATGGTCATCCCGCGCCATCGTCTTTGAACCGTCGCGAGGTTCGTGAATCAGGGCAACAACAGCGAGCGTTAAAACCATAGCTACGATATCGCACGAAAGACCAACCCGATAAGCCTGCGCAGCCGAAATCATGCCACCAAGGAACGCTGAAATCGCATAGGAGGCATAGAAAACGAATCGCTCAATAACGTTTAGGGAAACCAAAGCTTCTTGGGGGACACTGTCAATGTAGATGGCTTCAATAGAGCCACTGATGCAGGCAAGAGAAATGCCTTTGACGACAAAGGCGATCAGAAGCACAGTCGGCGATTGCACAAAGAGCAGCGCAAGGTAGTATGCAATTAGACCAGCAACACCCAGCAGCCCGCTCGCTTTTCGGCCATAGCGGTCAGCAATATACCCAGTAGGCACCTCTGAGACGAACTTGCCGATCTGGTAGGCAAGCAGCATTGCTGAGATAGTCATGAGCGAGAAACCCTCGTGCTCAAGATAGACGGTCAAGAAATAGAGGATCGTGCTGAAGTTCGACAGGAACACGAACAGCATGTAGGGCAGTATGACCCTTTTAAGCATTTTAAACCCCCTGAAGCCCAGTTTTCCAGAAGATATATCTTTTTAGCATATCGGAAATATCAGAGTAATACGGGCATTTCTTATAAGAAGAGGAATCCCCGCGCCTCACGCGACAGGCGCCTCCGCAAACAGGAGAGGCAGGGCACTCTGAACAGGGGATTTCCATCTGAAAGGCTCGGCCGCTAAGGTATCTTTCAACACTTTCAAAATATGAACAGGAATCATCCTCAACCATACCCAATGGAACCGAATTGGTACCGGCTTCGTTACAATCATAGACAGCCCCCTCTGGAGAAAACAGAAGCACCGACCCAGATAGACAGTCACCGAATAGAGGATAATGCGCTTGATCTTCTTCAAATATCTGGTAAAAATAGCCGACTTGATTCACGGCAAGCTCTGTCAAAGATATATAGCCATTCAAGCATAGTTCTAGCAATTGCCAGAAAGAAACGGCCTTTTCGTATAGAGGATATTCAACACGATGAATCTCGTACTTGAAGTCAGAGTACCTCCAATTGGAATGTCTCAGCATATCGATATTATCTTGGGATACATTTAGGCGAACCGTTACGTCAATCCCATTTCGCATAGCAGCTTTACTAGAAGAGACAACCCGATCATATGTCCCCTCCCCATCAAGCGTCCTTCGAACTTTATCATGTGAAAAGCGAGCGCCATCCAGCGTAACGGTAACACCGTCCAGCACTCCAATACTTCGCTTCAGAATTTCTAGATAATGAGGCAGTTGAATCCCATTAGTGATTACCCGAAGTCGAAAGCCATGTCTTTTGCATATGTCTAAAGCCTCTAAAACCAGATTCATATTTTTAGGCAGTAATGGCTCTCCGCCATATAAAACGATAACAATCCGAGCAGGATCGCACGATGTCTTAAGCAATCTCTTTAAGCACGATTCAATATTATGAAGGGTGCCCGGCGTCATAGTCCGATGCTGGTACCCATTTGAAGCTTGAAAGCAATAGGAGCAACGCAAGTTGCATTCATGGGTTAATTGTAGATAGACATAGCAAGTAGTTTCGTGCTTTTGCAGATAGGAACTCCAGAGACGACATATTAACTCACGCTGTTCATGGTCCCGGACTTGCAGGTGCCCCCGTTTTTGAAGATAGGCCGATTCGGCCTTATCGAGAGTCTCTACAGAAATCGAATGATCCTCGTCAATATAATCGGCATCAATAGCATCTAGGGTGCCCAACAGATAATTAGCCAGCACCGACACCCTGCTAAATTCGACAACCGTCGTAAAGTCCGCTTGCGCAAGCATCAGCAACACCCCTCATCGCTACGAGAGGCGCAGTGCCGATGCACTTCATAGTCCAAAATCGAATGAAAATCCGGACATGATACAGAGCCTTTCCTCATGTCATATAGGGTAAGCCTCCCAGTGCATCCGCCGCCACAAACATATCTATAACGGCAAACTCGGCAGGCATCCATTTTAAGCACGGAGCGATCCCGGTAGTAAGACAGCAGCTTCTTATTCCATGCAATTCCGTTATCGTCATCGAAACCCACGGCTCGAGACCGATTGCCCATGGCCCACCAGCATTTATATACATAGCCAAATTGGTCGTATATGAATTGATTACACATAGCAGTGCAAGTTTTAATTTTTGGATGAAACTTCTTGCCACTAAATATTGATTCGATCAACTTTCTCCCGTGATACTCAACAAGAAGGTTATCGAGGTCGCCGTTTTCATCCTTTAGTCTGTCTAGGGCTTTAATTCCTTCAAGCTCATCAAGGACGTTCTCACTCTGACAACGTCCCTCTTGCTGCATAAGGTAAACATAGAATAGAACTCGATCAAACTTTTGAATGAGAGGTCCAATTTCAGTCAACGTGCCTACATTTCGCCGCGTCACGTTGATTCTTACCTGCAAGTTAAGATCAAGACAGCTTAGCAGCTCAATTGAGTGGACGATTCGATTGAAGGTCGGTTTACCGTCAATGGCCACCCTAATTGAATCATGCTCCCTTTGGGCGCCATCTAACGTTATTTGCATATCATCAATAACGGAGACGTAATCAGAGAGTAGATGCAAATACTCTGGAACAGCAAGCGCGTTCGTAACGAACGAAACCCTAAAGCCCCTATTTCTGCAACCTATGAGAAGCTTTTCAATTGTCCGAAACGTAAAATCTTGTAGAGGTTCTCCGCCCGTAATTGTTACCAGCACTTTCGACAATTCAAAATCCCCATAGCCATTCTCAAACTCAGAAAGGACTTTGGCCACAAACGAGAAAAAACGCTCGACATCTAATTCAATTTCTTTATTAAGGCGAATGCCACGCGAAATACTCGCCCTTTCAAAACAGTAGTAGCAATCAAGGTTGCATGAATAGGTTGGGACGACAATGAAATTTGGTATTTCCCTAGTCGACTCCCAAGCCAACCGTTTATCGATTCGTTCAACAAATTTGTCACGTGCATGCTCAGAGTCAAAGACATAGCCGCGCTCAATCAGTAAATCGAGCGTATCAATATCAAGCCCATCAAAACAGCCTGAACGAATAGCAAGCGCAACAGCCGCATTCACAATGTCAGCGTTTCCATTCATCAAATTGATAAGAACGGAATTATTCTCGTCCAAGCCAATGAGTTCGAGTTCATTCAGTTTAATTAATGGCATTTGATCCCCTTAAAAAAAGGCGGCCCAGAAATGAGCCGCCCCTCGCGTCAAGGCTAAGCTTTGCAAGCGTTGTACATACAGACAACGCGTTCAGAGCTTACGTCGGTGTTTGTTTTGTTAAGGGGAGTCATTCGCAATCCTTTCTATCCTGTCATCAGAACATGGCGATCGCTTGAATGGAAAATAACCCGAAAACCGTCAATTAGAAGGAAGAGACCGACAAATAATTTTTACCCTGCACCTATCTAATATCGCATAGAGTTTTCATAAGATGCCAAAACACAGTACGATGCCTTTCCGTCCATTCGTTTTTTCTATAACAGAAATAGACCGGAAGGTAGCACTCTTTAGAAGCGCTAATGTCGAGTTCCAAGATTGATGAGTTTTCTGCACAGATCTGGGAGCCAGAAAACGCGAGTATTCTTCCTCCTGAACTTAGAAAACGGCATTGCTCGAGGTTCGAATACTCCACGTCACGGAATTTCAAATCATGAAGTTGAGTTTCCGGACACTTTGAAAGGGCAGTCAAACAAGGTCCCAAGTTAATGGGAACGGCAACCCTGCCGTCAAAGAGGTCTTCGATTCGAATCGAGCGGGATAAAGAGGGATGGTCGGAGTAGGCAAGTACCTTAAGGCTCTTCTCTCCGAGATTTTTGTAATGCAAACTATCGTCGCGAGGTTCTTCAAACGAAACGGCGGCATCCGAAATGCCCATCATCAATGATTCAAAGCATGCCGCACTCGGCTGATGCCAGACGTCTAGGTGGATCTCAGGATGCTCCTCTACAAACCTATCGTAGCAATCGTCAGAAAACAGTTCGCCCCTACCGTGCAGACAAGGAACGTAAAGTCGAAAGTGGCCATCAGGAGAAACGCCTCGAAGATCTTGGCTGGCAAAATGCTTGAGCCCATCAATCTGGTTCAAAACGTCCTGAGCACGGCGAGCGAATTCTCTTCCCTCTGAAGTGGGGGCGGTCTCACGCCCTGCGCGATCAATCAGCTTAACGCCCAGTTCGGATTCAAGTTTTTTAATTGCGACCGAGACGGCTTGCGGCGTTACATGAAGCGCAGAAGCCGCTCGGCGAACACCGCCCAGCCTTACAACGGCATCGAGGTACTCCAATTGCGACAAATTCATCAAACAATCCTTAACTCGATTTCAAGGCGTTAGCGTAGATCGGCCGCGACCTTGCTACTCATGTGAATTCGAATTGTCACCGGTTCGCAACAAATAACGAGCCCGGAGACACCCACTTGAACAGGCATCTCCGGGTTAGCATTAGCAGAGAAAAGATGGTCTCAACCGGCGACGAAAACGTCGTGTGAGCCGTTTTCAGAGCAGATTCTCGCCCAGGTTCTTGCCGCCGAGGACGTGCATGTGGAAGTGCATGACGGTCTGGCCGGCGTTGACGCCCTTATTGGAGATGACGCGGAAACCGTCCTCCAGGCCCTTGGCCTTGGCGACCTCCTGGATGGCGTGAGCCATGGCGCCCATGGTCTCGGCGGGTACGTTGTCGGCGATGTCGCTGTAGTGCTTCTTGGGGATCACGAGCGTGTGGACCGGCGCCTGGGGGTTAAGGTCGTCGAACGCGATGACCTGATCGTCCTCATAGACAACGGTCGAGGGGATCTCGTGGTTGGCGATTTTGCAGAAGATGCAATCACACATAGTTGGTTCCTTTCTTACAGACCAAGGTAATTGTATTTGGTCGAGATGGTTAGAACGAGAGGTTGTCGTCGGTGTTGGCGGCTTCGCCGTCGGCAAGCACGTCGTTGCCGTCAACGTCCTTAAGGAGCACCGAGACTTTCTGCTCGGCATCGGACAAGCGGGTGCGCAGGCTCTTGAGGAGCTCGACGCCGCGGGTATAGCTCTCGAGCGACTCCTCAAGCTCCATATCGCCCGACTCCAGGCTACGGATGATGAGCTCCAGCTCCTGCGAGGCCTGCTTGTAGGTGAGCTGCTCCACCGGGGTCTTCTCTGCCATATATGTTTCCTTTCCTAAAGGTTTATCACTATGAAACGCGGTCTACTCGACTGCGTTGACGGTTGCCGACACGTTGCCGTCCGCCATGCGCACGCGGATGGCGTCGCCGGGCTTAAAGGTCTTGGCGCTCGTAGCAACCCCATCATCGCTGTACGCGATGGAGTAACCGCGGGCAAGTACCTTAAGCGGCGACAGGGCATCGAGCGAAGCCGCCGCTCGGCCCAAGTCGGACGCGGGCTTGCTGAGCATCGTGCGCCCCTGATGCTCCAGACGGGAACTCGCAAGCGTGAGCGCAGGGCGTTTGCCATCGAGCCCCGAAGTGCTTGCAACCAAACGCTCGGGCAGGCGCTCAAAGTTGGAGCGGAATGCCCCGACCGAGCGCGCTATGGCGCCCGACAGGCGGTCGGCAGTCAGGGCAAGCTCGGACTCGCGACGCTCAACCATAAACGTTGGATCGTTAAGACACGGGCGGCACGCGGCTGCATCGAGCGCGTCGCCCAGACGAGCCGTATAGGTGTCCCAGGCACGACGGCCGCGTTGGTCGAGCATTTCCAGATCGACCTGATCAGACCCGATCATCGAAGCCATCGCGGCGCCCAGACGCTGATGGCGCGTCTCGAGCACGTCGGCCAACTCCGTCATAGCCGGCGCCACCGATTCTGCCGCTGCCGTTGGCGTGGAGGCGCGACGGTCGCTCACCATGTCGCAGATCGAGGTATCGGGCTCATGCCCAATGCCCGTCACCACAGGCACGGGACAGGCTGCCACCGCACGGGCAAGCTCCTCGTCGTTAAAGGTCATGAGGTCCTCAAAGGAGCCGCCGCCGCGCACCAGCAAAATACAGTCGGGCGCCGGCGCAATGGAAGCGGCGCGGCGCAGGCCCTCAATGAGCTCGGCCGGCGCACCCTCGCCTTGAACCTTGGCGCCCACACAGACGAGCTCGACAAGCGGGTTGCGACGACGCAATGTGCGCTTGACGTCGTCGATTACGGCACCCGAAAGCGAGGTGACGACCGCCACGCGGGAGCAGAACACCGGGATGCGGCGCTTGCGCGCTTCGTCCATCAGGCCCTCGCGGCGTAGCTTTTCGGCCAGTTGCGCCACTTGTTGACGCAGCAGACCCTCCCCCGCCAGCGAGAACGAGCGGGCAACGAAGCTCATGCGACCCGTAGGCTTGTAGAGATTGAAGCTGCCCTTAAAGCTTACCTGCATGCCGTCGCGCAAGTCGAAGGTGCGCTTAAGGTAGGCGCCCTTCCAGATGATGCAGTCGACGGCGGCCGAGTCGTCTTTAATCTGGAAGTAGCAGTGGCCGCTTCGGGCGTTGGGACCACGGAAACCCGTGACCTCGCCCAGGACACTCAGCTGCGGAATGGCATCGAGCGCACCGGCGGCGATCTCTACCGCCTGGCTCACGCTGAGCTCCTTACGCTCCTGCTCGTCCGAACCGTCGAACTCGGCGGAAACGGCATTGCCGGTTAGATTCCAGCCTGCCACGCAGCCTCCTTTCGTCATCGTGCACAAGGGCTCCGGCCCTGCGCAAATTCAAGTCCAACACATAGTACAGCGCCGCGGGGACACGAATCCCCGCGGCGCCTGCCTGTCCCATTTGTTATCGGTTGGAGTTTCTGTTGTAGCGAGCCATAAGATAGAGCAGCTGAATAATCGAGGTGAGCGCAGCGGCAACATAGGTAAGCGCGGCGGCCGTCAGCACCTTCTTGGCACCGTTGACCTGCTTGGAACTCATGCCCGACTGCTCGATATACGCCACGGCGCGGCGGCTGGCGTCAATCTCGACCGGCAGCGTAACGAGCTGGAACAGCACGCTAAACGAGAAGAAGATCAGCGCGAGGGTCGTGAGTCCCGCGATGTTCATAAACAGGCCCAAGAGCAACACGATGGTCCAGGTGTTCTGGGTAAAGTTGACGACCGGCACGAGGGCGGTACGTACCTTCATCATGGCATAGCCGCTTTGACGCTGGGCGGCATGGCCCGCCTCGTGGCAGGCGACGGCAACGCTTGCGACCGAACCGCCCGAACGATTGGCATCCGACAGATACAGGTTGTTGTCCTGCGGGTTGTAATGGTCGGTGAGCTCGCCAGCGACACCCTTGATACCCACGGCACTACAACCGTTGGCATCGAGCATGCGGCGAGCGACCGTGGCACCCGTATCGCCGTCCGAGCGAACCTTGGACCAGGTTTTGTACGTCGAGTTGATATAGTTCTGTGCGGCAAGGCCAAGCACCGTGCAGACAAGAACAACCAGCAGGTACAGCGGGTCGATGCCAAAGCCGTATCCATAGTAATAGGGCATGCGAATTCCTCCGAATCGAGTTACACGTTGGAGGCATTCTACCCACTCGCCCAGCAGGCAAATCAACATCGATGTTTTGGCAATGTCAGCGAAAACGGCCGAGAGCGAGCAAGGTGACGTGAAAGAGAAGCGACGCGTACTTTGGTACGCGAGCGACGATTGAACGTCAGATTGCCGCTCTCGGCCGTTTGCAGCGTCGAGCTGTTACGCGGTTTGGTAAAACCGCGTAACTATATACCTATAACAACTCAATCTTTCCGTCCTTCACGGTGAGCCCCATATTGCCGGAAAGCAGATCGTCCAGGCGCGAACCCACAAGCTCAAAACGCCAGCCTTCGCGCAGGGGGCTTTGCTCAGGATGCTCGATGTAATCGGCCAGGTCATCGCGCGAGGCAATGACCGAGGTCGCCACCCCCGAGCGCTCGGCAACCAGGCGGATGAGCGCGTACATGAGATCCGTCACGCTCTCCAGCTCCGGAGAGATCTGGCGATGCCCGCGCACCATGAGCGGCAGGCGATCGTGCGGGCAGCTCGCACCGCGCTTGATGGCCATGAGCGCGCCGTCCACGTCGCGCTCCCCCAACTGGTCGGTACCGCGAATGCTACGGAACTCCTCAACGCGCACGGGATTGCGCTTAACGAGCGCCAGCAGCGTATCGTCGGACATGACCCACTTGCGCGGGATGTTGCGGCGCTCGGCGCGGTCCTCGCGCCAGGCGGCGAGCTCGCGCGCGATGCCCAACTGGTGACGGCTGCACGAATTGATGCGTTTGACCTTACGGAACGCCTCGTGGCGATCGGCGCGATAGTGCGACTCGTCAGCCAGCGGGCGCAGCTCGTCGAGCACCCAGTCCACGCGGCCCAGCTCGCGCAGGCGGCTCATCATCTCGGTATAGGCGACGATCAGGTACTTGACGTCATCGATCGCGTACTCGATCTGTTTGTCGGTCAGCGGGCGACGCGACCAGTCGGTCAGCGACTCGGTCTTGGGCAGCGAGACGCCGCAAAACGTCTGCACGAGCGCGCCGTAGGAAATCTGCTGGCGTTCGCCCAAAAAGGCGGCGGCCACCTGCGTGTCAAAAATCGGACGCGGCAGCACGCCCACGGTATGGAGCATAACCTCCATATCCTGCGAGCAGGCGTGGAAGACTTTGATCACGCTCTCGTCGGCCATAAGCTCGGCCAGCGGCGACAGGTCGTCGATCACCAGAGGGTCGACCGCAACGCTCTCGGCAGGGGTGGCAATCTGAACCAAACACAGGCGCGGATGGAACGTGCGCTCGCGCAAAAACTCGGTATCGACGGCAATCGCGTCAAACTCACGGGCGCGCTGGCAAAAGTCGAGTAGAGCCTGATGTGTGGAAATGTACATATCAACCCATCGAATAAGGTTAGGCCCGAAAAACACGGGTAGGATATCGGCATTGCCTTACAACTATACTCGGTTAGTCACAGAACGGGAACGTAAGTATGCGCTGCCTTATCATCCACAACCCGGCATCGGGCCCCAGCTCAGATGAAATCTACGCATTCACGCACGCCCTCGCGCAGGGCGGCGACGAGGTCGTGATGCGTTTTATCGGCGATGGCATGGAACCCGAAGACGCCGTGGCAGACGTGCGCGAGTTTGATCGCGTGGTGATTTCGGGCGGCGACGGCACCGTCTCCAACGTACTCGACCAAATGCGCGGATGCGGCGTCCCCACGCTCGTCTTCCCCTCCGGCACAGCCTGCCTGTTCTTTAACAACATCGGTAATGCCCCCGAGGCAGCGGCACTTGCCAAGGCCTGCCGTGCCGGTCGCACGGTCAAAGTGGACATGGGCGAGCTCTTTTGGCTCGACGAGAACGGCAACGAAAGGCGCCACGGCTTTATCATCATCGCCGGCTCGGGCTTCGACGCCGAGATCATGATGAAGGCCGCCCCTACCAAAAACGACATCGGCGAGATCGCCTACTTCCTCTCCGCGCTCGCCACGCCCAACCCCACGGTGGCGCACTTTACCATCGAGCATGACGGCATTGTCGAGGAGCTCGATGGCATCTGCTGCATGGCCGGCAACACCTCGGTCATCCAAAACGACATCAACCTGTTCCCCAACTGCCGCATGAACGACGGCATGGTCGACATTGCGGTCATCGAACCCGTGCGCACCGTGCAGCTGCTGCCTACCGTGATCACCGCTGCGCTTGACCCCGCCGGCAAGGTACTCGGGCGCCCACAGTTCAAGATCATCCAGACCAAGGAAGCCAAGATCACCTGCACCCCGTCACTGGGCATGCAGTTCGATGGCGAGATTATCTCCAGCAATTCGGGCGTCTTTGGAGCCCGCGCGCTTCCGCAATGCCTCGACCTCATCGTCGACGAATTCTCCCCGCTCGGAAAATAGGAGGACCCTATGAACGACAATCCCCTGATCGGCTTTATTGTCATCGTCTTGGCCATGCTCGTCGGTTACGCCATCAACGTGATTCACCGCCGGAAGAAGTAATTCCACATTGGAATGATATTCATCCAATTATCGTCTCCCCTGCTGTTTATGCATTTGCCAAACAGCGGGGGATTTTCATTTCGGGCATTCCCAGCTACTTTATTCGTCTACAGTAATTGCAGGGCGTCTTTATTAAAGTAAAGCTACAAACTGAGTACAATTAACCGCTCATCGCATATTTCATCACGCTTATCGAGTAAGTTTCTTTCATAGATGAATATTGTTTCCAGTTCGTTACGCTAATGAGGTGTCTTTATTGGCTGAAGCCCTCTGGCGACAGAGGGCTTTCGCACGCTGGGAGGGAAAATGAGGAAAACTCGCCCCGTCAACGCGCTCAAGAAGCTAGGCATAGGCCTCGCCTTTGGAGCTGCGACCATCATGTCCATGCCGACATCTGCGCTCGCCTGCACGCAGATGTACATGGGCAAAAACCTTACGGCCGACGGCAACACGTACTACGGCCGCGCCGAGGACTTTGGCAAGCGCTATCTTAAGCACTACGGCATCGAACCTGCCCACGAACCTGGCTTTACGTACAGCTCGATTGAATCTGCTTTTGAATACACTTCGAACAAGCCCACCTATCGCTACAGCTATGTACGCGACCACCCCTCCAACTGGGAGGGCCGCACCGATGCCTACTCCGAGGCCGGCATCAACGAGAAGGGCGTCTCCTGCTCCGCCACGTTGAGCACCTCCTATAACGAAAAGGCAGAAGCCGCAGACCCCATCGATGAGAAAGTAGGTCTGGGCGAGTACAGCTACGGCAGCATCATCCTGGGCGAGAGCGCCACGGCCCGCGAGGGCGTCAAGCTCCTCGGCAGCCTGATTGACGAGAAGGGCACCTGCACCAACGACCAGATCATCATCTCCGACAACAACGAGACCTGGCTGTTCGCCACACTTTCTGCCCATCAGTGGATCGCCATGAAGTTGACCGATGACGTCGCCTCGCTCAACCCCAACATCGGCGGACTCAATTACGATGTCGACCTTGATGACGCCGAGAACTGCCTCCACTCCGAGGGCATCCAGACCATGCCCGAGGAAAATGGCTTCGCCGAGTACACCGACGGCAAGTTCGACGTTGCCAAGACCTATGGCGAGAGAATCACTGAAAGCGGCAGGCATCAGTGGACTCGCTATGTCCAAGGCCGAGACTACTTCATGAACCCGCTAATCAAGGACAAGGACTACACCATCGTTAAAGACGAGGATGGTACCGGCGCAGCCGTCAGCGAAATTCAGCCCCTGTTCTTCAAGCCTGGCAAGTCTGGCTGGAGCACCTTTGAGCTGATTCGTGCCTTTGGCAACCGCGGCGAGAACGTTCCCGGACTCAACGCGGTCACCGATGGTGTCTACGCCATCGGCACCGAGCGCAACACCGAGATCAACCTCTTCCAGATTCGTCGTGGCCTTGACCCCCAGGTCGCCACCATCCAGTGGGAAATGCTCTCCCGCGCCGCATACTCTGTTGCCATCCCGCTGTACTCTGCCCTGATAACCGAAGTTAGCCCCTACTTCAGCGATCAGACTGTCTCCTTCGATCACTGCAAACAGACTGACGTCGTGTACAACGAGGAGCCCGAAAACTCCATCAACTACGTCCTCATGGACATCAGCTCCCTCTGCTTTGAGAATCCCGATACCCTTGGTATCAGCGTCCGCTCCTACCTCGATGCACTCCAGAACGAGCTCATCGAGCAGAACAAGGAAGTCGACACCGCCATGCTGGCCGAGACGACCCCCGAGGGCCGCACCGCCCTAGCCAACAAGGCCGGCAAGGCTGCCACCGAGAACACTTACGTCAAGTGCAAGGCCCTGCTCCAGGAGATGCGCGAATACCTGAAGGCTGAGAACTTCGACGAGCCCTTCACTCCGAGCGATCTGAACACTGAGACCAACGGCCTCAAGGTATCCATCACCTACGCCAAGGATGCTCTTGCCACCGACCCCGTCACCCCGGATCAGCCCGGTACCCCCGAGCAGCCCGGCACTCCCGAGCAGCCCGGTACCCCCGAGCAGCCCGCTAAGCCCGAGCAGCCCACCACCAAGCCCGAGAAGCCCGGCAAGTCGGACACCACGACCACGGTAACCACCAACAAGACGAACACCAAGGGCGGCCTGCCCACCACTGGCGATCGTTTTGATGGCCGCATGGTGGCTGCATTCGCCATCGCTGGCGTTGCCGTCATCTCCGCGGGCAGTTACTTCCTCTACCGTCGCAATAAGGAGTAACGTCTTAGCTGAGCGGGCGGGGCACATGAGTCACCACGCCCACTTAACCCGCCTTTTTGACCGACGGGAAACCCGCCTGAAATCTTTTTAAAAAAGATTTCCCCGCACACACTTCGCTGTGCTATAGTGCAGCGCAACAGCAACTAGGTGCGACCGCGCCACGGCATCACGAAAGGAGCCACCAACATGAAGAACACGATGAAGTCTCTCAACAACTGGTGGTGGCGTGATGCGAATACGATCGGTCGACAGTGAGTCCCTCACGCCTGTTTTTGCGCTCTAGGTGATTGGAAGGCCTCCGGTTTCGACCGGGGGCCTTTTTCTATCTCGAGCCCGATCGCATTCGCATCACGCGCCTCCGCTTTTCCCTTGCAATCCCCTTCCGAAAGGATTTTCACCATGTCTCAGAACACCACCGCCACCCAGCCCCGCACCGTCCAGACCGCCGATCGCGGCAAACTCGATGTCCGCGCCCTCGTCCTGCTCGCCATCCTGCTCGCCGCCGGCTTCATCCTCAACTTCACCGTCGGCAAGGCAATCTCGGGCATCTCGGGCGGCATGATCAGCCCCGAGTTCATCATCTCGGCCTTCTGCCTCACCATCCTGGTCGTTCGCCCCAACATCGGCCAGGCGCTCGTCATTGGCCTCATCTCGGCTGCCGTGATCCAGATCACCACCACTTCGCCGTTCGTCGATTTTGCCGCCGAGGGCATCGCCGCCATGCTCATGGCCGGCATCGTCAACGCCGCCGGCAAGAACGGTCAGGTTAAGCCTGCCGTCGCCATCGTCGCTACCTTCGTGACCACCTTTGTCTCCGGCGTCATCTTCATGGTTATCAAGATGGCCATGCTTGGCGTGGTCGGCGAGCTCGCCGCCGCTATGTTGCCCGTCGTCGCCATGACCGCCGTCTTTAACGCCATTCTGGTCGGCGCCCTCTACCTGCCCATCCAGAAGGCCCTGAAGCTCAACTAACCCACAGTGACCCATCGGTAAAGACCGTCCCAAACAACTAGCTCTTGGGGACGTTCTTAAACGACTAGTCATTAAAGAACGTCCCCAATGACTATGAAAGGTATCCATGGAAACGATCATCAACGTCGACGATGTCTCGTTCTCCTATGGCACGCAGACCGAGCAGGCGCTCAGCCACATCTCGCTCAGCGTGAACAAGGGAGATTTCATCGGCATCATCGGGCCCTCGGGCGCCGGCAAGTCCACGCTTGCCGCCTGCCTGTCAGGTGCCGTGCCCCACCACTACACCGGCACGTTCTTTGGGTCCGTCATGGTTGACGGCCACGACACCTGCGAAGCCTCGCTCACCGACGTGTCGCAAATCGTCGGCAGCGTGCTGCAGGATATCGACACGCAGATGGTCGCCTCGGTCGTCGAGGACGAGATGCTCTTTGGCCTCGAGAACTTTGGCGTTCCCCACGACCAGATCGAGCAGCGCGTGAGCGAAACGCTCGAGACCGTCGGCATCAGCGACCTGCGCGACCGCGAGATCGCCACCCTCTCGGGCGGACAGAAGCAAAAGGTAGCCATCGCCGCCATCCTCGCCATGCGTCCGCGCGTTTTGGTTCTCGACGAGCCCACCGCGGCACTCGACCCCGCAAGCTCCACGTTGGTCTTCGAGACGCTGCGTGAGGCAAACCGCGCACTTGGAATTACCATCGTCGTCGTTGAGCAAAAGGTCGCCCTGCTCTCGGAGTACTGCAACCGCGTGCTCGTGCTCAACCATGGCGAAATCGCGCTTCAGGGCGAGCCACACGAGGTCTTCGCGCGTACCGACGAGCTCCGTGCCATCGGCGTCGACTGCCCTCGCGTCACGCGTATCTTCAATAGCCTCGAGGCCGATGGCCTGGTAAGCGGTACCCCTTGCTTGGATGTCGATGAGGCCGAGCGCCTGATTTCGGGCATTGTCGACCCCGCACACGCAAGCAGCGACATTCAGGCACCCGCCGGCTCACCGCACGCATCGTCGTTGCGCCCTCATGCCAAGGACGCCGAACCCGTGCTCACCTTCGACCATGTTGAGTTTGCCTATCCCAATGGCGGCGCCGCCGTCCACGACCTCAACCTAACCCTCTGTCCCGGCGAGCTCGTGGGCATCGTCGGCCAAAACGGTGCCGGCAAGACCACGCTCACCAAGCTGCTCACAGGCCTGCTTAAGCCCGCCTCAGGCAGCGTGCGCGTCACGGGACTGGATACCGCAGCCGTTCCCACGAGCCGTATCGCCCGCGAAGTCGCAACCCTCTTCCAAAACCCTGACCGTCAGATCTGCAAGGACACCGTGCTCGACGAGGTCGCCTTTGGCTTGGAGCTTGGCGGCATGGACCGCGCCGAGGCTCTGCGTCGCGCCCAGCTCGTCATCGACCGCTTTGGCCTGCCTGCCGATGAGGCACCTTTCTCGCTTTCGCGCGGTCAGCGCCAGATGGTGGCACTCGCCTCTGTCGTGGTCGTAGAGCCCAAGATCGTCGTGCTCGACGAGCCCACGAGCGGCCTTGATTACCGCGAGTGCATGACCGTCATGGAAACGGTGCGCACCATGGCCGAGCGCGGTTGCGCCGTTATCATGGTCTGCCACGATATGGAAGTCGTTTCGGATTTTGCCGAGCGCATTGTGGTAATGGCCGACGGTCGCATCCTCGACCGCGGCCGCATGCGCGAGCTATTCTCGAACATCGATCTCATGCGGCGTGCCTACGTGGAGCCTCCCCAGGTTATTGAACTCTCGCGCCGTCTGGCATCTTCCGTCTCGCCCGCTTTTGCGCAGGTGAGCGAGGTCACCGATGTCGTTCGAATTACCAAGGAGATGGTCCACCGTGGTTAACGTCATCGACTACATGCCGGGCGATACGCTGCTGCATCGCCTGAACCCCGTCGTCAAACTGGGCCTCGCCGCCGCCATCATCGTCGGCATCTTCTTGTCCGACACCTACGTGGCGCTGCTGGGCTTTTTGGCACTCACCCTTGTACTGGGTGCCTATGCCGGCGTCGTCAACCGTCTGTTCTCGCTACTCAAGTTGCTGATTCCGCTCGCGCTTATCATGCTGGTGCTCCAGCTGGCCTTTATGCGCGATGGCAACGTGGTGTGGGGCTTTATCACCGACACGGGCCTCATCACAGGATCGAAGGCCTGTCTGCGCCTGCTGGGCGTGGCGTTACCACTCATCCTCATGCTCATGGTGACCAAGCTCAACGACCTTGCCAACGCCTGCGTCGAGGTGCTGCACGTGCCGTATCGCTATGCCTTCACCTTTACCACGGCGCTGCGCTTTGTGCCGGTGTTTGGTCAGGAGATGAACGCCATCATGGAAGCGCAGACCACGCGCGGCGTCGAGTACGACACCAAGAACCCTATCAAGAAGCTTAAGCTCATGTTGCCACTGTGTGTGCCGCTGCTCATCTCGAGCGTGGGCAAGACCGATGCCACGGCCTTGGCGGCAGAACAGCGCGGCTTCTATCTGCGCACGCGCGCCAGCTCGTACAAGCGCTACCCCATCAAGGGCCTGGACATCGCCGTACTCATCGTCAGCATCGCCCTCATCGCCATCGGCTTCCTGTTCTAGTTCGCCACCGACAGCAACCGCCCAACGCAAAAGGCCTCGGCTCGCACCAAACGAGCCGAGGCCTTTATTGTTTCACCAGATAAAACCTACCAAAATTAACCTGTCCCTTTTTGACGGGTCGGAAGCTAGAGGCGGTAGGGGACGCCGCTGCGGATGATGGATTCGCGCACCAGGACATCCATAGCATCGAGGGTGATCTCGGGCATCTCTCGATACTTCTGCAGCACCGATAGCTCGGTGCAGGCCAGAATGACACGGTCGCAGCCGCTACGGGCGAACTCCCACATCACGCGGTCGAACTTATCCATATCGGGCTCACGTCCGGCTTTCACATCATCGTAGATAAGCGACATCACATCGTTCTGACGTTTCTCGCTGGGATAGACGACCTCAACACCCGCAGCCTCGCATTCGCGGCCGTAGACGCCCGCGCTCACGGTTCCGTCGGTGCCCATGATGCCAATCTTGCGCACCGGCTCGGCCGGCATGCTCAGGTTGGGGTCGAACTCGCACTCCCCCATCACCGCACCCGCAAGGGCATAGCGCACCGACTCACGCGGCATGTGGATAATCGGCACCTTCGTAAACGACTGGATCTGGTCGTAGAAGTAGTGTGACGTGTTGCAGGGAATGGCAATGTGCGCACAGCCCAGCGACTCGAGTGCCTGGGCACACTCTTTCATGGTCGCCAGCAGCTTGGCGTGCTCGCCAGTCTTAATGGCCAGCGTGCGGTCGGGCATGGTCGACTTGGAGAGCACCACCATGTCGATATGATCCTGATCGCAGGCAGCAGCCGTATGACGCACTACCTGGTCGTAGTAATACGACGTGGCCTCGGCGCCCATGCCGCCGATAACTCCCAGCTTTTCCATCGCCGCCTCCTTGGTGACGCTTGCGCAATTGCGCGTATCATACCCGCGCCCGCCCGATGTAAACCGGACGGGCGCCGCACTCATCTACTTGTAATACGTCTTGAACAGCTTAAAGTGGCGCAGCTTGGTGTGCCACATGCGCAGCCAGCGGTTAAAGACAAAGTCGCCCTTCATAAACGAAGGGTCGGCGCCCTTGCCTTCCTTGTCCAGGCGATGCACCTTAGCGCGCAGCTCGGGATCCTTGACGTACTTGTCGACGACGCCCATGGGGACGACCATCCACAGCGCCTCGTCCTGCGCCGTCACAAACTCCGGCTCAAACGGGCGGTTGAACACATACTCGTCCACCACATACTTGGCAACGTTAAAGCCGCTGTTAGTGACGTAGTAGTTGCTGCGACCTTGGCGCGTGTTGAAATCGAAGAACTTAAACGAGCCGTCGCGCTCGTCGTACTTAACGTCAAAGTTGGAATAGCCCACAAAGTGAAGGTCCTCGAGCAACTTGCGCACGCCGCCCATGAGTTCATCATTGGGCTCGGTGATGATGCAGGCGTGATTACCGACGCCATGGGGCTGATGCTCCTCGAGCAGCACGTGACCCAGGCACATCATGCGGACCTTGCCGTTGCGGTCGGAATAGCTGGTGAGCACGCGCATGTACTCGTCGTTGCCGGGCACGCGATCCTGCAAGATCAGGTCGTCGGTGTAGCCGCTGGCATACGAGTCGCGAATGACCTGTTCCAGCTCGGCACGGTCGGCAATCTCATAGGCCTTTTTCTGGCCCTCGAACTCGTGCTGCCACCACATGATGCCGTCAGAAGGCTTCAGAATCATCGGGTAAGGAAAATCGATCTGGTCGAGCACTTCGGCAGGCGCCTCACCCTGGGCATTGAGCATCGCCTTGGTAAAGGTAAACGTGTGCGGATAGGGCACGCCATGCTTCTCGCACAGCTCGTAGAAGATCTCCTTCTTCTGGCACTGCTCGAGCATGCTGTAGGGCGCGTAGGGAGCAACGATGTTATCCGCCAGCTCATGAGCGTCCTTGGCCTGAGCCACGAGAGCGACATAGTTATCGCCACAACCCACAAGGACAATCGTCTTGTCGGCATGCGCTTGGGCAATGCCGTTGACGGTTTTGAGCATCACGGGCATGGTGTCGATATCCACGTTGGGCGTGTAGTCGATAATCTGGCTGCGGTACGCGGGACCCGTCTGGTACTTGCCAAAGACCAGACTCTTGACCTGGTACTCCTCGTAGAAGGCGCGCGCCACCGAATAGGCGTTGATGTCGCCACCGAGCAGCACGGGAATGAACTCGCGCTCTGTAAACTGCAATGCCATGGAAACTTCCTATCATGAACTGCCCACACAACGGGCGGTCTTTGCGCAACTGATTTATTCTAGCGTGCCAAGCCGCCGGCGCCCAAAGCTCCACCGTATCTATGGCAATCGACGTAATCGTCCAGCATAAAGGCCGCACTCACCGCGATGGGGCCTTGTAGCTGCAAACCCCCTGTTGAGATAGCTTTCACGACCGAAAGCCCGTCCGCAAACAGGCCCCCGTAACGTTAAAGTTGAACTCTATGGTTTCTCAACAATTCATCATAACTGCAGGTCAAAGCCAAAGTCTCAAGTTCAACTTGACCCTTTGGAACCTTTAAGGTTCAAGTTGAGGTCGAAAGCAGTAGTAGAATACCGTTCGAACCATAACCTACGATTGATTGCAGAGGGACTGGATGCAGCATTCGAATCATCGCACCGCAGCGCTCATCGCGTCGAAGCCGGCTCGTATCATCACGAGCGCCGCGCTCGCCGTTGCGCTGACGGCCACACCGATGCTCTCCCCCGTTGCGGCGTGTGCCGCCTCGCAGGCAACGCAGGACCAGCTTTCCGCAGCCCAGCAGAAGATCGAAGCCGCCACGAGCGCCTACAACGACGCCCGCACCAAACTCGATGACCTGCAAAAGCAGATTGACTCCAATGAGGCGAGCATCGAGGAAATCGAGGCTAAGCTTCCCGAGCAGCAGGCCAAGGCAAGCTCTGCCATGCGCGATCTGTACAAGTATCAGAAGGGCACCAATCCCATCGTGAGCTTCCTGGTCAACGCGCAGAGCCTGGGTGAGTTCATCACGACCTGCAAATACACCAACCAGATCACGAGCTCGAGCGTCGACGAGATCGAAGAGCTCAATAACATGCAAACCGAACTCGAGCAGAACAAGGCCGAGCTCCAGCAGGCCAAGTCTCAGCTTGAGGCGGAGCAGAAAAACGCCGAGGATGCGCTGGCGCAGGCCCAGCAGCTCCGCAGCGAGGCACAGGCAAAAGCCGAACAGGAAAATGCCGCCGAGCTTGCCAAGCTTGAGGCCGATAAGGCCGCTGCCGCCGAGAAGCTCTCGGGCGAGGGCGTAAGCGGCAGCAATTCCAGCAGCCAGGCCACCAACACCAACACCACCATCGACACCACGGTGAACAACTCCAATACCGGTAACTCCGATTACGATTCGTTCATTAATGAGTGGACGAGCCGCATCGACAATTATCTCGCCGGCTCCCCCATGGCAGGCCAGGGCTATAACTTTGCCGTCGCCGCTTGGAATACCGGTGTCGACCCCCGCTGGTCCCCCGCCATCGCCTGCATCGAGAGCACCAAGGGCGCTTATTGCGCCAATTCTTACAACGCCTGGGGCTGGAGTGCACGTGGCGGCGGTTGGCGCAGCTTTGGCAGCTGGAGCGAGGGCATCTCCGCTCACGTTGCCTATCTGGGCGCCAACTACGGCTCCACCCTTACCCCGGCAGCGGCCAAAAAGTACTGCCCGCCCACGTGGCAGGACTGGTACAACAAAGTCGCCGCTCAGATGAACCGCATCTAAGTGCAACTGCAAAGGGCCCCAATGGGGCCCTTTTCTTTTAGGTAGCGGAGATATCGACGACGCCGGTCGCATTGGCAACCGCGACTATGACGATCATGCATAGGAGCAGCACACCCAATGCCTTGAGCCAGAGTTTCGCGAGCTTCTTGCCGCGATAGCTGTCGAGCAGTGCGAATCGCCGACGAAGACGGCGCTTATCGAGCAGCGCAAAATGCATAAGCACCATAAGGCCATCGACAAAGAAAAAATACTCGATTATGAGAAGCCACGTCGGGTAGCTTTGGTTTGCTCCCGTGGGGTGAAAGACGGCAAAGTGACTTCCGGCAAAGAACACAAGCAGTGAGAAGCAGACGAGCGTATTCCAAATACGCCCCAGAGACTCCGGAACGCGAGAGAGCAGACCGCATGCAGCGGAGGCGGCAGGCCTAGGAAGCCCTGCGGGGTTCTGGAACCCTTGGGACGTCAACGCCGTCTCCGAGGCCGGAGCACGGACAAGCACAGGCGCAGGAGGCCGCACGGGGCGACTTAGATCGTATGCCGCGCGCGTCGCCCGTCCCAACGCTTCCGCGCTCGCAAAACGCTTGGCCGGGTCGAGCGCCATCGACATGCAGACGGCATCGGCAAGTGGAGTGGGAATGCCGCGCGCCTCGCATTGCTCGCGCATGTCGAGCCCTGGTTTAGGGTCGACTCCCGTCAAGCAGAAGAACAACAGGGCGCCAAGTGCGTAGACGTCGCTTCGCACGCTCGTCTGCCCAAACCCATACTGCTCGGGCGGCGCATAGGGCCGTGTCCCAAACTTGACGGTATCGGCATCGGCGCCATCGCGCCATACGCGCGCGATCCCCAAGTCGATAATCACCAGCGATGAAAACGTCAGGCCGTCATCAGGCGTATAGTTGGCACCTGTCACGATGATATTCGACGGCTTGAGGTCGCGATGGATCACCGGCGCCGACGTCTCCCCCGCTATTGCAAAACCGGTGTGGAGCTCGCCCACGGCATCGCATAGGGCAGGATACAATTCACGCGCATAATCGGGGGTGGCTCCCAGACGGTACACCAGCGCCCCGAGCGTCTCCCCTTCGATGTACTCCATAACCACGTTGAGCTCGTCGCCCACACGACGACAATCGACGATTCTGGGCAGGTGCTCAAAACGCCTGCCTGCCCGCTGAGCGGCAAACAGACGCTCGTATGCCCCGCCGATTTGAGCCGAAGCATCGATGCGTTTACGGACAAAGGGGCCGAGCGAACCACCGCCGGTTCCTTCAAAGTACACAAGCTCGGTTGTTTCAACGGACGAGCGCTTAAGTACACGCTCCACGCGATAGCTGTCGTCACGATCGAGCGACGCCAGGTGCTCGGCAAGCGCTGCGGTCAGCTCATCATCGTAATATGTTGGGGTCTGATTATCCATAGCCTCCATCATAGCGCAGGGCGCAGACACCCCATGGCATCCGCGCCCCGTTCGTTTGCATCGTTGTTCGGCAGCTCCGCCGGCTCAGATATCAGCCGCTAACTCACCGTCTCCTCGCCAAAGCGATACAGCTCCTCGTTGACCTTTTGGAGGCTGCACCCGCGATCGATACAGAAGATGATGATCGCATCGCGACGGTCCTTGCAGTTAAGGACGCTTACCCCGGCAGCCGTCAGCGCACGGTTAGTCTCTTTGAGCGTCAGCGCCATCGCAAAGGCAATCTGCAGCACCTTATTGCGGCTCGGATGACGCGCGCCGGTAAAGATCTGATAGCCAAAGGTCTCATTGAGATCGGCCATACGAACCACGCGCGAGCGCTCCAAGCCCTTTTCCTGCAGCAGTTGCTTCAGGTAGTCCGAAAGCGACGGGGTGGCAAAGTCGTGCTCCTTGATATAGCCATCGATGTTTGGCGCGTCGAGAAGCTCATTGAGTAACTCGTCAGTCAGCTTTTTATCGGGCATACGACCTCACCTCCCCCAGTGCATGCAACATGCTAGAAACCGCTTACGTCCGAACGCTCCCAGCTAGCAACCTGGTCGGGAGACACCGTACCCAGCGCCTCGAACTTCCAGGAGCCGCCCGCCTTCAGATGATTGGTGTTTGCAAGAGCCGTTCCAACCTGGTTGCCATCGGCATCATACAGAACATATTCAATCTGAATGTAGCTCTTTTCCTTGTCCGTGTTATTGGTCAGCGTGCCCGTGATCTTATAGGTAAACTGATTGGAAGTGTCTTCAGCCTCGTCAGCAATGGCATACGGTTCTTGCGGTTCTTTTTGCTCCTCAGCCTGCTGTGCCGTCTCGGCAGGTTTTGCCGAATCGCTCGCAGACGAATCGGTTGAGTTGCCGCCCATAGAGCCCACGGCACCGACAATAACCAGCACCACGATGATGCCCAGGACAATCTTGCCGATCGGCTTCTTTCCCTCTTTTGCCATTATTCATCCTTCCTACGATCCGGCTACCGTGCCGGCACACAGCACATCGTAGGAAGGATTGAACTTGAATTCATTAGCTGAGAGCTAAGGTTGCGGTAAACGGCCAATGCAGTTATCCAAACGCCGAGCAAACGCACTTTGCGCGACCGTCTGCCAGCAGTGATCAACCCACCGTGACGGATTCCCCGGTAAAAGCACTGATCATCAACAGGACAAAGAAAACAAGGTAGCTGACACTCAGCAGGTACGCAATGATCAGAAAGACGACCCAGCCGACATTGGTTTTACCGTCGGCACGGCGTTGCCCGCGATTGCGGCAGAGCCAAATCGTCACGCCGATGGCAGTGATAAACAGCACGAGCGCCGCCGCGGCAAGCCCAGCAAGCGCAAACATCACGCCAATGCTCACAGCGATGACCGGAAGCAGCAGCAAACCGCACCCGCATCCACCCGGACTATATACGGCAGACTGTCGGCGTCGCTTCATCGCCGCGCCACCCCCATCATCTCTGAGCACTACAGTGCGATGGCCTGCTGAACAGGAACGATCTTATCGAGTTCCGGTTCGATCCGCCTTTTCTCGGCCTCAAGGTCAAACGCCATCTGAGCGCGCAGCCAATAACCATCCGTCAGGCCAAAATAACGGCAAAGACGGAGGTCGGTGTCGGCCGTCACGCGACGTTTTCCCAAGACAATCTGCCCGATACGCTGAGCCGGAATCCCGGTCTCTTTCGCAAGGCGATATTGAGAAATGCCCATGGGAACAAGAAACTCCTCTTTGAGAAGCTCACCAGGAGTCACTGGCGACAGCAAATCGGCCGAGGTCTCATCACTTGTGATAATCGACGATTTCGACATTCCAAGCCATCTCCTGTCTCCACTCAAAACAGACCCGATAGCGCTCGTTAACACGGATGCTATATTGCCCGGCACGATCGCCCTTCAAAGCTTCCAGGCGGTTGCCCGGTGGAACGCGAAGATCATCAAGCGAAGCACAAACCTGCAGTTGGCGAATCTTCCTCAACGCAACACGCTCAAAGGGCACGAACTTCCTGACCCGCACACCCATGGCAAAGCGTTCGGTATCCTCATCTTTATACGATGCAATCATAGTATCGCCTTACGTTAGTAACGTCAAACGTTTCTATAGACTTACATCTCTATTATATCGTACGTTTGTTCGTATTTTCTAGAACAAATAGTCCTTCACGCCTTAGTCAAGCAAAAGCAATCGTTTGTAGACATCGAGGCCTTTGAGTAGGATTTCCTCGTCGAAGAGCATACTATCGGTATGCAGAGCGCTTGTGGCATAGGCGGGGCAGCCATCCGAATCACTCGGGTTGTCTTGGTCCTCTGGCATACCCGTGCCCAGCAGGAAAAATACGCCCGGCAGCTGGCGTTGATAGAACGCGAAATCCTCGGCAATCAGCAGCGGCTCGTCCACGAGCTGTAACTCGGGCAGAGCAGGCGCGATTCGATCAAACAACTCGGGATCGTTGTCGACCGGCGGATAGCCCTCGGCAAAGTCGAGATCGTACGTGCAGCCCGTTGCAGTGCATGCCTCATCAAGCACGCGGCGCACACCCTCGCGTGCACGGTCGAACATGCCGTCCGTAAACACACGCAAGCTGCCGGCCACATGGGCCTCCCCCGCCACCGCGTTGCAGACGGTACCGGCCTGCAGCAGGCCAAACTTGCCGATACAGGGCTCGTCGGTGCCCAGTTCGTCCATCAGCTCGCGCTCGGTAACCAAAAACTTCGCTGCCGCCAACGCGGCATCGTGTGACTCCTCAACCGGCACACCATAAGTCTTAGCAATATGGATACTCGTACCGTGAATATGGATATGCGTCTCGCTCGAACGCGCCAGCAGCGGACCAGAACAACTCGCCAGCGTGCCGGCAGACAGATCGGGCCACACATGGAAGCCAAAAATGCGGTCGGCCCCATAGCGCTCGAACACACCACTCTCGCATACCGTCTTGGCACCACCGGTCGTTTCCTCGGCCGGCTGGAACACAAAAAGCACGTTGCGTTTAAGTGAACCCGGCTGCTCGCGAATCGTGCGGTCGACATACGTCGCGGCGGCGAGCGCCATGGCCATGTGTCCGTCGTGCCCGCAAGCGTGCATCTTGCCGGGATGAGACGAGGCGAAGGCCGCGCCCGTCGCCTCGGCAATGGGAAGCGCATCCATGTCGGCGCGAATCGCCGTGGCATGCGCGGCGCCAACGCCAGCGTCAAAGAACGCACAGACACAGCTGGGGCACGGATGGGTCAGCTCGCAGTCGAGCGGCGCCAACACGCCCTCGATATAGGCGATAGTCTGCGGAAGATCGAAGTCGAGCTCCGGAATCCTGTGCAAGTCGCGCCGATAGCGACGGAGTTCTTGGAGCTCGGTCATATTGATTCCTTCCATGGGTGCGCAACGGTTGCCATCTATTGTGCCGCAAGATTGCCGCACCCTTATATCCAGCATATCCTTGCATTTTTTAAACGTTATATACGAATACTCTTGTTTGGTAAAGTGCAACGTGGTAGGGTCTTTACCACTTGATAGAGGCGCGGGCACGAAGAACCGCGGGCGAGCCGGCAGGCTTTGACCCCGTGGGGAGGCGAAACCCGCCGAACTGGGTTTTTCGGGCACGAACAACCTGGTGGGCCTGCGGGAAACACCCGCAGGACTGTCTGCAGCAATGCGGGAGCGCTATCCGGACATTGGGTCCACGCTATGCGGATTCGATGCGCAGGTAGCGCCGTCTGGATAGCGAGGTTTACGGGACATGTCACTGACTCCCAACGCGGCATATGCGGCAAAGCAGCCGTTTGTGGACAAGGAGACGCTCGAGCATATCGTCGAGCAGTTCCCCACGCCGTTTCATCTATATGACGAGGCGGGCATCCGCCGCAACATGCAAGAAGTGCGCGACGCCTTTGCCTGGAACCCGGGCTTTAAGGAATACTTTGCCGTCAAGGCCAGCCCCAACCCAGCGCTCATCTCCATTCTCAACGAATACGGCTGCGGCTGCGATTGCTCGAGCTATACCGAGCTCATGATCGCCCGCTCGCTGGGCATCACGGGACACGATATCATGTTCTCGTCCAACGACACGCCGGCAGCGGACTTTGAGCTCGCCGACAAGCTGGGCGCCATCGTCAACTTTGATGACATCAGCCACATTGAGTTCTTTGAGCGCGTTGCAGGCCCCATCCCCAAGACGGTCAGCTGCCGCTTTAATCCGGGCGGCTTGTTCCAGCTCTCCAACGGCATCATGGATAACCCCGGCGACTCCAAATACGGCATGACCACAGAGCAACTCTTCGAGGCCTTCCGCATGCTCAAGGCCAAGGGCGCCGAAAACTTTGGCATCCACGCATTCCTTGCCAGCAACACCGTCACCAACGACTACTACCCCAAGCTCGCGCGCATCCTCTTTAAGCTTGCCGTGCGCCTGGAGCGCGAGACCGGCGCACATGTCGCCTTCATCAATCTGTCCGGCGGCGTCGGTATCCCCTATCTGCCCGAGCAGCAGGCCAACGACATTCACGCCATCGGCGAAGGCGTACACGCGGCATACGACGAGATCCTGGTTCCTGCCGGCATGGGCGATGTGGCCATCTGCACCGAGATGGGCCGCTTTATGATGGGGCCCTACGGCTGCCTGGTCACCAAGGCCATCCACGAAAAGCAGATCTACAAGGACTATATCGGTGTCGACGCAAGCGCCGTCGACCTGATCCGCCCTGCCATGTATGGTGCCTACCACCACATCACGGTGATGGGCCAGCCGGGTGGCGCCGACAAGACCACAGCGCCCGTTACGGACACCTACGACATCACGGGTAATCTGTGCGAGAACAACGACAAGTTCGCCATCGATCGCGAGCTGCCGCATATCGACATGGGCGATGTGCTCGTGATCCACGATACCGGCGCGCACGGCTACTCCATGGGCTACAACTACAACGGACGCCTGCGCTCCGCCGAGGTATTGCTGTGCCCCGACGGATCGGCCGACCTCATCCGCCGCGCCGAGCGCCCGGGCGACTACTTTGCCACACTCGACGTGCTGCCGTGCGGCCGCGAGCTACTAGCCAAGTCGCGCGCCGAGAGTGCCCGTCGCCGCGCCCGGGACGAACGCCTGGCCGTCGCCGCTCAATGGAACAAGCGCATCCAGATCGCGGAAGCGAAGGAGAAGAACATGGATATCCGCAATCTCGAGGGCTCAATCGTCGCCCTTGTCACGCCGTTTAAAAAGGACGGCAGTGTCGACTTTGACGCGCTTGAGCGCCTTATCGATTTCCACCTGCAAAATGGCACTGACGCCATCCTCACCCTGGGCACCACCGGAGAGAGCGCCACGATGACCGATGACGAAGACAACTCCGTCGTCGCCGCCGTTGTCAAGCATGTTGCAGGACGCGTCCCCGTCATCGCCGGCTCGGGCTCCAACTCCACGCAAACCATGCTCACCAAGTCGCTCACTTACCAAGGCCTGGGCGCCGACGGCCTGCTGCTCATTACCCCCTACTACAACAAGTCTAACGAAGAGGGCATCTACCAGCACTTTAAGACCGTCGCCGATGCCGTGGACATCCCCTGCATCCTGTACAACATCCCCGGCCGCTGTGGCTGCGGTATCAGCGAGCGCAACGTAGAGCGCTTGGCCGCGCACCCCAACATCATCGGCATCAAGGAGGCCTCGGGCAACGTCGCCTACGCGGCCAAGATCGCCCACCTGCTGTCCGATGACTTCCGCATGTACTCGGGCGAGGATGCACTCACCGTGCCGCTCATGAGCCTGGGAGCCTCGGGCACCATCAGCGTATGGGCCGATGTTCAGCCGCAGCTCGTGCATGACATGTGCCGCGCCTATCTGGACGGCGACGTAGCGCGCGCCCGCGATATCCAGATTGCTGGCCAGCCGCTCATCAATGCCCTCTTTAGCGAGGTCAACCCCATCCCCGTTAAGGAGGCGCTCGCCCAGATGGGTATGATCGAAGCAAACTACCGCATGCCGCTGTGCCCCATGGCCGACGATACGCGTGCCGCACTTACCGATGTTCTGAAGGGAGCTGGTCTGCTTGATTAAGACCGTCATTATGGGAACGGGCCGCATGGGCTCGCTCATCCGCACTACCGCCGAAGGCATTGTCGACGCCGCCGGGCAGCTCGTTTTTGATATCGTGGCCCAGATCGGTTTTGACCTGTCCGAGCTCGAGAGCGCCCCGGCAGCCGACGTCATCATCGACTTCTCGAACGTCGTGACCTTCGACGCCGTCGTCGCCTATGTCGAGCGTACAGGCGCGGCGTTGGTCTCGGGCACTACAGGCTACACCCCCGAGCAGATGGATCGCCTGCGCGAGCTGGGTCAGAACACCCGCGTCATGCACTCCGGCAATTACTCCATCGGTATCGCAGCCCTGCGTCATCTGGTAGCACAGGCCACACGCGAGCTGCCCGGCTTTGACTGCGAGATTGTCGAGACGCACCACAACCAAAAGGTCGACGCCCCCAGCGGCACCGCAAAGCTGCTGCTCGACGCCGTAGTCGAGGCCGAGCCCGAGGCAGGCTACCACCCCGTCTATGGCCGCGAGGGTATGTGCGGCGCGCGTGACCCCAAGGAGATCGGCATGCACTCGCTGCGCGGCGGCACCGTCGCCGGCGTGCACGAGGTGAGTTTCTTTGGCCAGGACGAGGAGGTCACGCTCACCCACCGCGCCACGAGCCGTCAGATCTTCGTCAACGGTGCCTTGGCAGCCGCGCAGAAGCTCATCACCCGCGAACCCGGCTTCTACACCTTCGACCAGGTCATGTTCGCCTAACTAGTTATCAACCATACCCCCTCAAAGGAGAGACAGCATATGAGCAACGCAGCCGAGATGGACGCACAGGAGATTATCAACTACATCGCCACCGCGCCCAAAAAGACGCCCGTCAAGCTGTACGTGCGCGAGAAGCCGGGCATGAAGGTTGCCTGGGGCGACGCACATGTCTACGGCGGTCGTCGTGGCAAGACCGTCTTTGGCGACTGGGACGAGCTCAAAGCCATCCTTGATGCCAATGCCGATTCCATCGATTACTACGATGTGGAGAACGACTGCCGCAACTCCGCCGTGCCCATGCTCGACCTCAAGGGCATCAACGCCCGCATCGAGCCGGGCGCGATTATCCGTGACCGCGTCGAGATCGGCGACCGCGCCGTCATCATGATGGGTGCCATCATCAACATCGGCTCCGTCATTGGCGAAGGCTCCATGATCGACATGGGCGCCGTGCTGGGCGGCCGCGCCACCGTAGGCAAGAACTGCCACATCGGCGCCGGCACCGTGCTGGCAGGCGTTGTGGAGCCCGCCAGCGCCACGCCCGTCATCATCGAGGACGATGTCATGATCGGCGCAAACGCCGTGGTCCTGGAAGGTGTGCGCGTGGGCAAGGGCGCTGTTGTCGCCGCCGGCGCCGTGTGCGTCGAGGACGTCCCCGCCGGCGCCGTCGTGGCCGGTGTCCCCGCCCGCGTCATCAAGATGCGCGACGAGAAGACCGACAGCAAGACCGGCCTGGAAGAGGGCTTACGTCAGCTGTAGAAGTTACGTAGTTTTACCAAACCGCGTAACGGCTCGACGCTGCACCTTTGGTTCCGTCGTTCTAACGAACGACGGACCGGTCGACGCTACAAGCGCCCCTAAGCGGCAATCTGACGTTCAATCGTCGGTCGCGTACCAAAGTACGCTTCCCTCCTCTTTCACGTCACCTTGCTCGCTCTGGGGCGTTTTCACTGACTTATGCTCAACCAGTAGCGTAATTAAGCCCCAAGTAAAAAGGCCGAAGCCCCCATCCGAGGCTTCAGCCTTTATTTTTGCAACGTCCAAGAGCAGTTTATCGATTCTCGATGCTGCCGATGTTCTTGAGCTCGATGGAGATGAGGCCGTTGGGTTCGTTGACGAACTCGATGTACTCGGAGTTCGAGCCCATCTCGGCCGGAAAACTGATCTCGATGCCCGTATCGGTACGAATCTTGTGGTTGCGCACTGCCGCACGCTCGACCTGCTTGCGCTCCACGGGCACACGCTCGGGCACCTTCTCTTCGGTCAGCGCCGCACGTACGCTCTCCTTGATGACCGGCTCGTCCTCAAAGACCTCATCGACGATGTTCCAGGGCGGCAGCTCCTCATCGTCCTCAACCTTCTCGGCAACGGCAGCCTTGACCTTAGCAAGCGCCACAGCAGTGTTGGCGCCGTGTTCCTCGGCGACTTCCTCGACCACGCGCGTCACGGTGTCGATGACCTCCTTACCCGATACGCCCGTGTCGCACTGCAGCAGGCCATCGGGGATAAGCATACGGTCCTCGCCGGCAATCTTGCGCTTCTTGTCCACGTAGCCGATCTCCATGGTGCTCGCGCGCACGATGGCATAGCTTGGCACCTTTTGGGAAGGATTCGGCAGAATGGCGTAGTGGCGCGCGATGTCGTTGCGTACCTCGCCCTCCTCGCGGCCCACCTCGTGCATAAAGGCCTGTTTGGAGCCCAGCAGCATCACGGCAAACCAGCGGGCATCCTCGTCGTCGTCAAAGTCGGCCACGAGCACATCGGTGGACTCGGCTTTTTCGGCCTTGGTAAGCTCGGAGGAAATGAACTCCGCAATCTGCTGCGACAGGTCTACGAACTCGCGCTCGCCAAAGAAATAGCCCTTGAGCTCGCCGCCAAACGCAGAGTTCTCGGCAAACGTGGCGCGCTTATTGTCGGCCGAGGTTCGTGCGCGGCGCAGATGCGTGGTCACAAAGTTGCGCACGGTACGGCTCTCGATATCGAGCTCGCGCTGGCTCATGACGTTGACGGCAGAGTCAAAGTCCAGGATATGCAGAATCGCGTGATTGATTTTCATATACGGCATTCCGTTCTAGATCGATTTCGGCACGAACCAGTATAGCGGTCGAGCCCGCCCCAGGCGCATCGGAGCTTGATGCATCGGGGACAGGTTGCTTTGCACCAATGGTTAGCGCAGGAGCTCGGACTGCCAAGCCTCGAGCTGTTCTGCCAAACTCTTGCCGGCAGCGGGCATGTCGATCTGGGGTCGTTTGGGCAGCAGTGCGCATTTAAGGATTGCCACGATGGTCTGCGAGACAAAGCGTCGCGTATCCTCGTCAAAGCCTTGCGCAACCTGGAGCATCACGGGCAGGCTCTCGCGCAGATTCCCAGCGATATCCGCAAACCGCTCAGCACCCGTAGCCTCAAACACGGAGAACAACGCATCTACAAAACGCTCGCGCTCGCTAGGCGAAACTGCAAGCAGCATCTCGCGAATGGAGCCATCAACGTATCGAGCGCCGGCGGACAGGCGCTCACAGTACACGAAGTCGCGACCATCAACCACCCAGCTAAAGGGATTGTGCTGCAGCAGGCTGAACTCGGTGCTCTCAACGATGGCATAGTCCTCCTGCGTCTCGAACATCATGCCAAAGATCGACGACCGAGGTAGCGTCTTGTCGATTCGACCGGAAAGATCGGCAAAGGCGTTGCCGTTCAGAAACTCCTCGACGAAACCCGGACCATCATGGGAATACGCCTGTTCGATTCGCGCACGGGCGACATCGGAGCACATCGCCGCACCGTACACCGCAAGGTTTCCACCCTTGGAATGACCTCCGCACAAAAGCGGCCCGTCAATCGCATCCGCCGCCTCGTCCACATAACGCGCCGCGGATTCCTGGGCCGGCACAGGATACCGGAACGCCATGTTAAAGTCCTCTTTCCAGCCCACAATCGTGCTGTCGGTCCCCCGGAAGGAAAGATAGCTAAACCCCGCCGGAAACCGGAACGCCATGGCTGCAAACTGCTCTGTCGCCACCACATCGCTCACGGCACGATAGCCGCAAACGTGCACGCCACGGTAGCGAGGACTTGCTGCCACGGCCTCCAGCAAGGCCTTGCTCCCCTCCGGGTCCCACAAGTCGTCAATCATGTCCCGGTAGCACTCGGCACGCAGCAGCTCGCGTACGTCTAGGCCCTGCCAGTTCGTCAGCTCCGCCATATCACCCGGCAAACGCAAATAGGACAACCACGCAAAGACGAGGCTATCCACCGCGCAGAACGGCCTCTCCTCAAACGGATCAAACGCCGTCTGGGCATAGGTTAAAAAATTAGGCGAATCCGACATGGCCCTCCCATCAACTATGGTGCATTGGGGCAACTATGGTGCATTGGGGTCAGGTTACTTTGCACCAAAAAGGCGCCCGGGCCGTGTGGACCCGGACGCCTTCATTGTAGCTTTTCGCTCTAGCGAGCTTGATTTAGCAGGAGAAGTCGACGCTGTCGATGATGTCCTTGAGGGCTTTAGCAGAAACGGTGAGCTCATGCTGCTCGTCATCGTTCAGCGGCACGGGGACGCGACAGACGACGCCGTCGCGGCCAACGACCGTCGGCATGGAGATGGCAAGATCGGACAGGCCATACTCGCCCACCATGAGCGAGGAGACGGGCAGAACGGTCTGCTCATCGCGCATGACGGCGGTGCAGATGCGCTTGACGGCCATGGCGACGCCATAGTAGGTGGCGTGCTTCTTCTCGATGATGGTGTAGGCGGAGTTCTTGACGTCCTCGGCGATGCGCTTCTCGGCAGCCTCATGCTCCAGATGACCGTGAAGCTCGCAGAAAGTGTTCAGCGGCACGCCGGCAACCTGGGCGCTGGACCAAGCGACAAACTCAGAGTCGCCGTGCTCACCCATGACATAGGCCTGGACATCGCGCGGGTCAACCTCGACGTGGGCACCAAGCATCTGCTGCAGACGGCCAGTGTCGAGCACGGTGCCGGAGCCGATGACATGGCCCTCGGGCAGGCCGGACATCTTGATGGCGGCATAGGTCAGAACATCGACCGGGTTGGAGACAATGAGCAGAATGCCGTCGAAGCCAGACTTCTTAATTTCGGGAATGATGGACTTAAAGATGTTGACGTTCTTGTTGACCAGGTCCAGGCGAGTCTCACCGGGCTTCTGGGCAGCGCCAGCGGTGACGACGATCATGGCGGCGTCGGCGACATCGGAATAATCGCCGGCGTAGATCTTCATCGGCTCGGCAAACGTCATGCCGTGCGCGATATCCAGGGCCTCACCCTCGGCGCGGTTCTTGTCCACGTCGATGAGGACCATCTCGGAGAACAGACCACTCTGCATCAGCGCGAACGCCGAAGACGAACCAACGAAACCGCAGCCGACAATAGCGACCTTCTTCTCGTTAACCATTAGAAACTCCCATCTCTCTCCACAAACAAGCCGCCCGGGAACGACCCGAGCGGCTTGCCGTAATTCCAATACATCCAATCGGGACTTTGATTATGCTCCTATTCGCAGCCAAAAATCGACCGTTTACCGAAATTGTTTGCAGAAATCGTAAAATAACTGCACGAAATCGGTTTCGAGCTATTGACGAGTCGAAATACCTTTCTAATACAGGCCCGCCTCGCGAATGGCCTCGACAGCCAAAGCAATCTGGTCGGGCGGCAAGACCAGCGCCATGCGCACGTGCCCCTCGCCCGAAGGACCAAAGCTCGCGCCCGGCGTCACCACAACGCCGGCCTTCTCCATGAGCTCCTCGCAAAACGCCATGGAATCGGTGCGACCACCGGGAAGCTTGGCCCACACAAACATTGAGCCATGCGCGTTGGGACGCTCCCAGCCCAGGCCCTCAAGACCGTCGCACAGGGCATCGCGGCGCTCCTGGTACTTCAGACGCTGCGCCTCGACCTCATCGCGCGGACCGTTCAGGCAGGCGATAGCAGCCTTCTGGATCGGGAAGAACATACCAAAGTCGATCTGGCCGCGCAGCTTGGCAAAGGCAGAGACCACGTCCTCACGGCCGACCAAAAAGCCGATACGGGCACCGGTGACGTTAAACGACTTGGAAAGCGAGAAGAACTCCACGCCCACCTCAAGCGCACCGGGATACTGCAAGAAGCTACCGCCGGGCTCGCCGTCAAACACGATGTCGGAGTACGCGTTGTCATGGACGATGAGCAGGTCGTGCTCACGGGCGAAAGCGATGATCTCTTCGTAGACCTCGGGCGTGCCCACCGAGCCGACCGGGTTGGCGGGCAGCGATACGATCATATACTTGGCGCGATCGGCCACCTCGGGATCGATGTCTGCCACATAGGGCAGGTAATTATGCTCGGCAACCAGCGGATAGTACTCGAGCTTGGCATCGGCGATCTTGGCACCCGCCTCAAAGACCGGGTAGCACGGATCGGGAACCAGAATGGTGTCACCCGGATCGAGCAGAGCCAGGCCCAAATGGCCAACGCCCTCCTGCGTGCCGTTGCACGACTGCACCATGGACGGTGTAATGCCCGAAACGCCAAAGCGACGCTCATAGTAATCGCATACGGCCTGCTTGAGTTCGGGCAGGTCGCGCAAGGCGTACTTCCACATCTCGGGATCCTGGGCCGCTTGTGTGAGCGCCTCGACCACGTGGCCGTACGGCTTAAAGTCGGGCGTGCCCACGCTCATGTTGTAAATGGTCTTGCCCTGAACCTTCAGCGCGAGCAGCTTGTTGTTGAGCGAGGCGAAGACCTCCGCGCCAAAGCGGTCGAGACGCTGCGATGCCTGCATGGTGCCACCTTCCGATATAAAAAAGCGGCGCTCCGACAAGAGCGCCGCGCGATACGGGCCATCAGATTGCAAAAGTGTAACGCTTGCAACCCCCGTATTGGTTCAATTTAGCCAACCTTAGTCAACTGGATTGAGCGCGTCGATCTGCGCAAGCCACAGACGCGAGCTGGCGTCACTCGGCATACGCCAATCGCCGCGCGGGCTGAGCGTCACCGAACCCACCTTGGGGCCATCGGGCAGGCAGCTGCGCTTAAACTGCTGGGCAAAGAAGCGACGATAGAACGTACGCAGCCACGTGTGGACGGTCTTGGCGTCGTAGACACCCTCGAAACTCTTGAGCGCCATGCGGTAGATCTTGCCCGGCTCAAAGCCAAAACGCAGCAAGTAGTAGAGGAAGTAGTCGTGCAACTCGTACGGGCCCACCAAATCCTCAGTCTTCTGCGCAATCTCGCCGTCGCCCGTGGGCGGCAGAAGCTCGGGGGACACCGGCGTGTCGAGGATATCGAGCAAAACCTCGGCAATACGCCCGCCAAAGACATCAGCCGCATAACGCACCAAGTGACGCACGAGTGTCTTGGGCACGCTCGCGTTGACGGCGTACATGCTCATGTGGTCGCCGTTATAGGTAGCCCAGCCGAGTGCCAACTCCGACAGGTCGCCCGTGCCGATGACAAAACCGCCAGCCTGGTTGGCCAGATCCATCAGAATCTGCGTACGCTCGCGGGCCTGGCTGTTCTCGTAGGTCACGTCCTGCACGGTCGGATCGTGCTCAATGTCCTTGAAGTGCTGCTCCACAGCCGCGTGGATCGAAACCTCGCGGAAGCTCACGCCCAGGTCGCGCGCGAGCGACTCGGCGTTGGACTTAGTGCGATGCGTCGTGCCAAAGCCGGGCATGGAGACCGCCGTGATACCCGTGCGCGGCAGCCCCAGTGCATCGAAGGCACGCACCGTCACGAGCAGTGCCAGTGTAGAATCAAGACCGCCCGAAAGACCGATGACGGCCGCCTTGGTGCCCGTATGGGCCAGGCGGGTCTTGAGGCCGGCGGTCTGCAGGTCGAGGATGGTCTCGCAGCGCTCGGCCAGGTCACCATGGTCGGCCGGTACAAAGGGCGCGCGCGGGAAAACGCGGTCGATATCGCAGGCATCGCGCAGGACAGGCTCTTCGGCCAACACGCCCTCAAACGAAAACTCAACGGCCGTGGCCTCCGGCGCATCGTCCGCGCGCGTCCACGTCGTCGAACGACGGCGCTCGGCAACCAGGCGGTCAAGATCGACGTCGGCGATGGCCATGTCGCAGGTAAGCAGCTTGGTCGCGGCGAGCTTGGAGCCGTTTTCGTAGACGAGGTTCTCGCCCGCAAAGACCATATCGGTCGTGGACTCGCCCTCGCTCGCGTCTGCATACGCATAGGCACAGTACAGGCGCGCACTCTGATTGGAGATGAGGCTGCGGCGATAGTCTGCCTTACCGATAATCTCGTCCGAAGCCGACGGGTTGAGAATCACCGTCGCACCGGCAAGCGCCATCTCGGTCGAAGGGGGCGCCGGCACCCACAGGTCCTCACAGACCTCAACGCCCAGCACCAGGTCCTCGGCGCCCTCATCACAGCAACGGTAGACAAGCCCCGAACCCAGCGGGACCGGACCCTGACCGGCAAATTCAACCCACACGGGATCCGCAGGCGCCGGAGCAAACCAACGGCGCTCATAGAACTCGCCATAGTTGGGCAAATACTTCTTGGCCGTGAGGCCCAAAAGCTCGCCCGCACAGCACACGGCCGCGCAGTTGTAGATGTTTTCGGCCACCGCAACGGGAAGGCCGACGGTAAAGACAATCGGCAGCTCGCGGGTTTCATCGAGGATATGCACCAGAGCAGCCTCGCAGGCATGCAGCAATGTGCGGTTATGGAACAGGTCGGCCGCGGTATAGCCGGTTAGGTTAAGCTCGGGCAACACCAGCGCGCGAACGCCACGCTCGGCAGCCTCACGCACGGCAGCCAACGCCACCTCGGCATTGCCCTCGACATCGGCCACGCGAATCCGCGGCGACGCCGCCGCCACACGCAAAAAGCCGTCGTTCTTATTAGCCGAAACGCAGCATTGCCTTGTTGATCTGGACACTGGAGGCCCCTTCTACCCTGAGATTCAGTCTAACGGACGTTCACATATCTCTAACTAGCCAAAGCAACCTCCCAGTTTACTGAGACGCCAACCTGTGCTAAGAGCATGTATTCCAAAAATATCTTTAATTAAAAAAGGAGAAATCGATAATCGACTTCTCCTTTAAGCGAGGCAAGTAAATTCCGAAACTAATGGCAGAATTTATCCATGTAGTCCTCAAAGTCGAACACTTCTACCACGACGCCCTCTTCCTGAGACTCTTTCAGTTGCTCCAAGAGATCTTTGTTAATAACGTCCATGCAGAAACCTCCTCTATCTAATCAATTGTAGTATATCTGCTTTCATGCAATTATCAACCAACTTGTTTAATTGCTCCTCGTTTGCCGATAGTCCCTCTTTTTTCAAAATGTCGCGCAGCTCGTTCTTAGTAATCGGCTTTTCAAACAACGAAAGCAAAGCGAACGAATAATCATTAACCGCACACATTCTATGGGTGGCACAACTCAGCAGTACTCTTAACCCCTCTTTTGAGCGTCCGACTTCTTTAACAAACGAACTTTTAACCAATTGAAAACCATTATCGTGCATTACATAATCGGCATCGATATTTGTATTCAGCAATCCATAATGCAACAGTTCTTCTATCGCCCTTGTCAGCTCGAGGTCGCCCTGATCAAGAATAAGAGAAATGCTACAATCGGCCTCCAATAAACGGGCCAACTTAAGGTATACCAACTGGGAAACAGCATAGACATGATGGTATTCAGAATTATAGAAGTAGGCAAATGGCTCAACGAGCACGACAGAGGTCTTGGAATCCAGCCAGATTCGATCAGCTGGATTTAGACTAGTTAGCCGTCGCTTTACTTTGGTCAAATGTCCCTTATACCTGACAGCGTGAATAGAATCTAGGATCCAGGTCACCTCTGAAATATGAAGCCGCTGGGGCAAGTCAATTGTGTCACTACCGTTTATGACCTCTTGCATATAAAAATCAATATGATGCTCATCAGATAAGGATTTTGCTTCATTTAAAGTTAAACCAGTGCCTGAAACATAATCCACTTCGAGGCGCAAATCCTCATATTGGGACTTCGGCATTACAGAGACACCATACTTATCGGGATGATTCCAAACATCCGACCCCATAACGAGACCAAAATTCGTAAATCCTCTCGTGGAATATGGAACACCACATACCTGTTTTGAATAATTCAAAACATTCTCTGTATAAGCTAAGGTGTTCAGAGCCTCTTCTTTAGTTTCGGTCGGAAAGCCAATCATAAAAAATAGATGAACAGGAATACCCGCATTGAGACAATCATGGATATTGCGATCAATCCAATCAACTCTCGTGTTCTTCTTCATTAGATCAAGAACTCTTTGGTTGTATGACTCGAGGCCAAACTGAATCTGCCTACATCCACTTTGGTATATCTTGTTAAAAACGTCTGTACTTAGGGTTGGAGAGAACCTCGTTTCTCCATGCCAGAAAAACGTTTTTCCCGATGCGTTTATTTCATCCGCGAGTTGCTCCATTCTTTTGCCTTCGAATGTTTCATCCACAAAAGAGAAAACTCTCGTGCCGTATTTTTCATTTAACCGACACATTATTTCAAATACTCTCGATATAGGCATCTTTCGGTAACAACCACCGGTAGCACCGGGAATGGTGCAGAAGGCGCAATGATTAAAACACTGCCTAGAGGAATAAACCGGCAATATTAGCTCAGGCATGAAGTATTTAGAAAGGGCGAAGCCATCGAAATCGGGAACTGTATCGTTGATAAATGTTTGCTCAATCCGATGGTTTTTATATATCTTTCCACCTTTAGCATGGCAAAGGTTTGGAACACAGTCGAGATTGTCATCACCAGAGTCAAGAGCCTCAAGAAGACGTGCAAGCGGCTCTTCGCCGTCATACATCATTATCGAATCAATGTATTCAAAAAAGGGATGCCATTCTTTCATGCAGTCATCTGCTAAACGAGTAATGTAATTGCCGCCCAATGAGACGTGTTTAACAGATGGACATTCTTCTTTAATCAGTTTCGCTAACGTAACTGCAGAAATCAATTGGAAACAGCCGCTCACCGAAATCCCAATAAACTCGATTTTTTCCCTCTGAATACGCTTAAGAAAGGCAGTTTCATAGAAGGAAATAAACGGATTATGCAAGGTATCCGCAAGCGATTTCATTATTTCTGGTGTCGAATAATAATCATAGGGCAGATCTATGGAGTTGAACGTGTATTTAACTCCATATGAGACGTGATTTATGATATAGAGTGCATTTCTAAAAATGTTTTCAGCATATTGTCTTTCTTTTAGATTAAAGTATCTCTTCGATCTGAAAATATCTTTTGCCTCGTCAACATTAAGTGCCGACTTTTGTATCAACTCGATTGTTAATTGAACATTCGAACTAAACGAATCCTTTGATTCCCGATACCTTTTACAGCACTCTTCGACATGTCTAAAAGATAGGAGGTCATCGTAAAATTCCACGTTTAAGTCAACAATGTCAACTTTGTATTGTTCAACCTCTTGAAGATATGACTTCAAAACAGGCAAGGCAAGATACGGCCCCACTGGACTCCATCCTGGGGGAAATACTAAAAGCGTTTTAGGCATATCAACGTCACATCTTTCGCAAATAATTCAATTGAAACACAACTACCATCATAATTGAAAATACACCAAGTCCTGTAACGAGAATTGAGAACATCGCGATGCTCGTGAACAGCGAAACAAGAAGTGTTGAAATAACAACAGCAACCGATTGCAAAGACTCCCTAATTGAAAACAGGCTTATCGATTCAGATCCGTCTCTCGCCAAATCCTGCAGCGATGTTATGAGAAGCACATCTTGAATGGCGTTTCCGGCACCGACGATAAAAAGGAAAATAAACGATATCCCAGACGCATAGCGATAGCCAAACGCCAGATACGCACCGAGCGCAAGATACGTCACAAAACAATATGATTTAACGCAATCGGAACCACTGATTAAACGACCGTATATTGTATTTCCGAACAACAGTCCGATTGTAAGACTACTCTGAAGGAATCCATATTGTATCGATGACGAGTCAAATTGCAATTGCGCTATAGCTGGCAAAAGAGAATTCAGAGAGCCGAATGCCACGCCACTAGAAATATCGATTAATAGGAAACCAATTGCCAAGTGCTTCGCGCTAAGATCACTAAATGCAGTCCTGTTTTTTTCATTTTTGCTTATTCCCTCTTTATCATTAACCTCGATAACCGACGGAACATCTCGCAGCAACCAGAACGACGCGGCAAAAGAAAGCGCGTCTAATGCAAGAACAGCCTCCGCCCCAAATTGAGCGACAACAAAACCGCCGGCAACTGGCCCCAGGACCATCATCAAATTCTGCAGGAACCCAAACGAATTATTAATTACGTCGCGATTGATACTATTCGTATTGGCTCTTAACAACGAGTAAAAGCAGGGCATTTCTACCGTTCGGCAAAGCGATACCGCGCACGTAATAGCAAACATACTCCATTTACTATCAACAAAAATATAGCAAACGAATAATCCCGCGCGAATTAAGTCTGCCAATCTCATGGCCTGCAGTGTCCCGATACCCATCTTCTGAGGCAGCTGCGCGAGCGCAACTGAAAACAGAGAGGGGGCAAATCTGCAGCAGACCATCAAAGCAGTTGCAGAAACATCGTGAGTTACCTCGTAAATCAGCATTGGCAAAGCAATATTCGCACACCAATTGCCTATTTCGCTTATCCCTCTAGCAATATATAGGACCCGAACCGGACGGCTAGCTCTCAATACCGTGAACATCACGATTAACCTCGTATTTCAGGCCTCGTTCATCCCTTAATAGGAATCCATAATCAACCAAGTACCGCCTCAACACGGCATAATCAGGATAGAGCTGTGACAGCACACGATTAACCTGAAGCTCCGTATAACTTGTATTTAATTCAAAGAAAGAGACGGCCCATAGCAGCATGATTCTTTTATAGCTTTCCTTTTTTGGAATTGAAACCAGCTCGCCATTCTTGAGAAATCGTTTTTTAAAGTCTATTAGCTCATCCATTCACATCCTCCATTTCATACGCATCTAATACTAAAAATGCATACGCTTTAGGTCATCGCATTCAGCTTCTTTATTCGAACTAAACTCGAACTAATCTAAATTATTTGCTCAGACACTCTTCGAAAGCTCGTTTTTCACTCTGAGTAAAATGCCCTTCCCAGTCAGTCCACGAACAGGAAGGCAACTCACAACGAGCGGAGTCGAAGCCCTCTGCCGTCGGTCGCTCAAAATGCACGATAACCTTTTCGATATCGCCATCTGTAATCAGGTCAGAATGAATGACCTCGGTACCATCTTCGAATGTCATATACGGGTACATCACGTAAACCACCTCGCAATAGTAAATCCAGTTTAGCATCAAGCTATTGCACCAAAGACAGCAGGCCCCCTTGATGAGTTGATGGTATCTGTTAAATGACACGTACGATTCACATCTGGTGGGTACCCTGATGGCTACACGAAACGAAGCAGATTTACATCGGGAGGACCCCGTATGACAACCAAGTACACCGACGCGCCGCGCACGCGTGTCATGACGCCGGCCGCACTCAACAACGGCGTTCACGAGAACCATTCCATCGGCCAGACCATGGCCATTGCGCCCAAGAAAAAACTCTTTGATGACATTTCCATTCCCCAAATCATCGCCGGTGCCGCGGCAGCCGCCACGAGTGTCGCGCTCGCTTCAAAGATTGGCATTGCCGGCTCGGTGATTGGTGCCGCTGTGAGCTCAGTCATCACTGTTGTGTCCTCGCAGGTCTATCGCCACTTTATCTCCGCCAGCGCCGAAGCAATCAAGGGCACGCATGCCGCTGTCGACTACCCTACCGGCGCCTACGAGCCCGTTGAGCCCAATGTCGAGGAGCACCTAGGTGGCGCCGCAACCACGCAGGAGATGCGCCAGGTTGCGGGACGCGCGACCACGGCGCGCGTCGCTCCCAACAGCCTGCGCGCCAAGGCGGCGGCTGAGCGCAGCCAGACGCAAAAGAAGGTCATCGTCTTCTCGATCGCTATCGCCATCGTCGCGGTCATCGCCTGCGCCGGCGCCATCCTTATCACCACTGCCGGTGAGGGTCTGGGCGAGCGTCCCGAGCCAATCCTGTCGTCGCGCACGACCGAGAGCGATGCAAATGGCAACACCCAGTCGCAGGATCAGCAGGCACAGACGGACGATACGCAAGACAGTTCTACCTCTGCCAATTCGTCCTCGAACACCCAAAACCAATCGCAGGGCGTCGATTCCTCTGCGAACAACAGCGGCACGCAATCCGGCACGACTGACTCAAGCCAAACGACTGACGGCTCTCAACCGAGCACGGGCGACCAGGCGAATGGCAATACACCGAGTACGGGATCTACCGACAACAGCAACACCAACAGCTCGAGCGGAACCGCGTCCGACACGGCATCTGACAGTTCAAGCCAAGGCACGACATCGGGCAACTAGGCACTGCATCCCCAGATAGGCAACCTGTACAACGGGCGCGAACCGACAGCGGTTCGCGCCCGTTTGCCTTGGGCGCCGCCATGGCGAGTGCCATGCGATGGTAAGATGCTTTACATGTGTAAAGAGGAGATTTGCCATGAGCAAGACAATAGTTAGGCCCACGCTATCGCTGGGCAACCACATCTATCTGTATCGCCTGCTGCGCGATGCGATTGGGTGTGGCAAGCAAACGTTTATGACACAGGTCGAGGAGGCGCTCACCGCTGGCGACATGACCGCTTATGACCTGGGCTTCGAATCCACGCGCGAGCTGCTCGAAGAGCTTGACGACTGCATTAAGCTGACCGTCTTTAAGGGCGGTCGCCTGTATGCCACCGTCATCGCCAACGAGGCCTGGGATGCCGCACTTGCCAAGGGCGAGGACAAGCCCAAGACCGCCAAGGGCGCTAAGCAGTCCTACAAAAAGAAAAAGCGCAGTGAGAAGGACCTCAAGGCTGTGCGCCCCAAGCACGTTAAGCGTCCCGAACCAGAAGCCGCGGTTGAAGCTGTGCCGGGGCCCGAGCCCGAGACAGAGATCGAAGTCGCTATTGAGGTAACAGCAGAAGCCGAAACCGAAATCGCCGCCACGACCGATCCCGAAGTCATATCAGAGCAGGAAGCCACTGCGGAGCTCAACGAGGCTCCCAAGTCGACAACCGAAGAGGCCGCCAACCAACCCGAGACGCCTGCGTTCCAAAACAGCGATGTCTTTGGCGACGAGGCCGAGGACGATCAACCCGACGAGTCCGCCGATCAAGACGCTACCGAGTCGACGCTGGAACCCGAGACGCCGCAGCCTGCCATCTCGCTTACGGTCGTCTATGACCCCGAGAACGCCAACGCCGGCATCACCACCATGGCATCCACGCCCATCGAGGCAAAGCCGAGCGTCGAGAACGAGAACGCGACGCAGGTTGAGGTTGAAACCGCAGTTGCAGACGCGCCCGTCACCGTGAAGCCCGCAGATTCCGAGATCAAGCCGGAAGTAACGCCGGAGCCCGCACCCGTCATCGAATCCGTGCCCGTCGCTGCTTGCGACCAAATACCCGCATCCGCACCGGCTTCGGCACCCGCAGCGGCCCCAACCCCCGCACCCGCAGCACCGACCATCCCCGAGGACTTCCCCATCGATTTCGCAACCGAAGTCTTCTGCCCCGGCCCGCTTCTGCACCAGCTGTCGACCTATCTCCCCTACGGCGCCGACACGCTCGGCATCGTCGGCGAGTACTACTGGATCGCCCGCGAGCGCGGTACCATCGAGGCCGCGCGAAACCGCGCAAGCTTCCCCCTGCGCTACACGCAGGCCGGCGAGCGTCGCGAGGTTGCCGTGCGCATCCGCCGCAACACCACCGGCGGCCTCGGAGCCCCCTGGGCCATCGACAAGGTTGAAGATTCCAACGAATAGCAAAAACGCGGCGAACGTCACAAAAAACGTTCGCCGCGTTTTTTATTTTCCCAGGTTGAGCATAAGTTCGTGTGACAAAGGGGCTGTCCCTTTGCCACATCAAACTAGTCCCTGGTAAGTTTCCTGTGGATACGATGCGGCTGGGCTGCGTCCTCGCCCAGGCGCTCGATGCGGTTGGCCTGATAGGCCTCGAAGTTGCCCTCGAACCAATACCAGTTGCCCGGGTTCTCGTCGGTGCCCTCCCACGCCAGGATGTGCGTGGCAACGCGGTCTAGGAACATACGGTCGTGGCTAATGACCACCGAGCAGCCCGGGAACTCGAGCAGCGCCGCTTCGAGCGAGGACAGCGTCTCGACGTCGAGGTCGTTCGTGGGCTCGTCGAGGAGCAACAGGTTGCCGCCCTGCTTGAGCGTGAGCGCCAAGTTCAGACGGTTGCGCTCGCCACCGGAGAGTACGCCGGCGCGCTTCTGCTGGTCCTGGCCCTTAAAGCCAAAGCTCGCCACGTACGCGCGGCTCGGAACCTCGGTCTCGCCGACCATCATGTGGTCCAGGCCGTCCGAGACGACCTCCCATAGGTTCTTATCGGGGTCGATGCCGGAACGGTTCTGGTCGACGTAAGAAATCTTGACGGTCTCGCCCACCTCGAGCTCGCCCGAAGTCAGCGGCTCCAAACCCACGATGGTCTTGAAGAGCGTGGTCTTGCCGACACCGTTGGGGCCGATGACGCCCACGATGCCGTTACGCGGCAGGGTGAATGAAAGGTCGTCGATGAGCACGCGGCCATCGAACTCCTTGTGCAGGTGATGGGCCTCGAGCACCTTGTTGCCCAGACGCGGGCCCACAGGGATGCGGATGTCGGTCCAGTCGAGCTTCTGGCTTGCGCGGGCCTCGGCCTCCATCTCCTCGTAGCGAGCCAGACGGGCCTTGTTCTTGGCCTGGCGAGCCTTGGGCGAGCTGCGTACCCACTCGAGCTCGGCCTCCATGCGCTTGGCGAGCTTGGCATCGCGGTTGCCCTGCGCCTCGATACGCGCGGCCTTGGTCTCCAGATACGTGGAGTAGTTGCCCTTGTAGGGATAGAGGTGGCCGCGGTCGACCTCGCAGATCCACTCGGCAACGTTATCCAGGAAGTAGCGATCGTGCGTGACGGCAAGCACCGCGCCCTGGTAGTTGTGCAGGAAGTGCTCGAGCCACAGGATCGACTCAGCGTCCAGGTGGTTCGTGGGCTCGTCGAGCAGCAGAAGGTCGGGAGCCTCGAGCAGCAGCTTGCACAGGGCCACACGGCGGCGCTCGCCGCCGGAAAGCACGTTGACCGGCATGTCGGAATCGGGCAGCTGCAGAGCGTCCATGGCCTGGCCGAGTTTGGAATCGATATCCCAGCCGTCGGCGGCGTCAATCTCGTCCTGGAGCTTGCCCATCTCTGCCATGAGGGCGTCCATGTCGCAGTCCGGGTCACACATCTCCTCGCCGATCTTATTGAAGCGATCGACCTTGGCGATCATGTCGCCAAACGCCATGCGCACGTTCTCGATGACGGTCTTGTCGTCGTCGAGCGGCGGCTCCTGCTGCAGGATACCCACGGTGTAGCCGGGGGTGAGCCTGGCATCGCCGTTGGAGACCTCCTCAATGCCGGCCATGATCTTGAGCAGGGTCGACTTGCCCATGCCGTTGGGGCCCACGACACCGATCTTGGCACCGGGGTAGAAGCTCAGGGTCACGTCGTCAAGGATTACCTTGTCGCCATGGGCCTTGCGAGCCTGATACATCTGGTAGATAAACTCTGCCATTTGCCTGTTTTATCCTTTCTACCTGCTGTTTCCCTATTCTTGTTTCGCTTTAGTGGAAACGAAATGAGGAAATCAGCTCTGAAACTTAACGAAAAAGGGGCATGGTTGCCCACGCCCCTAATACTACCTGGGAAAAGTCCCCCAGAACATACTATGAACTGCGTACGCTAGTTTTCCGCAACCTTAGCGAACGGCTCGCTGCGATTTACGCCACAGCAGATACGAGTAGACGTAGACGGCTCCGACCGAACCAAACGCCAGCACCGCAATCACCGCGGCGACGACTTCACTCGAAAGCACGCTACCCGCCACGCCCATCACAATCAAACCAACACCCAGCACCATAAAGCAGGCGCCGCCAAAACGCTGCGTACGGCGCCAGTTCTCGGGATCGGCAAGCGCCCAAGGCGTCTTGATACCGAGCGTATAGTTCTGCTTCACACGCGGCAAGTAGTTGCCTACGCCGATGAACAGCAAACCGATAGCACCGGAAATCAGCACGTTGACCGAACCGACCGCCGGCACCACGCCCCAGACCGTAAGCTCACCCAACCAGCTTATGGCACACATGAACAAGGTGAAGGCGATTACGAAGCCCTGATAGAACTTGCCCGAGGTTCGATATGCCTCACCTTTGGGATCGATGCGCGGCACCACGAAGAACATTGCGAGAAGCGCCAGAGGCAGCACGCCGAGCGCGGAGGCCATCCAGCTAGGACCCCAACCGTCGACGGCGCCGTTCGCGCCCCAGTGCGTGGGAATCTGCGCCGGCAGGCTCGGCATCACCATAAGGTGCGCCGCGACATTAATAGCGCAGACCACAACAAGCATGGCCCATACACGCGGCGATACCCCCGTGGTATGAATGCCCTTGTTTTCGTTATTCATCCTTATCACCTTCCGTGTTTGTAAAGCCCATAAACCAACCGATCAAGTCCTGCATGACGGTGGTGTTTAAGCTGTAAACGATGTTTTGGCCATGACGTTCGTCGGTCACCAACCCGGCGTTTTTGAGCGTCGCCAAGTGATGGCTCAATGACGGCTTGCTAATGTCAAAATGCTCGGCAAGCTCCCCGGCCGTACAATTGCCCTCGCGCAGCAGTTCCAAAATGCGCCGCCGCGTAGGATCGGCCAGCGCCTTAAAACCCTCTCCCGGCATAGAACCTCCTCTCGCTATCTCTCGCGACGTGCACACTATACTCATTATTTAGATGTTTGTCTAACTATCTAATCTTGTACTCAAAAAAATAGCCGCCTCCGCGTAATGCGAAGACGGCCACTTCTCACGCCATAAACGTGTTTCGGAGTTGGCTAACCCGCGGCAACGGGTGCCATCTGCTTCATCTTATGCGAATCACTGCCTCATTTCAACAAGCCCCTAGGGCTCAAATGGAATCGCGATAATACCTATAATGGTGATAGCTAAAACACGATTCGCTTCCCCATCGGAGGATGTCTATGACCGAAACCGCTGCTCTCGTCGAGACACGCGACACCAAACTCGAGATCATCATGGGCCGTGAGGCACTCGATAGACTCGCCAACGCCACGGTGCTGGTGCTCGGCTGCGGAGGCGTGGGCTCTAACTGCTGCGAGGCACTTGTCCGCGGCGGCATCGGTCATTTTGTGATTCTGGACAAGGATATCGTCGCGCCCAGCAACATCAATCGACAGGCCATCGCCTTTCACAGCACCGTCGGCAAGCGCAAGGTTGACGTGATGGAAGCCATGATCCACGACATCAATCCCGCCGCCAGCGTTATCAAGCGCACCGAATACCTGCTGAGCGACAACATCGACGAGTTCTTCGCGGGCGTTTTGGAGCAGACGGGTGGCAAGCTCGACTACGTCGTCGACGCCATCGACACCATCTCGGCCAAGCTCACTATTGCCAAATATGCTCAGGACCACGACATCCGTTTGGTTAGCTCCATGGGCGGGGCCAACAAGCTCCATCCCGAGTGCCTACGCTTTGCCGACATCTTCGATACGGTACGTGACCCCATGAGCCGCATTATGCGCAAAGAATGTAAGAAGCGCGGAATCAAGAGCCTACATGTACTGTTTAGCTGCGAGGAATCGGTTAAGACACAGCCCCGCGACCCTTCCAACATCCACGAGCGCACCGAGCTGGGAACTGCCAGTTTTATGCCGCCCATCATGGGTCAGATGATTGCCGGCGAGGTTATCCGCCAGATCAGCGGGCGCGGCACCGAACGCGTACGCTCCGATGGCCAGCGCCTAAATTAACGAGACGCGCCGCGATGACACCGCAATTATTTGATGCGCATTGCCATCTTGATCTAATGGTTCACCCGGACGCCGTTGCCGATGAGGCGACGGCACTGGGCCTGGGCCTCTTTGACTGCGGCGTCGATCCGCGCGACTTCGCAAGCGCCAGCAAGCGCGCCTGCAGCCGTTCATACATCTTTGTTGGAATCGGTCTCCATCCCTGGTGGCTTGCCGACGAGCGATGCGGAATCGCTGAAATCAATCTACTATGCGAAGTCGCTGCGCAAGAGCGATTTATCGGCGAGGTCGGACTCGACTTTTCCGCACGCTTTGCTGGAAGTGAGCCGCTACAAATACAGGCATTTGACCGGCTCTGCGATGCGCTCGTGCAGCATCCTCTTACCGGGCGCGTGATATCAATTCACGCCGTTCGTTCGGCGGGAACCGTACTGAACGTCCTCGAATCGCATGGACTACTCATCCCAAACTCCGACTCCCCCGTTATCATCTTCCACTGGTTTAGCGGCACTTCGGACGAACTCGTCCGCGCGCGAAACGCAGGCTGCTATTTTTCCGTGAACGAGCGTATGCTCGCCACCAAGCGTGGTCGCGAATATGCCCGACAGATTCCACTCGACCGTCTACTGCTCGAGACCGATGCGCCGGCCGAGCCAAACACAGAAACAAGTGTGCAATCGCTCATCAGATCGCTCGCAAGGACCTCGATGCACATTGCCTCACTCAAAAACTGTGACGCAAAGCGCATTGAGTCGGTAGTTTTAGCAACTGCGCACTCTGTTTTTGACCTTCGCTAACCCCTGTGGGCAAAAATGCCAAGGGACATGCGAATCGCACAACGCAGTCCCCATTGGCAGGCAGTACAATTCGGCAGCATTACACCAATTCGTGCATGAGATCACGGTTGCGTGCATACAATTCGTCAAAGATATGACGACGCGACGCATATAGCTCGTGGGCAGCCATATCGGGCACGATTGTTTGTGCAACGCCAAGGACTTGGGCGAGTTCATCCCATGATGCATAGGCGCCACCTGCGAGAGCTGCCATGATGGCATCACCGAAGCATGCGCCCACCGTAACCTTGGCAACCGAGACCTCGCGCCCGCATACGTCGGCGATAGCCTGCATCCAAACTGGATTCTTGGTTCCACCTCCGACAAGCATAATGCGCCCAATTGGCAGTCCATGCTCTCGCTCGATAATGTCGACATGGGATGCAACGGTATACGCGACGCCTTCCAAGGCGGCGCGAACCATATGGGCTCGCGTATGCCTTCCGGTCAGGCCAAAGAAGACGCCACGTGCCTCGGGATCGTTGAGCGGAGTACGCTCCCCCGCAAAGTACGGCAGGCACAGGAGCCCATCGGCACCCAGCGCCACATCGGCGGCATCATGCGCCATGACCGAATATGCATCGGGGCCACCGTGGCCCTCGGCCTCCACGGCGTCGCGATACAGTTCTTGGCGCAGCCACGATGTGAGTGCACCCGCCGTATTGGTCCCCGCGCAGATCCCGTAAGTTCCGGGAATGATAAACGTCCCTGGCCACAGGCGGGCATCATCGACCATATGATCAGCTAGGTAGATGAAATACGCCGTGCTCCCCAACTGAACCATCATATCGCCGGGACGAAATACACCCGTCGAAATGGCCTCGGCACCAGAGTCGCCCGTTCCCACTAAGACAGGTGTCCCTGCCGCGAGCCCTGTCGCCTCAGCCGCGCGCTGCGTAATCACCCCGGCAATATCGGTAGCCGACATTACCTCCGCCATCTGGTCAGGCCGGCAGAAACGAGCACATTCCCGAGCATCAACCCTCCAAGTGTAGCGGTCGTATAGGGGAAGAAAATCCTCCGCCAAGTAACGGTCCACCGTAAAACGCCCCGTCAACTTTGCGCATAGAAACGATGATGCCGTCAGGAACTTCGCGGCACGTTCGTGCACCTCGGGCATATTCTCCTTAAACCATAAGATCTTAGGAGCAATATCTGATGAGCAGGGATCGTGCCCGAAAAGTTCGCGTGCGCGACCTGACCCATATTCGGAAAGGAGCTCGTCAATCTGCGGCTTCGAACGTGCATCGACTCCATACAAAATCGCGGGCGCCAGCGCGTTGCACTCGGTATCGACCGGCACACAGTCGCAACCCAATGCGGAAAGGCCCACGCATCCGATCTGCACCGCGTTAACCCCCGATCGCATCACCAGCTCGCGCGACAAGCGGCAAAAATCGCCCCACCAAACTGCCTCAGCATCATGCTGGTACCATCCATCACACGGGTTGTCCGTCTCATGTCCACAAGAGGCTTGGCAAACGATGTTGCATCGATCATCGATTAAAACGCCTTTAGAGGCGCTTGTCCCAATATCAATACCCAGATAGAGCGCCATAGGTGCCTACTCCCCTCGCGCCGTACGAGCGGCAGCCATAAAACGAACCACCCGCTCAACATCAATCGGGGCATCCAGCTTTCCGTCGCGCTTTAAGCACGTGCCGACAAACGCGCCATCGTAGTGAGCAAATACGTCAGCCACGGTATTTTCGCGACAACCGGTGCCGCATACCACGGGCACTTCGCCAACACGCTCGCGGACCTCGTCGGCAAGCTCGCCCGAAGCGCCACGACCGGCAGCCGAACCGCCGATGACCATCGCATCCGGTAGGCAATTAAAGAGAAGTGAATCGGCAATGTCCGCGGTCGTGCGGTCGTTGAGATAAACCTCGCCCTCGCTCGTGATGAAGTGAAAAAGCTTGAGGTCGTCCAAGCGCAGCGCCGCCTTGCGACGCATGGTGTGAGCGAAATCTCGGTTAATCAGCCCGAGATCACCGGCCCAGGCACCGCAAAAATTGCAGCGCGTGAACTGCGCGTCGACGGCAGCGCACAGCTCGATTGTGGCATCACCATCGTAAATTGCCTCAGCTCCCCAAGGAGTCGACAGATCATGGGACAGAGCCCCGATTACATAGCCCATCGATGCAAGGGTTGAGGGAGAAACATGCTGCTCATAGGGCATCGAGAGCTCATTGGTAATCAAAATGCCATCGACACCGCCCTGCTGCAACGCCTCGAGATCCCGCTTGGCGGCTTCCACGACCTGCGATACGCTTCCGCCCGGGTAATACAGCGGATCGCCCGGCAGAGGACGCAGGTGCAGCATTCCGATAACCGGCTTTTCGTTCTTGAACATCGAAGTTAGAAACGACATAACGTGCTCCTTCATAGGGTTATTGCAGGGACGTTACTCCCCCAGCACCTCGACGTACACTTTTCGCTTCTGCGGACCGTCAAACTCCGCAAGATAGATGTTCTGGGCACTTCCGCACACGATGTGGCCATCTTGGACGGGAAAGAAGCAACTGTTTCCACAAATCATGCTCTTGATATGCCCACAGGAGTTGTTACCGGTGGCTCCATAGCCCGGCAGGAAGTGTGCATGCGCATAGGGGGCATCGAGTGGGGCGATGCGATCAAGCGTCTCCATAAGATCCGTCTCCACGCAGGGCAGCCCCTCGTTTACCACGATTCCGCAGGTCGTATGCGACAAAATAATCGCCGCCAAGCCATTGGTCACCGAGCTGCGTTCGATGGCAGCGTGCACGTCCTCGGTAATATCGATGAACTGGTCCGGAGCAGTCGATAGATAGCTCAATGTCTCGAGCGTCACCATGTTCACTCATCCCCTTCAAGAAAACGCAGGGCATTACCCCAGTAGAGCCTTTCTCGCGCATCATCGCGCATGGGCACGGTATCGAGCGCCCGCTTGAGTTTGAATGCACGGAAGCGCGGCGTATTGCTGGCGAACATCACTTGGTGCGATAGCGCGCGCTCATACCACAGCGGCCCCATATCGACCGTGAAAAGACGCTGCATCATCTCCTCGGGCGAATCGATGTAAGTGATAGAGGTGTCCGCGTAGCAGTTGGGATACTTGAGCAGCATCGCCACGGTCTCGCGCACCCAGGGCCAGCCAAAATGGGTCAAACTAAAACGCACATTTGGATGCGTTGCGATTGTGTGCTCAAATGCAAGCGGGTTACTGCGCGAGAGCTCTGCGCCCGGCTCCCAAGACATACCGGCATGGAAAACCACCGGCTTGTTATAGCGCTCGCACAGTTCGTAAAGCGGCTCGGCCACAGCATCATCGGGGGCAAAACCCTGCTTTGCAGGATGCAGGCAAAGCCCCTTTGCCCCCAACTCGGTAAAGGCGCGCTCCAATTCGTCTGCGGCACCGCTCACCTGCGGGTCTACGCTCGCAAATCCCCACAGACGATCGGGATGTGCGGCAACCAGCATGGCAATCTGGTCATTGGTGCCAAAGTGCCCTCCGCATGCCGTGGTTACATCGAGCGGCATGAGCACGCTCTTCTGCACATCGCAGACGTCCATCTCGACTTGAAGCTCATCCCAATCCATGGGGCCCATATGCCCCATACCAAATTCTCGTGACCAAAAACCGAATCCATCAGGCTCATCACCCGGCGTACAGATCTCGCCGTAGAGCATAGGATGGACCAACATGTCGATAACCATTTCGTACTCCTTTCCAGGCATTTGACCCTAGTACGGCTCAAACGAACCGATCACTCGGGACGACAGCTCAGCGCCCGCCTTCATACACGCCGGAATATCAAGGCCATCGATCACGCCCTTGGTAAACCCGGCGATATACGAGTCGCCGGCACCCACGGTATTAACGACCTTCTCCGCCGGCACGATCCCGCACTCATAGAAGCGCTCACCGTCATAGGCAATGCTTCCCTTCTCGCCAAGCGTGGCAACCGCAACGCGCGGCCCCAATTCCTGCGCGTGACGTACCCAGTCCCGCAGCTCCGGAGTGTCATCTTCAAACGACATAAATGCGTAGTCAACGTAGGGAAAATGATTCTCGCAGGCATATTCGGGATCCTGGCTGAACACCGAGAAGTCCATAACCACCGTCTTGCCCGCATCATGCCACTCGGGCAGGAGGTCCAAACAATTGCCAAACAGGTCGGTATGAATGATGTCATGCTCTAGGATAAACGCCCGGTCATCTTCATTCGGACGATATGTCTCCATTACGCCATCGATTGCCTCGAGATGCACGCGATCGACGCCGTCTTTCAATGCCATGAGCATCACCGAGGTGTCGCCATCCTCCACCCGCAGATGAGAGATATCAAACCCCTCGGCGGCCAGCGCCTCTCTCATCTTGTCTCCGTACTCGTCCTTGCCGACAACCGACACGGCGGATACCGAAACGCCCATTCGTGCAAGATGGATACCCCAGTCAATGCCATTACCAGTCGGATAGAACACGCCGATGTTTTGATAGACGTCCGCACAGCAAAAACCAGCCGCACACGCTTTAATACCCATGGTCTTCTCCAATGTTCAAAAGGGGACCCACCACATGGCGAGCCCCCTTTTCGCGTTTCGCTTATTGTTTTGCATCGGCTGTCCAAGGCCTCATAGCCAGACCGCCGTACGCTTTCTTAAGCTATTCGACGATTGGTGCTCCGTGGCCCCAAGAACCTTCCATGCCGCACACGGTCGAGGCAAACCCGGCAGCAAAGTCGAGCGCGCGCTCGATGGCCTCGGCGCCACCCTCACCACGCTTGGCGGAATCGAGATAGCACATCAAAAACGAGGTGAGGAACGAGTCGCCCGCCCCCATGGTGTCCTTCATGTCCGTTACCGGTTTAGCCAGCTGGCGGTAATAACGCTCGCCGTCGTAAGCGATGCAGCCCTCGGCGCCCGCCGTAGCCGACACAAAACGCGGACCCAGATCCTTCACCCATGCCAGACGCTCGCGAATCTCGTCCTCACTCGCGGCATCCGCCGCACTAAAGAAAGCAAAATCGACATAGGGCGCAATCTGCTCGTAGTACTCGTCGGTGGAGTCGTCCGAAAAGTCAAAAGAGACCGTGACGCCCGCAGCCTTCAACTTGGGCAGCTCGCGCTCGGTGAAGCAATAGTTGCCCGAATGAACCACATCGAACTGCTTCATGTACGAAAGGTCAAAGCGATCGAGAACATAGCGCGCATCGCCACGGATACCGCCCTCGTTGGAGCCGAGGAAGACACGGTCACCGTCAACGACGGTCACGCGAGCCGCTCCGTTCTCGCCAATCATCTGCTCGCACTTATCAAGCTCGATACCCTCATCCTCGAGGCTTGTAATGACATGCTCGGCAGCGGCGTCATTGCCAAAAATGCCCATGTATGCAGAGCGTGCGGCACCGCATTTCTTGGCATAAACGGCGAAGTTCACCGCATTGCCGCCGGGATACATGGTGTGGATATGCTCGTAGCGATCGACGACGTTGTCGCCAAATCCGAGCGCGTTAACGTTAAATGCCATGGCCTTTGCCCCTTCTAGTACTCGACAACACCCATATAGCGACGGAAATCGGGATCGTGATCAAACACCTTGCCGCGTGCAGCACGCAGCTCGCAGTTCATGGCGTAGAACAGCACCGGGTCCAGATAGGCACGGACGCTCGCCGGCACGGCTTCCATACCGTACTCCTTGGCATCGAGCACCATCAGCGTATCGGTATGCGTCTTAAGGAACGCAAGGGCGCGCTCGTCCATGGCACGGCACTCGCTGGAGCCCATCTGCAGGAAGTAAAAAACGCCATCCTGAGTAGCCTCGAAGGGGCCGTGGAAGTACTCGGCAGAGTGGATGTAGCTGCAGTGCTGCCACTGCATCTCCATAAGAGAGCAGATAGCGAAACCGTAGGTCTGGCTAAAGTTGGGACCGCTGCCCAGAATGTAGAAGAACTCGTGCTCCTGGCAAAGCTTGGCAAAACGATCGCCTAGCTCGGCATTTACCTTCTCACGTGCCGGGGGAAGAATCTTATCCATCTCGGCGATACCGGCATACATATCGGCAAGATCGGCGTAGCCCTCCTGCTGATCGAGCAGCTCGGCCGCAAGCGACAGCGAAATGCCAGCGGGGACCTCGGCCTGCGGCACGCCCTCGCCCCACGGGTAGACCCACGTGGTCCACTTGCCGGAGTCAATCTTGGATCCAGCGTTGTCGGTCTGGGCGATCACCGTAGCGCCGGCAGCAAGGGCAATCTCACAGCCCTCGACGACCTCGGGGGTGTTGCCACTGTGGCTGCAAGCAATGACCAGGGATTTCTCACCCAAGCGGCGCGGGCGCATGATATCAAACTCGCGAGCCGTATAGATATACGAAGTGAAGGTGGTTGCCTCGCGCTGCAGAAGCTCATGAGCCGGGATCAAATCGATCATGGAGCCACCGCAAGCAATCCAGTAGACGCTGTCGAACTTGCCCTTCTCGGCAATTGCCTCTTTGATCAGATCGTGTGCGTTCATATCCAGTTCCTTTCTTGTTTGGTCCGCAATCAATGACGTTGGCTGCGTGGCCGATAGTTGGTTTAGTCAATCAGATATTTCTCGAATGCGGCCATGTTCTTGGCATCTGCCGCCGCCGGGTCATCGTAGTAACGCCCGTCCGTGATTTCCTGGCCCAGCATGCCATCGAAACCATGGGCATTAAGCGTAGCGACGAAGGCGTCCATATCGTGCTTGCCATCGCCCCACACCAGATGGCCATACGGGTCACCGTCGATAAAGTGCATCTCGTGAATTGCCCCATCACCAAAGGCGGCAAACCAGTCCTCGAGCGTCTCGCCCGCAACGCCCATCGCGGTTGTATCAACCATGGGCTGTAAGTACGGGCTCGCGACCTCGTCAATCATGCGCTTCGCATCGGAAACCGTCGTTACAAGGTTGCTCTCCTCGGGACGCAGGCTTTCCATCGTAAGCACCAGACCGTGCTCACCGGCATACTCCGCCAGAATGGACAAGTGCTCGCGGCTGCGCTTCCAGGCTTCCTCGCGGTCCTCGTCCCAGTCGCCCCAGCCCGAGTTGACGGACATACGGTCGCACCCAAGTACCTCGGCAAGCTCAATGCCGTGCTTAAAGTACGCCAGGCTGCGCTGTTCATGCAGCGGTTTGCGTGCGCAGTACTGCCAAGGATAGACAACATTCTCGGGGCACAGAGTACGATACCTAAGCCCACGGTCTGCAGCCTTTTTCGCCAGGACCTCAGCCTCAAAGTAGCCCGTGTGGTCGAGCGTCACATGCGGCTCCGCACACCACAGCTCAATGGACTCAAAGCCCAAACGCTGCTGCACATCAAGGAAGTAATCGAGCGACCACATGATGTAGTGGATATTCATGCCCGCAATCTGTTCGCGGCGCAGCGTCGGTTTGGATTCAGACATCTTATGCCTCCTTATTTCGATCGAACACGATTTGTCCGTCCGACATCGTCATATCAACCGAAAGATCGCGTGCGTCGCGATAATCGAGGTCGAACACATCCCGATCGAGCACGCAGATATCGGCAAGCTTGCCGACCTCAAGCGTACCCAGTTCGTCTTCGCGCATCAGATCGTACGCGCCCCCGGCAGTCCAAGCACGCAAGAGCTCGACAAGCGTCAGCGCGTTGGCCTCATTCACGGGCAGCCCATCGTCGAAGTATCCACCGCACGCGCTGTAGATTGACTCGCCCAGGCTCGGAATCAGCAGTGGCAAATCCGTACCACAGCACACCGTGCATCCGGAATCTTCCATGCCGCGGCGATTCCAGCTGTGCAAAAGTCGCGTCTCGCCAATTTGTCGACGCATCATCGACAGGCAATCCTCGCGCCGGTCCAGCGTCAAAATCTGCGGATAGACCTCGCAAATTCCGCCTAACTTGCCAAACTCGACAAGATCGGTCGGATCAGAGTTCTCGAGATCGGTAATCGCATGGCGGCGAAGCAACCGTCCATGCTCGTCTCGAGGCAGCGAGGCATAGAGCGCCACGGTGCGACGAACGGCGCCATCGCCCTGGCAATGCAAGGAATATCGGAAGCCGTCAGCATCAATTGCGCGCAGCTCGTTCTCAATCAGATCCCACTCGGGCTCTTCGACAACCGTCTTGCCGGCAGCTCCCGCATCGGCCGTGTCCTCATAGGGGTCAATCATCTCGGCAAGCCCCGCCCATACGCCGCGATCGGTCATACGGTTGAAGCCAGAAAAACGAACGAACGGTCCCCGAAAGCGCTCTCGTGCCTCGCGAGCATACGGCAGATTTGCACCGGCACCCACCGGCTGCGACATCATAGAGACGCGAACCGTCAGCTCACCAGATTCTTCACGGCGAGCCATTTCGTCGGCAAAACCGTAGTAGTCATCAAACGCCATCTCCTTGATGGCGGTAACGCCGCGCTCGTTAAGCATGCTCATGTAGTCCGAATACCCCGCACGTACCTCGGGCAGCGCGAGGAAATCGCTCATCATGCGCCAGATCTTCTCGGCATAGCACGCCTGGGGTGTGAAGCCGTATCGCGCACTGGCGGCAGCATTGAGAACGCAGGTCTCCGCACCCGGTGTAAAGCAGACGACAGGGATATCGCCAAAACAATCGTCAAACACAGCCGCCGTATTTGCGTTCTCGGCATCCGATGCCAACGTTTCGGGTAGGTTGTGGCCAAAAGCCGCCGCGCAATCCGGATGATCTTCTTTCCATGCACGCAAGAGCGACACGGCCTCTTTGGCATCAGCGATGCCGGACAGATCAGGCCCCAACGTCCGCAGCGCCCAGCCTGTATAGAAGGTATGCACATCGATCAGGCCAGGCATGACGGTGCGGTCGCCCAGGTCAACTACCTCGTCCGCCTGGGTCAAATACGAAGCTAGCTCACACTTGGTGCCAACAGCCTCAATTCGATTGCCACGGACCGCTACGAAACCTTCAAACGGCAGGTCCCCCGTACCGGTAAAGACGCTCTTAGACGTCAGGACCGTCAAACGATCAGACATCACAACCACCTACGCCGGAAGCATGCCAGAAATTGCCGTTACGATCAGGCCAAAGACGACCATGAAGATGAAGAACTTCCAAATGGTCTTCCACCATTGGCCAAACGAAATCTTAGCCACGCCAAGGCCGGCAACCGTCATGCCCGCCACGGGACTGATGGTGTTGATGGTCTGGTTGGCAAACTGGAGCGCGGTAACGGCCGCCTCGGGATTGAGGCCCATGAGCTCGGTCAGGGGGCCCATAACGGGCATGGTGAGTGCCGCCAGGCCAGAACTCGAGGGAACCAGCAAAGAGAGCAGGCCAAGGACGATATACATAAACGTGGTGTAGACGGCGGCGGGCGCACCGGCGAGCGCAGTAGCGAGCGCCTGGAGGATGGTGTCGATGATCATGCCGCCCTCGGCGATGACCAGAATACCGCGAGCGATACCGATAACGATGGCGGCGTACGCAAAGTCGGCGAGACCTTTAACGAACTCCTCAGCAATCGTCTGCTGGTCAAGACCGCCCAGGATACCGGCAAGCAAGCCCATGCCAAGGAACACGGCGGAAATCTCATTCATGTACCAACCCTGGGTAACAAGACCCCAGACGATAATGCCCATACCGCAAGCAAAATCGATAAGCACGAGCTTCTGACGGGTAGTGAACTCTTCCTCGATGGAGGCATCGGTCACGGAAAACTCGATACGCTTGAGCTTATCGTCCTCGTACGTAATGGACGACTCGGGGTTTTTCTTGACGCGCATGGCGTATCGCATGGCCCATGCGATACCGACGGCAGTGAAGATGACCCAAGAAACGGCGCGCAGCCACAGTTGCGGATTGCCCTCGATGCCAATGATGCCCTGGGCGATCAAAACATTAAACGGATCGATGGTCGAAGCGCAATATCCCAGGTTAGGACCAAGGAAGCAGATGATGAATGCCGTCATCGAGTCATAACCGATACCCATCATGATGGGAATGAAGATGGCATAGAACGGCAGGGCTTCCTCAGACATACCAAACGTGGTGCCGCAAATGGACAGCAACGTCATCGTGATGGGAATGATGAGGATGTCCTTGTTCTTGAGCTTTTTAATCACGCGGCTCATGCCGGCATTCAAAGCGTTGGTCTTGGTGATGATTGCGAACGACCCGCCAATCAATAAGACGAACGCAACGACGTCGGCAGCCTCCTGGATGCCCTTAGTGGGCGCTTGCAGGACCGCGAAGATATCCTGCCCCAGATTGATGGTCTCGCCGGTCTCGGAATCGGTGTAGTTCTTATCGACCTGTTCATAGGTTCCAGCAACGGCGACTTCACGCTCGCCCGCCGCTGTCGAAATCGTCTTGCGCTGATACTGACCAGAGGGAACGATCCAAGTCAAGACCGCAAAGACAACGATCAGCAAGAACATGATCGTATAGACATGCGGTAATTTGAACTTAAAACGTCTGTTTGTCTTCTTCGCCTTCGTATCTGACATAGATACCTCCAAAGAACTCGAGACTGCATCGCATCTCGCTTCAACGTTTGCACAAGGCAAACGTTCTATGACGTTCTATAGGTTACCAGCAGCTTTTCTCGCCATCAAGATAATTTCAAACTGATTGCCGCAACGCGGTTGAACGGTTGCGTTTGCGCCGTGAACGGTATGGAAACGCCCGGTGAGATGATCCACCGGGCGCTTTCATACGCAATGTCCTAGATGTCAAAAACGTAGCGAGACCCAACGATCCGCTGACGACCGATGATAAACGGCCGCCGCTGCTCATCGAAAAAGAAGGCTTCCATATAAAACAAGGGTTCGCCAACGGGAACTGCCAACAACCGAGCGACCTCGGGCGACGCACACGCGATCTCAAGCGTGCATGGGTCGGTAAACGCGGGCGTGCGGCCCGTCAGGTTGCGCACGAACTCAAAAATGGATTGGTTAGATAGAGGTGCCGTTGATAGATAGGCGTTGTCCTCGTAAACATATATGTTGTTCTCGAGCATGACAGGGACGCCATCGGCAGTACGCACGCGCTCAACGCAGATCAAGTCAGTTCCAACGGGAACACCAAAGAACTGTGCTTCGGTGGAATCCGCCGGCAGCATCTTTCTCGAAATGACACGCGCCCCCGGTTCCATTCCGTTAACGCGGCATGCGTCCGAAAAACTCTGGACGTCATCCTTCTGGCGAATCTTGCGCTTGAGCTTGGGGGCATTGACAAACGTGCCTTTCCCCTGTCGCTTCGTTAGATAGCCCTGTTGGACGAGCTCCTCAATAGCGCGTCGCACGGTAACGCGGCCAACTTTATAGCTCTCAGCCAATTCGAATTCGTTGGGTATCCGCGCGCCTGCCTTGTAGGCGCCGGAGTTGATTTCGTTTTTAATGATATCAATGACCTGTTGGTACAGCGGTATCGCTGCTTTACCGTCAGTCGGCCCTTCAGTCGGTGGCATATACCCTCTCCCAGCACAATTAATTCTAAAACGGGCTTAAGGGCATTCAACAAGCCCTTAAGCCCGCATTAGCTTAAAGTATGCTAGGTGTCGCACCAAAATGTTGGCTATTTACTCATCAGACCCGAAAAACGCGCAACTACCGCGCTCCTAAGAAAGCGTGAGCAGCTCCGGCAGCTGGTCGATAATCTTGTCCGCGGCATCTTGGCTAAAGCCAAAGCGCTCCTCGCGCTTGGCAATAACTGTCAGACCGGCGCGCTTGCCGGCAGTGATGCCAGGCACCGAATCCTCAACGCAGCAGCAGCGATTCGCGGGCAGCCCCAGCAGGTCAAGCGCATGCAGGTAGATGTCGGGCTCGGGCTTGCTCTCCTTAAACTGCTCGCCGCTCACCACATACTCAAAGGCATCCGACAGCCCGCACGCATTGAGTACTTCCTCGATGCTATCCATGGGCGACGAGCTAGCAAGCGCCACGCGAACGCCGCGGCGCGGCAGCTCTCGAATCGTATCCACGGCGCCTGGGTTAATCAAAGTCTGATAGTCGCGCGGACGTTTATGCGCCCACTCATCCCAACGGGCCAACGCCTCCTCGCCAGTAAAATGTCCCTTACCGGCGCGCTCAAACCAATCGACCAGCATGTGGAGAAAGAACTGATGCGAGGTACCGACCTGCCCGTTCAACTCCTCTTGGGTCAGGTTCAACCCAAGCTCCTTGGCAAACGCGGCAGTCTCGCCCAGATAGTAATACTCGGTATCGACAATGACACCGTCCATGTCAAAGATAACGGCGTCGAACGGAAATGCGGACACGGCACCCTCCCTAACAAAAGGGCGCCTGTAAGCAGGCGCCCGAACCATGCATTATCGGCGATTCTAGCCCAGCAGCTTATCCAGCGCCACTGCAATACCGTCTTCGTTGTTATTGGCGGTCACCATCTGGGCCACAGCCTTGACCTCATCGACGGCGTTGCCCATGGCAACACCGGTACCCGCCCACTCAATCATGGACTTGTCATTCTGGCCGTCGCCAAACGAAACGACCTCGCTGGCATCGATGCCGAGCTTGGGCAGGGTACCCTCCAGTGCGCGGGCCTTGTCGATACCGAGCGCCGTGTACTCAAAATACCAGTCGGCCGTAAACATGCCCGAAAGCGTCTGCTTAAAGGGCGCATACATCTCCTCGTAATGCGCCTGCAGGTAGGCTGGATCGCCCGCCGTCAGCAGCTTGTCCACGGAATAAGCGTCCACGACCTCATGCAAGCTCTCGACCTCACGGATCTTAAGGTCGCACGCATCGCGCTCATACTTGACGATATTCTTCTGCGAACCGTCCGGCAGTGTGATCATGCAGCGATACGAGTCAACGACGTGCAGGTCCCGACCGAGCGAGATCATGGGAATCACGTCGAAATTGCGCAGGTGATCAATCAGACGGTGCAGTTCGTCAGCCGGCATGGCCTGGTCAAAAAGGACCTCATCGGTCTGAGCGTCGACCACGTGCGCGCCATTAAAGGCAACTAGCAGACCGTCATGGTTTTGAAGGTCGAGCTCCTGCGCCAAGGCGTGCAGCCCCCATGCGGGACGGCCCGAAGCCAAGACGAGCTTAATGCCCGACTCCTGCGCCGCGAGCAGTTTCTCGCGCGTACGCGGGCTGATGACCTTTTGGTCGTTGGTGAGCGTACCGTCGATATCCATTGCGATGGCTTTGATTGCCATATATGTCTCCCTGTCATTGAACAACCTTGTCTGAGTCATCATACAGAACACCCACGGCGGCGCTGTTTGCAACGGGAAAATGTCATATTGTCCCAAACATGAACGGCGCGCCTTCGACGATTGCGATGCCCGTCGAGGCGCCTCCCGATACATTCCATCCTATCCAAATAGCAAAGGGCCCGCATCCCAACGGATACGGGCCCTTGTCTACTATGCGTTACTTATCGCAGCGAATCCTACTTACGATGAGCGCGGTAGAACTCGATGAGCGCCTGAGTCGAAGCGTCCTGCTCGGCCTTGGCGGCGTCGTCGTGGAAGGCCGGGGTGATCTGCTTGGCAAGCTGCTTGCCCAGCTCGACGCCCCACTGGTCGTAGGAGTCGATGCCCCAGACCGTGCCCTCGACAAACGTGATGTGCTCGTACAGGGCGATGAGCTCACCAAGCGCGAACGGGGTCAGCGTGTCGCCAAAAATCGAGGTCGTCGGACGGTTGCCCTCAAAGCAGCGGGCCGGGACGATCTGCTCGGGCGTGCCCTCGGCACGCACCTCATCGGCCGTCTTACCAAAGGCGAGCGCCTTGGTCTGGGCCAGGAAGTTGCCCAGGAACAGCTCGTGCACGTCCTGACCGCTGTCGGTCGCAGGGTTGGCGGTATTGGCAAAGGCGATGAAATCGGCCGGGACCACCACGGTGCCCTGGTGCAGCAGCTGGTAGAAGGCGTGCTGACCGTTGGTGCCGGGCTCGCCCCAGAAGATCTCGCCGGTATCGGAGGTCACAGCGCTGCCGTCCCAGCGGACATGCTTGCCGTTGGACTCCATGGTGAGCTGCTGCAGGTAGGCCGGGAAACGGTGCAGATACTGGCAGTACGGAAGCACGGCGTGGCTCTTGGAACCGAAGAAGTTGACGTACCAGACGTTGAACAAACCCATCAGCGCGACGGCATTGTTCTCGAGCGGCGTGTTGCAGAAGTACTCGTCGATGGCGTGGAAGCCCTCAAGGAACTGCTGGAAACGCTCGGGGCCGAGCACGACGATCAGCGACAGGCCCACGGCGGAGTCGACGGAGTAGCGGCCGCCGACCCAGTTCCAGAAACCAAAGGCGTTAGCCGGGTCGATACCGAAAGCCTCGACCTTCTCGAGTGCGGTGGAAACGGCGACGAAGTGCTTTGCCACAGCCTCGGCGTTCTGCTCATCGGAGCCATCGATGGCGCCCTGAGCCTTGAGCTGCTCGAGCATCCAGGTCTTGACCTCGCGGGCGTTGGTGAGGGTCTCGAGCGTGGTGAAGGTCTTAGAGACGATGATCACGAGCGTGGTCTCGGGATCCAAACCCTTGAGCTTCTCGGCCTGGTCGTTGGGGTCGATGTTGGAGATATAGCGGCAGTCGATACCGGCGTCGGCATAGGGACGCAGGGCCTCGTAAGCCATGACCGGGCCCAGATCGGAGCCGCCGATGCCGATGGACACCAGGTGCTCAATCTTCTTGCCGGTAACGCCCTTCCACTCACCGGAGCGCACGCGCTCGGCGAAGGCATACATGCGATCGAGGACCTCGTGCACGTCGGCGACGACATCCTGGCCGTCGACGATAAGCTGGCCTTTCTCGCTTGCCGGACGGCGCAGCGCGGTGTGCAGGACGGCGCGGTCCTCGGTGGTGTTGATGTGCTCGCCGGAGAACATGGCGTCGCGGCGCTCCTCGAGCTTCACCTCGCGGGCAAGATCGCACAGCAGCTTGACGGTCTCATCGGTCACCAGGTTCTTGGACAGATCGAAGTGAAGGTCGCCGGCGTCAAAGCTCAGCTTGTTCACGCGGTCGGCGTCAGCGGCGAACCAGGCCTTGAGGTCGATACCCTCGGCCTCGAGCTTCTCCTGATGAGCCTCGAGCGCCTTCCAAGCGGCGGTCGACGTAGCGTCGATAGGTGCGGCAACAGTTGCCATAAAGTCCTCCTCAGCATACGGGCGCAAGCCTCCATGCGCCCGGATAATCAGATAGTCCTATTCTAGCGCAGGTCAAGACTACAATCAGCGAGCGTTGCCAATCCGCCCCCCAACGGCAACCGACCAAAAAGGGACAGGTTTATTTTGGCAGGTCAAACGCTTTACCAACCAAAAATAACCTATCCCTTTATGGTAAATATTAGGCCGCGGCGCACACACTGCCGAGCAGCTCGCGCAAGGGCGAGCCGATACCCTCCAGCAGTTCGGGAGCGATGATGGCGAAAACGGGAACCTCGCCGGCACCCACAACGGCGGGCACTTTTCCCTCGGAGACGATGCATCCGTAGGGAACAAAGCCGTCCTCGCCGGCATCGAGCACGGCCATGCGACGAGCGAGTTCGCGCGCAAAGCCCGCCGTATCGGCATCGCCGATCGCCAGGACAAAGTCCACGCCCTCATCGGTCGCCAGGGCTACGGCCTCATCGACCAAATCGTCTCCCCCGTCGCCCCCGACCAAGCCGCAACGAAAGAGCACGCGCTCGAGCAGAGCTCGATCAAGCGAGCCGAGTGCCGCCGAGACAAGCTCATCGCGCGTATGCTTGTCACCGCCCAGCACGACCAGCGCCTTGGTACCACCATAGTGGGCAACCAATCGCCCGCACCAGCGAGCCACGTCCCCATCCGCAACCAAGCGCGTCGGCATACCAAACCCATAGTTAACCATTATCCCCACAACCCTTCCGTGCTTTATGGTGGCATCAATCGTTAGCCTCATGCTACGAAGCGAGCTTTTCCGAGCTGTTTCGCGCTCTTTAGGGCTGCGTTAAAAACCCGATGCAACCGCACGACCATACCTGCCAAAAAGGGACAGATTTTGACGGTGTCCGGTCGAGCAGGTATTATCGAACAGGTATTCGATAAGAACATGTGTTTGATGGGAGGGCTCGGATGGCGCACGAGCAGCACACCTACATCTGCATCGACCTCAAGACGTTTTATGCCAGCGTCGAGTGCGTCGATCGTGGGCTCGATCCGCTCACCACCAACCTGGTCGTTGCCGACGAATCGCGCGGGCGCACGACCATCTGCCTCGCCATCACACAGGCCATGAAGGACCTCGGGATACGCAATCGCTGCCGTCTGTTCGAAATTCCCGATGGCATCGACTACATCACGGCCGTACCGCGCATGCAGCATTACATGGAGGTGTCGGCGAAAATCTACGGTATCTATCTGGAATACGTCAGCCCCCAGGACGTGCACGTCTACTCCATCGATGAGTGCTTTATCGACGTGACGCCCTATCTGGACCTCTATCACACAGATGCGGAAGGGTTCGCCTGCACGCTGCGCGACGAGGTCCTCGCGCGCACCGGCATCACGGCGACGGTCGGCATCGGCCCCAACCTATTCCAGGCCAAGGTAGCGCTCGACATTACCGCCAAGCACGTACCCAGCCGCATCGGCATACTCGACGACGAGACCTTTCGCAAGGAGATCTGGCCTCATCGTCCCATTACCGATATCTGGGGCATCGGCCCCGGCGTGGCAGCCCGCCTCGAAAAGTACGGCGTCTACGATCTGATGGGCGTCGCCGCGCTCGACGAAAACCTGCTTTACGATGAGCTCGGCGTCAATGCCGAATATCTTATCGACCACGCCTTTGGGCGCGAGCCAACGACCATCGCCGATATCCAAGCCTATCGCCCGCAAGCGACCTCGACCACCACGGGGCAGGTGCTCTCGAAGGGCTATGCCTACGAGCAGGCCTACACCGTCTTGCGCGAAATGGTCGATGCCGCCGTGCTGGATTTGATCGACAAACACGTGGTGTGCGACAGCATCTCGCTCTTTGTGGGCTATGCAAGCGAGCGCGCCGACATACGCCGGCTCAACGCCAGCGGCACGGCGCAGTATATAGACGGCTGCGGACACCTGCGCTCGAGTACCTCGGGCATCGAACCCGCAGCGACCGACGGCTCCGAGCTCGCGCCCCGTGCTCCCAAGCCCGTCCAGCGCGATGACGAAAGGCGTCGCCTGGTGCGCGAAGCGCAGGCAATCGATGGCATCTTTGTGGGAGAGCATGGCGGCAAACCGCGTGGTGGCTATGCCGCACTCTTTGCGCACTCCAACGCCTCGCGAAAGCTGCCCGAGCGCACTAATTCGTTTAAGAAAATCATGGGCTATTTCGATGAGCTCTGGGCGCAGACCGTCGATCCCAAACGACCGGTCAAGCGCATCAACCTTGGCTTTGGCAACCTCATGCCCGAGGAATTTACCACCATCGATCTGTTCAGCGATATCGAGGCCGATGAGCGCGAGCGCGACCTGGCGCGCGCCGTCCTGGCCGTGAAAGGCAAGTACGGCAAGAACGCGCTCGTCAAGGGATTAAGCTTTACCGCCGGCGCCACCGCGCGCGAACGCAACGACCAAGTTGGAGGACACCGTGCCTAAACCCAAACAACAGCCCGTGCGCCCGCCGACCGCCTTCGAGCGCCTGGCAGACCCCGAGGGCAGGCGCTGCGCCGCCGACCCCAAGCTCACTGCCAACGGTGCCGTGCGCGCCAACCGCGCCGCGCAGTTTATGCCCTTTGCCGCCCTCACGGGATACTACGAACTCGTGCGCAAGCAGGAAATCACCGTCGAGTCAAAACGTGAGCTCACGGAAGAAAAAGCCCTCGTACTTTCTAAAAAGCTCGAGGGTCTCAAACGTGGCGACTTGGTTCGTGTCAACTATTACGATACATACGGCTATCGCAGCCGCACCGGCATCCTCGACGAGGCGCTCCCCGCCTTCAAGCTCCTCAAGCTCCGAGACATCGCCATCGACTTCGACGACATCCAAGACATCGAACTGCGCGGACGAGCCTAGCCAAGGAAGCGCATCCAGGGCGACGCTTACAGCGTCATGACGTAGTAGCCCGCGTCTTTCACGGCCGTCTCGAGGACACCACGATCAACCGGCTGCTTAGAGCGCACGCGTGCCGTGTGGTCCGCATACGTCACCGTTGCCCACACGCCATCCAGCGCATTGAGGGCATTGGCTACGTTCTGAGCGCAGCCGTCACAGCTCATGCCGCCGATGAGCAGCTCATCGCTATAGGGATAGTGTGACGCATCGGTATCCACCACAACAACCTTTTTGGCCTTCTTGCCGCTCGTACCATCGCTGCAGCAACTCTTCCCGTGTGTCGAAGCGGCAATGCGACGCAGTCCAAAAAACATGCCGACGGCAATGACGGCCAGCACGATGAGATTCGCAGGGTTGAGCAAGTCACTCATGCGCTCCCCTTTCAATTAGCACTATCTAGATACCCCCATGGGGTGTCCCCATCTTAACCCAAAATCATGTCTGTTCGGTCAATTAGTTTCCCTCTTCAAACTTTTTTGTTGACCATGGCTTACTTTCGTGTATAAGTTTTCCTAGGCTAACAGTTTAGATCCGTAAGGAGCGCCGTGACTCGAACCATAGATATCCCAACGTTTCAGGCAGCGGTCGTGCGCAACTGCTCTCCCACGCTCGCGGGCATCAAGCCGGCATCGCTCTTTACCTATCCAGGCACCTACGCCCACGGGAACGGCTCGACCACAACCGAAACCATCGCAGAACGTCGAGCACGCCTGCTCAACGTTATCGCCCAGTGCAATCGCGAGCTTGACCCGCTCGGCATCCACCTGAGTGTTTTGGTCTGGCGGCCCTGCGGAGCACTCGTGTACGTGTACCGAGCCAAAAGCCTCGCCACCTATTTCGCAGACCCTCGCGCCCAAACAGCGCTCGCCTCGGAAGGCTACGACACGAGAGACCTTTCGACATGCCTTGCGCATTTGGCATCACGCATCACGCTCGCGAGCAATAACGTCGCGGAATGCGCTTGTAGCCAGACTCGATGCGCACTACCCCAGCAAGCTAGCTGCAGCAACGACTGCACCTGCGAGTTTCCGCACGAAATAGGCTACTTCCTTGGATATCCCTACGACGACGTGCACGAGTTTATCGTCCAGCGCGGCGAGAACTACAAGGTCTTTGGAGCTTGGAAGGTCTACACGAATGTCGAGCAAGCGCTTGCGATGTTTGACGCCTACCGCGCTTGCACTCAATACCTCACCTTTGTCTATCAGCAGGGCTGCAGCTTGGCGCAACTTGCCCAGGCAACCCGATAGAACATAGAAGCCGCGGCAACCTGCCGCACAACTGAAAGGACTCAACATGAGCAAGATCGCCGTCGTCTACTGGAGCGGCACGGGCAACACCGAGGCCATGGCAAACCTCGTCGCCGAAGGCGCCACGTCCGCGGGTGCCGAGACTGGGGTCATCCCCTGCACCGACTTCTCTGCCGACAAGGCCGCCGAATATGATGCCTTCGCCTTCGGCTGCCCCGCCATGGGCTCCGAGGAGCTTGAGTATGACGAGTTTCAGCCTATGTGGGACGAGGTCAAGGAGACCCTCGGCGACAAGAAGGTCGTCCTCTTTGGCTCCTATTCGTGGGCCGAGGGCGAGTGGATGGACAACTGGAAGGCCGACGCCGACGAGGCCGGCGTCAACGTCGTGGACTCCGTCATTTGCTACGATGCGCCCGACGATGAGGGCGAGGCGGCCTGCCGTGCCCTTGGCGCCGAGCTGGCCTAGCAGCACCACCGAGCCCGACAGAAGGGGCTCACGCTACATTATCGACATCCCAACAAAAAACGGGACTGGATTCATGTCCAGCCCCGTTTTCTGTAATGCCAGCCGCATGAACCAGCTACGAGATATTGCCCAAGAACGCCTTGGTGCGCTCGCTCTTGGGGTGGTCGAAGACCTCGCTCGGCGTACCCTCTTCCACGATAACGCCACCGTCCATAAAGACGACGCGGTCGGCGACGTCGCGGGCAAAGCCCATCTCGTGCGTCACCACGATCATAGTCATGCCATCACGTGCCAGGTCGCGCATGACGCCCAGGACGTCGCGAACAAGCTCGGGGTCGAGCGCCGACGTGGCCTCGTCAAAGAGCATGACGTGAGGGTTCATCGACAGGGCGCGGGCGATCGCCACGCGCTGCTGCTGACCGCCCGAGAGCTGGCTCGGCATAAAGTCGATGCGCTCGGCAAGACCGACCTTGGTCAGCTCCTCGACGGCAATCTTCTCGGCCTCTTCCTTGCTGCGCTTGAGTACCTTTTGCTGTGCGAGCATGACGTTCTTTTTGACTGACAGGTGCGGGAACAAATTGAACTGCTGGAACACCATACCCAGATGCGTACGTACCTTGTTAAGGTCGACGCCCTTGGCGCAAACGTCCACGCCCTCAACGACGATCGAGCCGCTCGTGGGATGCTCCAGGCGATTGATGCAGCGAAGCATCGTCGACTTGCCCGAGCCCGAAGGACCCAGGACTACGACGACCTCGCCCTTGTGCACATCCAGATCGATGTCGCGCAGGACCACGTTATCGCCGAAGGCCTTCTGGAGGTTCTTGATGCTGACGACGACCTCGTTCGAGTTATTGGTTTCGCTCATGATAGGACCTCCTTACAGACCGGCGATGTGGTCGGCGGGCGTCGCGACGACCTGTCCAGCGCTCTTGGCGGGACGCTTCTTCTTGGTTTCGGCCGTCCCCAGAAGCCTCGCCTCAAGACCGCTCACCAAGCGAGCAAGCGGCAGGGTGATGACCAGGTAGAACAGCGCGGCAACCACATACGGCGTAATGGAACCCGTCGTGGCCACGATGGTACGGGCGTTCATGACGATCTCGACCACGCCCACGGCCGCGAGCAGCGACGTATCCTTGTAAAGCAGGATAAACTCGCTGGTCAGCGTAGGCAGGACATTGCGGAACGTCTGCGGAATCATAACGTAGAGCAGCGTCTGGAAGGCGTTCATGCCCAGCGAGCGCGCGGCCTCGTTCTGGCCCTTGGGGATCGACTGAATACCGGCGCGGAAGATCTCGCACAGGTAGGCGGACGAGTTCATGGCCATGACGATGACGCCCAGCACATAATCGTCAACCTTGACGCCGGCCAGCGGCAGGCCAAAGAACGCGATGTAGATCTGCAGGAACGCCGGCGTACCGCGGATGATATTCACATAGATGCCGGCAAGGCAACGCAGGATGCGCGACTTGGAGATGCGCATGAGTGACAAGGCAAAGCCAAAGGGAATGGCCAACGGAAATGCCACGAGCACGATCGAGAGCGACATGAGGAAGCCTTTGAAGACGATCGGCAGGCTCTGAACCAAAATGACCGGGTTCAGGAACAGGCGAAGGAACATGTTGGAATTCCATGCCTCGACCCACGGCTGCTCCTTAAGGTCGGCCAGGAAGTTATCGAATGCCGTCACGCCCTTAATCTCGACGGAAGGAATCTTGGAGATCTTCTTGGTTGAACCGTCAGCCAACGTGTAGGTGCCGCTAAAAGCCTCGTCGCCGCCCTCGACGGGGAAGGTCACGCCGTAGACCTCGACACGGAAAAAACCACCGGCAGGTGCCGTCTCGCCAAAGTCGATCTTGAGCGTCTGGCCATCCGCCTTGCACGTGGGCTTCATGGGCGTACGGTCCATGAGGTCCTCGCCCGAGAGCATCGTCAGGCGCGTGTCGTCGGCACCAAACGTCGTGCCGTCGACAAACGTCAGCGAAAGACCGCTCAGCTCCTCATCGGCATCGGCCTGGACTTCCCAGGTAATGCGCGTCTCGGTACCGCCAACCACATCGCTGCCCGAGCCGGTGTTGGGTCGGGCAGTAATCTTTGCGGTCTCAAGCGCCTGGGCGGTCGAGGGTGCATATGTCCCCGCACACACGAGCGCGAGCGCCACGGCCATGGCGCAGGCTAGCTTTTGGAGTAAGGCGGGCAGTGGAGAACGCTGCTCCGTGGCCCCTTTGTTCAATCGAGACAAGGTGGCTCCTATCGTAGAAGTTGCCGGCAAAACAAGACGGAAACGCGGCCGTCGAGAGAAGCGCAAAGGCCCTCCCCGCAAAACGGAAAGGGCCCGCACGCAATCAAGCATTAATTTACTTGATGCTGTACTTAGCCATGAGGGCGTCGACGGTACCGTCATCGGTCAGGTCCTTGATAGCCTGGTTGATGTCGTCCTTGAGCTTGGTGTTGCCCTGGTTGATGGCGATGGCGTACTCTTCGCCGGTGCTGACCTGCTTGATGGTCTGGCAAGTGTTGAACTGCTCGGCGGTCAGCTGGCTGGCGACGGAGCGGTTGGTGACTACGGCGTCGCCCTTATCGGACTGCAGGGCGCTGAAGCACTCAGTAGCGTCCTTGTAGGGAACGATCTTAGCCTTGGGGAAGTTCTCCTGGGCAAAGGCCTCGGCGGTCGAGCCAGACTGGACGATAATCGTGGCGTCGGCGTTATTGAGCTTCTCGCTGTAATTGTCAGCCGTGATGTCGGTGTTATCGACCTTGGTCACGATAGCCTGGTCATCCATGTAGTAGGAGTCGGAGAAAGCGACTTCCTTCTCGCGCTCGGGCGTGTTGGTGATAGCCGCGATGGAGACGTCATACTTGGCGCCCGAGGCAACGCCCGGAACCAGCGTGTCAAAGTCATTGTTGACATACTCGACATCCAGGCCCAGCTTGTCGGCGATAGCCTTGATGAGCTCAAGGTCAAAGCCCTGATAGTCGCCGTTGTCGTCCTTATACTCAAACGGAGCGTATTCGGCAGAGGTGCCGACGGTCAGCGTGCCGTCCTTGACGAGCGCATACTCCTTGGAGCCGTCGACCTTCTCGACCTTCACGTCGTCAGAGCTGCTGGAACCGGCATCAGAACCAGAGGTGGCGTTGGACGAGCCGCAGCCCGTCAGTGCGAGGGCGAGTGCCATGGCGCCCGTGGCGGCAAATGCGCCAAGCTTCTTCAGCTTCATAATCAGTCTCCTTCCGGTGACCCCGTTTGATTCAGAGGTCTGCAAAAACTGTTGGATATTATGCGCCCGTTTGGAAGAATCCGCAATTAGAAAACTGATTGAAACAAACCCATAACGTGAATGGAACACTCCACTTTATGACAGTCATTACTGCTGCAATGACCTTAACAGTTTGATTTCAGCCGCATAACCTGCAAGTTCGTTCGGTGTCTCCAAAATGAATGGCAATGCGCGCAAGCGGCCATTCGATACAATATTCTGCATAACCTGCATACCGCCGCCAAACTCCTCGCTGCCAAGGTAGCCCTTGCCGATGCACTCGTGACGATCTTTATGGGCGCCACTGGGGTTCTTCGAATCGTTGATGTGTACGGCACGCAAGCGGTCGATACCCACCACGCGGTCGAACTCGTCGAGTACGCCGTCCAGATCATGGATGATGTCGTAGCCGGCATCGCTCACATGGCAGGTGTCCAGACACACGCCCAGCTTGTCCGATAGCTCTGGACGCCTGGCGGCAGCACCCTCGATAATGCGCGCCAGCTCTTCAAAGCTACGGCCCACCTCGGTACCCTTTCCCGCCATGGTCTCGAGCAGCACCGTCGTCTGCTGCCCCTCAAACATCACCTGACACAAGGTGTCGACGATCATCTGAATGCCAGCATCAGTCCCCTGCCCCACATGCGCGCCGGGGTGGAAGTTGTAGTAGTTGCCGGGCAGCGCTTCCAGACGCTGCAAGTCCTCGGCCATTGCCTCCAAGGCAAACTCGCGTGCCCGCTCTTTGGCAGAACAGGGGTTGTAGGTATAGGGGGCATGAGCCACAAGCGGGCCAAAGTCGTTTTTCTCCATAAGCTCGCGCAGGGCCGCCACGTCATCCATGTCAAGATCTTTCGCCTTGCCGCCGCGCGGGTTGCGCGTGAAGAATGCAAAGGTGTTGGCGCCAATGGATAGCGCCGTCTCCCCCATCGCCCGATAGCCCTTCGTCGTCGAAAGATGACACCCAATCGTCAGCATCTCCAGCTCCCCCTCATCAGTTGCGGTGAAATAGTTCCTGTCGATGCCCTATTCTGCCGCAAACAGGAACTATTCCACCGCAACTTATAAAAGGGGCATCAGGAACGCGTTTTGCAAAAGGCTTTAAGCGCGGCCGTTACGGGGCCAGGCTGGAAACGTCGGCGCACATCGTCGAGACGCTCAGGAATATCGATGTGCTGCGGGCAGTGACGTGCGCATTTGCCGCATTTGACGCAATTGCTCACCAACTTGGGCTCACTCGTCCGCACCGCGCTCGCCGTAAAATACTGCGACAGGCCCGTAAACCAGCTGTGCGCATAGCTTGCGTTGTGGGCGGCGAAACACCCAGGGATATTGATGCCTTTGGGACACGGCATGCAGTAGCCGCAGCCCGTACAGGGCACGCGATTCGATTTCTCAAACTCTCCCAGCACACGCGCGATGGTATCGAGCTGCTCTGTCGTCATCGAATTCGGCAGTGCGCGATCCGCCAATGCCGCGTTCTCGTCCACCTGCGCGGTATCGGTCATGCCCGAAAGCAGCATCGTGACTTGAGGATGGTTCCACACCCACGAAAGGCCCCAGGCGGCAGGAGTGCGCAAATGCGGGTCAGGGGCGCCATCGAGCACAGCGCGGGCCCGCGGCGGCAGCTTGCCCGCTAAACGCCCGCCCAGCAGCGGCTCCATCACAAACACCGCGAGCCCGCGCTCCGCAGCCGCCATGAGTCCCGCCGTTCCCGCTTGGTAGCGCTCTCCAGCGTAGTTGTACTGGATCTGGCAAAAATCCCAGTCATACGCGTCGAGCATCGTCAGGAAGTCCGCCGCACTGCCGTGATACGAAAAACCTATCTGGCGAATACGCCCCGCAGCCTTTTGGTGCGCAATCCAGTCCTCGATGCCCAACGCCACCACGCGCTCCCACTGGGCGGGCGAGGTAATGTTGTGCATAAGGTAGTAGTCGATATGGTCGGTCCGCAAACGGTGCAGTTGCTCGTCGAAGAACCGGTCGAAATCCTCCGCGCACTTGCACGAAGCGTGCGGCAACTTAGTCGCGAGCAACACGCGGTCGCGCAGACCCAGGCGCTCAAGTGAGGCGCCCACGCACACCTCGTTACCGGGATAGAGATACGCGGTATCCAGATAATTAATCCCCTGCTCCACCGCACGGGAAATGATGGCATCGGCTGTCTTCGCATCGGGGTGTCCCGGCGCACCGGGAAATCTCATGCAGCCCAGACCCAGAGCGGATATTCGGTTACCACTTTTGGGGTCAACGCGATATTGCACGGCCCCTCCTTTCGCCATCAGCGCCCCGGCAAGGCGAAACACAATGGTCACGCGGCCGAAACATCGTGGAATCGCAATCGAGAACGTATCGTAACGCAGCAGAAATCGAGCTGTCACGGCACCGCTTTAACATCAGCAAAAAGCCCGATGAAAGGAGTCACCCATGCCCGCGCTCGACCTTTGGAATCTCGCATCCCAGCTCAAAAGCACCGATTATCGCTGGGTCGACCTCACCCACACGCTCTCATGCGACACCCCGCACTGGTTTGGCTTTAAGCCGTTTGAGTCCACCAAGCTCTTCGACTACCTGCCCGACACGCCCGGGGACATGCTCGCCCCCATGCGTTGCTTCCAGTATTCGGTCGCCTCGCAGTACGGCACGCATGTCGACGCACCGCGCCACTTCCATGTTGACGGCCGTTCCCTTGGAGAGATTGAACCCATCGAGTTTATGCATCCGCTCTGCGTGATCGACAAGCACGAGGAGTGCGCCGCGAATCCCGACTTTATCCTGACCATCGAGGACCTCAAAGCCTGGGAGGATGAGCACGGTCGCATTCCCGAGGACGCTTTCGTCGCCTTCCGCTCCGACTGGTCCAAGCTCGCCGACCTCGAGAACAAGGACGAGGACGGCCAGCCCCACTACCCCGGCTGGGACCTCGGCGCCATCAAGTGGCTCGTTGAAGAGCGCGACATCGGCGCCATCGGCCACGAGCCGGCTGACACCGACCCGGCGAGCGTGACCACGCGTGAGGACGCCTACCCCTACCCCGGCGAACAGTACATCCTCTCGGTCGACCGCTATCAGATCGAGGTCATGGACCATCTAGACGAGCTTCCCGCCACGGGCGCCGTCATCTTCTGCACCTTCCCCAAGGTGCGTGATGGCGTCGGATATCCCGCACGTGTCTTTGCGGTCCGCCCTGCAGCGTAGAGCCCAGGCAAACGTTTCTTTTTCATAACAGCCGCCCCGCGCACCCAGCAATCACCCTGGCAGCATACAATCCATCAGGCGCCCCTTACGCGGGCGCCTTTTATATGGGGAGATGATTCACATGCAGATCAACAAGGTTGCCTTTATCGGCAAGGGCGGCGTCGGGCTGCTCTATGGCAGCATGATTGCCAAGACGCTCGGCAACGATGCCGTCGAATACATTATGGACGACGCTCGCTTTGAGCGCCATGCGAACGACGCGCTCACCGTCAACGGCAAGCCCTGCGATCTCACGTCCGTCCGCGCCAGCGAGGCGACACCCGCCGATCTGGTCATCCTCACGGTCAAGACAACCGGACTCGACCAGGCGCTCAAGACTATGGAACACATCGTGGGCCCCAATACGCTCATCGCCTCGCTGTGCAACGGCATCACCAGCGAGCAGAAGATTGCCGAGCGCTTTGGCTGGGAGCATACCGTTCTTGGTATTTGCCAGGGCATGGACGCTGTGTTTCTCAACGGCGCGCTCACCTTTACCAATGAGGGCGAGATCCGCTTTGGTGCGGCCGCCGGCACCGACCCCGCGACCGTCGCCGCCATCGACGAGCTCTACACGCGCTGCGGCATCGCGCACACCGTCGAGGCAGACATCGCGCACCGCATGTGGGCCAAGCTTATGCTCAACGACGGCATCAACCAGACCTGCATGGCCTACGGCGGTACGTACGGAAGCGCCACGGAACAGGGCTCCGAGCAGCGTCGTTGCTTTGTCTCCGCCATGCGCGAGACGCTTGCAGTCGCCAACGCCGAGGGCATCGAGCTCACCGAGGCAGACCTAACGCAGATGGTGCACCTCATCGAGGGGCTCGACCCCGCCGGCATGCCCTCGATGGCGCAGGACCGCGTCGCGCAGCGCAAAACCGAGGTCGAGGAGTTCGCGGGCACCGTCCGCCGCCTCGCGGCCAAGCACGATATCCAGGCACCGCAGAACGAATGGCTCTATCAGCGCATCCGTGATATCGAGGCAAGCTGGTAACGCCGCCGCACCGCATTCAACAGTCTCAATATCAAAAACCGCCGCAAAGGGCACTCCCCTTGTGGCGGTTTTCATATTCAGCCATGGCCAACAGTCACTTTCGCAACAGTTAGAGATGCGACTCCGGAACCTCGTCCTCATCGTCGCGACAAAGGACAACACCGGCGCTTCCCAGCAGCGTGGCCGCGATCAGCGCGCCGACCACGATAGGAGCAGCCCCGCATGTCCCCTGCATGCCCGCGACGAGCGCGGCCGTGGGACCAAGGCAGCCAAGCATCAACGCGACGGCGGCAATGGCAATATCTCGAGCATTCACAAGATCACTTCCTCCAAGAGAAAGACCCTATTTCTCATGAACTAGTGTGCCCCGCATCCATACGCCCAGCGTACCGCCACGGTAAGGGCTCTGTTAACTCAAGCGCACATAAAGAAAGGGCGGCTTTACGTTGCCTAAAAGCTCAGTAAAGACGCCCGCCCATCATGTGCGTATTTTGCTTATGGCAGATTACCAACCGGTGTAGTAGTCGGTGGTTCCGGCAGCGCAGCCGGAGTCATAGACCTTGCAATCACCCTTGGAGCCCGTAAAGGTCGAGCCCTGGGCCATATCGCCCGCGGCAACAACGTAATAGCCGTCGGAATCGCGCCAGAAGCCCTCAGAATCCTGCGTCCATTCGCCCGTGCGGTGGTGATACAACACGTTGCTGCTGTAATAAGTCTCGCGGCGGCCGTTATAGTTATTGACGCCGCTCGAGCGCGTCAGACCCGAGCCGTTCGCGTAATACGCAGCAGACGTGTAAGACGAGCCGGAGCCGGCGTTGTAATACGAAGCCTGGGCGGCCTCGGCAGCCTCCGCCTCGGCGGCAGCGGCCTCGAGCGCTTCGCGCTTGGCATTCTCAAGCACAGTGCGCAGCTCATCGAGCTCGGTCGACTTCGCGTCGACCTCCCCCATCGTCAAAAGGCTGCCCGCACCATCGATACAACCCTGCAGCACAGCGCGCTCGTCATCGGTGGCATAGTCACCATACATGTTTAGGATAATCTGAGCGCGTATCTCAAGGGAATCGCGCTTGGCCTCCATCGAGGCGTTCCACTCCTGCATGGAACCATAACCATCGCCGCGATAATCAACGGGCTGTACCAGCGTCGTCTCGGACGGCGTAGATCCAACCGTATCGGACAGTGTTGCGGCGTGGGCATCAGTTGCACCGGCGCCCGCCAAAAGTGCCACGGTCAGAGCGGCGGAAAGGGCAGCGGCTTTCGGTTTTCGTGAATCGATCCTCATGTAGCTGGAAACCTCCGTAGTGTGTTTTTGCTGCGTTTGAGCTGCGTGTGATTCGATCGCGCTGCATAGTACCTCGAGCAAATCGCGACCTGCGGTTTTACTCAAAAGGCGCACGTCAATTGCGTAAAACTCACATCCTCTCAACAGGAGTTTTCCACAACTCGAATGCATAAAGCATGCCAAAAACCCTGTAATAGCGCCCTTCCTATGCAAAAAAGGCGCCTGCGCAACCATTGCTTGCGCAGGCGCCTTGAGCAGGCATTTTATGCAGTTATACCTATCGAGTCGCAAGGGGTCCTTGCACAAGTCGCCTTACTCGTCCAGCGCGGCGAAGGCCTGCTTCAGATCCCAAATGATGTCCTCGGCGTTCTCGGTACCGATGGAAAGACGGATCGTGGAGGGCGTGATGTTCTGCTCGGCGAGCTCCTCGGCAGAGAGCTGGGAGTGCGTGGTGGTAGCCGGGTGCACGACGAGCGACTTGACGTCGGCCACGTTGGCGAGCAGCGAGAACACCCGCAGGTGGTCGATGAACTTCCATGCAGCCTCCTGGCCGCCTTTGATCTCGAAGGTGAAGATCGAGGCACCGCCGTTGGGGAAATACTGCTTGTAGAGCTCATGGTCGGGGTGCTCAGGCAGGCTCGGGTGGTTCACCTTGGCGACGTGGCTGTCACCAGCCAGGAACTCAACGACCTTCTTGGTGTTCTCGACATGGCGGTCGACGCGCAGCGACAGGGTCTCGGTGCCCTGAAGCAGAACCCAGGCGTTAAACGGGCTAATGCAGGCGCCCTCATCACGCAGCAGAATGGCGCGGACATAGGTCGCGAAGGCGGCGGGACCGGCAGCCTCGGCAAACGAAACACCGTGGTAGGAGGGGTTGGGCTCGGCGATCTGCGCGTACTTGCCGCTCGCCTTCCAATCGAAGTTGCCGCCGTCGACAATCACGCCGCCCAGCGAGGTGCCGTGGCCGCCGATAAACTTGGTCGCGGAGTGGACGACAATGTTGGCGCCGTGCTCCAGCGGACGGAACAGATACGGGGTGCCGAAGGTGTTATCGACGACAACCGGCAGGCCATGTTTCTTGGCAATCTCGGAAATGGCGTCGATGTTGGGGATATCGGAGTTGGGATTGCCGAGCGTCTCGAGATAGATGACCGTGGTGTTGTCCTTGATGGCGCCCTCGACCTCTTCCAGGTTATGAGCATCGACAAAGGTGGTCTCGACGCCAAACTGGAAGAGCGTATGCTCCAGCAGGTTGTAGGAGCCGCCGTAGATGGTCTTCTGGGCCACCACGTGGTCACCGGCCTGGGCGAGGGCCTGCAGCGCGTAAGTGATGGCAGCGGCGCCGGAAGCGACGGCGAGACCGGTCACGCCGCCCTCGAGCGCGGCGATACGGTCCTCGAAGACGCCCTGGGTGGAGTTGGTCAGACGACCGTAGATGTTACCGGCATCGGCCAGGCCAAAGCGGTCGGCAGCGTGCTGGGAATTACGGAACACGTAGCTCGTGGTCTGGTAGATAGGCACGGCGCGGGCGTCGGATGCGGGATCGGCGCTCTCCTGGCCAACGTGAAGCTGCAGGGTGTCGAAACCAAAGGTGTGCTCGGGGTTGTTGATGAACTGGCTCATGATGATCTCCTTGATCGAACGAAAGTTAATAAAAAGAGAGAAGTAAGTCGCTGTCTCCTGATTACGCCAACGGGCGCAAACAGGAGCCCGGCATTCGTCTTGGTAAGCAATTCATATGCGGGCCTCCTTTCGCATCCCGGTTCCGTGGTCGGTTTAATTACCTACCGCCTTTGTGTGTTTTGAATAGTACGAGCATTGTTTCGCTCGGTCAATCACTTAAAAGCGCTAACCTGTTATCGGTTTTATAGATAGCAATCGAAAGGATGGCATCGATGACCCTTCAGCAGCTTCGTTTTCTGATTGCCGTGGCAGAGTCCGGCTCAATCAACGCCGCAGCTCAGCGCCTCTATACCGCTCAGTCCAACATCTCAAACGCCGTCAAAAGCCTGGAACAGGAACTTCATATCGAAATCTTTACGCGCTCTAGCCGCGGTGTTGCACTCACCAACGACGGCACCGAGCTTTTGGGTTATGCACGCCAGGTCGTAGAGCAGGCCGACATGCTCGAGGCCCGCTACGAGGACGGCGGTACCCCGCAAGCCCGCCTCGCCATTTCCGCCCAGCACTACGCCTTTTCGGTCGAGGCCTTTGTCAACGTAGTCGAGCGCTGCCGCGACAGCAAGTTCGAGTTCATCATGCGCGAGACCACCACATCGCAGATCATCGATGACGTCCGCGCATTTCGCAGCGACATCGGCATCCTCTATCTGGACGACTTTAACGCCCGCGTTCTGCAGAAGGCTTTTGCCGATGCGCGCGCGAGCTTCCATCCCCTATTCGACGCGACGGTCCACGTCTTCGTTAGCGAGCGCCACCCGCTTGCCCGCCGCCCGCAGCTGTCCCTTGCCGACCTCACACCATATACGCGCTACAGCTTTGAGCAGGGAACCTCAAACTCCTTCTATTACGCCGAGGAACCTTTTAGCTATATCCCTTGCGACCGCAACATACGAATCTCGGACCGCGGAACACTTACTAACTTACTTATCACGTCGAACGGCTACACCCTGTCGACCGGTGTCCTCTCCAATGAAATGCAATGGGGTATGGCATCGATCCCGTTAGCAGACGCCCCAACGATGCACGTAGGCTATATCATGCACGACGAGCGCAAGCCCTCTCCCCTCTTGCAGCAATACCTCGACGAGCTCAACCGCATCATCCATGCCAACTAACTGTCGGAAGACGGGGTAGAAATCGTAAATTGCTAGCCCCCGGCGGGCATGGCGCTACAATGGTCACTCACACGAAACGTACCCAACGAAAGGAACCATGTGAAGGTCATCATCTATACCGACGGCTCGGCCCGATCAAATCCGGGACGCGGCGGCTACGGCGCCGTGCTCAAATACACCAACCCCGCCGGCAAGACCTTCACCTCCGAGCTTTCGCGCGGTTACGCCAAGACCACCAACAACCGCATGGAGCTCATGGCCGTTATCGTGGCGCTCGAGGCACTCAACCGCCCCTGCGAGGTCGAGGTCCATTCCGATTCGCAGTACGTCGTCAACGCCTTCAACAAACACTGGATCGACGGCTGGAAAAAGCGCGGGTGGAAAACTGCCAACAAGCAGCCCGTCAAGAACCGCGACCTGTGGGAGCGCCTGCTTGCCGCAAAGAGCAAGCACAAGGTTGAGTTCATCTGGGTTAAGGGTCACGCCGGCCACGAGCTCAACGAACGCTGCGATGAGCTCGCCACCACGGCGGCCGACGGCAGCAACCTCGATATCGATACCGGCTTTAACGAGAGCGACCTGTAACGGCGTTTTCGCACGCTATTTCCTGCCCCCTCGCGCTACACTCATCCTGTAAACCGAACGGCACGAGGGGGATACATGCTGCGTATAGCGACCATCGGCACATCCATGATTACCGACGACTTTATCCAGGTCGTCAACGCCAACGACCAAGCCGCGTTTGTGGGCACGCTCTCGCGCGATGCCGAGCGTGGCGCCGCCTTTACCGCCGAACACGGCGGCGAGCGTAACTTCACCGCACTTGACGAGCTTGCGTCCGCCGACGACGTCGACGCCGTCTACATCGGCAGCCCCAATGCGCTCCACTACGAGCAGGCCCTTGCCTGCATCGCCGGTGGCAAGCACGTCATCGTCGAGAAACCCTTCTGCGCCACCGAAGCGCAGGCGCTGGAAGTCTTCCGCGCTGCCGAGGCAGCAGGTGTCGTGGCCCTCGAGGCCATGCGTCCCCTCCACGATCCCGCCTTCCACGCCATCGAGGACGCCCTGGGCGAGATCGCCCCCATCCGCCGCGCCTCATTGCGCTTTGGCAAGTATTCCTCGCGCTACAACGAGATTCTCGCGGGACGCGCCACCAATATCTTCGACTGCAATATGGCATCGGGTTCCCTCATGGATATTGGCGTCTACACCGTCGAGCCCATGGTCGAGATTTTCGGCATGCCCTCCGGCCTTACGAGCATGGCTACTCTGCTCGACCCCACCACGCGACAGCTCACGCACGGCCCCATCGACGGCTGCGGTTCCATCCTCGCCAGCTACGGCGGTGGCCGTATCTCCGTCGAGCTTGCGCACTCCAAAATTACGAATGACCTGCTGCCCTCGCAGATCGAAGGCGAGCGTGGCACTATCCAGATCGACCATCTGTCCACGCCCCGCAACGTCCGCATCGACTATCGCGGCGACGTCGTACGCGGATCGGCAACCGAGGCGCCGCGCGAGCAAGGCGACAACGGCCGCGTGCTCGACCTGCCCAAATCGAGCAACACTATGGAATACGAGCTCGCCGACTTTATCACCGCCATCGGCGGCATCGATAACGTTAAGGAAGAGATTTGGGAGACCCCGGCGGGACGCCACGAGCTTGGCCACTACCGCGATGTCACGCTCGTCTCGCTGCGCATCATGGATGCCGTGCGCCAGCAGGCCGGCATTACCTTCCCGGCCGACGCAGGCAAGCAGGCCTAGCGATGGGCTTCTTCGATACGTTCTTCTCCAGCGTCACCGGCGGCAGTCGAGAGCCTCAAAAACCATCAAACGTCGAGCTCGAGCTGCGCCGCAGGCTTACTGTGCTCGCAAGCGACGAGGCCACTCAAGACACTCCCCTGCGCTATTTCCTACGCTGGGAGGGGCAAGTCCAAGGCGTTGGTTTTCGCTTTACCAACACCAACCTCGCACAGGCACGCGCACTCACCGGCTGGGTGAGTAACATGGAAGACGGGTCAGTCGAGATGGAGATACAGGGAGCTCCGGCAAACATCCTGTCTCATCTCGAGGCGCTTCATGCCTCCTACGAGCGCATGGGAACGCGTTTTCGCCTCGTAGACGCCCAGACCCGAGCCCCACTTGCCAATGAAGACGGCTTCATTCCTCGTTATTAGTATTGTGTGCTAAATACGGTATCATTTACCTACGACCGTTGACAGAAAAGAGGCGAGGCGCATGGCGGTGCAAAGAAGGAATACCAGGCAGCGAAAGCTGGTTCTTGACGCCGTGCGCCAAAGCTATAACCATCCCACCGCCGACGAAATCTACAACGTCGTGCGCGCGCAGGATGACAAAATCAGCCGCGGTACGGTCTACCGCAACCTCAATCTCTTGGCCGACGCCGGCGAGATTCTCTCCATCAAGACGCCGGGCGGAAGTCGTTTCGATCGCACCATCGAGCCGCACGCACATATCATCTGCACCTCGTGCAGCCGCGTCATCGACGTACTGCTCCCCTTCGATGCCCAGCTCGACGCCAAGGCGTCCGAGCAAATCGGCTGGCACGTCACGTCGCACTACACCATCTTCGAGGGTCTCTGCCCCGACTGCCGGTAGATGTTTGGGACATGCCTTAAATCCACCTTTTCGCACTTTGCAGCAAAAAGTAGATTTCTAGGTATGTCCCGAAAACCTACTCGGCGAGCAGACGGCGCAGTTCTTCTTCGACCGTGTGCACGTAACGGACGCGGTCGTTGATGCCACGCATAGAGGGATTGCAGCTCTCCATTAGATAAGGATGGCCCACTACGTTGAGCATGTCACGGTCGTTTTCGTTATCGCCAAACGCCATCATCTCATCGGGCGAAATACCCAGGGCACGACCGTAATCGGCAAGCGCGGAACCCTTACCCGAATCAAAGCCGATAAAGTCCGTCCATTCGGTTCCCGACGTCATCACGTCGACACGGTCGCTAAAGAGACGCTCGAAATACTCCAGGGCCGCCGGCTGATTCACCTCGGGCGTCTGGAAGGCAATCTTAATGACGTCCTCTTCGATGTCCTCGGGACGGTCGACCACCGCCACATCGCAGTGGACCTCATAGCGCAAATGATCGACGAACGCATCGTTGCCGCTCATGGTGTAGAGGTGCCCCTCACACGAAAGGGTCACGTCGGCATGGGGATACGCAACCACGGCATTCGCGATATCCATAGCAAGGCTACGCTCCATGGAACGCTTGACAACGGCACGCCCCTCGCTCATCACCAGAGCTCCGTTTTCGCATACATAGGCGAGCTCATCGGCCACCGGGGCAAACAGATAGCGCAAGCTCGCATATTGACGGCCGCTCGCCGGCATAAACACGATACCGCGACGATGCAGCTCATCGATGAGCTCAAAGGCCTCGGAACGCGGCTCGCGCTCCCCCGGATGCAGCAACGTGCCGTCCAAATCGCATGCAATCAGCTTGATTCCTTCAAGACCCATATGCTTTCCCCCACAGCATCTCATCAACAGAAAGACGGACTTTGAATAGTTGCCTCTCAAAGTCCGTCTTACTTATACGCACGTTAACAGCGCGCCTTCTTTACGATCGTAAAGTCTGGAGCCATACTCACAACGGCATCCGCCGCACTCGACGCAAAGCGCCGATCCGCATCGAGTTCACGGGTAACCACCGAGAGCCGAACGCCCTCGACGCCCCGGAGCATGCGGCCCAAAACAGGCTGCACCGGCGTATACATGCGCACGGCATACTCGTCCGAATCGCCTCGGAAAAGCGGCGCGTGCATATTGCCGATCTCCCAGCACGCATGCGCGAGCGCAATCGGGTCCATGCGGTCGACTTCGACCAAATAAACCTCGGCGCTGCGCAGGCGCACGACAACCGCCACGGGCACCATGCCCGAACGGTCGATGGAGAGCACGTCGCCATCGGCAAGACGACCGCCGTCGGTAGCATCCAGCCGAACATCGACCGTGCGCCCCAGCTCCGTCACGCCCGCAAACGCGCATACATCAGCCCGGTCCCAATCGAGCAGTAGCTCGTCAACTTCAAAGACGCCGCCCAACTTCCGGCGAAGCAGGAGTTCATAGGACGGATCGTTGAGATTTCCCAAGCATGTCGTCGAAACCAAGCGTTCAGGCATACTCTAACCCTCGACCTCGACGAGCTCGATATCAAAGTTGAGGTCCTTGCCGGCCAACTCGTGGTTGGCGTCGAGCGTCACGGCCTCGGGCGTTACGTCGATGACCACGGCGGGGACGGGCATACCGCTCGGCGTGGACAGGAAAAGCTTCATGCCCTTCTCGATCTGCTCGATGTTGGGAACCTGTTCGGCCGGGAAGGTAATAACCATCTCGGGATTGTGCTCGCCGTAGGCATCGGCAGCAGGAATGTGCACGGTCTTCTTCTCGCCCACCTGCATGTCGACCACGGCGGCGTCGAAGCCCTTGATCATCTGGCCGGCGCCACAGGTGAACTCCAGCGGCTCGCCGCGATCGTAGGAGCTATCGAACTGCGTGCCGTCGTCGAGCGTGCCGCGATAATGAGTCTTGACCTTCTTGCCCTGGTTGGACATGGAAACCTCCGTGATAAGGGCGGCGCACAACGCGGGCCGCCGTGAACATATGGCGCTAACTATACCCTAGTCATACAATTCAAAGACAGTTTGCAAAGAAACGCTGCAACCGGAGGAACCATGGCATATCCCGTATTTGACCTACACTGCGACACCGCCGACCGCATCGGCTGGGCCACGCTCGATCTCGACCTGCGCTTTACCGCCGGCACCGACGGTTATTTCCCCGGCGACGAAACGCATCCGCAAGATTTCGACCTCATCGAGGGCAACGCCTGCGCCATCTCGCTCGCAAAGATCGGCAACACGCCGTGGGCACAGTGCTTCGCCACGTTTGTCCCCGACGAGATTCCCACCGCCCACGCCGCGCGCTTCCAGGCGCAGATCATGGCGCACATGAGCGGCCAGGCAATGCTCAACCACGACCGCATGGTCAACGTACGCAGCGCGGCAGACATCCGCCCCGCGCTCAAAGACGGCAAGGTCGCCTGCATCCACACCATCGAAAACGCCACGTTCTTTGCCGAGGACCCCGCGCTGATCGAGGTGCTTAAGAGCCTGGGCGTGCTTATGTCGTCACTCAGCTGGAACGCGCAGGGACCGCTCGCGAGCGGCCACGACACCCACGCCGGCCTCACCGCCGCCGGCATCGAGGCACTTACGCAGATGGAGCACGCCGGCATGGTACTCGACGTCTCCCACCTCAACGATGAGTGCTTTGACGAGGTCGCCGCCCGCGCCACGCGTCCCTTCGTCGCCAGCCACTCCAACTCCCGTGCGGTTTGCGGCGCCAAACGCAACCTTACCGACGACCAGTTCCGTACCATTCGCGACATGGGTGGCATCGTCGGCCTCAACTACTGCAGCGAGTTCCTTTCCAACGACGCAACCGACAAGACCGCCGCAGACGTCACCTTCGACCAGCTGGCGGCACATATCGAGCACTGGCTCGACCTGGGCGGCGAGGACGTCATCGCGCTCGGCGGCGACTGGGACGGCGCCACTGTGCCCGCTTTCCTCTCCGATGCCAGCAAGATGCCCGAGTTCCAGAACATGCTTTCCAAGCATTTTGGCAAGACCGTGATGCAAAAGCTCTGCAGCGACAACGCGCTTGCCTTCTTCGAGCGTTATTAATTCCACATCCCTTGAGCGGGCCGGCATGCCGAACGGTCGACATGCCGGCCCGTCCCCAATCTGAAGGACCGCTTTTGACGCAGCAGTTTACGATTTCCGTATCCCGACCGGATGGGACGCCCATCCCCGTCGTAGTTACCAAAAAGCGCGTCAAGAACTTCAACCTACGCGTCACATCGAGTGGTGAGGTCCACGCCAGTGCACCGCTCGGCGCCAGCCGCGAGCGCATCGAAGCGTTTGTAAAGCGCAACAGTGCCTGGATTGTCAACCGACTTGCCCAGCGTGAGCGACGTCAGGCGACGGCGCGAGAGCCGCTCAGTCCCTCGTCCATCATTGCACTTTGGGGCAAGCCCGTCACGGTACAGGATGCGCTCGATCACAACTTTGCATCACCCGCACCGCGACCCAAACAGGCCACCTTCGCAAGTTTTATGGGTACCGATGAATCGGACGAAAGCCCACAGGCAAAGCGGCACGCAATCCTCGACGGCCTAACGTCCGATGAGCTCCAAGCCCACATCGACCAGCTCTATACGTCCGAAGTCACATCGGCGCTACGCGATATGGTGCACGCATACGAAATCGCAATGGGTGTCGCCGTTTCCCGCGTTTCCGTACGCAGCATGAAAACGCGTTGGGGCTCATGCACGCCCAAATCCGGCGCCGTTCGCATCGCACGAGAACTTGCCGCCTATCCCGTCGAATACCTCGACATGGTTGTCGCCCACGAGCTCGTCCACTTGCTCGAGCCAAGCCACAATCAGCGGTTTCACGCCCTGCTCGACACGTACTGCCCCAACAATAGAGCGCTGTCACAGCGGCTCAAGCAGCCACCCATAGAGATGTATTAGAACCGGTTAGCGCACGCGCTCGATCTCGACACCGCAGCTTGCCAGGGGAAGACCGACGGGCGCCCAAGGCTTATCGAGCTTAACGCGCACGCCAAGCAGCAGGGGGTAACGACGTAGCAGCATCGAGGCCACACCCTCGGCTGCAGCCTCGATGAGCTTAAACGTATGCTCGCGCAGATAGCCATCGACATCGTGGCACACCGAGCCATAGTCAATCGAGGCGTCCAAGTCATCGTGCTTTCCCGCTGCACGCAAGTCGGCATAGAGCACCAATGACACGATGAATTTCTGGCCCAGCGCGTTCTCTTCGGGATACACGCCGTGGTTGGCAAAGACCTCGAGACCGTCGATAGTAATGCGATCGGCATGGCGAAGATCGTCATAGCTCACGTGGGGCACCGCCGTTGCAGTGGATATTTCGCCCCTTCCACGGCGGGCGAGCTCGGCGCCTTCAGTCTTGGTTGCATTCTCGGGCAGTTTCTTGTTACTCATCGCGATCGTCTCCTTCGTTTAGAACCCCGACCGCGCAACTAACTACACGCGAATCGACAGGTTCTTTTTATCATCGCTCCAGTTGCAAGCATTGCGCGCGGGGCATGCAAAGCAGGCGCGCGACGCTTTGTCGGCTGCATAGAGCAGACGCTCAAGCGGTTGGCTGTTCACGCGCAGCTTTCGATGGCCCAGAATGGCCGTCTTAATGGCTGCGGCATCGGCCGGCTCAAACGCCACATCATCGGACATGCCGCCGAGGATCGCATCAGCGACGCGTTCGCTTGCAACATCATGGGATATACCCGATTCGTACTGTTCATCTTTGCCGATATCGTGAAGAAGTGCCGTGGCGTAGATGACCTCGCGGTCAAACTCGAGCTGTTCCTCGAGATTCTTGATCCACATAATGCGAGCGACATCGAGAAGATGGTCAATACCGTGGCGGCAGAAAATGCGCCCCGATTCCAACTGTGCAATGTTGCCCAGGTGCCGACGGAACAGTCCGTTGGCACAAATGTAATCAATGCGAGGCATGGCACCAAAGGGAGTCAGGCCAGAAGCCATAAAGCCGCGACGCGACGTCCCCTCATCGGTCTTCGATGTAAAGTCGTTGACGACTCTCATGGTTAGCGGCCCAGCATCCTAAAGAAACGCTCCTCGAGCGCGGAATCGGTCTCAAAGACGCCGCGGCGAGCAAGCGTCACGGTCTTGGTGCCGGGCTTTTGCACGCCACGCATCGTCATGCACATATGCTCGGCCTCCATCACCACAATCGCTCCCTGGGGAGCGAGATAATCCATGAGGGCATCGGCAACCTGTGCGCACAGTTGCTCCTGCAGCTGAAGACGGCGGGCATAGACCTCAACCGTGCGGGCAAGCTTAGAGAGCCCAGCCACGCGGCCATTCGGGATATAGCCAATCGCAGCCTTGCCGTAAAACGGCAGCAGATGGTGTTCGCACAGCGAGTAGAACGTGATGTCGCGCTCGATAACCAAATCGTTCGAGGCAACGGCGAAGGTTTTGGACAGATGCTCCTCAGCGCTCTGGTCCATACCGCCGGCAATCTCGCCATACATACGGGCAACGCGCGCCGGAGTCTCCAGCAGGCCCTCACGAGCTGGATCCTCGCCTATGCCCTCAAGCAACAGCTTAATGGCGGCCTCGACTTTTTCCTGATCGACCATCTGGGCCTCACTTTTCCGATTTCACGTTCGCGCTATGGTACCACGCCCTCCGGCATCGACCACAAGCTACATAGTATGGGTCGAATAGACCGGATCATCACGCCAAAGTTCAACCGCATCACAAAGCGCAACGCCCTCGCGCTTAGCACGGTCGCGTGTAGCGTTCATATCGATCACACGCTGGTTACTCGAGCCCCTAAAACGCAATGAGATATCGTACAGATCCTGAACAAACGGGCCATCCACCAACATATCGAGGCAGGTAAGGATACGGTCCGTGACCTCGATATGGTGGCGACCACCCGGCATAAGCTCCTCGAGCACGTCGCCGGTAAAACACCAAATGGTCTTGCCCGACCCCGCAGGATAGGCCGCGCGCGCGCGTTCGATAAAGTCAACAAGTCCCGCCTGATTCTCGGGCTCCATAGGCTCGCCGCCTAGAATCGTCAGGCCGTCAATAAAGGGATGATCGAGGCTCTCGATAATCTTGTCCTCGACAGCACGATCGAACGGCTCGCCCGCAGCAAAGTCCCACGCGACAGAGTTAAAGCAGTTCTTGCACCCACGACGGCACCCGCTCACAAACAGAGAAGTACGAACGCCTTCCCCATCAGCAATGTCGAAATACTTAATGTTCGCGTAGTTCATAAGTAACCTTCCTGGGGGTCTGGAGCATATCATCCCGTCCTCAAACATTCTCGGCCTTCGGCCTGCGAAACTGTGGGCGGGACGATATGCTCCAGACCCCTCGCGAGCGATACTCGGTGAACGAAGCGAACATCGAGTATAGGGTTCGAGGTCCAATAAAAACTGGGTTGCGGCTCAACCGCCATCGCAAGTAAATCGCAGCTGCAGCCCGAATTATTTCCGCCAAGAACTTCGAGGGGCGAGCAGGCCACGAGCTGCGTCTCAGCTACGTCAACTTGGCTGCCCCGTAGCGAGGCCCCGGACCTTTGTTCGATATGAGTTCCGCACGAACAGGAGGCGCCAGTGGCGCCTCCGTCGTGAGCCAGGACTGTCCGAAATAGCGAGTAAAGGTCCGGGGCCTCGCTACGGGGCAGCCTGGGATGGTTATTAGAGATGCAGCACGCGGTCGCGGATCTCCTCGGTTCGGCCCTGGTTCCAGAACTGGGTACCGATGTAGCCGCACGTACGACGGGCGACGTTCATCTTCTCCTGGTCGCGGTTGCCACAGCTGGGGCACTCCCACACCAGCTTGCCGTCATCCTCCACGATCTTGATCTCGCCGTCGTAGCCGCAGCACTGGCAGTAATCAGACTTGGTGTTCAACTCGGCGTACATGATGTTGTCGTAGATGAACTGCAGCACGC
>CABQQA010000008.1:0-105195 GCA_902466075.1 uncultured Collinsella sp.
TGCTCGCTCTGGCGGGTTTTCGCTGTCGTTGCCAAAACATCGGCGTTGCCTTGGTAGTCATTGGGGACAGACATAAATGAGTAGGGGACAGACATAAATGAGTAGTCATTGGGGCGTTCTTAAATGACTACTCAGGATGAGCGTCCAAAAATCCGCGCTCGTTCGATTGGCGCATGTCTACGCAGCGTAGGTTGTCGAGCCTGGCCTTCAAATGGATACTGACTGTCGAACCGGTTCACTCCATTTCTTCAATTTGATTGGACAGCCCATGAACCAGACACGGCAAACCAATGCCTCCCATACTTTTTTGGCAGCGCATGCCATCAAGCAGCTGCGCGAAGAGCGCGGCCTCACCCAGCGCGCCCTGGCGGAAAGCCTTGGCGTGACCGATAAAGCCGTCAGCAAGTGGGAATCCGGCCGCGGCCTTCCCGACATTTCCCTCGTTGAGCCTTTGGCCCAGAGACTCGGCATAAGCGTGGCCGAGCTTTTGGCTGGTGACATTCGGGCCAACGCCAACCGTGCAGGCAATATGCTCAAAGGCATCTTTTACGTTTGCCCTATCTGCGGAAACGTTGTGCACGCGCTCGGAGAAGGCAGCTTTAGCTGCTGTGGCTCCACGATGTTTCCCCAGGAGGCCGAAGAGCCGGACGCGGACCACGCCTTTTCCATCGAGCGCATCGAGGACGATTGGTACGTCACGCTCGATCATCCCATGACCAAGGATCACTACATTAGCTTTGTGGCATATGCGACTATGGACGGCATCTGCTTTAAGAAGCTCTATCCAGAGCAATCGGTGCAGCCGCGCTTCCATATTACCGGGCGCGGCAGGATATATCTTTACTGCAACCAACACGGACTCTTTACGTCGCTGACGCCTCGCAAATAACGGCTGTCTTCCGCCCTCCTCATGCGTTCCCAGGGGACCCAAAATGAGCGTGGATAATCTCCCGGTTTTGGCCTGTGTGCGGGCTCAAAGTGGGAGATTATCCACGCTCGTTAGGTTAGTGTCTGAAAATCCACGCTCGTCGCTACTTGAGTCCGGGCAGGCGGGTGTAGGGGAACGAGCGCTCTAAGAACTCGGAGCAGCGGGCGTAATCTTTGGCAAAGTAGCTGCTATAGAGCGAATCGAGTACGTATTGCACGGCGATATGGCTGGCGAATTGCGTGATGCGGTGCGTCATGCTCTCGTGGTCGCTTACCGTGAGATAGGCGGCAAAGCCGGGGTGAATGCGGGCACAGTACGGCGTGCCGATGACGATGACCGGGACATGTCGACTGCTAAGGATCGGCAAGATCTCCTTGAGGTTGGGGGCAAGGCCGCTGTAGGAGATGATGATTGCCACATGGTCGGGACCCGAGGCGAGCGCCGTGCGCACCTGCGCCTCGACGCTGTCGTGGCACGTCGCGCTTTTGCCGGCGGAAAGCAGGCGATCGCGGAACATTCCCGCTGGATACAGGTTATGCGAGCCCGTGTAGATGTCCACGGTGCCGGCGCGCATGATGAGCTTGGCGGCGTGGTCGAGCTGTGCAGGGTCGAGCAGCTCCTGCGTTTCGGCCAAGGTGGTCTGGTAGAGCCCCTCCATGCGCTCCATCACCTGCGCAGGGGTGGAGGTGGCATCGAAGGGAAAGTTGATGTCCACGTCGCGCCGGTTGCCCGCCTCGGTCGCCTGGCGGATGAGCTCGACCTTGAGGTCTTTGAATCCCTCGAGGCCGAGCTTTTTGCAAAAGCGGTGCACGCTCGCGACCGAAACGTTGGCGCACGCGGCAAATTCCTTAATGGAAAGCCCGTGCACATCCTCGCCCATGGCGAGGGCCGTTCGCCCAAGTTGTTGCTCGGTGGGGGTGAGGCTTTTGCCCTGCGTGATCTTTCGCCTGATATCCATATGGCTCCTATGCGTTTGCGTCGCGATAAACCAATCATAGCGATAAATAAAACGTTCGGCTTGGCTGGGAGTTTTGGTCCGCCGGTCTATGAACGACGGACCGCTCGACGCTGTGCGGGCTCAACATAGGGGCGCTGTCCTTGTTGGGCCGTTTGTGCCCGGGGCGTTACCCGAGCACGCGTACGGGCCCCAAGAGGCCGCTGGGATCGGAGGGCTCGGTCATGCCGAACATGTCGGGGACGGCGTGGTCGAGGGTGTTGATGATATCGATCGTAAGCGCGTGCTCGCCGGCTAAAAGTGCGGCGGCCTCAAAGCGGTAAGGCGGACAGATGCGGGTGCCGAGGGATTTGCCGTCGAGGGTGACGGTTGCGGTCTCAAAGACCTCGCCAAGGTCGATGACGGTGCGGGTGGCCGCTTCGCCCAGGACAAAGGAGGCCCGGTAGCGGAATGTGCCGGCCTTGCCGGGGAACTCGGCCGAGGAAAGGTCGTGCAGGTCTGCAAGCTCAACAGACTCGCCAAAGGCATCGGTGCCAGGGGCAGAGAAGGCAACCGCCCAGGGCCCGTCGACGCATGTGGCTTCGTCTTCGGCGGTTGCCACAGCAACGGAACCTGTAGCCCCAAGGACCACGATGCAGCTCTCGTAGGGAGCCAGCTCGAGCGTGCCGTCAAAGGCGGCGGGCTCGGTGCCGTTGAGCAGGTCGAGGCGCGCGCCTGCAACGGGTGTGCCGTCGGCAAGCGCAATCTGAGTGGAGATACCCTGCTTGGGATGCTCGTTGACGAGCATCAGATAGCTCTCGTCCGCCCGCTCGTAGCGCAGTGCGCGCAGCCAGGACTGGGGCTCGGCGCAAACCACGGTCTGCATGCCGGTATTGGCAAGTGTGTCTGCGAGCTCGGTGGTCGCCAGGAGCTTGATGCCGGCGACCGCGGCTGCATCCACGGAGGCAAAGCCCTCGCGGGCTGCAATATCACCGTCGTAGCGCTTGCTCGGCAACTCATCCAGCGCGTACACGGCAACACCTGCGGCTGCGGCGCGCGCGGCAAAGTCGAGCACGGCTCCGCCGACAAACTCGGCTCCGGGCATCACCAGGCAGCGGTATGCCTGGCCGTTCACGCCAAAGCCGCTACCGTCTGCGGCAATTTCAACGGCATAGCGCCCTGCGTCCTCAAATGCCTCTGCCGGCACGATGTCAAAGTCGACCTGCGCGCGCATAAGCTCGGAGGCGGCATGCTGCATAAAGTTCGCCTCGCCTGTCCACTCGGCGTCCGCATGGTAGAGAAGCGCCACCGGGGTCGTTGCGCGCCCGCCGCTCAGCAGGCTCGCCGTACGGTTCATGTAGCTCATGAGCTGCCCAAAGTGTGCAAACTGGGGGTTTTGGCCATGCGCATAGAAATGCGGCGGGCAGTCCCAGTCGGGGAAGGCGGCCATGCTAAAGGCATGCGGCACAAACCAATTGACGCCGCGCACCAAAAAATGATCGGCGATCCACTTCATCTCGCGTAGGCCTTCGTGCCATCCAAATGCGCCAAAGACCTCGGCCATGCAGCGCCCCTGCTTTTTGGGGTCGAGGTGTGCTGCCGAGGAGCCCAGCTTGGGCAGCACGTAGTTATAGAACTCGAGGTTCCACACGCCGCGTCCGTAGCTGTGAAGGCCGCGGTCCATGCCGGGTACCAGCTGGTTGATCACGATGTCGACGCCCGCCATGTCCTGACCGCCCACGGCGCGGAAGTAGTGCCCGGCGCCCACGCCCAGGCGCGCGTGGCAGTCCTTGTCCTCGATAACGTGGCCGATGTACTGCACGCCGCGCGCGCGGCACCAGTCTCCGAGCTGGTCGCAGAAGCACTCCTTATAGAGGGTGCTCGCGATGTCCATATAGACGTGGCGTACGTGCGCGCCGGCCGGCTCGCGGTCCCACAGGTGCGGGAGCTCGGCCAGGTAGCGCTCGCCCAGTGCCGCGCGTAGGCGACGCTCAAGCTCGGCCGACCAGGGTAGGGGCGCGGTGGCCTTGCCGATGAGCGTGTCCGAGATGCCATCGGGGCCCGTGGTGCCCTTCTCGTTGGCAAATCCGGGCTCATCGGAGAAAAAGCCCAGGATCGTCTTGCCAAACTCATCGCCCAGATGCTCAAAATGCGGCTCGTAGACAGCATCGATGAGCTGCGCCACCGAGGCGCGGTCGACCATATTGATGTAGTCCTCGTTGTAGGAGGTCTTGCCGCTCGTGAACATCACGCATGCCTGCGTGAGGCCCGCAGGTGCATCGAAGACCAGGCGGCTGGGGTTGCCGTCTGCATCGTCGATTACTCGGTAAGCGACGTCGACGGGGCTGCCGTCCTGCATAAATGTCACGCCGTAGAAGCGCTCCGTTTTGTCGAGCATGTTGGCGAGCGCGATGCTCGCGGCGGACGTGGGGCCCACGATGTCGAACGTGCGGTGCGTGAGCACGATCTTGCGGAGCTCGGGCACGGCCTCCTTGACGGCGCCGTTGGCAAAGCCCGTGGGGAAGTGCGCGTCGTCCAAGATCCAGAGCTTAAGGCCCAGCTGCTTGCACTCGTCAATGACAAAGCGCAAGTCGCGCCACCAGCCCTCGCCGCAAAAATCGGGGTGTGGGCGGCTTTCGAGACAGACCTCGTGGATGTCGGCGCCGGCGATCTTTTCCAGATACTCGGCAATGGTCTTATGGCTCTCGCCCTTCATCCACAAAAACGGAAGCACATGGTTGTCGTATGTACCCTCGAGCACCTGCTGATAGTGCGCGGTCATGGATCCTCCTTGGCTCGATCGATCTGCTGCATAGCACAGATTATGGACGCGTCGGCGCGTTCTGCTAATATCTGAATCACGACGAACTATGACTAAATCAACGATTGACAAGCCATGGAGATCGACGAGCTCGAGCGTAGGCTCAGCGAACTGAGCGCCAGTGAGATCGCTTATAAAGACGGCATGGCATTTGATTGGTCGATTATGACCGAGCATGTCGAAATCGACGGATGCCCAGTGCGCAAGATTGGGCAGCCAGGGTTTGCCTATGCCCAGCCCGGCATGCCGCGTGGCCTGACGATAAGGAAAAACTCGCGCTTTAATGCAGTTCCCGAGCACGTGCATGATTACGTGGAGATGAGCTATGTGTATCGCGGGCGCTGCCCGCAGACGGTGGCGGGGGAGAGGCTCGAGTTGCGCCGCAACGAGGTGCTTTTGCTCGACGCCCTTTGCCCTCATGCCGTGGCGGCGCTCGGCGAGGACGACATCATGCTGAGCATGACCGTTTCACGCTCTTTTTTGCGCCGGAGTCTCGAGTCGAGCCTCTCGCGCGAGAGCGCGGTCTCGCGGTTTTTGTTCAACGCGCTCAACAGCGAGACGGACCATCGGGGCCATGTCCGTTTTTACTGCGGCGAGAGCCGTCGGATTCGGCGCTACATGCAGGAGATGCTCTGCGAGCTGTACGACCCGAGCCCCAACGGTCCCGAGATCGTCTTGCGTCTGTTTCAGCTGTTTTTGGCCGAGCTCATGGATTGCTACGAGTGCGAGCTGGTGCGCGGCGCGGCGGACGGCACGGCGGGGCCCACTGCCCTGGTGACGGGAATGCTTGGCTATATCGATTGTGAATTCGCTGCATGCTCCCTCGAGGGGATGGCGGCGGAGTTTGGCTTGAGCCCTAATTATGCGACGGCGCTTCTCAAGCGCCATGTGGGCAAGACCTTTAGGCAGCTTGTGCAGGAGCGACGCCTGGTACGTGCGGCCGAGCTTCTGCGCGGCGGCGCCACGGCCGGGGCGGCTGCGCATGCGGTGGGCTATGAAAACATGAGCTTCTTCTACCGTAAGTTTCACGACAAGTATGGCTGCACCCCCGCGGCATACCGCCGGTAAGCGCGGGGCGGATCGTCTTCGCTCCTTCGGTGTCAAAAAGTTTCAGCTGCAGCGCTGTTGCAGCGCGCGTCTGCGAAAAGAAGTGTCGGGTTTGGCACCCCTGCCCCTGCCTGTCGCGTGCGTGGGCGATACTCGGCCTATCGACCCGCAATGCAAAGGAGATGCTCATGGCAAACATCAAGTTCCCCGAGGGTTTCTATTGGGGCGGCGCCACGGCCGCCAATCAGTTTGAGGGCGCTTGGAACGTTGACGGCCGCGGTCCGTCGGTCGACGACCACTTCTTGGGTGGCAGCTACAAGGAGCCGCGCCAGATTACGATCGACATCGACCCTAACCGCTTCTACCCCAACCATGACGGTATCGACTTTTACCATCACTACGAGGAGGACATCGCGCTGTTCGCCGAGATGGGCTTTACCATGTTCCGCATGTCCATCTCTTGGAGCCGCATCTTCCCCAACGGTGACGACGCCGAGCCCAACGAGGCCGGCCTCGCCTTCTACGACCGCGTCTTCGACTGCCTGCGCGCTCACAATATCGAGCCGCTCGTGACCCTGTCGCACTACGAGATGCCCTATCACCTGGTCGAGAAATACAACGGCTGGGCGAGCCGCGAGCTCATCGGCTTCTTTGAGAAGTACTGCCAGACCGTCTTCGACCGCTATCAGGACAAGGTCAAGTTCTGGCTCACCTTCAACGAGATCAACTGCGGCACTCAGGACATGGGCAACCTCTTTGAGACCAGCATGATTCAGGGCTTTGAGGGCCCGGCTTCGGCGGTCCATGCTACGCCGCAGGCTCGTATGCAGGCGCTGCATCACCAGTTTGTCGCCAGCGGCCGCGTCGTGCGCTATGCCCACGAGCATTACCCGCAGTTTAAGATGGGCAACATGGACTGCTTCATCCTTTCCTATGCCGCCACGTGCGATCCGGCCGACGTGTTCGCCGCGCAGCAGGAGATGAATACCATGAACTGGTACTGCTCCGACGTGCAGGTGCGCGGCAAGTATCCGTTCTATGCCAAGCGCTTCTGGGCCGAGAACGATGTCGAGCTTGTGATGGAGGACGGCGACCTGCAGGATATCGCCGACGGCAAGGTCGATTTCTACACCTTTAGCTACTACATGTCCGGCACCGTGGGCACCCACAAGGATCACGAGATGACCGAGGGCAACATGACCTTTGGCGGCAAGAATCCCTATCTGGAGTCCACCGACTGGGGCTGGCAGATCGATCCGCTGGGTCTGCGCATCGCCCTCAACGAGATTTACGCCCGCTACGAGATTCCGCTGATGGTGGTCGAGAATGGCATGGGCGCCTACGATGAGGTCGAGGAGGACGGCTCCATCCACGACCCGTATCGTATCGCCTACTTGCAGAGCCACGTCAAGGCCATGGGCGAGGCCATTGCCGACGGCGTCGACCTGATCGCCTACACCTGGTGGGGCCCCATCGACCTGGTTTCCGCCGGCACCGGCGAGATGCGCAAGCGCTACGGCTTTATCCACGTCGATAAGTACGATGACGGCACCGGTACCTACGAGCGCCGCCGCAAGGACAGCTTCTACGCCTACCAGAAGATCATCAAGTCCAACGGTGCCGAGGGCCTGGATTAATCGACAATATGAGTGCCACCGGGGAAAAGCGTTGGGATGGGCTCGCGATTCGAGTCCCCACCTTAGCATTTGAACCATTTGGCACTATAATCACCATAGGCATGCGCACAACGTTGCGCTTAATCAAGAGGAGAAAACGTATGGGTCTGTTTGACATGTTCAAGAAGAAGGCTGAGCCCGCGGCTGTCGCTGCTCCGGCCTCCATCTCTGCTTCTGCCGGCGCCGACGTGCTGTGCTCGCCCGTCAAGGGCAAGGTCATCAAGATGGCCGACGTGCCCGATCCCGTCTTTGGTGGCGAGGTTCTGGGCAAGGGCTGCGCTGTGTGGCCCGAGGACGATCTGGTCTACGCTCCCTGCGACGGCAAGGTGACCGTCACCATGGGCCACGCCGTGGGTCTGCAGTCCGATAGCGGCATCGAGGTTCTGGTGCACGTTGGCGTCGATACCGTCAACATGAACGGCGACGGCTTCGAGGGCTTCGTCAAGGCCGACGACGTCGTCAAGGCTGGTCAGCCCATGCTCAAGATCGACCGCGCCAAGATCGCCGCTGCCGGCTACAAGGACTGCGTCGTCGTTGCTGTGTCCAACACCGCCGAGTTTGCCGATGTCGAACTCGCCGTCGAGGCCGACTCCGCTGTCGCCGCCGGTGACGCCATCGTTAAGGTCGTCCGCAAGTAAACTGCGGCAACATAAGGATGTGCAAGGGTGGTCGGGTTTTCCGGCCACCTTTTTTATTGCATCGCGGGGAAGCGTTTTATTGCACGTTGGGCGGGCTTGCAAACCGTTCGGACGCTAAAACGAACCGACCGCGCCTTCGCGTTGCCGAGGGTGTTCATAAGCGCGATAGTATGGGCTTACTTATTACAACGTGCGCCGCGTCTGGGAAGCGCAGTGCCGCTCATTGGGAGGAACAACATGAAAAAGAAGCTGCTGCTTGCGCCCCTCATGGCCGTCTTGGTTGCATGCGTGGTCGTGCTTTCCGGTTGTGGAGGCCCTTCGATCGAGGAACTCATCACCGAGGATCTTACGACTCAGTTTGACGAGGTCAAGAACGGTGGCGACGAGTTCCTTTCTGGTCTGGAGGAGGCTTCGGGCGACGAGTTCGAGCAGTTGGGTATCGATCCCAAGGAGTATGCCAAGACCTATCTCGAAGGCTTTGACTACGAGATCGGCGACGTGACGGTCGACGAGGACAAGGGTGTCGCGACCGCCGAGGTCTCCATCACCTGCAAGTCCATGAACAAGATCGTCGAGGACTTCTCCACCCAGTATCAGGAGAAGGTCGCCGCGCTTGATACGGTTCCCTCCGATGACGAGCTGTACAAGATGGCCGGTCAGGTTATGGTCGATGTGACCAAGGCCACCGAGCCCAGGAAGACCACGGTTATCTTCAAGTACACCTGCAACGACGACGGCGAGTGGTCTGCCGACGACTCTGTCAACTCCGAGATGATGGATGCAATGCTGAGCTAGGGGAGTTACGCGGTAGTTTGTTACGGCGTTTTACCAAACGCCGTAACGGCCCGACGCTGCAAGCCCGCCAGAGCGGCAATCTGCCTTTCAACTTCGGTGGCATGATCAAAAGATCAATGCCGCCTTGTTTCAAGGCACCTTGCTCGCTCTGGCGGGCTTTCGCTGTCGTTGCCAAAACGACGGCGTTCCCTTGTTCGTCCTGGATGCGGCACTTGGGGACGTTCCTTTTCTGCCGGCAGTTGGGGACACTCCTTGCGCCAGCGTTGCATCGAATGCTCGGGAAAATACGAGCCGGTATTTGGCCGAATAGCGGGTCACGGTTTCCGGATGGCGTGGGTTGCGGAAAGTGCGACCCGGAATATTGCTCTGAAACGGGATGCCGTTTCCCCGACAAGGCTCAACCGGAAAGCGCATCCCATTCTGGGGCGGCAAAACGGGATGCGCTTTCCGCGCGACAGAATCTATGCAGCCGTGTTGAGCGACAGCCCCGCTACTCGCCCAGAATCAGCGACGCGAGCTCTTCCTGGGTGTCCACAACGTAGTCGGCGCCGGTGGCTTCCAACTCTGCGCGGCCACGGAAGCCCCAGGTGACACCGGCGCTCTTAAGGCCGGCGTTGTGACCGGTCAGAACATCGACATTGGAATCGCCCACATAGAGTGTGGTTGCCGGGTCGGCGCCTAGCTCTTTCATCACATGCAGCGTAACAGGCGCCTCGGGCTTGGGAGGAAGCGCATCGACGCGGCCCTGCACCAGCGCAAAGCGCTCGGAACCAAAGTATTTCTCGATAAGCGGAGCGGCCGAGACGTGGTCCTTGTTAGTGAGCACGGCAAGCTGCACACCCGCGGCGCGCAGGCGGTCGAGCATCTCGATCGTGCCGGCGTAGGGAGCGGTGTGGTCCTCCTTGTGCTCGCCGTAGTAAGCCCTAAACTCGGCAAGCGTCTGCTCAAACATACGGCTGTCGCCTGCGTACTCGGCGGGCATAAAGCGCTCGACCAGCTTAAGCATGCCGTTTCCCACTTTGTAGCGGTACTCGTCCACGGCAAACGGGGGCCAGCCGTGCATCTCGCAGGTGTGGTTGCCGGCGGCCGCCAGGTCCTCGAGCGTGTTGAGAATGGTGCCGTCCAGGTCAAAGATCACATGGGAAAAAGCTGCTGCCATGAAAGCTCCCGTCATTGGGTTCCAAAACGCACCCCATAATACTGGGCTTGCGCGTCGGGCACGTTTGGAATCAAAACATCTTCAGGGATAGTGAGCCACGTCGCACCAGCCAGCGCTCGCCCGCTAGCAGATCCTCGGCAGCTGCTCTCCCACGATCATGTCGAGGATGCGGGTTGAGCCCTTTATCCGATATCGTGCGTAAACGCAGCCAGAAACTCTTCGAACGTGTCGGTCTGCATGAGCCTCATCGTGGTCTCTACCGAGGAGAACACTTCGATAATCAGGTCGAGCACATCTCTAAAGAGCCCCATATCTTCCTGTGCGATGCCTATGAGCAGCACAAACCGCACGTCGTGGCGTCCCCAGGGAATCGGGGTGTCATTGTGGGCCACAGCGATAAACGAGCGCTTGGGATATACCGAGATCGCGTGGGGTATGGCGAGGCTGTCAGTAAACGCCGTCGATGAGACGCTCTCACGCAGATGCACGTCAGCGATAAACTCAGGCGTTGCGAGCCCCTGAACAGCCAAAAGCTTCCCCATTTGGTCGATGCAGCTTGTGGCGTCGACTACGTCTATGTTGCGTATAAACAGCCCCGGCTGCAGCAGACGCCCCAAAAGGCCCTGGGCATAGAGGCGCCGCCGCCGCTCCTGGATGGCGCAAAGCCGGTCGCGGATCTTTCGCACGTTTTGCTTAGTGAGGATGGGTCCGATCAAGACTTTGGTGGTGCCTCCACAAACCGGCACGTCGATTGTGGTGATTACCGCATCGCTTTCGGGCGGATTGGCCAGGTAACTATCGCAGCTCATCACGGCGACAACGCTTATGTCATCGCCAAACTCGGTCTTGAGGTCGTCGACGAGCCTTCGTGCAAAGTCGTGGTACTCCTCGATAATCACTGTGCAGGTGACGGCGCCGTCGGGTGCGGAGAACTTCTCAAAGTAAGCGCCGATATGAAAGGCGATAAACGCGATTTCGTTTTCGCCCACCTCAATATCCATGGCGGTGGAGAAGCGGTGGGCGATATAGACCGCCATGTCGTAGACCGGTGCGTACTCGCTTTTGATCTGCGCGGCGAGCGGGTTGGGGTAGCTTACGCGGTAGACGGCGCGCTGGTAGGCGTTAAACATATGCAGGACGAGTTGTAGGCGCATGGGCTCGTCGATAAAGCGTGGCAGGTCGTAGCGCTTTCCGCACTCGTCGAGGATCCCCAGAACCATGTCTACAAATTCGCGGTCAATGATGCTTGAGAGCTTCTCGCGGCTGAGCTCGTCAAAATCGCAACGCTCGACGGAAAGCGCCAAAAGCAGCAGAATCTGCTGAAAATCGTCGCGTGGGATGGCACAACCAAACTCCTTCTCAAAGTAGGCGGCAATGCGCTGGGCGCAGCGTACGATCTGTTCGCGCTGCCCGAGTTGTGTCACTAGGCCGTCTGCGTCGATGGGGCCGTCCACCTCGCTGAGCTCGTTGTTCGAGGTGAGCCTGATGATGATCACTAACAGGTGCACGAGCAGGTTGGAGAGCGCGTAGCCGTTGATAAATAGATCCGAGCGCTGGCAGATCGCGACCAAGCTCGAGAGGGTTGCCTGCACGTCAAAGTCGGGAAACATGTTTTCGAGCGTTTTGGTTGAGGTGAAATAGCCATAGGAGTTGTGGGTGGCTATGTGGCCGAGAAGCTTGCGCTTGTCGGCCTCTCGCCCCGTGAGTTTCATGCGGTAGTCGTGTGTCTCGACATTGAGGTCGAACTGCCGAACGAGCGCGCGCACCTGCGGCATCACGGAGCTCTGAAACGTGCTCTCGCTGATAAAGAGCTCATCGGCGATATCAAAGACGGAGAGTCCATCGCATGCGTTGACAAGGCGGGAGATAGTAAAGTCGCGCCTGGAGTCCGCGTTCGCGGGGAGGGTATTGACACCTTCGCAAGGACTAGCGGAAGCGCTGGCGGCAGCCGGCGCCGCCGTGGCAAGGCGATAGCCCTCTTTAGACGATTCGATATGTCGCGTACCGGTCTCGTTGACCTCTGCAACATAGTTGCGGATGCTTCGCTCACTCGCGCCCAAAAGGCCGGCAAGCATCGAGGAAGACACCCATGAGCTGCTGTTTTCGAGCACGTCGATCATGCGGTTGATGCGGTTCTGCTTGGCGCTCGCCATGGCTTTCCTCCAAGAGATGAACGGCAGACAGGGTGTACCGCCCCATGGTATCTCAGGTTAAGAAAGGGTGTCTTTTCTAATTTGCCGCCCAAGCGGAAAATCGCCCGGCTTGCCGTGCGGGCGGAAAATCTGCTGCCTTGCCGCTATGCGGCAAAAAGTCGGTTGGCGGCAAGAGCCCTCCGCCGCGTATAGTGCAGTCACGGTCAAGGGCGGCCGGGTCGACACGGGCGCCCAAGAACACAGCGGGGATCGCAGCGGCATCGGAGCTGCCTCGAGCCCGCTTATTGGGAAAGGAGTACCCCATGGCAGATGAGAACGGCACCGTTCGCATTCTCCTCGCTTGCGGCATCGGTGCCTCGACCGGCTTTATGGCGGCAGGCATGCGCAAGGTCGCAAAGTCCAAGGGTCTTGACTGCACCATCAAGGCAGTCAGTAAGTCTGAGATTATGGACTACGCCGACAAGATCGACGTCCTCCTGCTCGGTCCGCACTTCGCCTCCGAGGTGCCCGAGATCCAGTCTCAAGTGGCATCTCACGGCGTGAAGGTCATGGCCATCGACCCCGACTATTACGCGGCGCTCGACGGCGAGAGCATCCTCGAGGATGCCTACGACCTGCTTGACGAAGACTAGGAGGGGACAACATGCTGCAAAAGTTCATGGAAGCGATCCAGGCGTGGATCACCGAGCATGTCGTCCCCGTGATGAACAAGCTTACCTCAACCTACTGGTTTGGCGTTATCTCCGACGCAGTTCTCTACATCGTCCCCTTCTCCATGGTCTCGGCCATCCCGAGCCTGTGGAACATTATCCGTCGCTTTGTCCCGGCCCTGCCCGACCTGTCGCCGCTCACTACGTTCTCGTTTGGCCTCGTGGGCATGTTCATGGCGTTTATCATCCCGCATAACGTTGCGGTCAAGGAAGATCGCAAAGACCGCAGCATGATTGCCGGTTTTACCGGTATAGGCGCTTTTATGCTGTGCATGAACCCCACCATCACCGATCAGGGCTATGTCTTCCAGATGGCCAAGTTTGGCGCGGGTGGCATGTTCACCGCGATGGTCGTGGGATTTGTCGTTGGCTTTATCTACAAGCGCATGGCGCGCATGACGTTCTTTTCCGAGGACAGCCTCGTGCCCGACTTCGTCAAGAACTGGTTCGATAACATCATTGCGGTGCTGTTGTCGCTTTTTGTGGCTTGGCTCTTTACCAACATGCTCCAGGTCGACGTTTTTAGCGCGGTCGCGATCATCCTTTCGCCCGTTACCGGCTTTGCCCAGACGCTGCCCGGCACCATCGCCATCCCGCTTGTCATGGACACCTTCTACTTCTTTGGCATCTCCGGCTGGGTGTTCTCGCCGATCCAGCAGTCCATCCAAAAGTCTGCTCTTGCCGAGAACATGGCCGCCTATGCCGCAGGCCTCGCTCCCACTAACATTAACGCGTACGGCATTACTCGCTACATCATGATCGGCGGCGAGGGCGCAACGCTTCCGTTGGCCTTCTACATGCTCTTTGCCAAGTCCAAGAAGAACAAGACGCTCGGCCGTGCAACGATTATCCCGTCGCTGTTCAACATTAACGAGCCGCTGGTCTTCTCCACGATCGTCGCCAACCCCTTTATGTTCATCCCCATGGTGCTGCAGTCTATCCTGCTGTCTGCCAACGCCTACCTCTGGATGAGCATGGGCTGGGCGAGCCTGCACGTCGAGAATTTCGATATGAACTTCCTGCCCAATGCGGTCTCGGCGTTCTTTATGTCGGGCGGAGACGTGCGCAATATCGCACTTGTCTGCGTCAACCTGCTGATCGCCGCGATTCTGTGGTTCCCGTTCTTTAAGGCTGCCGATAACTACCAGTGCAAGATCGAGGAAGAGCAGGCTGCCGAGAAGGCTGCAAAGAAAGCGGCCAAGAAGGCTGCCAAGGAAGCCGCCAAGGCCGCTGCCGCAGCTGCTGTCGAGTAAACCTCTACGGGCGACTCAGAGTTCGTCGCCTAGTTGCTACCAGATGTTTCAGTACCGGCCGTGGAGGCGGCCGGTACCCAAGAATAGGAGGCCATGATGGCTGATGAGACAATCAACGTTCCTGCGGTCGCGATGAACGTCATCATCAACGCTGGCGACGGCCGCGCCTGCATCGACAAGGCGATGGATGCCCTGGCGGAGTTCGATTTCGATGCGGCAGACGCGCATCTTGCCGAGGCTGATGCCAAGATCCTTGAGGCGCACAAAGCGCAGACCGAGATGATCCAGCGCCAGGCGGGCGGCGAGGAGGTCGAGTACTCCCTGCTGTTCGTGCACGCCCAGGATACGCTTATGACCATCAGCGCCGAGCTGCACATGGCCAAGAAGATGATGCCCGTAGTGCGCGCGCTGACCGCCCGCTAACGCGTCTCCCGATTGCGGGTCGCGCCCTGCGGCTCGCATCCCCAACCCAACCAAGAGAGATGAGGACATACCATGATCGACCTTTCTACCTATGACTTTGGTGAGACTTTTCCCGAGGGTTTTCTATGGGGCGGCGCTACCGCTGCCAACCAGATCGAGGGCGCATGGGACGAGGGCGGTCGCGGCCCTGCGGTCTCCGACTATGTGATTCTGCTCGACCGCGAGACCTGCGCCCGCGAGGGCATCGTCGAGGGCGGCCCGCTCAACTCCGTTACGCGACAGTCACTCGCAGCTCGCAAGGCAGACGAGATGGCCTATGATTTTCCCAAACGACGCGGCATCGACTTCTACCACACCTACAAGGAGGACATTGCGCTTTTGGGCGAGATGGGCTTCGGCGTCTTTCGCATGAGCATTTCCTGGAGCCGTATCTTCCCCAACGGCGACGACGCCCTGCCCAACGAGGAGGGTCTGGCCTTCTACGATAAAGTCTTTGACGAGTGCCATAAGCACGGGATCGAGCCCATGGTCACCCTCAACCACTTTGATATGCCGCTTCACCTGGCCGAGGAGTACAACGGCTTTGCGAGCCGTCACGTGGTCGACGCCTTTGAGCACTATGCTGAGACGCTTTTCCGCCGCTACAAGGGCAAGGTCAAGTATTGGATGACCTTCAACGAAATCAACCACGTCTACGCCAACCCCTGCACCTGCTGCGGCGTGATTTGGGACGAGAAAGAAGACGGCTCCAACCCCTATGCCGGCCGTTGGCCCGAGAAGTTCCAGGTCGCTCACAACCAGCTCGTGGCTTCCGCCAAGGCGGTTATCAAACTGCGCGAGATTGACCCCGAGGCTCACATCGGCAACATGCTCTGCCGTCTTGAGAACTACGCTGAGACCTCCAAGCCCGAGGATCAGCTCCAGGTGCTTTTTGAGGACCACTTCAACTGGTTCTTCACCGATATCCAGGCCAAGGGCGAGTACCCCTACTACGTGAAGCGTTTCTTACGCGACTACGGCGTCGATATCAAGATGGAGGACGGCGACCTCGAAACCCTCAAGGCCGGCGTGGTTGACTACATCTCCATCAGCTACTACATGACCTACATCATGCGCTACAAGGGCAAAATTTCCCCCGAGCCGAGCGGCAAGCTGGTTACCGAGATCAAGAACCAATACCTCGAGATGACCGAGTGGGGCTGGCCGATCGATCCCGTGGGATTCCGCATCACGCTCAACCACATCTACGATCGCTACCACCTACCGATCTTCATCGCCGAGAATGGTAACGGCATGACCGAGAACCGCGATGAGAACGGCTTCTGCGACGACGACGCGCACATCGAGTATATGAAGGAGCACGTCGAGCAGATGCACCAGGCGATTCTCGACGGTGTCGACGTCTTTGGTTACGCCTGGTGGGGCCCTATCGACCTGATCAGCTCCGGCACCTCCGAGATGACCAAGCGCTACGGCCAGATCTCGGTCGACCAGGACGACCACGGCAACGGCACCGGCAAACGCGGTAAGAAGAAGAGCTTCTTCTACTATAAGAAACTTATCGCTAGCAATGGTGCCGATACCGCAACCGACAACATCGTGGTGGAGTAAGGAGCAGAGATGGTTTCCAAGACGACGGTCGTCAAGAATCCGAGCGGTATCCACGCGCGTCCTGCGTCGCTGTTTGTGCAGGAGGCAAGCAAGTACGAGAGCTCGATCACCGTTGGCAAGGTGGGCGGAGACGCCAAGGACGCCAAGTCTATCTTGATGGTCATGAGCCTGGGGATGATCTGCGGTTGCGAGATTGTGATTGCGGCCGACGGCGCCGACGAGGCGGCCGCCGTCGATGCCCTCGTGGCGCTTGTCGAGAGTGGCTGCGGGGAGTAGGCGGGCAAAAGCCGCGCCGATGCGCTTTGGGCCACCCAAGGTGGGCTGGCTCCAGAAAGATTGGCCCGCCGGTGCGCGCCGGCGGGCCCTTTGCTTAGGGAGGTTAACGATGACGGCAAGAAACGTTGGCGCTAGGGGCGCGGGGCGCGTTGGGGCGCGTTCGGCGCTTACGACCCTGGGGGTCATGTCACTGATTTATGCGGTGGGCGTTCTACTTATGGATGCGACTGTGGGCGAGCTTACGGGCTCTGCGGCGTCCTCTGCATCGATCGCGTCGATGCTCGTTACCTTGCTGCTCATCGTGGCGTTGATCTTCCTTGAGGTGCGAGCGTATCGGGCGGTGGTGGCCTCGGTGCCCTTTGAGCCTGATATGGGTGACAAGGTGCTGCTAGGTCTTTCGCTCTGGTTTGGCGGCGGCATGCCACTCGGCGTCGCCAATCTGGTTCGCGCCGCGGCGTTAGGAGGTGCCGGCGACGTGCGCCAGATTCTCATGCAGCTGGGCGTGAGCGTCGCGCTCATGCTGCTGACGTATCCAAAGTTCAGAGCGTAGACAACAGCAAAGCTTGAAAATGCAAAGCCCCGCGACCGATTTCAGCCCGGTCGCGGGGCTATTTGATATTTGGGGGAAATGCATTCGTCGATTTACATGCTCTCTGCCGCACGTGTGCCCCGCTCATTTCCAGGGTGAACATTTGGCTCGCTCAATCTTGGGGTGGCAGCGGATCGGGCAGGGCGGGACGACGGCCTGGTGGCGGAGCGAAGCCGCGCCGGCCGGCGCTCGCCCGCTAGCAAATCCTCGGCAGCTGCTCTCCTACGAGCATGTCGAGGATACGGGTCGAGCCCCAGCCGGTGCGCACGCGCACGGCGGGACGGGCGCCCTCGGCAAGCGGCAGCACGCGACCGATAATCGCGGCGTTTTCGCCGTAGCGCGCGGCGCGCATGGCCGTCAGTGCGGCATCGGCCTGCTCGGCCGGCACCACGGCAACCATCTTGCCCTCGTTTGCTACCTGCAGCACATCGTAGCCGAGCATCGCACATGCCGCCTGCACGTCGGGGCGCACGGGCACAGCATCCTCGTCGATCTCCATGGCAACGCCGCTGGCCTGGGCAAACTCGTTGAGCGTGGATGCCAGACCGCCGCGCGTGGGGTCGCGGAAGCAGCGGGTGTCGGGGGCGGCGGCGAGCACGTCGGCAATCAGATGATTGAGCGGTGCGGCGTCGCTTTCGATGGTGCTCGAAAACGCCAGGCCCTCGCGCTGGCTCATGATGGCGATGCCGTGGTCGCCTAGCGTACCCGATACCAGGATGGCGTCGCCGGGCCGGCAGTTGGCACCGCTGAGCGTCACGCCTGCGGGCACCTCGCCCACGCCGGCGGTATTGATGTAGACGCCGTCGGCACCTCCACGCTCGACCACCTTGGTGTCGCCGGTGATAATCTTCACGCCTGCCTCATGTGCCGTTTCGGCCATGGTCTGAACGATCTGGCGGAGCTTGTCCATGGGATAGCCCTCTTCGAGGATAAAGCCGCATGAGAGGTAGCGTACGTTGGCGCCCGAGGTCGCGACGTCGTTGACGGTTCCACATACGGCGAGGCGGCCGATATTGCCGCCGGGGAAGAACTGCGGCGTTACCACAAAGCTGTCGGTCGACATGGCGATTCGCCCGCTTGCGGGCAGCGCAGCGACGCCGGCATCGTTGCCCGCGAGCAGCTCGGGCGACCCAAAGGCATCCAGAAAGACCTCATCGATAATGCGCTTCATCATCTGGCCGCCGGAGCCGTGGCCCAGCAGGACAGTGCTATCGGTGGCATTACGGGACATATCGAAAACTCCAATCGTGGGTGGTGCCGGTACGCGGGGGCGTCCGGGCTAGTCGCGGTATCTAAAGTACGCCGCGCAGCTGCCTTCGGAGCTCACCATGCACGGTCCGACGGGATGTTCGGGCGTACATGCGTGGCCGAACAGCGGGCAGTCGCTCGGCGTGATGGCGCCGCGCAGCACGTCGCCGCAGCGGCACCCGCGTGGTTCGACCGTCGGTTCAATGGGTACGTCAAAGCGGGCGCCGGCATCAAAGCGCGCGAATTCGGGCCGGATGGAAAGACCCGAGTTGGCAATCGGTCCCAGACCGCGCCATGTGGTGTCGCACGGCTCAAACACCTGCTCGACCAGTTGGCGCGCCACGGGGTTGCCGTTCGCATTGACACCGCGGCGGTAGGCGTTGTCGATCGCCGGCCTGCTCTCGACAACCATTTGGACCAGCATGCAGATACCTTGCAGGATATCGACCGGCTCAAACCCGGTGACTACGCCGGGGGTCTCGAACTCATCGACCAAAAACCCAAAGGGTGCCAGGCCCGTGATGGTAGCGACGTGTCCCGGAAGGATAAAGCCGTCGATAGTGGTCTCGGGATCGTTGGCGATGGCGCGCAGCGCCGGCGGCGTGGTCTTGTGGGCGCAATAGACCGAGAAGTTCTGGAGTCCGCGTGCATCGGCCTCCAAAATGGCGGCGGCGATGGTGGGCGTCGTGGTCTCAAAGCCGACGCCCATAAAGATGACCGGGCGATCGGGGTTGTGTTCGGCGATATCGAGTGCATCGAGCGGGGAGTACACAATGCGAATATCGCGCCCCGCCGCCTTTTGCGCGGCGAGCGAGGTAGACGACCCGGGCACGCGCATCATGTCGCCAAAGGTGGTGATGATGGCGCCGTCCATCTTGGCGAGCGCGATTGCATGGTCGATATCGCGGTTGGCGGTAACGCAGACGGGGCAACCCGGACCGCTCAGCAGTTTGAGCCCGGCAGGCATAATGGAGCGAAAGCCATAGCGTCCGATGCTCACGGTATGCGTGCCACAGACTTCCATAAGGTTAATGGCGCGGTTGCCGACAAGCTCATGAATACGATCGATGAGCTCGCGAGCCAGCTTGGGGTCGCGAAATGCCGAAAAGTCGATACCGGAGCGAACCGGCTGCGCCGCCGCCACTAGTATGCCTCGGCCGGGTTAGTGGCGAGCTGGTCCTCTTCGGCCAGCTCGGTCATGGTATTGACGAGCTCGAGTGTCTCTTGGGCTTCCTGCTCGTCGACAATCTGAATGCCAAAGCCGGCGTGCACGAGAATATAGTCGCCTACCTGTGCCGTCGGCACGAGGCGCAGCGAAACGGGGCGCTCGATGCCCATCATGTCGACGGTCGCCTTAAGGTCGTCGTCGCGTTTGACCACTTTACCGGGAACGGCAAGGCACATAATGTTCCCCTTTTATACGTTTTGCGCTGGATAGGCGCCTAATTACCCATCAGTTGATGGTAGCGCTCGCGGGAGTCACGAGCAAACGCGTTACACCTGTGAGACGGCGGCGCGCAGGCTGGCAAAACGCCTATCGCGATGCTGTCTGCGCGAGGCGAGCGCGAGCGATGGCGGCCTGACCGTAGGCGATGCAGCCGTCGTTGACGGGCACAGTATGGGGGACCAAGACGGCAAGACCGGCGTCTTTGAGTTCGTGGGTAAGGAGCTGAAGCAAAAGCCGGTTCATGAACACACCGCCCGAGAGCGCGACGGTATCGAGGTTTTCGCGATTGCAGATCTCGCACGCGATGTGGGTCGTAGCGTGCGTAATGGCGATGTGAAACTCGAGGGCGAGCCTGTCGGCCGGCGTGCCTGCCTCAATTCCATTCAGAAGAGATTCGATGAGCGGTTGGGGGTCCAAGATGGGGGAGTCGTCGGCAGACGTGAATACGCCTGCATGATTGCCGTCGAGACGAACGGTCTTACCGCCGAGCGCGGGCCAGGCGGCGGCTTCGAGTTCGATGGCGGGCTCGCCCTCGTAGGTTGCCTTGTCGCAGATGCCCAGAATTGCCGCCGCGGCATCAAAGAGACGCCCCATGCTGCTGGTACGCGGGCTGTTGATGCCGCGCTCGATCATGGTGGCTGTCACGCTGCGTGTTTGCTCGTCGAGGGTGCCCAATAGCCCCGCGGCACCCGGATGCTCGAGCAGGCCGAGCTCGCTCAGCAGGGCAAAGGCATTGCGGCGGGCATCGCGCACGGAGGCCGCCCCGCCGGGGAGCGCCCAGGTGCGCAGGTGCGCGGCGCGTTCAAAATCGGCAAGGCCGGCGATAAGAAACTCACCGCCCCATATGGTGCCGTCGGTGCCGGCACCCGTACCATCGAAGGCAATACCGAGGACGCGCGCATCGGGCGCAAGCCGGCCAGCGACAATCGCCTCCGCCATTACGCTCGCGATGTGAGCATGATGATGTTGGACTTCGATAAGCGGCAGATTGTGCTTCCGTGCCAGTTCACGCGCCCACTGGCTCGACAGATAGCTGGGATGCATGTCACATGCCAAGGCGGCAGGCGCCAGGTCAAAGAGGTTTTCCAAGCGCGTGCGCGCGGCGTTCCAGGCATCGAAGGTCTCGCCGTTTTCGACATCGCCGATATGCTGCGACACAAAACAGGCCACATGGCCGTCGGCGTCCTCGCGCGTGAGCGCGATCGTAGCTTTTTGCTGCGGCCCGCAGGCGAGCACGCAGGGTGCAGTGCCGTCGAGCGCCGGCAGCGCTAACGGCTGCGGCGCATATCCGCGTGCGCGACGCACAGGCATGGCGGCGCCATCGACCACGCGTACCACGGAGTCGTCGTAGCGCGAGAGAATCGCGCGGTCGTTGCCGAGCAGCGCGTCGGCAATGCCGGCGGCAACGAGGCGCTCCCAGGCAAGATCGTCATCGGTCTCGATGGGCTCTTCGCTCAGGTTTCCGCTGGTCATGACGAGCGCGTGCATACCGCGGGCTTCTGCCGCGGCAAGCAACAGATGCTGAAGCGGGGTGTAGGGGAGCATAACACCGAGCTCTGGAAGGTCGTGCGCGACGGACGGCGCGAGCGCGAGGGCGTCGGGGGAGCCGCCGCTCTCGCAAGCAGCACGTCGGCGCAGCAGCACAATGGGGCGAATGCTGCCGGCCAGCAAGCCGCGTGCAACGTCGTTGACATGGCACAGGCGTTCAGCGTCGGCAAGGTCGCGTACCATAACGGCAAGCGGTTTGTTGCTGCGGCGTTTGCGGCGGCGAAGCTCGGCTACCGCCTGCTCGTTGGAAGCGTCGCATGCCAAGTGAAATCCGCCCAGACCCTTGATGGCGACGATACCGCCACCGGCCAGCAGCTCAGCACAGCGGTCGATAATGGCGTCGCTGGTCTCGCGCGTGGTGCCGACGGCCGGCAACGCGGCGGCTTCGCCCGGCTCACCGCCCACGCTCGCTTCGCGCCACGTGATATGCGGCCCGCAATCAAAGCAGGCATCGGGCTGCGCGTGAAAACGCCGGTCGAGTGGGTCGGCATACTCCGCGGCACACTCAGGACACATGGGAAAACAATTCATCGACGTGGCCGCTCGGTCATAAGGCAGCGACCGGATGATGGTAAAGCGCGGTCCGCAGTTGGTACAGTTGATAAAAGGGTAGTGATAGCGCCGATCGGCGGGGTCGAACAACTCGCGCAGACAATCATCGCAGGTGGCGATATCGGGTGAGACGAGCGTCGTGTGCGCGGTCTGGTCCTGCGATGCTACGATGCGAAAACCCTGTTCATTGGCGGTATCCCAACCGTGGGCTGCCAGGTCCACAACCTCGACATATTCTACGCGGGCTGCCGCAGGCACATGCGCAGAAAGCGCGGCAACAAAAGCATCGAGCGCATCGGCCGGAGCGTGCGCCTCGATATGCACGCCGTCGCCCGCGTTGAGCACCCATCCGCAAATGCCATGCGCCATGGCCTCGCGATACACAAACGGCCGCATGCCAACGCCCTGCACAATGCCCGTCACATGAATATGCACATGTCGCATGCGACACCCCTCATCAAAACCGACCAAATAGGGACAGGTGCGCTACAGCCCCAGGCTCTGCTTGGTGGCGGCGCACGTGAGCTCACCGTGCTTAACGCCGCGCAGGCCCAGCAGACGGTCGGCCAGCTCGTAGACGCGCTCGCCGCGACCCTTGAGCGCCAGAATCTCCAAGCAGTTGTGGTGATCCAGATGCACGTGCATGGTCGATACGATCTCGTCGGTGTAGTCGTGCTGCACCTCGTCCAGACGGCGCGTCAGATCGCCGGTGTGATGGTCGTAGATCATGGTGAGCGACCCGATAACATGCTCATCGGGCGTGCGCATCTGCTCCTTGGCGATCGAGGCGCGAATCAGGTCGCGCACCGCCTCGGAGCGGTTGGCCACGTCGCCGCGGCGTGCGATCTGTTCGTCAAAACGGCGCAGCAGGTCGTCCGGTGCGGTAACCGAAAAACGGACCAGCTCGGAGCCGGAGCCACTACAGTGGCAGCCCGCGTTACCGTCCGCCCCGTGCGGATGCTCGTGCTCGTACCCGCAGCCGTGCTCGTGTTCGGCCACCTTACACCAGCTTCACGGAGCCGACGGAGTTGTGGTCGGCCTCGATGGCCTCTTCGTAGCCCTCGAGTGCGTCGTGCGCCTCGTGCAGCGCGGCCATGGCGGCCTCGAGCTTGACGCCGATGCGCTCCATGTCAAAGTTCTCGGTCGCATGCAGCAGCTGATGGCTCCACTCGTGGGCGAGCTCGATGGTGTCGTCGACCTGCTTGACGCTCATGGCAAGCTGGCTCATGTTCATTCCAACATCATGCATGGGAAATCTCCTTTTGTATGGGGCAGTTCAGTGGTTCAGATTTTACTACGCCCGCTCTGCGCGCAGCTGCATAAGAAAACGGGTGCGAGTCCGTCTGACCCGCACCCGTTCACTGGGGGCTGTTTGTGACTACCATACTATCCGTGGTCGCACGCGGTGCACCCAAAAGTCCGGCGAGCGGTGTAAAAGCGCTCATGGACGGCAGACAGGCAGCAGCATGTAACAAGCGTATTACAGGTGCTTCTCCAGCAGCGCCTGCAGCCTCGCCTTGGGCAGAGCGCCAACCGAGCGGTCAATCTCCTCGCCGTTCTTAAACACAATCAGCGTGGGGATGCTCATGACGCCATACTTCATGGCCAGGTCCTGGTTGTCGTCGACGTTGCATTTGGCAACGGCAAGCTTGCCCGCCAGCTCATCGGCAACCTCGTCAACGATGGGCGAGAGTGAGCGGCAGGGACCGCACCACGGTGCCCAAAAATCGACCAGCACGGGCAGGCTGTCGTTAACGACGGAATCGAAATTCTCGGGGGTAATCTGCTTAATGTCAGCCATGGTGACCTCCATAATGCGACGCGGCTTGGCCGCGTAAAACTCAGTACGACCGTGCTTATACCCAGCCGCCCGCAAAGCAACCACTCGCAGGCGGCTCTTTTATATAATGGTTGGCACGCAAACGATTGGAGAGCGCATGTCCACGTCACAAAGCCAGAAAAAAGAAGCCATCGCCCAGGCGGCTGAGCAGGAGCTCACATCGCTTGCGGTCCGTGGCGTGCGTATCGCGGGCAACGCGTGCTCGCCGATCGTACTGGTCAAAGGCGATTTGGACGAGGCCGAACGTTTGGGTGGCGAGCTTGCCGCCGGCCCGGATGGCGCGGCGTTGCGCAAGGCGCTTGGGGCCATCGGCTACGCGCCCGAGGATTTTTGCGTGCTGGCAAGCGTCGCCGGCGCGGGTGACGGAGCGGTCGCGGTGGGTGAGACTCTGCCGTGCGAGCTGTTCCGCGAGGCGCTTGAGGCCTTGGATCCCGAGGCGGTGCTACTGCTCGACAACAACGCGGCTGACGCCATGCGCGAGACCTACGCCGACATGCTCGTGGCGATCGATGACTTCGATACCGCCATGCTCAAGCCCGGCTTGGTCGCCCATGTGCAGGGCCGCCGCGTGCTCGCGCTCGACGGCTTTGAGGCGGCACTCACCGACAAGGCCGCTAAGCAGCGCATGTGGGCCTACATCAAGCAGCTGACCCCGGCGGCTGCACCGCTGTAGCGAGGCTGGCGGCAGCCCCTACATCACGGCGCGCAGCTCAAACCGGTCGCCGTTAATGCGGAACTGGCAGTTGCCGTTCATGCGCTCGACGGCAAGTTTAATGCTCTTGGTGCCAAAGCCGTGTCCAGTGTGCTGAGCCACGGGCATGCCGTCGACCATGTGCGGCGCACGGCCAAACGTGTTGGAAACCAGCAATAGAAGCTGACCGTCTTCGTAGCGAAGGTCCAGGTCGACAAACCGCTTGCCTTCGGGGGCGGCGCTCGCCGCGGCGATGGCATTGTCCAGGGCGTTCGATACCACACTGAACAGATCGGCATCGCCCACGTGGACGGTTTCGGGCACGGCGGCTCGCAGGTCGGCGGTGATGCCGTGCGCGTTGATGTCCGCGGAAAGCGACGAGAGCGCAATGTTGACCGTTTCGTTGGCGCAGTAGCGGCGCACAGCGGTGCGGTCGTTGGTCTCGCAGAGCGCGTCGATGCGCTCGAGCGCCTCATCGGTGTGACCCTCTTCGATCAGGGCCGCTAGACCGCGCAGGTAGTGGCGCATGTCGTATCACATTGAGACCAAGTCAAGAAGAATCGCTTCGGTCGAATCGCGTCTTTTGGGTGAGTTCTCAACGTCCGCTGCCGCTGGTTTCCACCGTATGCCGAAAACACCCGGACGATGCCGTGCAGATCGCTTCGCTCTGCTATAGTCTCCCAAATTCACGTTTTCTATTGGGATGGTGGTTAATATGGGCGACATACTCGAATCGTTCCTGCGCGTGGCGATGGTGGTGTTCATCGTCGGTCCGCTCACTGCATGGGTCGCCCGTCGCGGCGCGCGCGAGCGCAGTGAGGCGACGGACAGCCTCGATCGCTTCACGGTGCGCATGCCCGCTGCCATTCGCACGATCATCGCCTGCTGCGCCGTCGCGTTCGAACTGCTCATGCTGGGTGTCTACGTCTGGCAGGGCGTCTCGTTGGGCGAGTGGGACCACGAACTTGTGTGGTTCGGTCACGCCATGGCGCTCGCGGGCATGGCCATCTGGGCCCTGCTGAGCATCCCGCGCATCGACGTGGACGGTGAGCGAATTCTCTCGCGTAACGCCTTCGGCATCCGCAAGGAGACGACGTTTGGCAACATCACCCGTGCAACGCTTCACACGCAGATGATGAGGATCGACCTGTTCGAGGGCGACCGGAAGTTCTGCTCGATAAGCCTCGAGGGGGTGTGCTCGCTCAACCTCCTCGCCCGTCTGGAGGAAGAGGGCATCGAGGTCTCGGACGCTGTTGACGGCCCGATGACCAAGGCGGGTCTGTGTTGGTCTGCCATCAAGCCGTTGACGATTGTTTTCAACGGTATGGCGCTCGTCTTCTCGCTCGTGATCGCCTTCATGGCTGTTTTCACCGACGCCGGTGCTCGTCTGCTCCTGCTCGTCCCATGCCTCTTCCTGTTCATAGGGGGACTCCTGCCTCTGCTCATGCTCAGCATGCCCGCCCGTGGTATCTACGAGATCGGCAGACAGGAGCGCGAACTCGGTTTCTCCTTCGCCGAGGAGATGGCGAGCCGAGGTGCCACGGGCACCTCGCTTGTCGACGACGATTGGTTCATCGAGATCAGCAACGCCCGCGTCGTGGCGTTCCGCCGCGATTATCTCAAGAAGGTCACGGCGCACGAGGATAGCGAGAGCGGCGACCGTTGCACGGTGACCACGAAAGGCGGTCGCAAAATCAAGGTGTACGCAGCGGGCAGCACGCTCGAGGACCTGCGCTCGTGGTTCAAACAGGGTGCCAAGGCCAGAAGCACGCTCGACCGTGCAGAGGACGTGCTCGAGACGACGTCTGATTGGGTTGTCTGACCTGTATCGTCTTTTCGGACACGCATGCTAGAGGCCCAATCCTTTAGAATGCATTCATCGACGACCGAGAGGACGGTATGCTATGTCCAACCCAGCCGCCAAGTACACCGACGAGTTCAGGCGCGAGACCGCCGACTACATCATCTCGACGGGCAGGCCGATAACGGAATGCTGCGCAGAACTGGGCCTGAATTCCAAGACCGTGAACAAGTGGGTGCAGAGCCGCCGGCGCGAGCTTGCCGGCGGGCCCGACCCCAAGGCCGAGGACCGCGAGCTTCGCGAGGCGAAAAGGCGCATACGCGAGCTCGAGATGGAGAACGCCTTCTTGAAAAAAGCCGCGGCCTTCTTCGCCAAAAGCCAGGCGTAGCCGCATGCTACCGGATGATGTTGGCGGAGAAGGCCGAATTCCCGGTGAAAATGATGGCCCGCGTGCTCGGCGTGAGCCGATCGGGCTTCTACTCGTGGCTCTCCAACGGCTGCCCGCGAGAAGACTGGTCGGCCGAGCGCGAGGCGGTCCGGCGCGTGTGGCTGGAGTCGGACCGCAGGTTCGGCTTCCGGTTCGTGAAATGCTTCCTGCCCGGCGAGTTCTCCGGATTGACCCTGTACAGGGTGCGCAAGCTGATGCGCGAGCTGGGAATACGCGGCTGCACGCCCAACGCCAGGAAGCGCACCACCATCCCCGACCCGAAGGCCAGGCCCCGGCCCGACCTGGTGCGCCGCGACTTCACCAGTCCCGTTCCAACCTGCAAGCTCGTGGGCGACATCACCTACCTGCGCACCGGCGAGGGATGGCTGTACCTGTCGACGGTCATCGACCTCAACACCCGCATGGTGGTGGGCTGGTCGCTCTCCGAGCGCATGACCGCCGACATCGTGGTTTCGGCGCTGGCGTCGGCCAAATCGCGCGGCTACGTGGCCGGCAACGCGATATTCCACGCCGACCGCGGCGCCCAGTACACCAGCAGGCTTCTGGCCGAATGGGCGCGCGACAACGACGTGCGGCTGTCCTGCAGCCGCGCCGGCAACTGCCACGACAACGCGGTGGCCGAGTCGTTCCTCGCCACGCTGAAGAACGAGATGTACTACAGGCGCAGCTTCCCGACCAGGGATTCCGCCAAGCACGCGGTGGTCGAGTTCATCGAGGCGTACTACAACCGCCGAAGGCCCCGCTCGACGATCGGCTACAAGGTGCCGGCCGAGGCCATGGCGGCCTTCTTCGAGAGAACCGAGCCCAAGCTCGAGGCCATGCCTATGGCCGCTTGATTTCTCGAGCATGCGTGTCCGAAATCTTGACACAGGTCAGAAGGCCTCGATGCCAGCGCTGCGCCGATATGGGGCAGCGGCCCCCCGTTGGCCGCCATGGCCCTGACTTCCGAGCGTATGCTGGCGCCGCTCGTCTTAAGACGTTGACCTCCATCCGGAGCCTGCGGTTCTCGCGCTCGGGCTCCAGGATCCGGTTCTACTCGGGCGTGCGGTTGTCGGCGGCGCGCGGCGAGCCGGTCTCGTTTATCGACTTGACCCGCCTCTCCACGGTGCTCTTGTCGAGGTCGCACTCGTCCATGGCCTCGCGCCTGGGTTTTCCGGCGTTGTGGAGATCGACTATCTTCCTCTTGAACTCGTCGGTGAAATGCCTCGGTCTGGGGCCGGTCGAGGCCGAGCCCCCGGTCCGGCTGGGGTAGCATGTCGCTGCGGACCATTGTCTTTCCTCTCGTTGAATATCTAGGCGCTGACGATTCTAGGCGATGGCCCTCTCTTGCTTCTTACACCTCGATTGTGCTCGCTACCCCCAGCGGGCCCGGATCGAGCGATTCGGGCCCGCTTTTGGGGCCTGCCGGAAACCCGGTGGTCAAAAAGGGCCAAATATGAGTACTGTTACCAGTTTGGTGGCAGCCAAATGGCCTCAAAAATCGGTGCCAGAGGCCAAAAGTGCATCGATTTTCGTTCTTCAGAGTCGCGATCGGGCTCCAAACAAGGCGATTTTGCTGCTCTGGACCGGAAAATCGATGCTACTAATTTGGTGACAGTACTCATATTTGGCCCTTTTTGACCACTGCCCCTTGGTCCAGGACAAAACGGGCTGCCCGAATCATGGGGCGGGTCCATTTTCGGCTGTCCTCAGCTTGCCAGTTCGAAAATGGACCTGCCGCATGATTGAATCTTTATTTCAACTTTACACCTAGGTTTACAGCTGTCTTGTCAGCTGTAAACCTAGGTGTCATACTAAAGCCCCAAGATTCGCCAAAAGAGAGGGGCCTTGATGGCACAGAGCGCGAACATGGATGCGTCGGAGCTTGCACGCGACATTGCGGCCGGCCTGGCATCGGCAACGACGGCAACGGAGCGCGCGGCGCTGGTGCCCGCAGAGCTCGTCGAGGCCATTCAGCAACTTAAAACCCAACGCGACGCGGTGATCCTGGCGCACTATTACGTGGCGCCCGAGGTTCAGGCTGTGGCCGATTACGTCGGCGACAGCTTCTACCTGGCAAAGCTTGCCAAGAGCCTGCCGCAGCAGACCATCGTGCTGTGCGGCGTGGAGTTTATGGGCGAGAGCGCCAAGCTGCTCAATCCCACCAAGACCGTGCTGCTGCCCGAGCCGGGCGCGGACTGTCCCATGGCGCACATGGTCAAGCGCGAGACGGTCGATGCGGCGCGCGCCGAGTACGGCGACGACCTGGCCGTGGTCTGCTACGTCAACTCCACGGTCGAGATCAAGAGCTGGAGTGATGTGTGCGTTACCAGCTCAAACGCCGTCAAGATCGTCTCCGAGCTGCCGCAGCAGCACATCTTGTTCATTCCCGACCAGAACCTGGGCCGCTTCGTAGCCGAGCAGGTGCCCCAAAAGCACGTCATCCTCAACAACGGCTACTGCCCGCGCCATCACATCATCACCGTCGAGCAGATCGTTGACGCGACGGAGGCCCACCCCGACGCGCTCGTGCTGGCGCATCCTGAGTGCAAGGCCGACGTCTTGGCCGAGGCCGACTACATCGGCTCCACCGCCGGCATCATCAAGTACGCCGAGGAGTCCGACGCGAGCGAGTTCATTATCGTGACGGTCCGCGGCGTGCTCTACGAGCTCGAGCGCCGCTGCGAGGGCACCGGCAAAAAGTTCTACTTCCCCGCGGTGCAGCCCACCTGCGTCAACATGGATCTCATCACGCTCGAAAAACTCGTGCGCTGCCTGGAGACGGGCGAGGGCGAGGTGCAGATCGGCGTGTCGGACGAGGCCGCCGACCAGGCCAAACTTACGCTCGACCGCATGCTCGAGTACGCGGCGCGCTAAGCCAATGTGACATGAGGGACAGTCCCTTATGTCACATAACAAGGGAGAGGATTCCTGTGGAAACCAAACAATACCCCGACATGGAGTGCGACGTTGTCATTGCCGGTTGCGGCGTGGCGGGCCTGTACGCGGCCCTCAATCTGCCGACGAGCACGCGCGTGATCATGCTCTCCAAGGGCGCTGTCGACGAGTGCGATTCGATGCTCGCGCAGGGCGGCATTTGCGTGCTGCCCGAGGGCTCGGACTACGATGCCTTCTTTGAGGACACCATGCACGCCGGCCACTACGAGAACCGCCGCGAGAGCGTCGACATCATGATCCGCTCGAGCCGCTCGGTCATCAACGACCTGCTGGCGATGGGCGTGGACTTTGAGCGCAAGGCCGACGGCAGCCTCGACTTTACCCGCGAGGGTGCGCACAGCCGCCCCCGCATTGCCTTCCATGCCGACATTACGGGCAAGGAGATCACGACCAAGCTGCTTCAGGCCGTTCGCAAACTGGATAACGTGCAGATTTTGGAGCACGTGGCCATGACCGACATCCTGACGGGCGAGCGTGACGGCGCCACGGTGTGTGCCGGTGTCGTCGCCGTTCCCGTGGACGAGGACAACTCGGTCCGCCCCGCCGACGAGCTGATAAATGCCGCCGAGGGCGCGCATGCCGGCGAGCCGTTTAAGATCCATGCCCGCCACACGCTGTGGGCAACGGGCGGCATCGGCGGCATATACGACCACTCGACCAACTATCCGCAGCTCACGGGCGATGCCTGCTACATCGCTCAGGAGCATGGCATTAAGATGGAGCACCTGGACTACGTGCAGATCCACCCCACGGGACTGTTCTCGCCGCAGCCAGGCCGCACCTTCCTGATCAGCGAGAGCTGCCGCGGCGAGGGCGCGATTTTGCTCAACGCCGCCGGTGAGCGCTTTACCGACGAGCTTCAGCCGCGCGATGTGGTCGCTGCCGCTATTCGCGAGCAGATGAAGCGGGACGGTACCGAGCACGAGTGGCTGAGCTTTGCCCCCGTCGAGCGCGATGTAGTGACCGGGCACTTTGCCAACATTCGCGCACGCTGCTTGGAGGACGGCCGCGACATCTTGGACGAGCCCGTCCCCGTTACGCCTACGCAGCACTACTTTATGGGCGGCGTGTGGGTCGACAAGGACGGCCGCACCTCGATGCCCGAGCTCTACGCAGCCGGTGAGACGGCCTGCAACGGCGTGCACGGCAAGAATCGCCTGGCTTCCAACAGCCTGCTCGAGGCGCTGGTCTGGGGTCGTCGCGCCGCGTGGTACATGCGCACCGGCGAGTCGCTCGCCGTGGAGCAGGCGGGCGAGCCCGCGCTCGACGGGCGTCATCGCGCCCTGAGCGCCGACTCCCTGGCAATCGATGATTTGGCCCGTGCCGCCGGCACGCAGGCCGTGGAGGAGTAGACCATGAATCCCATTACCATGAAGCTCGTCGTCGATGATCTGATTCTGCAGGCTCTACGCGAGGACATTACGTTTGAGGACGTGAGCACGGCGAGCGTGTGCCCCACGGCGCGCCCCGCCACGGTGGAGCTCATCGCCAAGGCCGATGGCATCATCGCGGGCTTGGATGTGTTCGCCCGCACCTTTGAGCTGCTGGATTCGCAGAGCTCGGTGCTGTTTGATGTTGCCGACGGTGACGAGGTGCACGCCGGCGACCACGTGGGCCAGGTGCGCGGCGATGCGCGCGTGCTGCTTTCGGGCGAGCGCGTGGCGCTCAACTACCTGCAGCGCATGAGCGGTATCGCTACCTATACGCACAGAATGGCAGCGGCGCTCGAGGGTACCAAGACCGTGCTTGTCGACACACGCAAGACCACGCCGGGCATGCGCGTTTTCGAGAAGGCGGCGGTTGAGATCGGCGGCGGCAGCAACCATCGCTACAACCTGTCGACGGCCGTCATGCTCAAGGACAACCACATCGACGCCGCCGGTGGCGTGGCGCGCGCGATTGAGATGGCGCGCGCCCATGCATCGTTTACCACGACGGTCGAGATCGAGTGCGAGAACCTGGACATGGTGCGCGAGGCCGTGGAAGCCGGCGCCGACATCATCATGTTCGACAACATGACCCACGACGACATGGCCGCCGCTATCGAGCTTATCGCCGGTCGCGCCAAGACTGAGTGTTCGGGCAATGTGGACGCCAGCAATATTCGCGCCCTGGCCGATCTGGGCGTCGACTTTATTAGCTCGGGCGCGCTGACACACTCCGCCCCGATCCTCGACCTCTCGCTTAAGCACCTGCGTCTGCTGGACGGTAAATAATGAACGCCCGCGAGCGCCGTCGTGCCATCATGGGCGTGCTCGAGGGAGCCAGGGAGCCCGTTTCGGGCAGCGCACTTGCCCGCGAGGTTGGCGTGAGCCGCCAGGTCGTGGTTCAGGATATTGCCCTGTTGCGCGCCGATGGGCACGATGTCGTGGCAACCAACCGCGGCTACGTGCTGCAGGAGGCCCCCAGCAGCCCCGCCGTGCCCACGCGCTTGGTCAAGGTTCGCCACAGCGTGGAGCAGGCAGGCGATGAGCTCACGAGTATCGTCGACGCCGGTGGCGCCGTGCTCAACGTGATCGTCAATCACCGCGTGTACGGTAAGATCACGGCCGACTTGGACATTCGCAATCGTCGCGATGTTGAGCGCTACCTGCACGATATCGAGAGCGGCAAGAGCTTTCCACTACTAACGGTGACGAGCGGCTATCACTTCCATCGCATTGCGGCGGAGGACGAACAGACCCTCGACGAGATCGAGGCCATGCTCAAGGAGAAGGGCTACCTTGCCGATTTAATGCCCTACGAGGATGATTTGTCCTAACCCGATACTGTCTTTATAAGTTGCGGTGAAATAGTTCCTACAATCGGCACCTAAGCAATGAGCCAGGAACTATTCCACCGCAACTGCCAAGGTAGCCCCGTCCCCAATTAGCTGCCTGTACAAACAAAAGGAGGCCTCCGCGGCGATGCGGAAGCCTCCTTTTTGTGCACGGTGTACTTTTGAGTGTGCAAGTGGGGGAGTTGTTACTCCTCGACGATCTCGGTGATCGCGCCAGCGGGGCAAGCGTCCTGGCAAGCGCCACAGGCGACGCAGGAGTCCTCGTCGGCGACGGTAGCGACGTCCTGGAGCTCCAGAACGCCAGCGGGGCAGGAGTCGACGCAAACGCCACAAGCGATGCACTCGTCGGCATCAATTACGGGATGAGCCATGGTAGTTTCCTCTCTGTTGACCGACGCTACAGGCGATGCGCGCCGGTTTGATTCGGGCAAAAACATACCACGGGAGCGACCGTTTGCAATACCCTCTGGCCGGCATCTTCATACCGTTCGCCGAGTATGCCAAGGTTTACTAAAAAACGCGCAGGTGGGGCCGTTGAGCTGCGCAAATGTTAGCTATAGGTGACTTGTAATATTGACCTATTGAGCGCGCCTGCGGAAAGGGCATCCCGTTATTTGGCCGAAAACCGGGTCGCAGTTTCCGGTTGGGCCCGCTAGCGGAAACTGCGACCCGGTATCAGCTCTCAAAACGGGATACGGTTTCCGGTTGAGCCTTCAGACGGAAACTGCGTCCCGGAATTTACGCTCAGACTGGGTCGCGCTTCCCCCGGGGTCGCTCCAAGGCCCCCCGTACGGCTTCAGGCTCACACCTCAGTCAACTCTACATAGATCTCAATAGATCTGCCGAGAACTCAATCAGCGCATCTACCTGCGCATTTAAGAACCTAAACTCTCAGCAATAAGAAATCTTATATGAATTGACTTAGATTTTGTATATTCCAGCCCATAAGGGGATACACTACATCCTGAAAGACAAGCCGAAGCGCCGCGCGACAGACCGTCGAGGCGACGCGAACGCAAAAGAGAGAGGGAATTTCTAATGAGTAAGATTCTTGGTATCGACCTTGGTACTACTAACTCCGCCATGGCCGTTCTCGAGGGCGGTTCTCCGACCATTATCGTGAACGCCGAGGGCGACCGCACCACCCCGTCCGTCGTGGGCTTCCGTGCCGACGGCGACCGCGTTGTGGGTAAGGCCGCTAAGAACCAGGCTGTCACCAACCCCAAGAACACCGTGTTCTCCATCAAGCGCTTCATGGGCCGCAAGTACTCCGAGTGCACCTCCGAGATCAAGACCGTGCCGTATGAGGTCAAGGAGGGCCAGGGCGGCCGTGCCGTCGTCGACATCGAGGGCAAGGACTACACCGCCGAGCAGGTGAGCGCCATGACGCTCGCAAAGATGAAGGCCGACGCCGAGAAGTATCTGGGCGAGACCGTCACCGACGCCGTCATCACCGTCCCGGCCTACTTCAACGACGCCCAGCGTCAGGCCACCAAGGATGCCGGTAAGATCGCCGGCCTCAACGTCAAGCGTATCGTCAACGAGCCGACCGCTGCTGCTCTGGCCTATGGCCTGGACAAGCAGGGCACCGACCAGCGCATTCTGGTCTTCGACCTGGGCGGCGGCACCTTCGACGTCTCCATCCTCGACCTCGCCGACGGCGTGTTTGAGGTTCTGTCCACCTCGGGCGACAACCACCTGGGCGGCGACGACTGGGATCAGCGCGTCATCGACTGGATGGCCGACAAGTTCCAGCAGGAGAACGGCGTCGACCTGCGTCAGGACCCCATGGCCCTGCAGCGTCTGAAGGAGGCCGCCGAGAACGCCAAGAAGGAGCTCTCCGCCGCCCAGCAGACCACCATCAACCTGCCGTTCATTACCATGAACCAGTCCGGCCCGCTGCACCTCAACTACACGCTGACCCGCGCCGAGTTCGAGAAGATCACCCGCGACCTGCTCGAGCGCTGCAAGCAGCCTGTCACCAACGCCCTGCGTGACGCCAAGCTTAAGCTCTCCGATTTGACCGAGGTCATCCTCGTCGGCGGCTCCACCCGTATGCCCGCCGTCCAGGAGCTCGTCAAGACCATGACCGGCAAGCAGCCCAACATGTCCGTGAACCCCGACGAGGTCGTTGCCGACGGCGCTGCCGTCCAGGGCGGCGTGCTCACCGGCGACGTCGAGGGCATCCTGCTGCTCGACGTTACCCCGCTGTCGCTGGGCGTCGAGACCATGGGCGGCATCATGACCAAGATGATCGACCGCAACACCACGATCCCGACCTCCAAGACCGAGGTCTACTCCACCGCTGCCGACAACCAGACCAGCGTCGAGATCAACGTGCTCCAGGGCGAGCGCGAGCTTGCTCGCGACAACAAGTCGCTCGGTAAGTTCCAGCTGACCGGCATCCCGGCTGCCCGCCGCGGCGTGCCGCAGATCGAGGTCACCTTCGACATCGACGCCAACGGCATCGTCAAGGTCTCTGCTAAGGACAAGGGCACCGGCAAGGAGCAGCAGATCACCATCTCCGGCTCCACCGCTCTGTCCGACGACGAAGTCGATCGCATGGTCAAGGACGCCGAGGCCCATGCCGAGGAGGACAAGAAGCAGAAGGAGGAGGTCGAGGTCCGCAACCAGACCGATAGCCTGTGCTACTCCACCGAGCAGACCCTCAACGAGCTGGGCGACAAGGTTTCCGCCGATGTGAAGTCCAAGGCCGAGGCCGCTATCGCCGACGCCAAGAAGGCGCTCGAGGGCTCTGACGTCGAGGCCATCAAGGCCGCTGGCGAGTCCCTGCAGTCCGTGGCCTACGAGCTGGCCCAGGTTGTCTACGCCGACGCTCAGCAGCAGACCGACGGTGCCGCCGGCGCCCAGCCTGCCGACGATGACGTGGTCGACGCCGACTACGAGGTTGTGGACGACGAGGACAAGTAATCATGTCCGCCCGTAAAGCTCGCACGGAGGCGGCTGCCGCTGGCGCCGCCCCCGTTGACTCTGAGGAGAAGGACGTGAAGATTCCCGTAGAGGCCGTCGACGATACCGAGGCCAACGAGGCCGAGGCCGCCGAGGCTGCCGAGAACCAGGTAGAGGATTCCAACAAGGAGGCGACGATGACCGAGGACGAGATGGTGGAAGCCGCTATCCGCGCCGGTGAGGAAGCCGCCGACAACGACTTTAAGCTCAAGTTCGAGCAGGCCCAAAAGGAGCTTGCCGACGTGCGCAGCGAGCTCGATGCTGCGGCAGAGGCTCAGAAGGCTGCCGAGGACAAGGCGAAGGACGCCACCGAGCGCACCGCCCGTTTGCAGGCCGACTGGGAGAACTTCCGTCGCCGCACCGCCAACGAGCGCATCGCCGAGCGCGACCGCGCGACTGAGAAGCTTGTCACCGCGCTGTTGCCGGTAATCGACGATATCGAGCGCGCGATCGACCATGCCCGCAGCCAAGAGCTTGCCGACGACTTTAAGCAGTTCGTCGATGGCGTCGATGCGGTGCATGCCAAGCTGCTCGATGTGTTTGCGCACGAGGGCGTTGAGCCCATCGACCCCAAGGGCGAGGCGTTCGATCCGCTCGAGCACCAGGCTGTGGGTCGCGTCGAGGACGCATCGCAGCACGACGAGACCGTCAACGACGTGTACCAGAAGGGCTACCGCATGGCGGATCGCATCCTGCGTTCCGCGATGGTGACGGTGACCTACGGTGGCGAGAAGCGCCCCGCACCGGAGCCCGAAGCGGCGCCCGAGGATGCTTCGGCCGATACGGCCGAGAGCACCGAGGAGTAATTGAGAAGGGCCCCGGGGCAACACCCGGGGCCCTTTCTGGCCTAGTGCCATATGAAAGCATGAGCCGCCGCCCGCTGGGCGGCGGATGAAACAGGAGAGGAGCTACGATGGCTGCAGGCAAAACCTTCTATGACATCCTGGGCGTATCCAAGAGCGCCTCCGACAAAGAGATCAAGAGCGCGTTTCGCAAGCTCGCGCAAAAATATCACCCCGATGCCGGCGGCGACGAGGCCAAGTTCAAGGAGATCAGCGAGGCCTACGAGACGCTTTCGGACGAGAAGAAGCGCAAAGAGTACGACCAGATGCTCATGTTTGGCGGCATGCCGGGCGCGGGCGGCGCATATGGCGGCGGTTACGGTGCCGGCGCGGGCGCCAGCGGCTGGGGCGACATCTTCGACAGCATCTTTAGCGGCAACGGCGCCTGGGGCAGCGATTGGGGCTCGGGCTTTGCCGGGGCTGCGGGCGCTGCCGGTGCCGGCGCGGGTCGCAGCCGCGCTCGCAAGGGCGGCGACCTGTCGCTGACCGTCGATGTTTCGGCCGAGGACGCGTTTCGCGGCGTGACGCACAAGGTCACCTATCGCATTCCCTCGACAGGCGAGCAGCAGACCATCACGGTCTCGGTGCCCGCGGGCGCGGTCGATGGCGGCAAGCTACGCTACAAGCGTCGCGGCGAGTATGGCGTTGCGGGTGGCGAGCGCGGCGACCTGGTCGTGACCACGCATGTGGAGGAGCACCCGCTGTTCAAGCGCAAAGGCGCCGACGTGACCATGGAGGTACCGGTCTCGGTCTACGAGGCGGCGCTCGGCTGCACGGTGGACGTGCCCACACCCGGCGGTGCGACGGTCCGTTTGAAAGTGCCCGCGGGTACCCAGACGGGCAAGAAGTTCCGCTTTAAGGAGATGGGAGCGCCCGACGTTAAGCACCGTGGCCGTACGGGCGCGCTGCTCGTCGAGATCAAGGTGCAGGTCCCCACGAACCTATCCGATGACGAGCGCGATGCCATGACCAAGCTGCGCGAGGCCGACACGCGCGACTATCGCGAGAAGGTCAACCGTTACAAGGCGACGTACTAGGGCGGTCGCGGCGCGCGCCCGCGCCCGCGGGCTTATGATGGACGATAACGAGACGGAAAGGGGTCAGGTAGCATGGCCGAGGACAATAGGAACAAACCGCTGTACATGATCAGCGTGGCGGCCGAGCTGACCGGCATGCATCCGCAGACTCTGCGCGTCTACGAGTCTAAGGGCCTGGTGAACCCCCAGCGCTCGGGCGGTAACACGCGCCTGTACTCGCGTGCCGATATCGAGCGCCTGGAGCTCATCAACCAACTGACCGACGAGGGTATCAACCTTGCCGGCGTGGTGCGCATCCTCGATATGAAGGAGCGTGCCGAGGAGCGCGAGCGCGAGAATGAAAAGCTCCGTGCTCGCGTGCGCCAGCTCGAGGACGAGCTGCACGAGTACAAGATGCAAAAGAAGATCACTGCTCTGGCCCCGCGCGATGGCTCAGTCAACCCCGAGCAAGTCATGCGCAAACTGCTAGGTACGGGTGGCGACCTATAGCTCCGCCGACGCTGCCGGGCACTCATTGGGGACAGACTTAAATGAGTGCCCACAGAATGAGAGTGGATAATTTCCCGTTTTTGGCCTATGTGCAGGCTCAAAGTGGGAGATTATCCACTCTCGTCATTTCGGCACTTGGGGACGTTCCTTTTGTGCCGGCACTTGGGGACACTCCTTGCGCCAAACCGGTCTTCCCGCCCCCGGCTCGCCTTATGCTTTACTGAGATAAAGTGAACGTGCAGATTCGTAACCCTCTCGCAACCGTTCTATGGCACGATATTGAACGAATGTATGCTATGCGCCCAAATCGTTTTGGGCAGAGTGGGAGACAGTATGGTCAAGCTGTACGAGGACGGCATCTACCTGCGCGGCGGCAGCGAGGTTGTGCCTGCGGCCGAGGCTGCTGAGCGCGGTATTACGCAGACGCCCGAGGATGCCAAGCGCGGCACCATCGCGTATTCGATCCTCCAGGCACACAATACGTCCGGAGATCCCGAGGCACTCAAGATTCGCTTCGACGCCATGGCGAGCCACGACATCACCTTTGTCGGCATCATCCAGACGGCGCGCGCCTCGGGCATGGAGCAGTTCCCGCTGCCTTACGTGCTCACCAACTGCCATAATTCGCTGTGCGCCGTGGGCGGCACCATCAACGAGGACGACCACGTCTTTGGCCTCTCGGCCGCCAAGAAGTACGGTGGCATCTTCGTTCCGCCGCATATCGCCGTTATCCACTCCTTTATGCGTGAGAACTTCGCGGGCTGCGGCAAGATGATCCTGGGTTCCGACTCGCACACCCGCTACGGCGCTCTGGGCACCATGGCCGTGGGCGAGGGCGGCGGCGAGCTGGCAAAGCAACTGTTGCGCGACACCTACGATGTCGCCTATCCCGGCGTCGTTGCCATCTACCTCACGGGCGCCCCGCGCCCCGGCGTCGGCCCGCACGACGTGGCGCTCGCCATCATCCGCGCCGTCTTTGCCAAGGGTTACGTCAAGAACAAGGTCATGGAGTTTGTGGGCCCGGGCATCGCGAGCATGACGACCGATTACCGCAACGGCGTTGACGTCATGACCACCGAGACCACCTGCCTTTCCTCAATCTGGGCAACCGACGAGGACACGCACGCGTTTTTGACCATGCACGGCCGCGGCGACGACTACCGCGAGCTCAAGCCCGCCGATGTCGCCTACTACGACGGCTGCGTCGAGGTCGACTTGTCGAGCATCAAGCCCATGATCGCACTGCCGTTCCATCCTTCCAACGGCTTTGAGATCGACGAGCTCAACGAGAACCTCGAGGACATCCTGCACGAGGTGGAGCTCGAGGCCGCCAAGATCGGCGAGGGCAAGACGCACTTTAGCCTGCTCGACAAGATCGTCGACGGCAAGCTGCACGTGCAGCAGGGCGTTATCGCCGGCTGCTCGGGCGGCAACTATGACTCCGTGGTCCAGGCTGCCCGCGTGCTCAAGGGCGCCAATACCGGCTGCGGCGAGTTCTCGCTGTCGGTCTATCCCACGAGCCAGCCCGTGGCGCTCGAACTTACACGCCGCGGCTACATCTACGACCTCATGGAGGCCGGCGCAATCGTGCGCACGGCATTCTGCGGCCCGTGCTTCGGCGCCGGCGACACGCCCGCCAACAACGGCCTTTCGATCCGTCACACCACGCGCAACTTCCCCAACCGCGAGGGTTCCAAGCCGGGTAATGGCCAGCTGAGCGCCGTGGCCCTGATGGACGCCCGCTCCATTGCGGCAACGGCTGCCAACGGCGGCGTCCTGACGCCGGCGACCGACCTGCCCGAGGACACTTGGGACGAGGCCTGCGAGTACACCTTTGACGACGCGCCGTACAAGAAGCGCGTGTACTGGGGCTTTGGCAAGGCGGAGCCTGCCGACGAGCTGGTCGAAGGCCCCAACATCAAGCCGTGGCCCGCGATGGAGCCGCTCGGCGACGACATCCTGCTCAAGGTTTGCTCCAAGATCATGGACCCGGTCACCACGACCGACGAGCTCATTCCCTCGGGCGAGACGAGCTCCTTCCGCTCCAATCCGCTGGGCCTGGCCGAGTTTACGCTGAGCCGCCGCGACCCGGCCTACGTGGGCCGTTCCAAGGAGGTCGACGCCGTGGAGAAGCGTCGCGTGGCCGGCGAGTCCGCGGGCGACCTGGCGGCGCTCGATGCCGAGCTTGCCGGCGTGTTTGAGGCACTGGCGGGCGCGGGCGTCGCGGCCGATGCCAAGGCGACAGAATACGGCTCCATGCTCTATGCCAAGAAGCCCGGTGACGGTTCCGCTCGCGAGCAGGCCGCGAGCTGCCAGCGCGTGATCGGCGGCCTAGCCAACATCGTTCACGAGTACGCCACCAAGCGCTATCGCTCCAACGTGATGAACTGGGGCATGGTGCCCTTCCAGATGGAGACGGAGCCCAACTTTGAGGTGGGCGACTACGTCTTTGTGCCGGGTATCCGTGCCGCGCTCGATGGCGACCTAAAGGACATCGCCGCCTACGTGGTGCGCGCCGATGGTGCGGTCGAGCAGATTGAGCTCTATATTGCCGATATGACGGCCGAAGAGCGTGCCATCGTCAAGGCCGGCTGCCTGATCAACTACAACAAGTTCAAGGCCGCTGCCGAGTAACTCTGCTGTACGCCCCGGACACACCTTTCCCTCGTGCTCACGCGCTTCGCGAGGGTCGCCCGAGGGAAAGGTGTGGCTGGGGCTACTGCGACGTTCTCGTTGGGTCTTGAGGGACGCTAATAAATAGACTTGCTTGATGCCGCCTCTTTTTATTGGGGCGGCTTCTTTTTGTCGAAAACCACCACAAAGGGGACAGGCACCTTTGTGGTGGTGGGGACTAGCTCGATGTTGTTGTGATCGTTGAGCGGCATGTTAATGGGCGTCCCTACAGGATTTCATCCAAGCCGGGAGTCTTGGTTGTTTTGGGGATGCCGAGTTTGGATGACGCGAAATCGTCAACATTGTCCTTAATTCCGTCTTTGGTGTAGACAGTGACCATATAGGTGCTGTGTCCGAATTCGCCCTTGTCGCGTGTTGCCCAGGCATCCCAGTAGGCGGCCCCGTTTCGCCCTTCGATTATTCCGACACGGCGGAGTTCTGTTCGCTTTAATTTCTGGTTGCTATAGATGGTTCGACCGGCCTCCTCGGTGAGCCCGCACTGTCCAAGCATCATGTCGAGGACTTGGTTCATGTGGCGCTCATCGGTGTTTGGTGCGTAGTCGTAGGCGAGGGTGATGGAGTCGAGTGGCTGGTCGTCGATCAAATAATTCATCGTCTGAGGTTCAAGGCTGAAATGGGGGAAGCATCCATCAATCGTTCCGGGCAGCGGTAACTTTGACCGCCAAATTCCGGTGGGAATTCCATCTTCGTAGAACACGCCGCGACAGATAAAGGAGAGCGAGGTGGCACGCGAGCCGGCGTCGACCATTCCGCATAAATCGAAGGGCGAGGCGATGCCAAGGGAAAAGGGCGTGGCGACGATAAGGAAGAGCATCACGATGGGTATGGCGAGAATGGCGATGACGTTGCGACCGGTGGAATGAGACGGCTTCATATGCGCTCCTCGAGACAAAGATCTGTTGAGGATAGGTAGAAATGGATATGTTCAGAGAACAATTCAAGTTTAATCTCATGGCGCGAGATGATCGACCGTTAGCGTCGAAAACCACCACAAAGGTGCCTGTCCCCTTTGTGGTGGTGAGGAGTGCGCGGCTTCTTTTGGTAATAGTGCTGGCTGGCGATATCATTAGTGCAGGTAGCGAAGGTTTGCGTTGCGAGGTGCTTTGCTGTGAGAAGTCCTGCCCGTATTGGATTGATTGTTTTGGCGCTTGCGATTACCGTGGTTGGCGCGGGCGTTGTCGGCATGGCATTTCTACCTGCTGCGGTGACGGAGCCGGTGGTCAAGCCTGTGACTCAATCTGTCGAACTTCTGACCGGCGACGACAAGCCCGAGACCATTGCCGTTGATTTTGATGAGCAGCCGGCTGTGCTGGGTATTAGCAATTATCCGCGTATTCAGCTTGGGGCCATGCGCTATACCACGGATACAAGCCTGATCGATAGGGCGTCCGAGCTACTCAAGGGCAAAACATTTAAGCGTTGGTACGGATATGCGTCCTATCGGGCAAAAGCGAACGACATGGTTGGCGGATGCCACTCTTCCATCGAGCTGGACACTGCAAACGGCGCAAAGTTATGTGATGTCTCGTACGATCCGGGCTACGAGGGCAATAAGGGTCCGGGCATCTACATCATGGACGGCGATGTCGCCTATGTCATGGAGGGCGACCAGACCGAGCTCAACGATTTTATGGGTCAGTGTATCCAAGATGCCTATAAACAGACCTGCTTGCCTGACCCGCAGACTGCACGCGATAGTGGGTCTACCCGTACATGGCTGTTCGAGGATGAGATGCCCTGGACCGTCGAATCGGGAAGTACGGGTTCGGCGAAGGAGTAGAGACCGCGACCACCACAAAGGTGCCTGTCCTCTTTGTGGTGGTTTTCGGTCTGTCTCGATCTGTAACATCTAGGATCAAAAATGGCTGCTAGATGTTACAGATCGAGACGGTAGCGCGCCTGGGCAGCGGCGGGCTGACATCTCAGTACCCTATCCGTAATTCACTCAGAAAATCTTATATATAGAGACTTAGATTTGTGTATAAGATCGCGTAAAGCTGGCAACAATACTTCTCGAACAACGTGAAGCCGCCCCGTAGGGCGGCCGCCCCAAGAGAGGTGATTCCATGAGAATCGATAAGCTAGCAATGACGTCGCGCGAGGCGCTGCAGACCGCCATGAGCACGGCTGCCGATGCACAGGCCGGCGCGGTGGAGCCGATCCACCTGCTGTCTGCCCTGCTCGGTGCCGGCGAGCGCAATATCTCCGTGATCATCGAGCGCATCGGTGCCGACCCGGCTCAGCTCGCACGCTCCACACAAGATGCCATCGACCATGCGCCCAAGGTGTCGGGCGAGGGTCAGCAGATGGGCCTGTCCAACGAGCTCGTTCGCGTGATCGAGAAGGCCGAGAAAAAGGCCACCAAGATGGGCGACAGCTTTGTGGTGACCGAGCATCTGCTGATGGCACTTGCCGAGGACAAGGGTGAGGCGGGTCGCGTGCTGCGTGACGCCGGCGTGACCAAGGAGCGCATCGAGCAAGTCTACGAGGAACTGCGCGGCGATGACCGCGTGACGTCTGCCGAGGACAAGACGCAGTTTGAGGCGTTGGAGCAGTACGGTCGCAACATCTGCGATCTGGCTCGCGCCGGCAAGCTCGACCCGGTCATCGGCCGTACCGACGAGATCCGTCGTACTATTCAGGTTCTGTCCCGCCGCACCAAGAACAACCCCGTGCTTATCGGCGAGCCGGGCGTCGGCAAGACGGCCATCGTCGAGGGCATTGCTCAGCGAATCGTGGCCGGCGACGTACCGAGCACCCTGCGCGACCGCGACCTCATCGAGCTCGACATGAGCGCGCTGGTCGCCGGCGCCAAGTACCGCGGCGAGTTCGAGGACCGCTTGAAGGCCGTGCTCAAGGAAGTGCAAAAATCCGAAGGCAAGGTCATCCTGTTCATCGATGAGCTCCATACCATCGTGGGCGCGGGTGCCACCGAGGGCTCCATGGACGCCGGCAACATCCTCAAACCGGCGCTCGCTCGTGGCGACCTGCACGCGATCGGCGCGACCACGCTCGACGAGTACCGCAAGTACATCGAGAAGGACGCGGCGCTCGCCCGTCGTTTCCAGACCGTGATGGTCAGCGAGCCTACCGTCGAGGACACCATTTCAATCCTGCGTGGCCTGAAGGAGAAGTACGAGATCTTCCACGGCGTGCATATCACCGATAGCGCGCTCGTGGCTGCCGCCGACCTCTCCGACCGCTACATTGCCGACCGCTTCCTGCCCGACAAGGCTATCGACCTGGTCGATGAGGCCGCGAGCCGCCTGCGCATGGAACTCGACAGCATGCCGGTCGAGATCGACGCCACCACGCGTCAGCTCACCCAGCTGCAGATCGAGGAACAGGCGCTCATGAAAGAGACCGACGACGCCTCTAAGGAGCGTTTGGAGGCTCTGCGCCAAGAGATTGCCGAAGTCCAGGAAAAGCTCAACGTGCAAAAGGCCGGCTGGCTCAACCAAAAGAACGCCATCGACCACGTGCAGGAGCTTAAGGGCCAGCTTGACGCGGCCAAGAGCGAAGAGGAGCGCGCGACGCGCAACGGCGATCTGGGCCGTGCGTCCGAGCTTCGCTATTCTGTGATCCCGGGTCTGCAGCAGCAGATTCAGGATTCCGAGGCTGCGCTCGAGGCGCAAAAGCAGCAGGACGGCGAGGGCCTCAACGAACAGGTGACCTCCGATGAGATCGCCGAGGTCGTGAGCGCCTGGACCGGTGTGCCCGTGTCCAAGATGATGCAGGGCGAGCTCGACAAGTTGAAGGGCTTGGAGGGCGAGCTGCATAAGCGCGTTATCGGTCAGGACGAGGCCGTCTCCGCTGTAGCCGCGGCCGTGCGTCGCAGCCGTGCGGGTCTCTCCGACCCAGACAAGCCCATCGGCAGCTTCTTCTTCCTGGGCCCCACCGGCGTAGGCAAGACCGAGCTCGCCAAGGCGCTGGCCGAGTGCCTGTTCGATGACGAGCGCGCGCTCGTGCGTATCGACATGTCCGAGTATATGGAGAAGTTCAGCGTCCAGCGTCTGATCGGTGCGCCCCCGGGATACGTGGGCTATGACGAGGGCGGCCAGCTCACCGAGGCCGTGCGCCGTCGTCCCTACTCCGTGATCTTGCTCGACGAGATGGAGAAGGCTCATCCGGATGTCTTTAACGTGCTGCTGCAGGTGCTCGACGACGGCCGTTTGACCGACGGTCAGGGTCGCCAAGTGTCCTTCAAGAACACGATTATCATCATGACGTCCAACGTGGGCTCCAAGGCTATCGCCGATCTGTCCGGCAAGGACGAGGAGGAGATGCGCCATCAGGTTGACGGGGCCATGGCTCAAACCTTCCGCCCCGAGTTCCTCAACCGTATCGACGATATCGTGGTGTTCCATCCGCTCGGCATGGCGCAGATCGAGAAGATCGTCGACATCCAGCTCGCCGACGTCCGCGCGCGTCTGGCCAAGGAGCGCATGACGCTTGCCATCACCCCGGCGGCCAAGCAGATGCTCGCCGTGGGCGGCCTGGACCCGGTCTTTGGCGCCCGTCCGCTCAAGCGTCTGGTTCAGCGCGAGGTCGTGGATGCCATCGCCGCCGCTATCATCGACGGCACGGTGCGCGAGGGCGATCAGGTGACAGTCGATGTCGACAAGGACGGCGGCTTTACCGTCGTGTGCGATAACACGCCGGCGGCCACCTACGAGGTCCCCGACGCCGAGTAGATTTTTGGGATATGCCTTAAAATCTACCAGCCGTCTCTAAACGCCAAGGGCGGCGGATCCATTGGGTCCGCCGCCCTTTTTCGTGCGACAATCGATGATGCCGAACGGATGCGATGTAAGGAGCTATGCAGATGAAAGACGAGATCAAGACAAGCGCGCCGGCGCCCAGGCCCACGTCCAAGCCGGCGCCCAAGCCGCGCGACCCCTACATCCGTGCCGAGAACGAGGACGATGACGGCTACGATCCCTACAGCGATCGCCGCCCCGAGCGCGAGCCCCTCTTCGAAGCTGACCCCTGGCGTTAAGTAGCTCATTTGGGACGGGGCTTTTTTAGCTACTTTGTTTTCGGCTAGAGGCGTTCATGCCTGCCCCCCCCTCGGCCGCTCGATATCCTCCGGGAGGGGCCACTAATAGAAAACTTGCTTATCCATTAATCAAGATACGCACAATCTTGCTCTCCTGCCAATCAAGAATCGTTATAATCTTGATTAGCAGGAGAGCAAGATTGGAGAATTATGGCATTCAACGACTTGGTGGCTCAAAAAATAAAGGACTTTGAGCAACAGGGGATTCCGCAGGTCTTTGAGCGCGACCTTGATCTGGGCAACCCGCAGGAGCCAAAGCGCGACAACATCGTATATGTGATTGTGGGCGCCCGTCGTTGTGGAAAGACGTATCGCCTGTATCAGGAGATGCGGCGGCTTCAGAGCCGGGGCGTCGAGCTTGACCGGATGCTTTACTTCAATTTTGAGGATGAGCGCTTGCGCCCGTATGAGCCATCGCTGCTGGCGGACGTGCTCGACACGTTCTATGCGCTGTATCCTGCTGCTCGAACCGAGGGCGCTTACATTTTCTTTGACGAGATCCAAGAAATTCCCGAATGGGGTGCGTTTCTGCGGCGTGTAGTCGATACGGAGAAAGCGACCGTCTATGTGACGGGATCTTCTTCTAAGATGCTGTCCTCGGAACTTAAGAGCGAGTTCAGGGGTCGTTCTCTTGTGCGAGAGCTTTTTCCGTTGAGTTTTTCGGAATACGTTCGATATAAGACGGGGAGCGTTCCCGAGCCAGATGCGACCTTTTCCCCGAGCGATGCAGCGCTGCTTCGACATCATCTGATCGGGTATCTTGAACAAGGGGGATTCATCGCGACACTTGAGCAGACGCCTGCAGACGCGATTCAGCTGCTACAGGAATATGCTTCGCGAACGGTCGCCATGGACGTCGTTGAACGTTACGACGTCAAGAACCCTCGCCTGGCATCGCTGTTCTTGACGCGGTGTATGGCATCTTCGGGACGAGAGCTGTCAGTGAACAAAGTGTACAACGAGTTCAAGAGCAGACAGATACCCGTCAGTCGTAATTCGCTCAGCGATTTACTTGAGTATTATGAGGACGCCTACCTGTTATTTTCTGTGCCGGAGTTCACGCGTTCACTGGCAAATAACATGCGGTCTGCGTCTAAGGTCTACGCTGTCGACCCTGCGATGTTTGGAGCATTCTCTCCCGCATCGGCATTGGACCAGGGCCAGAGGCTCGAGACTGCGGTGTTCAATGCGCTCAGAAGAAGGACTCCTGCGGTGCGGGTCGGTTCGGTCTGCCGCCTACTGGTCAAGGAGAAGAATAAAAGCCATGAGGTTGACTTTGTGGCTGGGGATGCACTTCTCATGCAGGCTTATAGCCTGACTCAGGTGAGTGTGGATATGGCAAGCGAGAAAACGCGCGAACGCGAAATTGCAGCCCTCGATGCCTCGATGGCCCAGTTTGATCTTGGCGAGTCGGTAATCGTTACTATGGATGAACAGGCCGATATTCCATGTGAACACGGTGTGGTACACGCTGTGCCCGCATGGAAGTGGCTCCTTGCCTGATCATCTACGGATCTGTGGGGCCAGGACCTCCTGGCCCCTTCATCACGGTTGGGGAGTACCATGATGCGCCCGGCTAGTCCTGGGCCTTGATGCTCGGCAGCAGAATCTGGGCGATGTAGTCGCATTCGAGCTTGGTGGCAGCGTCGGCCTTGCCGTCTTTGCCGACCAGCACGCTCTTGATCTGGCTGTAGGTGTAGCGGTTGCCGGTCGTAAGCTCGACAAGCTCAATGGCCGTGTCCATGGGGTAGGTTGACACGGGATTCTGGGTGCGCCCGTTGATAGTCTGGGGCACCACGTACGGATAGACGGGGCCGCTGGCATAGACGGTATAACCGTTGCCCAGGCTGACCGTGCCCAAAACCGTATCGCCCTCATCGGGCGTAAAGGTCTCGCCATCGCGCACGGCGACGAGCGTCACGAGCGGCGTATTGGCGTCGTCGCCCAGATAGATGCATAGCGTGCTGCCGTTTTGCCAAGTTGCGACCTTGCCGTACCACTCGACGGGAATATCGAGCTGGTAGAGGTCGGTTGCCTTGTGGCGAGCGTCAGCATCACGGGATGCCTGTGCCTTTTGCGCGCTCACGGCATTGACGGCGGCGTCGCGCCGCGCGGTTGCTGCCTGCTGGAGCACTTTGGCAGCCGCGGCGGAGCTCGCACCGCCCTCCTCGGCATACTTGGCGGCGGCATCGATTTGATCGTCAGTCACCGTGTCGGCCGAAGGCACCTTGAGCTTAAAGGTGGCCTGGGCACTTAAATCCTGTCCATCGCTCTTAACGGTGACCTGCGTCTTGGTGGTCGGGACGGTATAGATGGTGCCGTCGGCCGCGATGGGGGAGGCAGCGATGGAGAGCGTGTAATCGCCGGGCAGCAGTTTGATGCCGCGGCCGTGCTCGTCAACATAGAGCGTTTCGCTCACGGAGGAGCCATCAGCGTCTTGACCGCTCACCTGTACGGGAATCTTGGAGCCGGTGGAACAGTCGAGGCCCGCGGCATGCACGCCAATCTGCACTGACATCATCGTGTGGGCATTGGCGGCGACAGCGGCAGCCTGCTCTTGCTGATATCCGTTCCAGGCAGCATAGCCTGCACCGCCGGCGACGAGCGCGACGGCCACGACACCGGCGACCATCAGATTGCGGCGCTTGGGCGACATCTTGCGATGGCGAACCTCGGCTTCGTGTGCCGAGGGAACGGACGGCAGGGGAATATCGCCCATGGCGATGGTCTCGTCCACGGCTGGTGCGGAACCCAGGCCAGGAAGCTCGCGGGTCAGCGAATCCTCGGCCGGCAAGCTGTCGAGCAAGACGGTTTCCTCGCCCGTGTCGGATCCGGGCTGGTCGTCGGCCTCGCTTTCGGTGTCTTCGTGATCTGCCTCATCTTCGGCAGGCTCAACATCGTCTGCATCCTGATCATCGGACTGCGCCTCGGCTTCCGGCTCATCCTGCACATCAACGCCCGAATCGTCAAACGCAATCTCATCGAGTGAAATTCGGTCTAAGCTCTCCAAGGCCTCAGCGCAAGCTTCTGCATCTTGGGCCGCATCCTCTTGACCCATCGTCTCATCTTTCATATATCCCCCAAGCTCAATATCGGGACAACACTGTACCCAAAAACGGGAGCCCATAGAGCCGCCGTATGATTTGAAATCCGATTTTATATATGCGCATGTTTTTGAATAGATGAATAAGACGCAACGACAAAAGCCCCCGGAAAGCGAGTGAAACGCTTTCCGGGGGCTCTGCGAGACATTGGATTGAAAATCCTGGCGGGCGGGCCTATGCTCAAGTGCCAACAGCGACCAGCGCGTTACTCGGCGTGTGCGTAATCCACCTTGGCGCGGCGAGCGGTAGCCTTCTCCCAATCGCTGGTGCCCTCAAAGACATCCTGCTTGTAGGGATTGCGGCCGAGCTTCTTGGCGCGGTAGGCGATGTAGATGATCGCGGCGATGTTGGCGACCAGCGCGGCGATCGAGACCGCAGTAGCGGCGCTGGGGTCGAGCGTGGAGTGGGTCACAAAGATGGACTCCTCCTGGAAGTACGGGAACACCTGGGCAAACATGCACCAAATAGCCAGCGTAAAGGCGCGGTTCTGGATCCAGCCGCCCTTGTTCCAGATAAAGGCGGCGACGGTGGGCGCCAGCAGCAGTGCAAAGCCGCAGAACCAGGAGTGGGTGGGCAGGCAGTTGTAGGTGTAGCAGAAGTTCCAGATGTCGTAGGCGATGATGTAGACCCAGGTCATGTCGGGCCACAGCATGTCGGTCTTGTCCTCAGAGGCGTAGACACTCCACCAACCGGTCATGCAGAAGATGTTGATGATACCGGCGATGCCGTTGAACACGTTGTTCCAGCCGGCGAGCTGCGTGGCGCCCTCGGAGGTGACCCAGGTGGACTTGCCCAGGACAAAGAAGTGATAGGCGCTCTCAAAGTCGGACACGACGGCGATCATGATGTTGATGGCGACGATCACAAACGGCCACGCGCGGAACCAATGCGCCTTGCCGATCTTGCCCCACTGGTACTTAATGGCAATGAAGCCCCAGCAACCGGCCAGCGCCGCGTATACCTTGGCGTAGTGGAACCAGCTGTTCTGGTACACATGGGTGGGGTTGGTGAGCGCCCACTCGGCACCCTGTGAGACGCCGATGGCGATAGCGACGCAGTAGATGGTCATGGCCAGCGGAGCCACGCCAAAGATGATGGCCGCGCCCAGCTTGGTGCGGCGGCCGACCTCGTTGAGCACGATCAGGCCAATAAAGACCATGGCCCAGCCGGCCCAGTGGATAAGGGTATTGCTACCCCAAACATCGAACAGCATGCTGCTCTCCTTTCACAAGCCCGCGGCCCCTCTTCTGATCGCGGGCAGTTTGGCCAAATGTCGTCAGTTCTGGGGCTTGCGCTCCTGATACTTGGCGGTATAGCCCTCGATATGGAGCGTCGAGGCGATGATTTCCTTGACTGTCTCGTCGGGCACATCGGGGTGCGTGCGGATATACATCAGCAGCCCCATGATGAGGGTGTAGAACGTCTCGTAGACATGGTCGATGCGTAGCTCGTGATGGGCGACAAAATCCACCACGGTGGTATCGCAGATATACTGCGCCACGCGCTGGACCACGTTGTGCAAAAAGCCGCCGTAGAGCGCGCCGCTGCTCGAGGTGAGCGTGCTCGGCAACTCGTGGCCGCTCACGACCAGGCGCTTAAAGAGCGGAGCAACGGTGTCGAGTGCGCCTTCGATGTCGCCAACCGTGCGGCTGGCGTTCCACTGCTCGAGCTCGGCGATAAAGCCGTCGATTGCCTCGTCCATAACGGCGGTGACGGCGGCATCCATATCGGCAAAGTAGTGGTAGAACAGCGAACGCGTGCAGCCAGCCCGCTTGGTCACGGCCGATACCGAAAGATGGGACACACCAAGCTCGGCGCTCACGGCGCGCACAGCGGCGAGGATCTCGCGACGGCGCTCGTCGCCCGTCAGGCGTTTTGCCGCGCTATCGGATGCGGGGACGGCATCGACCACAGAGATATCTGCTGCGTTGTTGCCCATGTTTTGCCGCCTTTCATCCTCTTTTGCCTGACCGTTCGCCTAACAGTCTTGAATATTGTTGACGGTTCGTCAATACTATTTTTGACACAATGTCAACAATGGCGGGTGAAAGGCATGGGGGCATGCCCGGCCTGCAAAAAAAGAGGGGCGCTGCGGTCTCGCCGGGCTGTGGCAAGAGAAGGGACGACTATGATTCTCAACGGACCGGGGATTAGCTATACCGAGCCCGATATCGGCGCGGAGTTCGTGCCGCCGATACCGGAGCATCCGCGCGAGGCCATCGTCAAACTGTGTGAGCACTGCACCAACCGCCTGCTGCACCGCGACGAGCTGCTGGGCTACGAGTACTGGTCGTTTGCCGAGGCCGCAACCGACGAGCAGGCCGAAGTGCTCTGCAAGATGAAGATGCGCCGTCCCTATACGCTGCCCGAGATGGTCAAGCTCACCGGCATGCCCGAAGCCGATATCGAGAAGATGCTCGACGACATGAGCTACACGGGTCTGCTCGAGTACAACTGGGAAAACCCCGAGCGCGCCAAGCAGTGGGTGCTGCCCATGCTGGTGCCGGGTTCTGCCGAGTTCCTCAACATGCGCGTGAGCCAGCTCGAGGAACACCCGGTCTATGCCAAGTTCTTTGAGCAGGCGTCCAAGGGACCGCTGTCCAAGGCCACGCCGATGGTGCCGCCCGGCGGTGCCGGCATCGGCATGCATGTCATTCCGGTCGAGAAGGCCATCGATGCCGCGAGCACCTCGGTGCCGATCGAGCATATCGAGCATTGGCTCGACAAATACGAAGGTAAGTATGCCGCTAGCACCTGCAGCTGCCGCGCGAGCCGTCGCGTGATGGGAGAGGGCTGCGCCGACGACCCCGCCGACTGGTGCATTGCCGTGGGCGATATGGCCGACTATGTGGTTGAGACCGACCGCGGCCACTATGTGACGCGCGACGAGGTTTACGACATCCTGCGCCAGGCCGAGGACAACGGCTTTGTGCACCAGATCACCAACATTGACGGCGAGAACAAAATCTTTGCCATCTGCAACTGCAACGTCAACGTGTGCTACGCCCTGCGCACCTCTCAGCTGTTCAACACGCCCAACCTGTCGCGCTCGGCCTATGTCGCCAAGGTCGAGAAGGACAAGTGCGTGGCCTGCGGTCGCTGCGTTGAGGTGTGTCCGGCCGGCGCCGCCAAGCTGGGCCAGAAGCTCTGCAGCAAAAAGGCCGGCGGCCGCTTACCCGAGTATCCGCGCCAGGAGCTGCCCGATGCCACCAAGTGGGACCACACCAAGTGGTCGCCCAACTACCGCAACGATAACCGTATCGAGACGCATGAGTCCGGCACCGCTCCCTGCAAGACGGCCTGCCCCGCGCACGTTGCCGTTCAGGGCTATTTGAAGCTCGCGGCGCAGGGCCGCTATGACGAGGCGTTGGCGCTCATCAAGCGCGAGAACCCGTTGCCCGCTATCTGCGGCCGTGTGTGCAACCGCCGCTGTGAGGATGCCTGCACCCGCGGTCGCGTGGACGAGGCCGTGGCCATCGACGAGGTCAAGAAGTTTATCGCCCAGCGCGATCTGGATGCCGCGACTCGCTATGTCCCACCTGTGGTGACCCCGACGCGTGCCGGCGGCTTCGACCAGAAGATCGCCATCATCGGCGCCGGTCCGGCCGGTCTGTCCTGCGCCTTCTATCTGGCCGAGAAGGGCTACAAGCCCGTCGTGTTCGAGAAAAACGAGCGCCCGGGCGGCATGCTCACCTACGGCATTCCCAGCTTTAAGCTGCAGAAGGACGTTATCGAGGCCGAGGTCGAGGTCATTCGCCTGATGGGCGCCGAGTTCCGCTATGGCGTGGAGGTCGGTCGCGATGTGACGCTCGACGAGCTTCGCGCGCAGGGCTTTAAAGCCTTTTACGTGGCCATTGGCTGCCAGGGTGGCCGCCTTGCCGGTATTCCGGGCGAGGATGCCGAGGACGTGACCGTGGCCGTCGACTTTCTGCGCGAGGTCAACAGCGGCAAGATCGACGCGCTGCCCGGGCGCACCATCGTGGTGGGCGGCGGCAACGTGGCCATCGATGTCGCGCGCAACGCCTGCCGTCTGGGTTCCGAGCACGTTGAGATGTTCTGCCTGGAGAGCGAGGTCAAGATGCCTGCCAGCGAGGAGGAGCGTCGCGAGGCCATTGAGGACGGCGCGCACATTAGCTGCGGCTGGGGCCCCAAGGAGATTCACCTGGACGAGGCCGGTCGTGTGTGCGGTATCACCTTTAAGCGCTGCACGCGTGTCTTTGACGACGAGGGCCGTTTTGCGCCCGAGTATGACGAGAACGACTTGCGCCGTGTCGATGCCGACCGTGTCGTCATGTCGATTGGCCAGTCCATTGTGTGGGGCGACCTGCTGGCTGGCTCCAAGGTGGAGCTCGGCCGCAGCCAGGGTGCCCTTGCCGATCCGCAGACGTACCAGACCGCCGAGCCCGACATCTTTGTGGGCGGCGACGTCTACACCGGTCCCAGCTTTGCTATCGACGCCATCGCCGCCGGTCACGAGGCCGCCGTGTCCATCCATCGCTTTGTGCAGCCGGGCTCCACGCTCACCATCGGCCGCAACCAGCGCCGCTACACCGCGCTTGACCGCGACGATGTTGTGATTGAGAGCTATGACAACGCAAGCCGCGAGGTGGCACGTGTCGACCGCGAGAAGGCTGCGCCCTTTAGCGAGTACGTCGAGACCTTTACCGAGGAGCAGGTGCGCGCCGAGACCGCTCGCTGCTTGGGCTGCGGTGCCTCGATCGTCGACCCCAACAAGTGCATCGGCTGCGGCCTGTGCACCACCAAGTGCGCGTTTGACGCCATCCATCTGGATCGCGACCGCCCCGAGTGCTCCACGATGGTCAAATACGAGCAAAAGCTTCCCAGCCTGGGCAAGTACGCACTCAAGCGCGCCATCAAGATCAAATTCGGTCGCAAGTAAGTAGTCATAACGGGAACGGCGGAAGGAATTAAAAGTGCACGAGCTCGGAATCGTGTATCACATCATTCGCGATGTCGAGAATGTGGCTCGCGCCAACGGCGTAAGTCGCGTTTCGAGCGTGACGTTGCTGTTGGGCGAGGTCTCGGGCGTCGTTCCCGACTTGCTGCTCGACGCTTGGCGCTGGGCAGCGGATAAAAAGCCTATCACCGAGGGCTCGGAGCTTATCGTGGAGCCCGTTGAAGCCGTGACACATTGCGAGGCGTGCGGCCGCGACTACGCGACGGTCGAGCATGGCAAGACCTGCCCTTATTGCGGCAGCGGCGAGACATACCTGCTGCAGGGCCAGGAGGTCATGATCAAGCAGATCGAGACCCCCGACGAGGACCCGGCAGACGCTGCCCCCGACGGCCTCTCCGACGCCCCCGATGCCGTCGACGCCGCCAACCCCCTCCACATCGCCTAACTTAGTCATTGGGGACGTTCTTAAACGACTAGTCATTAAAGAACGTCCCCAATGACTATTCTATTTTGACGGTTTGCTAGAGCATAACTAACGAAATTAGCCAAGTCACGTCTGTTTAAACAAAATATCGAAGAGTCAAGCAGGTTCTTATCCGATTTAAATCGGTATTAATGAATGCTGTGCTTGTATCTGTTTTCTAAGATGGTCAAACTAATTATGTTTAGCGAGGAATAGCTGAAAACCAGCGATGTAACCAACTTGTAACAAAGCAGGACGTTTAAACAAATAATCCAACCGTTCACATTTTTTCCTATAATTTAGCCACGCTTGCGGCTATACTCTTTTTTGTCGTGTAGGAAATACGTAGACAAAAAGGAGGTTATGTGATGGTAAGTATTGTTCTTGCTAGCCATGGGGACTTGGCAGCTGGAATCAAGCAGACGGGCTCGATGGTCTTTGGCGATCAGCCGTCTGTAGCCGTGGTCTCGCTCGAGCCGAGCATGGGCCCCGACGACTTCCGTGCCAAGGTCGAGGAAGCAGTCGCTTCCTTCGAGGACCAGGAGCAGGTGCTCTTCCTCGTTGATCTGTGGGGCGGCACGCCGTTCAACCAGATCAGCGGGCTCATCGAGGGCCACGATTCCTGGGCTATCGTCACCGGTGTCAACCTGCCTATGCTCATCGAGGCATATTCGCAGCGCTTTGACGCAAAGAACACTGCACATGCGATCGCAAAACATCTCGTGACTGAGGCTAAGGCCGGCGTGCGCGTCAAGCCCGAGTCTCTGGAGCCCGAGGAGAAGAAGCCGGCTGCGGCCGCCGCTGCTCCTGCGGGTGCCATTCCTCCGGGAACGGTGATCGGCGACGGGCACATCAAGATCGCCCACGTCCGTATCGACACCCGTCTGCTGCATGGTCAGGTGGCCACCACGTGGACCAAGCAGATCAACCCCAACCGCATTATCGTGGTCTCCGACGGCGTTGCTCACGACGAGCTCCGCAAGACCATGATTGAGCAGGCTGCCCCTCCGGGAGTCCATGCCAACGTCGTGCCCATCAAGAAGATGGCCGAGGTCGTCAAGGACACGCGCTTTGGCGACACCAAGGCCATGCTGCTGTTCGAGAACCCGCAGGATCTGCTCAGGGCCATCGAGGCCGGCGTCGACATCAAGGAAGCCAACATCGGTTCCATGGCCCACTCCAAGGGCAAGGTCGTCGTCACTAACGCTGTCGCTATGGGCGATGACGACGTCAAGACTATCGAGGCTCTCAAGGCCAAGGGCGTCAAGTTCGAGGTCCGCAAGGTTCCTTCGGATTCCTCCGAGGATCTCGACGCCATGTTGAAGAAAGCAAAGGCCGAACTGGCCGCTCAAGCATAGTAAAGGAGGGTCCGATACATGTCTGCAATCACTATTCTGCTTGTTGCGATTGTCGCGTTGCTTGCCGGTATGGAAGGCATTCTGGATGAGTTCCAGTTCCATCAGCCGCTCGTGGCATGCACGCTTATCGGTCTCGTAACCGGTCACCTTCAGGAGGGCATCCTCCTGGGCGGTTCGCTCCAGATGATGGCCCTTGGCTGGGCTAACGTCGGCGCCGCCGTCGCGCCTGACGCCGCTCTGGCCTCGGTCGCTTCTTCGATCATCATGGTGCTCGCCCTCAACGGTGGCGCCACCGATTCGGCCAAGGCCGTTACCGCCGCCATCGCCGTCGCCGTCCCGCTGTCGGTCGCTGGTCTGTTCCTGACCATGATCTGCCGTACCCTGGCTACCGCTATGGTTCACGGCATGGACGCCTGCGCCGAGAAGGGCGACTTCGCCGGCATCGAGCGTTGGCAGTACGCCGGCATCCTCATGCAGGGTGTTCGTATCGCCATCCCGGCAGTACTTCTGTGCATCATCCCGGCCGAGGCCGTTACCAACGCGCTTAACGCTATGCCCGATTGGCTGTCCGGCGGCATGGCTGTCGGCGGCGGCATGGTCGCTTCCGTCGGTTACGCCATGGTCATCAACATGATGGCCACCAAGGAGACCTGGCCGTTCTTCATCCTCGGCTTTGTCCTTGCTGCCATCCCTCAGCTCACGCTGATCGCCCTTGGCCTCATCGGCATCTCCCTTGCCCTCATCTACCTTGGCCTTAAGGATCTGGCCAAGCAGGGTGGCGGCATGGGCGGTGGCTCCGGTGACCCGCTCGGCGACATTCTGAACGATTACGAGTAGGAGGGGAGTGATACATATGGCAGAGAACAAGATTCAGCTCACCAAGGCTGACCGTAAGAAGGTTTGCTTCCGTCATCAGTTCCTTCAGGGCTCGTGGAACTACGAGCGTATGCAGAACGGCGGCTGGTGCTTCGCAATGATCCCTGCGATCAAGAAGCTCTACACCAGCAAGGATGACCAGATTGCCGCTCTTAAGCGCCACCTGGAGTTCTATAACACCCACCCCTATGTTTCCGCCCCCGTCATTGGCGTTACCCTCGCCCTCGAGGAGGAGCGCGCCAACGGTGCTCCGATTGACGACGTCGCCATTCAGGGCGTCAAGGTCGGTATGATGGGCCCGCTCGCCGGCGTCGGCGACCCCGCCTTCTGGTTCACCCTTCGCCCGATTCTGGGCGCACTGGGCGCTTCCCTGGCCCTGTCCGGCAGCATCGCCGGTCCGCTGCTGTTCTTCTTCGCGTGGAACATCATCCGTTACGCCTTCCTGTGGTACACGCAGGAGTTTGGCTACAAGGTCGGCTCCTCCATCGCCAAGGACCTCTCCGGCGGTCTGATGGGCAAGGTCACCGAGGGTGCTTCCATCCTGGGTATGTTCATCATCGGCGCCCTGGTCGAGCGCTGGGTGTCCATCTCCTTCACCCCGGTCGTCTCCAAGGTCACGCAGTCTGCTGGCGCCTATATCGACTGGGCCAACCTGCCCGCCGGTTCTGAGGGCATCAAGCAGGCACTGACGATGTACAGCTCTGTCGGTGCCAACGCACTCGACCCGGTGAAGGTCACCACGCTTCAGGCCAACCTCGATCAGCTCATCCCCGGCCTTGCCGCCGTGTGCCTGACCCTTCTGGTCTGCAAGCTCCTCAAGAAGAAGGTCAGCCCGATCGTCATCATCCTGGCTCTCTTCGCCGTCGGCATCATCGGTCGCGTCTGCGGCTTCATGTAAGCACGCTTCGGCTTAAGACCGAGAGTTGCTAGGCAAGGGCTTTTGAGCCATTGAAACGGACCGCACCCGGTGGGTACACTGGATGCGGTCCGATTGTTTTTATTGGAGGGCGAGGCGCGTATGGCGCAATCTCAGAACAGCACGGTCGATTTGGCAACGCCGGCAACCTGCCTGATGGGGCTTACCAGTCACGGTAACGTGATGGTGGGCAATAAGGCGTTTGAGTACTATAACGAGCGTAATCCCGAGGATTATATCCAAATCCCGTGGGACGAGGTCGACTATATTGCCGCCGAGGTTTTGCGCGGCACCAAGAAGATTACGCGTTTTGCCATCTTTACCAAAGAGAATGGCCACTTTACGTTTTCGACGCGCAATGACAAGGAAACGCTTCGCGCGGTGCGTAAGTACATTGACGAGGACAAGCTCGTTCGTTCGCCCGACTTTATCGATGTGACGGCCAAGGGCGCCAAGAGCATCCCCTCTGTCATCAAGAACCTTTTCCATAAAGGCAACTAGCCATTGGTAGCGGTGTAAATCTGCTACACTAGTACAGCATGCCTCCGTAGCTCAGGGGATAGAGCACCGCTCTCCTAAAGCGGGTGTCGACGGTTCGAATCCGCCCGGGGGCACCAGAGATTTGCCGAGCCCGGTACCACCACGGTGCCGGGCTCTTCTGGTCTAAAGGCCGGATTCGGACCGTCGGCACCCGCGTCACCAATTTCCCCGCGGGGGGAGTTTTCGAATCCGCCCGGGGGCACCAGAGATTTGTCGAGCCGGTACACCGCCACGGTGCCGGGCTCTTCTGGTTCATGTCATGTCAAAAACGAAGCGCCCGCTTGCTGGGGAAGCAAGCGGGCGCCTGTGAGCGAATATGTTTGCGGCGAGAGCCGAAATGAGCGGTGGGGTGGCGACTTAGTTGGTCGTACCGGAATCGCCGCCCGTGCCCGTGCCCGAACCCGAACCCGAGCCAGAAAGTGCAACCGTCAGCGTAATCGTGCTGTCGGTGGACTGCTTGCCGGTGGGGGAGACGCCCGTAACGGTGGCATCCTCGTTACCGCTCACGGGATTGCCGTTCTGGTCACAGAAGCCAATGTTATAGAAACCGGCGTTGTTGAGCGCGGTAACGGCGGCGGAAATGCTCTTGCCGTATAGGTTGCCCGGGACGGAGGCCTTGCCGGACTTCTTGGCAATGACGACGGTAATCGTGGCGCCGGGCTTCTGCTTGCCGCTGGGGTTCCAGCTGATCACGGTGCCCTCGGTAACCGAGTCGTTCTCCTGGTAGCTCACGTCGACGCCAAAGCCTGCCATATCGAGGGCGTTGCGCGCCTGGGCCTCGGTCATGTCGGTCAGATCGGGGACGGACGTGGTATCCGGGCCGCTCGAGACCTTATACGAGATGGTCGTGCCCTTTTCGACTTCCTTACCGGCTTCGGTGCCCTGCTCAAAGACCTGGCCCTCATCGGCCTCGTTGGCCTCCTCGGAGGCGTTGCCCTTCAGGCCAACGCTTGCCAGCGCGGCTTCTGCCTGGTCCTTGGTCAGGCCGACAAGCCGGGGAACCTCAACCTTCTCGGAGGGCTTGGGGCCCTTGGAGATCACCAGGTTCACCTTGGTGCCCTTGGCCTTCTTGGTGTTGCCGTTGGGCGTCTGCTCGGCGACCTTGCCCTCGTCGACATCGTCGTTGTAGCTTTGGTCGATGGTGCCGACCTCGAGGCCGGCTTCCTTGATCTGCTCGACGGCAGTCTGCTGGTCCTTGCCTAGCACATCGGGCACGGTGACCTGCTCGCCGCCAAAGAGTCCTGTGGCAAAGGCCACCACGATACCGATGACGGCAACGGCTGCCACCACGGCGGCGATGATCTTGTTCTTGTTGGATTTGGGCTTTTCGACCTCGTAGGAGCCGGTGGAGCCCGAAACCGAGCTACGGGCGGTATTCTGGCCGCTCACGCCCGAGACGGGACGCACCATGGCGCGCGTCTGATCGGAAAGCTCGCGAGTCTTGGTGGCGCCCAGCTCACCGGGGGCACCGATGATGCGCGTGGGCTCCGAGATGTTGACGGCACGGCCCGACAGGTAGCTGTTGAGCACCTGACGCAGCTCGTCGGCGGTCTGGAAGCGGTTTGCCGGGTCCTTCTCCATGCACTTGAGGATGATGCGCTCAAGGTCGGCGTCGACACCGGAGTTGATCTGGCTCGGCGGAATAGGCAGCTCGTTGACCTGCTTGAGTGCGACCGAGATAGCGTCGTCACCGTCAAAGGGAACGCGGCCGGTGGCGCACTCGTACATCACGACGCCCAGCGAGTAGATATCCGAGGTGGGGCCGAGGTCCTGACCACGGGTCTGCTCGGGGCTGACGTAGTGGGCGGTTCCCAGCACGTTGTTGTCTTGCGTGAGGTGGCTGTTCTTGGCGCGCGCGATGCCAAAGTCCATCACCTTGATGTTGCCGTCTGGCAGCACCATGATGTTCTGCGGCTTAATGTCGCGGTGGATGATCTCGTGCTTGTGGGCGACCGAAAGCGCGGAGCTGATCTGCGAGCCGATCTGGGCGACCTTCTTGGGGTCGAGGGCGCCGTGGCTCTTGATGCCGCTCTTAAGGTCGGTGCCGCGCAGGTACTCCATGACGATGTAATAGGTGTCGCCGTCCTTGCCCCAATCGTAGACGCCCACGATATAGGGGGAGGAGAGACCGGCTGCTGCCTGAGCCTCCTGCTTAAAGCGTGCGGCGAAGGTTGCGTCGCCAGCATACTGCGGCAGCATGATCTTGACGGCTACCGTGCGGTCGAGGACCTGGTCCTGCGCACGGAAGACGGTCGCCATGCCGCCTGTCCCCACCTTATCCTTGAGGAGGTATCTTCCCCCGAGGACCCTCTGTTCCATTCCTGCTCCTAACATAACTATTCGCTCAACGATGTGTGTAGTACATACGATGTGGCCGCTGGGGCCGTGTGGCGCGTTGCCGCTAACTCTTCGGCCGCGGCGCGCCTCGGGTGTCCGATTCGATCATGGACATCACGCTCCCTGTGCGGCGAGCGCTGCGGTCAGGACGATGCCGGCAATCTTGGCCGCCTTGACGTCGTGTTTGTCGTAATCCTCCAAGGCCACCGAGATGGCGACCGTGGGTGAATCGTAAGGTGCAAAGCCAACGAACATCGAGTTGACGTTGGTGCCGCCGGTCTCGGCCGAGCCGGTCTTGCCGGCGACCTTGACGCCGGGGACCTGGGCATCGGTGCCGGTACCGGACTGGACGACGGCGAGCATGGCCTGCTTGACCTGGTCGGCCGTGGCGGAGCTGACGGCCTGACCCAGCGAGCGGGACTGCGTGGTCTTGACCACAGTTCCGTCCGGGGCGAGTACCTGGGCTACAAAGTACGGGTCCATGACCACGCCACTGTTAGCGATGGCGGCGGCAATCACGGCGTTTTGCATGACGGTGGTCTGCGGGCCGGGCGTGTGGTCCATGCCGACAGGCTGGCCGGCGCCGGCCCAAGCGGTCTCCCACTCGGTCATGAGCGACGGGTCTGCCATGATGGAGGCCGCGGAGGTCAGGTCCTGGCCGAGCTTTTGGCCGTAGCCAAAGGCGTTGGCAAACTGCACGAGCGTGTTTGCGCCAACTTCGTTTGCCACCTGGCCAAAGACGACGTTGGAGGACACGGCAAAGGCCTGCTGCAGGCTGATGGTGCCGTAGCTCTCGTTGGCATAGTTGGTGACCGGTGCGTTGCCGATGTCCATGGAGCCGGGCGCCTGGTAGGTGCTGGTAAGGCTGGCGGTGCCGGTCTCGAGTGCCGCGGAAAGCGTAACGACCTTAAACGTGGAGCCCGGCGTGTACAGCGCGTCCATGGCGCGATTGTACATAGAGCCGTCCTCGCCGCCGCCAGCCTGCAGTAGGGCGTCGATGTTGGTGTTGTCGTAGGTGGGCGAGCTGGCACATGCGAGCACCGCGCCGGTACGCGGGTCGATGACCACTACAGCGCCCTTAAAGCCCTTGAGTGCCTGCTCGGCCGCCGTCTGGATGCGCGAGTCGATGGTGAGCTTGGCGGTGTTGCCCGGCTGGGTCTGGCCCGCGAGCGACGCGATGGCGTTGTTCCAGCTGGAGTAGTCCTTAGAACCGGTGAGCGTGTCGTTCATGACGCTCTCGATGGCGGTGGTGCCATACTGCTGGCTCACGTAGCCAACCACGTGCGCTGCCAGGTTACCGTTGGGGTAGGAGCGTACGTAGGTGCCGTCCTCCTGCTGCAGCGACTCGGCCAGCGTCACGCCGTCGGACGTGATGATGGAACCGCGCTGGATGTACTTGGAGCGGGCGATGGTGTGGTTGTTGGTCGGCATGTCCTGATAGTCCTTGGCCTTGATGACCTGGACATAGGTGAGGTTGCCGATAAGGATGGCGAATAGCGCCGTAAAGGCGAGCACCGCACGGGTTAGACGGTTGGCGAGCGCAACGCGGCCGAGCACACCGGATTCAGGCGTGTCGAGCAGGCGACGGCGCATGCGCGAGCCGACGGAATGGCTGCCGCTGCCGTAGGAAGACGAGGTGGCAAAGCGCGTGCCCGTCGGGGCGGCGGCAGATGCGACCTGATCATCGGTGATGGCGGCCATAGTGCCGGTGCCGGTAAGCTCGGCCTCGCGTCCGGTCGCTTCGTCACCGGCGCGCAGCAGGAGCGCGACGATGATAAAGCTCGCCAGCAGCGAGGAGCCGCCCTGGCTCATAAAGGGCAGGGTGACGCCGGTCAGCGGGATCAGGCGGGTTACGCCGCCAACGATCAAGAAGGCCTGGAAGCTGATGGCGGCCGTAAGGCCCGTGGCACTAAAGGCTGCGAGGTCGGATTTAGCGCGGGCGGCCGTGGTGAGGCCACGCACGGCAAAGAGCATAAACAGGATGAGCACGGCGCCGCCGCCCAAAAGGCCCATCTCCTCGCCGATAGCCGAGAAGATAAAGTCGGACTCGACGACGGGGATGTTGTTGGCCATGCCGTTGCCGATGCCAACACCGACCAGGCCGCCATCGGCAAGCGAGAAGAGCGACTGGACGATCTGGTAGCCCTGGCCCTGGGCGTCCTTAAACGGATCGACCCAAACCTGGAAACGCACCTGAACGTGAGACAGGAACTTGTAGGCGCCCACAGCTCCAACGGCTAAGAGCGCAAGGCCGATAACGACATACGAAAAGCGCCCCGTGGCAACGTAGAGCATCAGCAAGAAGATGGTGTAGAACAGCACGGCCGAACCCAGGTCGCGTTCGAAGACGACGACGAGCAGGCACACACCCCACACGGCAAACAGCGGCAGCAGCAGTCGCAGGCGAGGGATCTTAAAGCCCAGGATCTTGCGGTTGGAGATGGAGAGCAGCTCGCGGTTCTCGGCCAGGTACCCGGCCAGGAACAGCACGATAAAGACCTTGGCGAACTCGCCAGGCTGGATGGTAAAGCCCGCGATGCGAATCCACAGCTTGGAGCCCGAGATCGTGGTGCCGATAAAGATGGGCAGCATCAGCAGGATGATGCCGATGATGCCAAAGGTGTACTTGTAGCGCATGACCACGTCGAGGTTTTTGACCAGTGCGAGCGTTCCCACCATCAGGGCCACCGAGACAAACAGGATGATGAGCTGTGAGATGGCGAGAGCGGGGGCGAGGCGTGTCACGAACGTGATGCCGATGCCCGAAAGTATAAATACGATGGGTAGGATGGCGGGGTCGGCGCCGGGCGCCAAGATGCGCACGGCGATATGTGCCGCGGCGAAGGCGGCAAAGAGGCCGATCGGCACGGCGAGCGTCTCAAAGGAGATGGCGGCGCCCGCGGTGAGCACGTACATCGCATACAGCAGGATGACGGGGAACGCCGAGGCGATGAGCAAGAGCAGTTCGGTGTTGCGGCGACTCATAAGCGGCACTCCCTTTCTAATTCTTATCGGAGGCTTCGGCCTCGGCGGACTGTTCGGCGGTTTTCTCGGAATCTGATTCGGAGGTCGATCCCTGATTGGTGTTGTCGCGAATCGTTTGCGCGTCGATCACCTGGCGGGTCTGCTCCTCGTCGATCTGGTGGCGGTACTTGGATATCGTGTCCTGCGCATCGTCGACACTTGTTTGCGGAATGCCCGCCTTGAGGCGGTTTTGCGTGTCTTCGGGCAGGTCGGACAGCTTAATGCTGGTTTCGCTCTCGAGCCAGTGGAGCGTGAGTCCGAGCGGCTTGCCGGGCAGGCCGCGCCAGACGGCGACATTGCCCTGGTAGGTACCCAGGTAGTACGAGCCGGTGACACCCGTGTAGGCCCAGATGCCGGCTGCCAGCACAAAGACGAGGGCCAGGATGGCGGCGATAGTAATGTTGCGGCGACGCACGCGTTGCGCCTCGCGCATAACGCCATCGTCAACCAGGTCAACGACTACTACGGTCACGTTGTCGTGGCCGCCGGCGGCAAGCGCCGCGTCCACTAGGTTGTCGACGCAGATTTGCGCGGTTGAGGACTGCGTGGCGATGTTCTCGATATCGCTATCGGGAATCATGCTCGAAAGGCCGTCGGAGCACAGGATCAGGCGGTCGCCTTCCTCGATATGCAGAGTGAAGTGGTCGGCATACATGGCGGGGTCCGAGCCCAGCGCACGGGTGATGACCGAGCGGTTGGGGTGGACGCGAGCCTCGTCTGCCGTAATCTCGCCGGCGTCCACGAGCTCCTCCACGTAGGAGTGGTCGCGGGTCACGCGGATGAGCGTGCCCTCGTGGAGCAGGTAGGCGCGAGAGTCACCCACGTGGGCGATGGCGAGCGTGTCGTTTTCGATATAGGCGCAAGTGGCTGTGCAGCCCATGCCGGGCTTGCCCAGGCCGTTCAAGGCGGCCTCGATTACGGCGGCGTTGGCTGCCTCGACGGCTGCGGCCAGGCGTGCTGCGTCGGCGGACTGCGGGGCCGTCTTGGCAATAGTCTCGACGGCGATGGAAGAGGCTACCTCGCCGGCGGCGTGACCGCCCATGCCGTCGCATACGCAAAAGAGCGGCGACTGCACCAGGTAGGAATCCTCATTGTGCGGGCGTACGCAGCCAACGTCAGAGCGGGCGCCCCACATGAGTTGCGTGGTGGTGCCGGCATCATAGGTCGAGTCGGTCTCGATGCGCTCCTCGGTCAGGGGTTCAAAGCTCATGGTCGAGCCGGGGTCTTTGAGCTTGGCCTCAACGGCGGCAACGTCGATTTCGGCTGTGTCACCGGGAGAGATGGTGTCGGTCTCGGCGTTTGATTCGGAATCGCCGGTGTCCGGGGAGTCGGGCTCCTCGGACACGCGGGCGGTCGACTCGTCGTCTTGCTGGCTGACGTCTATAGGCTTGGGCGTCGCAAAGTGCGACGGCGCGGGCGTGCTTTGCGACTGGGCGGCGGGCTCGGTCACGGCATCGGACTCGCTTGCGGGCGCAGGCTGCGGGGCCGTGGGTGCAGGGCCGTCCTCGGGGGATGGCCCCGCCTCGGGCGCCGGCGTAGACGCGGGCGCAACCTCGGATGCCGGGGCTATGGGAAACGCCGGCGCGGCGGGCTCGGGTGCCGCAAACACCGCAGCACTCTCGTTGATTGCCGCGGCGACGGGCTCTGCAAAGTGAGCCGGCGCCGGGGTTGCTTCGGGCGCTGTGGGCTGTTCCGCAGCATGTGCGCCGATGGGCGCCGCTACGGCATCCTCTTCATCTTCGTTATCGGCGAGATCCGAAATATCATGCGTTACATGCGAAAGAGGCAGGGAGAACACGGTGTCCTCGGGCTCCACGGGCGCGGAGCCCGCCGGAGCGGCGTGGGCCGGCGCAGCTGTGGCGGCGGCCGGTGCCTCGGTCATAGTTGCGGACTTGTTCTCCTCGTCGATCATCGACGGTTCACCTTCATGACCACGTCGCCAATCTGGACTTCGTCGCCCTCACGCAGCGTCGCGGGCTCCACGAGCTGGCGGCCGTTGACGAGCGTGCCGTTAAGCGAGTTGAGGTCCTCGATGATGAGCGCCGGGCCCTGCAGCGAAAAGCGCGCATGCGAGGCCGAGACGAACGGTTCGTTGATGCAGATGTCCGAAGATGGCGAGCGACCGACGATGACGGGGCCGAGCATGTCTACGTGGATGCCGCGGATACCGCGCGGACCCTTGTCCACATCAATCGTCCAGATAGCCGAGTCGCGGCGCTGCCCGCGCACGAGTCCCACGCCGGTCTTCATGACGGCGAACAGGAAGATATAGAGCAGGGCGACCAAGACGATGCGGCCTGCAAAAAGGACGATATCGATGTTCATAAGCGACTATCCCCTAAATTCAAAGGTGCTCAGGCCAAACGTCAGCAAATCGCCGTTGCGCAGCGGGCAGCGTGTAATGCGGCGGTTGTTGACGAGCGTGCCGTTGGTGGAATTGAGGTCCTCGATCGACCAATCCGAGCCCGTAAAGGTGAGCTGGGCGTGGCGGCGCGACACGTTGGGGTCGCGCAGGGCAATATCGGAAACTGAGCGCTCGCGACCGATAGTCACCTGTGCGGAGGTGATGCTATGGCTCTCGCCGCTCACGACGTCGACGAGCTGGGCGAGCGGGCGCTGTGGGGCGCGAGTGCTCGCCATGTTGGAGGCGATGCCGGCTGCGGCGCCTAGGCCCACGGCGGCACCGGTCGCGGCGGCTCCGCCCATGCCGGCAAGCGCGTCGCGCGAGACGGTCTGCGGCACCGGGATAGGAGCGGCGGGGTCGGGGACGCTAGGCGCGAAGGGGTCTGCCACGGCAAGCGGGTCGGGAGCGGCGGCGCGAGGCGTCGGCTGCTGCTGGGGCATGGCAGCGGGGCGCTGCTGCTGCGGGGCAGCAAACTGCTGCTGGCCGGCGCGCGGGGCGCCGGCGGCACGGCTTGCCGCGGAGTTGTTCTGGCCCAGGCCGTTTTGATAGGCGCGCTCTTCTTCGTACAGGCGGCCGAGCGTGGGGGCATCGACGTTCTCGGCAAAGACCGAGAACTTGCCGGCGCGCAGCTGCGGATCGATCATAAAGCGCACGAGGGGCTCGCCGACAAAGACATAGCGGCGCTTTTCGGCCTGCGCTTTCACAAACTCGCGGACCTCGCGCGAAAGCTCGGGGTAGAACGGGGCGAGCATGGGATCGTCGTCGGCGGCGATCAGGATGGTATAGAGTGCCGGCGCCGTGTTGACGCCGTTGATCACCAGAGTCTGATCCTCCATGTCGCGAGCGGCCTGCTTGGCAAGCTTCTTAAAGGAGAACGGGGCACGGGTGGCACCGAAGATGCCGGCCACGTGGTCCTCGAAGATGTTCAGGAAGTTCACGAAAGATCACTCTCCGTATAGGTTCTTTGGTATCCGAGCAAATATAGGCATATCCCAACGATTATAGAGGATAGGGTTCCCGCAACCGCCGCCTTGGCGGCGACCGCGGCTGCAAGGCTGGCAATTTCCATATGGTGTGCAAGACAGGATGCCGCTGCGCAGCCGATGCCGGTGACGGCGATAGCGGCGATTGCGGCAAGGTTTGAGCCCTGGTCGGCACGCTTGGCATGGGCATTGAGCAGCGCAGATGACGCTGCGGCAGTTGTCGCGACCAGCACAAAGGCAGCCCAAAGGAGCGGGTCTTCCAGCGCTGCGGCAACGTTACCGAGCCCCAGCACGCCTCCGGCTGAAAGCGCGACCGTCGCCAGACGGGCAAAAAGCACGCCCATGCCCGTTGCCGCGGCGGCGCTTGCCGGGCCGAGCCAAAATGACGCGACGCCGGCGGCGACCCCAGCTGCCAGGAAGGTATTGCCAGTCAGACAGCCAAGCGCGAGTGCACAGGTGAGCGCGGCGCTCGCGGCAGCCTCGGTGCGACCCCAGGCGATCCACCAACCGGACATGGCGGCGGCAAAGATCACCGCGACGGGCAACATCGACAGGATGCCCTGCGCCTGCATGGTGGCGTTGGCCATGAGCACCAAAAAGCCCACAGCCGAGATGGCCGAGCCGATCTGGGGGGCCAGGCCAGCCGCCGCTCCGATCGCGATAGCCGCAATGACCAGGCCGGGAAGCGCCGCGACCCCGGCCGTTTGCATCAGCAAAAAGCTAAAGGCGCCGCACGTTAGCGCCGAGATAGCGTGCATGGTGTAGTCGCGCGCATGGCTCCAGCGCGTGCCCGCCCAGCCGAGCGCGGGGTCGACCTCGATGGCGTCGTCCTCGTAGTACGACGGCTCGATATCGTCGAGCTCCTGCTCGTCATCCGAAAGCTCGCCAACCATTTGCTCCAGACTGCGACGGCCCTCGCGCACGCTGCCCAGACCGGCAAGGAGTTGGTCGCAAAATGCCTCGATGCTGTTGGGGCGGTCCTGCGGCATGGGGGAGAGCGCGCTCATGAGCGCGGCCTCGGCTCCCGGGGGAAAGTGTGGTATCAGCTCGCTGGGATAGGTGGCGCCGCCGATGATGCGGTCGAGCGAGTCGGCGGGCGTGGCCGCCATAAAGGGAGCGCTGCCGCACAAGCCCTCATAGATAACGCAGGCAAGGGCAAAGACATCGGCGCGTTCGTCGACCGTGCCGGTCTCGATATCGAGCTGCTCGGGCGGCATGTAGCCGATGGTGCCGCCGCGCGAGCCGCCAAAGCCACCGGCGGACGACAGTCGCGCCATGCCAAAGTCGGTGAGCTTTACATTGCCCGAGTGGTCGATGAGCACGTTGGCGGGCTTAATGTCCAGGTGGAGTACGCCATTGCTATGGGCGAAGGTGAGCGCCTGGCCCAGGGCATCGGCAATGGCCGCGGCCTCGTCAAAGGTGAGCGAGTGGCCGTCCACGCGATGCAAAAACTCGGCCAGCGACATACCGTCGACATACTCCATGACCAGGTAGGCATAGGCGGTGTCATGCGTAAAGTCGATGACCTGCACGATATTGGGATGTTGAAGCATGGCGGCAGTGTGCGCCTCGCGCAGGACATCCATGATGTCGCTGGCGGGCATGCCGGCGCCGTTGATAAGGGGGATGCGCTTAATGGCGACGCGGCGGCGCAGGTGCGTGTCGCGGCAAATCTCGATGGAGCCAAAACCGCCGGTCGCAAGTGTCTCGAGCGGCTGGTACCGCTTGAGCAGCTCGCGAGAGCTGGTGCCCTCCAAAGGAACGTCCGGCGAGAACCGGGCGGTATGTTGCGAGAAAAGCGGCATGGCCAACCCTCGTGCGTTTAAAGTTCGTTTGCGAGCGGCGGGCGTGGAGCCGAGCCGTTCGCGGTGGCATAGATGCTGCTAGTGTAGCACGCTCGGGTGCATGGTGAAGGTAGCGGGGCGAGGTGGCCTATCTGACTTGGCCTTAGTGCTTCTTCTTGTTCTTCTTCTGCTTGCGCTGCTTGCCCTTGGTCTCCTGGGGCTTGTCGCCCTGCTTGGCCTCGGCGGCGGCCTTCTCGGCCTTCATTTTCTTCTTCTTGGTCTCGATGCGGAGTTTTTTGTTGATGCGGGCCTTGAGGAAGGGACCGAACTGCTCGGCATCGCCACGGACGAAGGTGTCCTTGGGGATCGTCACGCCCTGGTCGGCGAACATGGCCACAAAGATGCGCTCGCCGTCGAGTACGTGGTCGAGCTTGTCAAACGGGAAGAACTGCGACTTGCCGCTCTTGCCCCAAACCATCAGGCCGTCCTCGTTGGCGGCGACGCGGCGATAGCGGCCACCCATGGACTCGTCGGCCTCGACGGCGTCGATAAAGTCGCGGGCGAGCGTGTGGTGCAGGTTCTTGCTCCACCAGGCCAAAAAGGCGCCGAACACGATCAGCACGACGCCGAACTTGATCCAGCTGCCGCCGGCCACCAGCATGCCGATGCCGATGAGCGCGGCAATCACGGCGGCGACGTACAGGGAGCCACGGCGCCTGGGCGAGGCGACCAGGCGTGCAAAGTCGGTGACCAGGTCGTTTTCGTACTGGTACTCGTTGAGGTACAGGATGCCGTCGTCGGCTGCGGCCTGCGCCTCAAGCGCGACCTCGACCTGGTCGGCTGCTTCGGAGGGAATGAGGTTGCTCTCTGCGTCTGCCATGCTCTTTGGACTCCTATCGCGGCGGGCTCGCCGTACGGGTTATTATGAATGCAGTATGCCGTGCGACCGCATGGCCGTCGCGGCAACAAGTCTCAGTATACCCGGGGGAGCACCCATGGAATCGTTGTACCGAAAGTATCGCCCACTCACCTTCGACTCCGTGGTGGGCCAGCAGCATATCGTCTCGACGCTCGAGCACGCCATCACCGAGGGGCGCCTGTCCCACGCCTACCTGTTCTGCGGACCGCGCGGCACGGGCAAGACCACCATGGCGCGCATCCTTGCCAAGGCGCTGCTGTGCCGCAATGCCGAGGCGGCGCGCGCCGAGGGTGCAAGCGGCTGCATGCCCGACGGTACTTGCGAGGAGTGCGAGCTCATTGCCGAGGGCAACCACCCCGATGTCTACGAGCTCGATGCCGCAAGCCGTACCGGCGTGGACAACGTGCGCGAGGAGATCATCAACTCCGTCAACTTTGCCCCGGTGCGCGGCAAGTACAAGATCTATATCATCGACGAGGTCCACATGCTCACGACGGCGGCGTTCAACGCGCTGCTCAAGACGCTTGAGGAGCCGCCGGCACACGTGATCTTTGTGCTGTGCACCACCGACCCGCAAAAGATTCTGGAGACCATCCTCTCGCGCTGCCAGCGTTTCGATTTCCATCGCATCGGCAACGAGGATATTGAGCATCGCCTGGCATACGTATGCGAGCAGGAGGGCTTCGATTACGACGACGAGGCGCTCGCCATCGTGGCGCGCCATGCCAAGGGCGGCATGCGCGACGCGCTCTCCACGCTGGAGCAGCTGAGCGTTTTTGGCAACGGTTCTGTGCATGCGGACGATGCCCGCTCGCTTTTAGGCGAGGTTTCGGACCAGATTCTGGGCGAGTTTTCCCGCGCTATTGCCGATCGCGATGTTGCCGAGCTCTATGGACTGATCCGTGCGCAGGTCGAGGAAGGAAACGACCTGCTGGAGCTGACGCGCGACCTGGTAGCGCATGTGCGTGACGTGTACGTTGCCTGCGTTGCCGGTGCCCGTGCCGAGCTGTTTGAGGGCGGCTCCGAGCAGGCCGAGGCGCTTGCTGCCGAGGCCGCTGCCTTTGGCGAGCATCCTGCCGACCGCCTGGCCCGCGTGCTGACGGTGCTCGACGATGCCGCACTGGAGATGAGGGGCGCGAGCGACGTGCGCCTGGTGCTCGAGATCGCCTGTACGCGTCTGGCACGTCCCGAGGCTGATTTAACGATTGAGGCATTGGCCGAGCGCGTGGCGCGTCTGGAGGCCATGGTTGCCAACGGCGCCGTGCCGGCGAGCGTGGCTGCTGCTCAGGCCACCGCGCCTGCAGCATCCGTACCCGCTGCTGCCCAGCAGCCGACGCTGATCTCGGGTGCCCGAGCCGCTACTCCGGCGGCATCTGCTACTACCGCTGATACGTCCGCGCGCCAGGGCGGTATGCCTTGGGACCGTGGTGCTGCCGCTCCGGCGGCTCAGCCTGCGCCCCGTTCTGCGTCCGTGTCGGCTTCCAAGCCTGCAGCGTCTGCACCTCAGTCTGCGCCGGCTCCGACGCCTCAGCCCGTTGCAGCCCCCGCGCCTGCCACCGCTCCGGCACCTAAGCCCCAGCCCAACACCGCCGCCCAGGTTGCTGCCGCTGGTGCCGCCGAGACCCCCGCGGTCGAGGATGCCGGTGAGCTCCAGCGCAAATGGGCCGAGGTCGTCGAACGCGTCAAGGCTCGTCAGGCCTCCTACGCAGGGCTTTTGCTCAATGCCCGCGCCACAGCAGACGACGGCTCCAAGCTCACGGTCTCGTTCCCCGCGGGCTCGACCTTTGCCATCAAGATGCTCGGACGTGCCGACACGCAGTCGGTGGTCCTGCCGACAGTCAGTGCGGTCTTCGGTCGTCGCACCGTCGACTACGTCCTGGATGGAGGTGGCACGCTGGCTCCTCAACATGAGGAGCATTCTCCATCTGCACGGGCTGCGGCATCTGCGGACCCGCAACCCGTGTCCTCGGCGGCCCCTGCATCCTCGAACGTCAGCGCGACGCAGCCAAAAGCGGCACCGGTAGCGGCACCGACCCCGTCGGCGCCTGAACCCGCTGCGCCCAAACAGGCTGCTCCGGTCCCCGCGCCCAAGCCCGCCGCCGCGCCTGCGCCCAAGTCATCCGACCTGGGCAAAGCCCCCTGGCTGCGCTCCGACAACCCCGCTGGCGCTCCTGCCACGGGCAAGCTCCCGACCGAGCCCGCACCCCGAGCGCCCGAGCGCGCGTCCGCTCCCAAGGCTCAGCCCGCCGCGCCGTCTGCGCCATGGGAATCCGAGCAGGTTCCCTACGACGATGCCATGGTTGGCGGTTTTGTTGCCGATGCTGGTGGGGACGATCTGCCTCCGTTCGACGTGCCGGGTGCGGCGTCCGCGCCCAAGTCCGCTGCAACTGCCCCCAAAGAGGAGGACGCTCCTGCAGCTCCCTGGGAGTCCAACTCCGGTGCGGGCGGCCCCTTCGGCCATCAGGGTGCAGCCCCGAGCATCCCGCAGACCGAGGACGAGGCCAAAGCCCTCATCCGCAGCGTCTTCGGCCAGTCCACCATCTTCAAGCCGGTGGAGTAGCTGCGCAGGCGGGTATACTGCTCAAGAAGAGAACCCCTTGCCCGGGCGCATCTGTATTTCGGACATGTGCAACGTGGTGCCGCGTATATCGCATTCGAGCAGACAGGCGCGTGACGGTCGGCCTAGGATGCTGAGGTCGATACGATACGTCGCATGGCTGTCCGTGTACTCGACTTGCTCGGCGTTGACGGTTGCTCCGATTGTAAATAAAGAGCCCAGTTCGGCATCGACAATCTTGGAGTCCTTTATCTTGACCTTGAACTCTTGGTAGAGGGACGGGCTGTTGTAGTAAATGGTTCGGGTTCCATCGGTGCACTCATCGGTCGCTTCCCATTTGACGGTGGGCTGGTCCGAGCTGGTTATCAGCAGTTCTGCTCCAAAGGCTATAGCATGGGTGATGACAACCAGCAATGCCCAGCCGACAAAGAGATAGAGAACCACATATGCAACGGGGTGTTTTGAGCGGATGTTTTGGAGCGCGTCGGGGGCATTCATGGGGCACCTCCAAATTGCTATCTATGACAATCAAATTATACCCTGCCGCCATGTGCTCCGCCTCGAGCAGCGGTTTGGCATTTAGCTATTTAGTGGCACACATGAAATGCCGGATTCGGCTCTACTAGATTGAGTATGCGATATTATGCAACCTTGCATAATTCGGCCTTGCATAATCTTTGCGCGTGGTTTGTATTGGAGGACATGTATATCGACTGAGGTAGCGTGTCCGCCCCGCTCTCTGGCTTCGCGCCGTGGTACGATTTTTGAGTTTGAAAGTCCCGCCGTGCTCCGGCTGCCCTTGCAGCTCGGCGCGCGGCCGCACGTAAAGGAGCCATCATGGCCGGTATGAACATGCAGCAGATGATGAAGCAGGCCCGCAAGATGCAGGAGCAGCTTGCCGCCGCGCAGGAGAACCTCAAGTCCCAGACCGTCGACGCCTCTGCCGGCGGCGGCATGGTCAAGGTGACCGTCAACGGCGAGATGGAGCTCGTCAACCTCACCATCGATCCCGATGCGCTCGATCCCGAGGACGTCGATATGCTGCAGGACATGATTATGGCTGCCGTCAACGAGGCCGTTCGCGGCGTCAACGAGCTCGCCAACAAGCAGATGGGCGCCATCACCGGCGGTCTCAACATCCCGGGCATGCCGTTCTAAGACGCGCATATATATGAGTGCGAACCATAGCCTGCAAAAATTGCTCGATGAGCTGGGCCGTCTGCCGGGCATTGGTCCCAAGTCGGCTCAGCGCATCGCCTATTACCTGTTGGAGGCTGACGCCGAGGAGGCGCGCCGCCTGGCCGAGGCCATCCTGGAGGTTAAGCAGGAGGTCCACTTTTGCAGCCGCTGCTTTAACTACGCCACGGCCGACGAGTGCTCCATCTGCCAGGATTCGATGCGCGACACCACTCGCATTTGCGTGGTGGGGGAGCCGCGCGATGTCCAGGCGATCGAGCGCACGGGCAGCTACCACGGTCTCTACCACGTATTGGGCGGCGTGATCAGCCCCATGGACAAGATTGGTCCCGAGCAGCTGCACATTCGCGAGCTGCTGGCACGCTTGGGTCACGAGGACATCCACGAGGTCATCATCGCCACCAACCCCAACATCGAGGGCGAGACCACGGCGAGCTATCTGGCCCGTACCATCAAGCCGTTGGGCGTCGAGGTGTCGCGTCTGGCAAGCGGCCTTCCCGTGGGCGGCGACCTGGAGTATGCCGACGAGCTTACGCTTGGCCGCGCCATCGAGGCCCGTCGCGCGATTTAGGTGGCGAGCCTGCTCCTGCCGTATGTTTTCCTCGCGACGCACGGGGTAGCCATAATTTCCCCGTGCGACTGTAAGTTTGTTGTGCAACAAAGATGCTTTGTATCCGCTTATCGCATGGATGCTTCCACTCGCATCCTTAATTTGCCCATTCGTTGCGCAACCTTTTGGATTCGCTGATACACTCAAATATGGATTCGAATGAATGCGCCGCTCCCGAGCGGCGTGTTTTTGTTGGAGGAGAACGCATGCGGCCCGGTGGCACTCAGACAAAGCGCGGCGCCGCGGTGCGCATGCGACGCCGACTGGGCTTGGCGCCGCGGGCGTACGCACTGCTGTCTTGCTCGCTGGTGCTGGTCATAGCTGGCGTTTCTGCCTATGGCATGACCGTGCCGTCCATGATGCAGGCACATGCCGCACGCGAACCGCGCGTGGGGCATGAGGTCAAAAGTGATCTGGGCACCACGACTGGATATGCTTGGGCAAGTGTGGTCGCGCATATTGTGTTTGGCGCCGACGACGCGGACGGCGCCGAGGCCCCGGACAACGAAGTCACGCTTGCCAATGGCAAAACCATCGTGCTCACCAACACCAAGATCATCGATCGATTGTCCAACAATAGCGTGGCGGCAACGGTGAATAAGGTCGAGCGGCAGAAGGAGCAGGACGCCCAGCAGTCCGGAAAGCCCGGTAGCTCGGATACTTCTGGCTCCGGCTCGGATTCGTCGAGTTCGGGCGGCGGCTCTGGGTCGGGTTCCTCTGCCGGAGGGTCTGGAAACGGCGGCTCGACGGGCGGCAACGCTGACAACGATGCAAACTCCGGTGGCCTTTCCGCTGCTGAGGAAGAGAGCATTCACAGTTGGCTTGTGACCAAGTACAACATGCTCGACGGCTATGTTTCTCGTGCCAATGACGTGGTTTCGACCTATAACTCTACGGGAGATCCCAGGCCGTGCGACAGCCTGGTCGGGGAGATGTTTGTCATTCGAGCCGAGTTTGGTCGTCAGACATTCTCGCCCCGGTCAAAGTGGTATCAGCAGTATGCCAATCTGTGGGGCTGTTACACCAACCTATGTCAATGGGTCGGCCATTACGGCGATGATGACGTCGCGCTCGGTAACTTCAACAATAACGTGGCGGCGCTTGCCCTATGATGACCGATCTTGCATCCACCACACCACAATCGCTCGGTCGCGATCCCATGGTCGGCTTGCGCCTGGCGCGTGTCGACGGGTTTGAGCCGGCCATTGCGCTCGGTCAGGACGAACTGCCTGCCTATCTGCGTCGTTTTACGATACTGTTTGCCGACGATGCCACCATGCGCCGTGGCGGTATCGGCCGCGTGACGCGTGCCGTCAACGCCCAAGGCGAGGCCGTAGCACTCAAACAGCTCATCTTGCCGACGCGCGATGAGTTTGACGACGATGCCGCCCATGAGGCGCTGGTCGCCAAGTTCAAAGCGGCATTTCGCGAGGAATATGAATGCCATCGCGCCCTTTCGGGCCTTAAGGGCTTTCCCCGCCTCTATGGCTGGGGTGAGGTTGACGGTGTGCCTGCAATTGTCATGGAATGGGTCGAGGGCGAGACGCTCGCCCGCTTGCGCTCGCGCTTTGCCGTGGACGATGCCGGCCGCCTATCGCCGCTTGTGGCGGCGCGCTTGGGGCGCGACCTGTTCGACCTGCTCTGCCGCATGAGCCTGGTGGGGGAGGGCTTTGTCCATCGCGATATCTCGCCCGCTAATATTATGGTGCGTACGGCGCGTTTACCGCTTGACCGGCAGCTTGCCGAGGGCACCTTTGACCTGTGCCTGATCGACTTTGGCTCGTCGCTGGCGCTCGATCCTGCGTCGGCCGTGGCCGGTACCGGCGGCAAGGCGTCGTTTACGGAGCGCTATGCCACGCTGCGTCGCGCGACGGTGGCCTACGCTCCGCCCGAGATGCTCACCGACGATATTCCCGACCTGCGTGCTTTGCGTATGTCGCCGGCGATCGACGTCTATGCCGCAGCAAGCACGGTTTACGAGCTCATTGCCGGCGCCGCGCCATACGAAGCCGCGCCGAGCACTTCGGGCACCTCGGGTTCGCGCAAAAAGACGCGCGACATCGCCAGCCCCTACCGTCTCAAGATGGACACGCTGCCCGACTATCCCATTGGTGCCCATGCGCCCGGTTGCGATTTGACTCAGCTGCTTCGTCGTGAGCCCGATGTGGCGCTCGCTGCGGCCGAGCAGGCCCAGCAGCTGGGGCTTGAGCCGGATTCCGAGGAGCTACGCGATGCGCTGGCGTTTGTCGATGCCCAGCTGTTCAACGTGGTGATGGCCTGTCTGTCCAGCCATCAAAAAGATCGTCCCGAGCCGGCGGCGGTCGAGGCGGCGCTCTCGGCGTTTTGTGACCACTATGCGCAAAATGTCGGTCGTTCGCTCCGCGGCGAGCCGCTCACGCCGTGCCCCATGGATGCGTCTGGCCGCGCGGTTCGTCGCGCGCTGATGGTCGGCGCGACGGTCGTCTGTGGCGTGGTTTGGGCTGTGGTCGTGGTTTCGGCCGCGCTGCTGGCGTCGGGCGCTCGCGTGACGGCGACTTTGGGATCGCTCGTGTGGTCTGGGTCGCTACCGGGTATTATTGCCGCACTGGCGTTGGCGCTGCCAGGTATAGCCGGCGTTGCCGCGGGGACACTTGCGCGCGATCGGCGTTCGGGCTTCCTGCAGGGTGTGCTTGCGCTTTCTGCCTGCGAGGTTCCGGTGCTGGTTGTGGCTGCATGTAGCGTATTTTCCCAACGCGCCGTGATGGGCGGCCTTGTTGCCGCTCTGGTTGCAACCTATACGCTTACGTGGTTTTTGCTTGCGATGGGCTTTGCCTTTGAACTTCCCGTTTCGGCACCGCGACGCACAAAAGCCCAGATGGCGACTCCGCTTGCCGGTGGAGCCGCAGCTGCCCGTACTTTTGGCGGACCTGTCGAAGTATCGTCCGATTCTATTTCTACGACCAAGGAGGCCTAGGTCATGGCATCTCAAGTTGAGCTCACCCCATGCGGGGCCATGTTTGACATCTTTAAGCGCGCGGCGCATCTGAGCCATATCGAGCTGTGCGGCTTGGTGCTTTCGTCCCGTCCGCTCGCCGACGGCCGCAGCCCGCAGAGCCGGGCCGCCGATCGCTCTTGGGTTTCCCGCTTTATCGTTCGCGCGCCGGTCGGCACGCTTCAGCAGCGCTACTTTGCCGAATACGGTACCTCGGCTGCGCGTATTATGTCGCAACTGGCCCTGCGCCAGCGAAATCCCATGGACTCCACGGCTGTGATCAATATGGTGTGCGGTCCCGCAGGTGAACCGATGGTACGCGCGCTCGAAGAGTGCCACCAGGACACGAATCTCTATCGCAACGCGCTCGATCGCCTGTCCCAGGCGGCGGAACTCATGCCCGCCGAGCGCGCCGAGGCCGTGCTGGTGCTGTTTGTCGCCGTCGGTTGTTCGGCGGATGTGCGGTCCTCGGTGAACTATGCCATCGACTACGCGCACGCGACCTGTGGCGGAGGCACCTCCACACCGCGTTCGCTTGGCATGTCGATGACCGCAGGCGAGCGCGAACCCGCCCCGGCGCACCCCTTGGGCTTGCTGCGCGTGCAAAACAGTTTTGTCGTGAGCGCCCCGCGTTGGATTCAGCCGAGCGAGCAGGGTGTTGAGATTGGCGCGCTGGCCACTGGTGAGGGCGATATTACCGACGTCGGCGACGATGTCTCGGCCCGCCATGCCCATATCTGGTGCGATGCTCAAAATATCTGGCACGTCGAGGACTTGTCGTCCACCAACGGAACCGTGGTGGTAAACGGGGCCACGCGCGTCTGCATTCAGGTCGAGCCCGGCCGTTCCGCCCAACTCAATCCCGGCGACGAGCTCAAGCTCGGCGAATCCACTACCTACGCCGTCCTCTTCGGTGCCCTCTAGCCGGCAGATAGGGACGTTCCTTTCCTGCCGGCACTTTGGGACACTCCTTGGCGCGCCAGAGCCAGTCGCCCGGGGATGGAGGGACCATTTTGGCCCTTGGCAGTCACCCAAGGTAAACCTTTACCGCCCGCCTATATTTGCCGAAATTACACTTGACGGCGGGGTACAATAAACCCGCATGCGGATTTCCGTTGCGGGCGCTTCCCATCGCCGGGGCGTGCCCGGGAGCATCCGGCATGCGGCCTTTGCGGCGCTCGGTCATGTGCAAGACGGGCGGTCGGGTCTGTGGGGCGCATCAGTTGCCCCTCGCCTCGGCATGTCTTCTCTCCACGCCACGTACCTGCTGCTGAGCCTGCCTGCCAGATGATTGGAAGCAACAGCGTAAATCCCATCACGCCAACATCCCGGCGATCGCCGGGGCCTGTATACCTATATGAGAGGAGAGGGGTATATGGCGCGTAAGTTTAAGTCTATGGACGGCAACGAGGCGGCCGCATATGTTTCGTATGCGTACACCGAGGTAGCGGGAATCTATCCCATTACGCCGTCCAGCCCGATGGCCGACCATGTCGACCAGTGGGCGGCCCAGGGTCGCAAGAACATCTTCGGCACCCCGGTCAAGGTCGTCGAGATGGAGTCCGAGGCAGGTGCAGCCGGTACCGTTCACGGTTCGCTGGGCGCCGGTGCTCTGACCACCACCTACACGGCTTCTCAGGGTCTGCTCCTGATGATCCCGAACATGTACAAGATCGCGGGCGAGCAGCTCCCGGGCGTCTTCCACGTCTCCGCGCGTTGCGTCGCTTCCCACGCCCTGAACATTTTTGGCGATCACTCCGACGTCATGGCCTGTCGTCAGACCGGCTTCGCCATGCTCGCCGAGGGCAACGTCCAGGAGGTCATGGACCTCTCGCCGGTGGCTCACCTTGCCGCCATCGAGGGTAAGACCCCGTTCCTTAACTTCTTCGACGGCTTCCGCACCAGCCACGAGATCCAGAAGGTCGCCATGTGGGACTACAAGGATCTTGCCGAGATGTGCGACATGGACGCCGTCCAGGCTTTCCGCGACCATGCGCTCAACCCTGAGCACCCGCACACCCGCGGCAGCCATGAGAACGGCGATATCTTCTTCCAGAACCGTGAGGCCTGCAACAAGGTCTACGACGAGCTTCCCGCCGTCGTCGAGGGCTACATGAAGAAGATCAACGAGAAGCTCGGCACCGATTACGGCCTGTTCAACTACTACGGCGCTCCCGATGCTGATCGCGTCGTCGTGTGCATGGGCTCCTTCTGCGACGTGCTCGAGGAAGTCATCGACTACCTCAACGCTCACGGCGAGAAGGTCGGCCTGGTCAAGGTTCGTCTGTTCCGTCCGTTCTCTATCAAGCACTTCGTCGACGTTCTCCCCGAGACCGTCCAGAAGATCGCCGTCATGGACCGTACCAAGGAGCCGGGTTCTATCGGCGAGCCGCTCTACCAGGACGTCGTCTCCGCTCTCTACGAGGCTGGCAAGACGGGCATCAAGGTTGTCGGCGGCCGTTATGGCCTGGGCAGCAAGGACACGCCTCCCGCGTCCGCGTTCGCTGTCTTCGAGGAGCTCAAGAAGGACGAGCCCAAGCGTGAGTTCACCATCGGCATTGTCGATGACGTAACCAACCTGAGCCTGCCCGAGGCCGAGGATGCGCCCAACACCGCAGCCCCCGGCACCATCGAGTGCAAGTTCTGGGGTCTGGGTGGCGACGGTACCGTCGGCGCCAACAAGAACTCGATCAAGATCATCGGCGACCACACCGACAAGTACGTTCAGGCCTACTTCCAGTACGACTCCAAGAAGACCGGCGGCGTCACCGTTTCGCACCTGCGCTTTGGTGATTCTCCGATCCGCTCGCCGTACTACGTGACCAAGGCCGACTTTGTCGCCTGCCATAACCCCAGCTACATCGTTAAGGGCTTCAAGATGGTCCGCGACGTCAAGCCGGGCGGCACCTTCCTGGTCAACTGCCAGTGGAGCGACGAGGAGTTCGCCGAGCACATGCCCGCCGTGGCCAAGCGCTACATCGCGAACAACAACGTCAACGTCTACCTGATCGACGCTATCGACCTGGCCGCCAAGGTCGGCATGGGCAAGCGCACCAACACGGTGCTCCAGTCCGCCTTCTTCGCGCTGGCCAAGGTCCTGCCCGCCGAGGACGCCCTGCAGTACATGAAGGACGCGGCCACCAAGTCCTACATGAAGAAGGGCCAGGCTATCGTCGACGCCAACCACAAGGCCATCGATGCCGGCGCCACCGCCTTCCGTAAGTTCGAGGTTCCGGCCGACTGGGCAACCGCCGAGGATGCCGCCCCTGTCGAGCTCTCCGAGGAGACCAAGTCCGCTATCGCCCAGCAGGTCAAGAACCTGCTCGAGCCCATCGATCGCATGGACGGCGACAGCCTGCCTGTTTCCGCCTTCGTCGATTGCGCCGACGGCCAGTTTGAGCTGGGCGCCTCCGCATACGAGAAGCGCGGCGTCGCCGTGGTCGTTCCCCACTGGGACGAGACCAAGTGCATCCAGTGCAACCAGTGCGCCTACGTGTGCCCGCATGCCACCATCCGTCCGTTCGCGATGACCGAGGACGAGGCTGCCGCCGCGCCCGAGGCTACCCGCACGCTCGACGCCATGGGCCCCAAGGCCAAGGGCATGAAGTTCACCATGGCCGTGTCCCCGCTCGACTGCATGGGCTGCACCAACTGCGTCAAGGTCTGCCCCAAGGGCGCCCTCGAGATGGTTCCCACCGAGCAGGAGATGGACCAGCAGCCCGTTTGGGACTACATGGTCGAGAACGTCTCCGAGAAGAAGGAGCTCATCGCGGCCAACGTCAAGGGCAGCCAGTTTAAGCAGCCCTACCTGGAGTTCTCTGGCTCCTGCGCCGGCTGCGCCGAGACCGCCTATGCACGTCTGGTGACCCAGGTCGCCGGCGACCGCATGTTCATTTCCAACGCCACCGGCTGCTCCTCCATTTGGGGCAACCCCGCTGCCACCGCTCCTTACTGCAAGGACAAGGACGGTCACGGCCCGGCGTGGAACAACTCCCTGTTCGAGGACAATGCCGAGCACGGTCTGGGCATGGCCGTGGGCTATGAGGCTGTTCAGCACAAGCTGATTGCCGCTACCCAGGACATCATCGCCGCCGATGGTCCGTCCGACGAGCTCAAGGCTGCCGGCCAGGCTTGGATTGACTCCGTCAACGACGCCGAGGCCTCCAAGACCGCTGCCGCTGCCTACGTTGCCGAGCTCGAGAAGTGCGGCTGCGAGGCTTCCAAGGCAATCCTCGCCGACAAGGCTTACCTCACCAAGAAGTCCTTCTGGATCTTCGGCGGCGACGGTTGGGCCTACGACATCGGCTTCGGTGGCCTGGATCACGTCCTGGCTTCCGGCCACAATGTCAACGTCTTTGTCTTCGACACCGAGGTTTACTCCAACACCGGCGGTCAGGCCTCCAAGGCCTCGAACCTGGGCCAGGTCGCTCAGTTCGCCGCTGCCGGTAAGGTGACCAAGAAGAAGTCCCTGGCCGAGATCGCCATGAGCTACGGCTACGTCTACGTGGCGCAGGTCGCCATGGGCGCCAACCCGGCTCAGACCCTCAAGGCCATCCACGAGGCCGAGGCCTACGACGGCCCATCCCTCATCATCGGCTACAGCCCCTGCGAGATGCACTCCATCAAGAAGGGCGGCATGCAGAACTGCCAGGCCGAGATGAAGAAGGCTGTCGAGTGCGGTTACTGGAACCTCTTCCGCTTCAACCCCGAGGCTGCTGCCGGCAAGAAGTTCTCGCTCGATTCCAAGGAGCCCGCGGGCGGTTATCAGGAGTTCCTGATGAACGAGGCCCGTTACGCTTCGCTGACGCGTTCCTTCCCCGAGCGCGCCGAGGAGCTCTTCAAGGAGAACGAGCAGGCCGCTATGGACCGCTACGCTCACCTGCTGAAGCTCAAGACGGTGTACAACGAGGCTTAGGTCTCCCACCGCAGGATCTGAGGGCTGACCTTCGCGGACGTCCTCGGACATGAAAGAACCCCCGCTGCGCACTACGTGCGGCGGGGGTTCTTTCGTCCTGCGGAGTGTCCGCGAAGGTCAGCCCTCAGATCCTGCTACGACTACGTCCTCGAATTGTGTGGGCTGATGAAGGACGTGGTTGGTGGGGTGCCTTGTCCCGGTCGCTGTTTCGCGGCTTTGCCGCGAAACCACGCGCTGCTTTGGGCATAGAGGGGGACCTGGTTGCGGACCCAGATGGCCTAGAGGGATATGGGTGCAAACGAGAAATCGTTGTTGGGGTCGTCCTTTTCCATAAACTCATCGAGGCAGAATGTCATATAGATTGGAACGTACAGAACCTTGCCCTCTTTGCTGAGGTTCTCGTGGCTTAGCACAACGGCCTCGGGGATTTTGTACTCGCTCACGCTCATCAGACGGTCGAGGGCCGCATGGGCTCGAACCTTCTTGCCCGATTTGACCTCGATTGGGACAACGTGCCCGCGAGTGCCTTCGATCACAAAGTCAACTTCGCCGACCTCGCGTGTCTGGTAGTACCATGCATCAGTTCCAAGGGCGACAAGCTCCTGCGCGACCACGTTCTCATAGAGACCGCCGAGGTTGGGGGTTTTCATATCAAGGTAGACAGCGCGTGCCGTGCTGCCGGGATACCGTGATGCGAGCATGCCTGTATCAGACTCGTATAGTTTAAAGGCGGTCGCCTTCTCTGTCCTCTTAAGAGGACTTCGGGCCTCCGTCACCTGGGCGACCATCAAACCGACGCCCGCGTTCACCAGCCATAGGAAATCCTGCTCGTATTTTTGAAGGCGAGCCCCCTCGCCCAGGGATGAAACAACAAAGCGATGGGACTCCGCCTCAAGCTGAACGGGAATTTGTTCGAAAATCGCGCGAACGTTAAACGCTCGAGTCGATGCATATTTAGAGATATCACTTTTGTACTGATCGACCAGCTGAATTTGAAGCTCACGCGTCCTCACGAGTGAATAACCCGAATCGATATAGTTCTGTACGACCTCCGGCATGCCGCCGCAAACGATATAAGCTCTAAAGTTTTTGAGCATCGCCTCATGAATATAGTTTTCGACGGGACGCCTCTCGACAAGGCAGCTGCGGATGTCTGCAAGCACATTCTCGCTGATGCTGTTTGCCCAACAAAACTCTTCAAAATCCATTGGCCGCATAACAATGTGCTCGACATACCCCACCGGGAAAGAAGAGATCCCCTTAAACTCAGTCCCAAGCATAGACCCCGAGAAGACATAGCTAAAGCGCCCGTCCTCGACCAACGCCTTCATGAGCGTGACGATCTGCGGATACTCCTGTATTTCATCGACAAAGATAAGCGTATCTCCCTCAACAAGCGGTGCATCCGCAAGAAGGGCAACGCGGTTGATAAAGTCAACGGCGTTCTTAGCGCCAATGAGCACATCTCTTGCCTCGGCATCGAGCAGCAAATTGGCCTCAAAATACGACGCGTAGTTGTCTTTACCAAACGCTCGAATCGCATAGCTCTTGCCAATCTGACGCGCACCAGTAACAAGCAACGCTTTATTGGAGTTGTTCTTCCAGCTCAAAAGCCTGTCAGTGACCTTACGGCGTAGCATAAAACCCCTCAATGACAAAAATTGGCAAATAGATTTGCCCCTAATCATACAAAAATTGGCAGATAGGAATGACCCAAATCATACAAAAATTGGCAGATAGCAAAGATTCGCTTAGGTCCCAGAGCCATCGAGCCGGCGCGGTGCCATGCAAAAAGACTGGGGACGCCGCTGATGTTCTCGATTGCCTGGGCGCGCAGGAGCGAGAGGGCGTCGACGGCGTTCATGCAATACCCGACGGTAAAGTTCTATACTGCAAACTCACAGTCGCTTGCCGCAAAGTGAAGCGCGATTGGCTATCCCTTTTGTTGGATGAAAAGCCCCGTGTTATTGCAGGGGTGCATACTTGTCTTGCAAGTGCATAGAATCTCGTATAGTGCGAGTAAATAATTGCAGTGTCCGTTATGTGTTTAGCAAAGATATAGTTTGCATAATCCAGCCTAATCTCTGCTCTAATTAAATAAAGTCGCACGTAGATGACGTAAACATGTGTGAGCTGGGCTTCTTTACGCTGAGCGGGTAAAAACGACCGTTCACCGTTAAACTATTTTCAAAATGAATAAAATGAGCGATAAAGAGAATATAAACCTTAATAAACTCGCGTATTGCACGGACGCGGGTTATTAATGGGTTGTAGGCCTTTTACAGAAAGGATTCCAGCAATGTCTAAGCCTCTTGGCAAGCCCGATCGTATTGTCGTCGCCCTTGGCGGCAACGCCCTCGGCAACAACCCCGTCGAGCAGATCGAGGCCGTGAGCAACACCGCCCACGCTCTCCTCGGTCTCATCGAGCAGGGCAACGAGATCATCATCACCCACGGCAACGGCCCGCAGGTCGGCATGATCCAGAACGCCTTCGCCGCCGCCCACGACGCCATCGGCACCCCCGAGATGCCGCTGCCCGAGTGCGGCGCCATGTCCCAGGGCTACATCGGCTACCACCTGCAGCAGGGCATCGGCCGCGAGATGCACAAGCGCTATAAGCGTTGGCACGCCGCCACCGTCGTCACCCAGATCGAGTGCGACCCCGACGATCCCGCGTTCAAGAACCCGACCAAGCCCATCGGCCCCTTCTACACCGAGGAGCAGGCCAAGGAGTTCATGGCCGAGGACCCCTCCAAGGTCTTCGTCGAGGACTCCGGCCGCGGCTGGCGTCGCGTCGTCGCCTCCCCCGATCCCAAGAAGATCGTCGAGGCCGACTCCATCCTCAACCTGCTCGACAACGAGTTCATCGTCATCGCCTGCGGCGGCGGCGGCATCCCCGTCGTCCGCGACTACGAGAACAAGGGCTGCTACAAGGGCGTTCCCGCCGTCATCGACAAGGACCTGGGCGGCGAGCTGCTGGCCGAGGACTGCGACGCCGACGTCCTGTTCCTGCTGACCGCCGTCGAGCACGTCGCCATCAACTTCGGCAAGCCCAACCAGGAGGAGCTCGAGGACCTCACCGCCGACGAGGCCGAGCGCCTGGCCGACGAGGGCCAGTTCGGCAAGGGCTCCATGGAGCCCAAGGTCCGCGCTGCCATCAAGTTCGCCCGTTCCCGCAAGGGCCGCACCTGCATCATCGGCGCCCTGGACAAGGCCGCCGAGACCATGGCCGGTCTCTCCGGTACCCGCATCCACGAGTAGTCTCTACTCCGTTGCATCTCTCGTGGGCGCCAGGCAAAGCGCCCACAGACTAGCCTCTCTTCATGAGCCCCGCAGTCCGCTCCGACTGCGGGGCTTTTGCTGTTTGAGATGTGTGCAGGGGGTAAACAAGAGCAAATTTGGTTAGATGCTCAGATCATGGGATGCCTGAAACCAGACGATGATTCCCAGAATCCTAATTCGGCGTTTGTCCAGCACGATATCCGGTTCCGCTGTGCGATATGAGTAGGATGAGAGCATCACGGTGTTCGTACCGGTGCTATAACGACGTATGACGATTCTTGAATTATCGGCCAAAGCGAGGACGGAGCATCCGTTCCAGGGTTTCAGGTTTGGATCCACGAGGAGAAGGGATCCAATCGGGTAGCATTTGGACATGGCGGACGTGTCCATTTGAACAAAGAAGCACCCGCGATGTTTCTTGAATACGGATGAGGGAAGCGCGGTTATTCCGGTTTGTTTAAGTCCCGTTCTGCCTCCATTCTTCAAGATTTTAAATACATCGCAAAGGGAATCAGTAGTAACTTCTTTGGATTCCCCCTTCCGCCCCTCGTGGTCGAGCTTTGCGGCAAGCCCTGCGGTTTCAGATGTGAGGTCGTCGAGCTGCAGGTTAAATTTCGATACTATCTTGAGCAACGTTGAGCGGCGGATTGTATAGCGGTCCTTTTCCCAGCGGCATACCGTTTCTTTGGAGACGCCGATGAGTGCCGCGAATTCCTCCTGTGTCAGCTGGTCGCGCTTGCGAAGCGCCTTTATGTTTTGACCCGTTCCCATGTTATGAAGTGCGGACGAGGGGGAGGCAGAGGCAGTTGGGGCCGCCAAAGCCGTTTGTCAGCTCAAAGATAGAGATGGGAATAAGGTCAATACCGGCCTGCTCCAGCGCTTTGTTGGTTTCGGCGTTTTCTTCGTATACGCAGACCTTGCCTGGCTCCAAACAAAGGGTGCTTGTGGCATTGTTGGTCCTTTCGACCTCTGCTGCTCCGGGATTTGAGCCACCGCAAAGGATAAACTGCAACGAACTTGAACCTAGGGCTAATCGCAACGCTTCTTTCAGTCCGCCTGCGACATGACACGCACGGGTTGTCCCTTCCGATCTGCCCCGCGTAATGCGGTAGACTCGCGCTTGGTCGAGAAGCTCCCGAGCAACGAGGAATGTCTCGTAGTCAACGCGAGTGAAATATGTGTCGAGATGAATGCAGAGGTCATCGTAGGGGACCTGAATGGCCCATACGGACTCAATAGTCGAGTTCTCATCCCACAGCAAGTTATTTGCTAAAGTGTCTATCGCCGCCGGCTCGGTTCGTTGCGAGATTCCAACGGCTATGTTTTCGCTGTTGAGGTTGTGCAGGTCGCCGCCTTCAATGTGGTAAGTCGATTCATGCTTGAAGAACTGAGGGGTCTCGCGGAAATCTGGGTGATAGGTAAAAATCGTTTTGTAGGCGATAACCTCACGGTTGCGCTCTGGCCAGTACATGTGGTTGAGCGTAACGCCTTCGCCGATGACGCTCGCCGGATCGCGTGTGAACCACATGGTGTTAAGGGGGCTTACGAGAAGATCGTCAGGTGAGTATGCGTCTGCCGTCAGTTTCGTGAGGCTGAACACCTCTTTATCTGTGTTGAAGACCTGGGAGTAGCGGATGCCGTTGACTGCTGCTTGAGCAAGGGCGCGGGAGCCTTCGATGCGCTCGAGATACTCGCGAATGGCAGACTCGAGCTCAATGCCCCGCGCGCCGCATTCTGAAATGTAGCTATCGATAAAAGAGCGACGCGCTTGCTCTGTCGCATCAAGGGCTTCGGTAAGAAGGTTTTCAAGATAGAGAATCTCTACCCCTTCGTGCTCGAGCATCGCCGAGTAAGCATGATGCTCCCCAAGAGCCTTTTCAAGATCAAATGAATTGCTAGAAGGGCGTAGCGTAAAGACTTGATTGAACTGGCCGTCGGGGTAGTTGCGCGTTTCGGGGCCGGGACAGTGCAGAAGCACCTTTTTTAGCTTTCCTATTTCATTTTGAACATGCAATGCGGACATGTGACCTCGCTTTGGCGGTGAGTATTTATTGCTTCCATAGTGGCACATTACGAGCTTGATTCAATTTACATCATATCTGTCACAGGTGAATGGCACGAACCGGCTTAGTAATTGATGTTAAACTTCAATTTAGAAAGCAAATTGACAAATTACATCAATCTGAAATCCGTTTACGGGTCGATGCGCTTCGTTGGCGGGCGAAGAGACGGAAGGGTGTTTTGCGCGATGACACAATGGCTTTGCCGGCAACGAAAAACCCCTGAATTAAGGAGGAGAGATGGCAGAGACAGAAAAGAAGCGCACTCTTCGAGTCCCGCACGTGTACACCATCATTCTCGTCTTGATGGCCGTATTTGCCGTTCTGACCTGGGTCGTGCCTTCGGGTTCGTTTGAGCGCCAGGAGGTTAACGGTCGCGAGGTAACGGTCTCGGGCACCTATGAGCCTGTCGATAAGGTCTATACGGACGAGGACGGCAACGAGGTCGATCTTCGCCAAGGCATCTTCGAAGTACTTGAGGCCCCTGCGATCGGCATCCAGCAAGCGGTCGAGGTCGTTGCATTCATTATGATCGTGGGAGGTTCCTTCCAGGTCATCACGGCGACCGGAGCCATCACGAGTGGCGTCGCCCGAGTGGTGAAGAAGTTCAAGAGCAAGGACGTCCTCATCATTCCGATCCTAATGGTGCTTTTTGCCTTGGGCGGCAGCACCTTTGGTATGGCAGAGGAGACGCTTCCGTTCTTTGCGATTCTTATGCCGATCATGATGGCCATGGGCTTCGACTCAATTACAGCGTTCATGACGGTGTTTGTGGGTGCCCGTATCGGATACATCGCATCTACCGTAAACCCGTTCAACGTCCTGATTTCCCAGGGCATCCTCGGTATCCAGGGCAACCCCCAGCTTTGGTTGCGTACTATCGCCCTTGTCGTGCTCACTGCAGTTGCCATCGCATGGGTTGTGATGTATGCCCTCAAGGTTAAGAAGAATCCCGAGGCATCCCCAGCTTTCCACGATGATATCGAGAAGCGCAAAGAGTTCGGTGCGGACGAGAATCTCCTCGATAGCGAGTTCACCGGTAGGCAGAAAGCCGTTATGGTTATTTTCGTGCTTGGACTTGCCGCCATCATTTGGGGTCTGGTGGCCCAGGGCTGGTACATGAACGAAATCTCTGCGATTTTCTTGGCCATGGCCCTTCTTTCGGGTGTTGTTTCCGGGATGAATGAGAAGGAGATCGCTGGCGAGTTCGTTAAGGGAATTGCAGACTTCGCGTTCTCTGCCATCGTTGTTGGCCTCGCCCGCGGAATCCTCGTAATCGCCAATGACGGCCTCATCATCGATACGATTCTCAACACGCTCGCCACGGCTCTCTCTGGAGTTCCGGCAGTTATCTTTACGAGCATTCTCTACGTCGTGGATAACCTTCTGTCGATCCTCGTTCCGAGCTCCTCGGGCATCGCTGCTCTTACGATTCCCATTTTCGGCCCGCTTGTTGAGCTGATGGGCTTAAACCCCGAGGCTGCAGTTACCGGCCTTTCCATGGGCAGTGCTGCCATGTCTCTCATTTCGCCGACAAGCGCGATGCTCGTTGCCGGTCTTGGCGTCTGTAAGATTCCGCTTGGCCAGTGGTGGAAGGTCGCTTGGAAATTCTTCCTGGTCGTAAGCGTTATCTGCATGGCATTCACTGCGGTTTCGGGTCTTATCCCCCTGCCGTAAATGCAAAACCCCACATACAAGTTGTGAGAAAGAAGGATAGAGATGAACAAAGGACTGAACGTTCATAGCGAGATTGGCGCCCTCAAGAAGGTGTGCGTCCATCGCCCCGGTATGGATCTTGTAAACATGAAGGCGGAGGATTTCGACCGCGTTTGGATTCACGACGCGTTCTATCTGGACTATGCCCAGAAAGAGCACGATCAGTTTACCGACCTTCTTCGCGGCGCTGGCGCCGAGGTCGTCTATATGGAAGAGCTGCTCGCTGAGACGTTTGACAAAGTCGAGGGCACTCGCGCAGAGTTCATGACGAAGTTCATGGGTGAGTCCGGCATCTCCAACGCGGCCCTTCGCCAGGCCGTTGTCGAGAAGCTTGATTCGATTAAGGACAACAAGGAGTTTGTCCTTGCTGCCATGGGCGGCCTCTACGTTCGCGACCTCGAGATCCCCAAGGTTGGCGGTTCTCTTGCCAGTATGGACGGCGAGGAGTTGAAGGCTGACGATATGGTCCTCTTCCCCATGCCCGCCTCGTATTTCTCCCGTGACCCTCTGGCTGTCGTGGGCAAGGGCGCTACCATGAACCGCATGTACTGGAATCAGCGCAATCGCGAGGTAATCTTCTACGAAACGGTGCTCCGCAACCATCCCGATTACGCCGGTAGCCCCATTTGGTATGACCACAACAGCGAGTGGCATATCGAGGGCGGCGATATCCTCAACATCAACGCCAAGACGCTCGCCATCGGTATTTCCGAGCGCACCCAGACTGCGGCCATCGATGAGCTCGCCAAGAATATGTTCTGGGGTTCCGATGAGGCCGAGATCGAGAACATCTATGCCATCAAGATCCCGCACGGCTACGCCTACATGCACCTCGACACCGTCTGCACGCAGGTCGATCGCGATAAGTTCACGGTCTATCCTGGCATCTACCAGACGCTTCGTGCCTACCGCCTGACCAAGGGCGATTCGGAGGGGGAGGTGCATATCGAGGAGCTCGAGGGCACCCTGCAGCATATTCTCGAGCTTGCGACGGGTATGGACCACATCACCATGATTGAGTGCGGTGGTGGCGATCCGATCGAGGCTTCTCGTGAGCAGTGGAACGATGGTTCCAACACTCTTGCGGTCGCACCGGGCAAGGTCTGCGTGTATGAGCGCAACGTTGTCACCAACGATGCTCTTTACAAGGCCGGCGTCGAGCTGCTCGTCGCCCCCTCCGAGGAGCTTTCTCGCGGTCGCGGCGGCCCGCGCTGCATGACCATGCCGTTCTGGCGTGAGGAAATCTAGTCAGCGTTAGCGTATCTGGGCGGCGCGTGTGCGTCTGCGCCGCCCATCCCTCCTTGTGTGTTCCAACAACCGAAAGGACTCAAATCATGGCTCTTAATCTTTCTGGTCGAAGCGTTCTTACCCTGCTTGACTTTACGTCCGAGGAAATCGAGTACATGCTCGACCTCTCAAAGAACTTCAAGGATATGAAGCGCGCCGGTTATCCGCACCGCTTTCTCGAGGGCAAGAACATTGTCCTGCTGTTTGAGAAGACCTCAACGCGCACGCGCTGTGCCTTCGAGGTCGGCGGTATGGACCTGGGTATGGGCGTGACCTACCTCGACCCCGGCTCGTCGCAGATGGGCAAGAAAGAGTCCATCGAGGATACCGCCCGCGTGCTCGGTCGCATGTATGACGGTATTGAGTATCGCGGCTCCGACCAGTCGATCGTCGAGGAGCTTGCCGCCAAGGCTGGCGTTCCCGTCTGGAACGGTCTGACCAACGAGTACCATCCCACCCAGGCCCTTGCCGACATTCTTACCATGCGTGAGGAGTTTGGCGACACGCGCGGCATGAAGCTCACCTATATGGGCAAGGAGCAGGGCAACGTCAGCGACTCCCTGATGGTTATCTGCGCCAAGCTCGGCATTAACTTCTGCTCCTGCGGACCCAAGGGCGATGTCGAGGGCGCCACGCACTTCGATCCCGAGCTTCTTGAGTGCTGCCAGGAGATCGCCGCTCAGAATGGCTGCACGATCCAGCTCACTGAGGATATCGAAGAGGGCGTCAAGGATGCAGACGTGATCTATACGGACGTTTGGGTCGGTATGGGCCAGGCTGAGGAGCTGTGGAAGAGCCGAATCGATCTTCTCTCTCCCTATCGAGTAACGCCCGAGGTCATGGCCAAGGCAAACCCCGGCGCCATCTTTATGCACTGCCTGCCGAGCTTCCACGATACGCAGACCACCATCGGCGCCGAGATTGCCGAGAAGTTCGGCGTGACCGAGATGGAGGTTTCCGACGAGGTCTTTGAGAGCGCGCAGTCTCGCGTGTTCCAGGAGGCCGAGAACCGCATGCATACCATTAAGGCCATGATGTACGCGACGCTTCGCTAGTAGCTGGGAAGTGAACGAACACTATGAGTAAACCGTACGGAAAGCCCGATCGTATTGTCGTCGCCCTTGGCGGCAACGCCCTCGGCAACAACCCCGTCGAGCAGATCGAGGCCGTGAGCAACACCGCCCACGCTCTCCTCGGTCTCATCGAGCAGGGCAACGAGATCATCATCACCCACGGCAACGGCCCGCAGGTCGGCATGATCCAGAACGCCTTCGCCGCCGCCCACGACGCCATCGGCACCCCCGAGATGCCGCTGCCCGAGTGCGGCGCCATGTCCCAGGGCTACATCGGCTACCACCTGCAGCAGGGCATCGGCCGCGAGATGCACAAGCGCTATAAGCGTTGGCACGCCGCCACCGTCGTCACCCAGATCGAGTGCGACCCCGACGATCCCGCGTTCAAGAACCCGACCAAGCCCATCGGCCCCTTCTACACCGAGGAGCAGGCCAAGGAGTTCATGGCCGAGGACCCCTCCAAGGTCTTCGTCGAGGACTCCGGCCGCGGCTGGCGTCGCGTCGTCGCCTCCCCCGATCCCAAGAAGATCGTCGAGGCCGACTCCATCCTCAACCTGCTCGACAACGAGTTCATCGTCATCGCCTGCGGCGGCGGCGGCATCCCCGTCGTCCGCGACTACGAGAACAAGGGCTGCTACAAGGGCGTTCCCGCCGTCATCGACAAGGACCTGGGCGGCGAGCTGCTGGCCGAGGACTGCGACGCCGACGTCCTGTTCCTGCTGACCGCCGTCGAGCACGTCGCCATCAACTTCGGCAAGCCCAACCAGGAGGAGCTCGAGGACCTCACCGCCGACGAGGCCGAGCGCCTGGCCGACGAGGGCCAGTTCGGCAAGGGCTCCATGGAGCCCAAGGTCCGCGCTGCCATCAAGTTCGCCCGTTCCCGCAAGGGCCGCACCTGCATCATCGGCGCCCTGGACAAGGCCGCCGAGACCATGGCCGGTCTCTCCGGTACCCGCATCCACGAGTAGTCTCTACTCCGTTGCATCTCTCGTGGGCGCCAGGCAAAGCGCCCACAGACTAGCCTCTCTTCATGAGCCCCGCAGTCCGCTCCGACTGCGGGGCTTTTGCTATTCACCTAGTCGTTGGGGACAGACTTAAATGAGTAGTCCAAAACGGGTGCAGTTTCTTTTGAGGTCCTCAACGGGAAAATGCATCCCGGAATTTGGCCGAAAAGCGGGATGTTGTTTCCCAAACGGACCGCTAGCGGAAAGCGCATCTCACCATTGAGTTCCAAAATGGGATGCGCTTTCCGTACCGGCGGTTCCTGGCAATCTGGGACTACTCATTTAAGTCTGTCCCCAATGAGTGTCCCCAATGACTAGTAGTAGGCCCACATGGCTTCGATTTCGTTGAGGACCTCCACCACGCCCCAGCGGCGGGCGCTGCGGCTGGCCGAGTTGGGGTCGTAGACGCCAATCTGGTTGGCATCGTCGATGCCGTAGAGCACGATATAGTGGCCTACGTTGGTAAACGTGCCGGGGCGCACTGCGGCGATGACGGGCGCACCCGAGCGAAGTGCTTGGGTAATCGATTCGCGATTGTTATAGAGCTGTGTTCCGTTGAGCCCCAGCTGCCACGCACCGCCTGTCATAAACGACCACTCGGTGGCACCAGTGGGGGCGTAGTTGCCGGCTTCGGCCAGTGCGCATATATCGACCGGCGTCTTATCGGTATGGCCGGTCTTAAAGATATAGACCATGGTGAGGCAAGTGGGACCGCAAGCGTTTTCGCGAATAGTGCCACCGGCATAGGGCAGCTCCGACCATGCGGGGTCAATTTGGTAGATGTGGGGCATGGTGCCGGCCTGCCACTGCGAGCGTGGGGTCGAAAAAGCAAATGAGTAACCGGGTGCGACGGGAGCTTTAAGCAGCTTGTCCTCGGCAGTGGGCTCGAGACCGGCTGATCCGTGAGAGATACAGGATCCCAAAAACACAAAGACGAGGCAGGCGGCGATGGAGCAAAACGCAAGGCGTAGGCGGCGGGCCGGAAGCGCGTGACTTGTGGTGTGCGACGCGGGGCGAGGGGCGGAATTGCCGCGATCGCGTTGAGGTCGCGAAAAGGAGCGCTTAACGTAGTAGTCGGTCTTACGGCGATCGTAGCGGCGTGGCTGCGATGTGTCGGTCTGGCGTTGGCGTGTGCTCGTACTCATGCGGTCTGACTGCTGCACGGTACGGCTTTGTTGCCGAGAAGAAGCCCCGAGCTGCTCTTGGGGGCGCTGCGGGTTGTCGTTGTCGGAGGTGCTTCTGGGCGTTGGCGTGGTGCGGCCGGCAAGGCGCACGCTTTGTGGCCGTTGGTCGCCGTCATTGTATCCATATGCCATTCGAATCACCTTGCCTCATGTGTAACTTGTCTATCCTACATAAAAAGAGGCGCGATACATGGGTATGTGCGCCAAAAGCCTGACAAATGGTATGAACGTTGCCGCGCCGCGCGCCAAGCGTCACGGCAACAGGTATTCAAAAGCAGACAAGATGAAAGCGTCCAAGACGAATGACGTCTTCCGCCGTTCGTCCCAAAAACGGCGCCGCTCGTTTTGCAGTTCTGCCTTCAGTCGAGCCACAAGCGGCGCTGCTGTGCCAAGGCCGTATCTTAAAGCCACGAAATAAAAGCGCGCGGCAAAACAGACCGCGCAAGGGGTGACGCCAAAGAGGCGTCAATAAGGAAAGGAGGGGAACAATGGCGGACAAGAACGCAGAAGTTGCAGTCGAAGGTAACGGCGGCATGAAGAAAACGCTTTCGCTCTGGAACTTCTTCACCATCGGTTTCGGTGCCATTATCGGTACTGGTTGGGTCCTGCAGGTCGGCGACTGGATGGTCGTGGGCGGCGGTCCCGTTCCCGCTATGATCGCATTCCTCTTGGGTGCAATCTTCCTCGTGCCCGTCGGAGCTGTTTTCGGTGAGCTCACGGCTGCTATCCCCATCTCGGGCGGCATCGTCGAGTATGTCGACCGTAGCTTTGGCCGTACGCTGAGCTACATCACCGGTTGGCTCCTGGCCCTGGGCAACGGCATCCTGTGCCCGTGGGAGGCCATCGCCATTTCGACCCTCGTGTCCGAGATGTTCGGCAGCCTGCCCGGTCTTGAGTGGCTGCGCGCCGTCAAGCTCTACACCATCTTGGGCGCCGACGTTTACTTGTTCCCGACGCTAATCGCGCTCGGCTTTGCAGTCTACGTCATCTTCCTCAACTTCCGCGGTGCCAGCTCGGCCGCCAAGCTCCAGGCCTTCCTGACCAAGGCTCTGCTCTGCGGCATGCTGCTCGCCATGGGTGTCTCGCTGTTCACCGGTTCGCCGGAACACGCCATGCCCGTGTTCTCCCAGGTCACCGGTGCTGGCGGCGGCAAGCCCGCTACCGAGGGCACCAGCCTGTTCGCCGGCATCGTGTCGGTCCTGGTTTTGACCCCGTTCTTCTACGCCGGCTTCGATACCATTCCTCAGCAGGCTGAGGAAGCAGCCGAGGGCCTCAACTGGAACAAGTTCGGCAAGATCATCTCCCTGGCCCTGCTGGCCGCCGGCGGCTTCTACATGGTCTGCATCTACTCGTTCGGCACCATCCTCGACTGGCATGAGTTTGTTAAGAGCCCGGTTCCCGCGCTTGCCTGCCTCAAGGGCATCAACATGCTCCTGTACCTGGCCATGCTCGTCATCGCCACGCTTGGACCCATGGGCCCGATGAACTCCTTCTACGGCGCCACGAGCCGCATCATGCTCGCCATGGGCCGCAAGGGCCAGCTGCCCGAGAAGTTCGCCGAGGTCGATCCCAAGTCCGGCGCTCCCAAGCTCGCCTGCGCCGTTCTGGGCGTCATCACCGTCATCGGTCCGTTCCTGGGCAAGAACATGCTCATCCCTCTGACCAACGTGTCGGCTCTCGCCTTCATCTTCTCCTGCGGCATGGTCGCCCTCGCTTGCCTGCGCATGCGCTTCACCGAGCCCGACCTGCCTCGTCCCTACGAGGTGCCCGGCGGCAAGTTTGGCATCAGCCTCGCTATCGTTGCCTGCGGCACCATCATTGGCCTGCTCGTGATCCCGTTCTCTCCCGCCTCCCTCAACATGGTGGAGTGGAGCATCGTGATCGGCTGGTTGGCTGTTGGCCTGGCCCTCATGGCTTTCACCAATTCCCGCAAAAAGTAACGCCTGGCCGGGGCGGATCGGGTGCGCGGAATCCTCTCTCCCGCGCACCGAACCCGGCACCACTTGGGTAGCTTTGTGAGGCCTTAACCCAACACGGCCTCGCCCACTATATGGATCCATAAGGAGGAACCATGTCCACTAAGTATGCAATCGTTGGCGGCAAGCTCATCGACGGTACCGGTGCCGAGCCGGTCGAGAACTCCCTCGTTCTCGTCGACGACAACGGCAAGATCGAGTACGCCGGCACTATGCAGGACCTTCCTGAGGGCGTTGAGGTTATCGATGCCGCCGGCAAGACCGTCCTTCCCGGCCTGATCGACACCCACCTGCACTTCTCGGGCAACTTGACCGACGATGACACCGACTGGGTCATGCAGCCGCTCCTCGAGAAGCAGGCCGTCGCCGTCAAGCAGGCCTACGACTGCCTCACCCACGGCCTCACCACCGTCTGCGAGATCGGCCGCTTTGGTATCCAGATCCGTGACTGCATCGACAAGGGCGTCTTCAAGGGCCCGCGCGTTCTGGCCACCGGACTCGGCTTCTGCCGTGTTGCCGGTCACGGTGACTCCCACCACTGCAGCCAGGAGCTCAACAAGGAATCGCACCCCTGGGGCGATCAGGTCGACGGTCCTTGGGATCTGCGTAAGGCCGTCCGTCGTCGCCTGCGCGAGAACCCCGATGCCATCAAGATCTGGGCTACCGGTGGCGGCATCTGGCGCTGGGACTCCGGCCGCGACCAGCACTACTGCTCCGAGGAGATCCAGGCCGTGGTCGAAGAGGCAAAGATGGTCGGCATCCCCGTGTGGAGCCACTGCTACAACAACCACGCCGCTGCCTACGATTCCGTCCGCTTTGGCTGCGAGCAGTTGATTCACGGCTTCGATATCGATGAGCGCACCATGGACCTCATGGCCGAGCAGGGCACCTTCTTCACCCCGACGATCGCCTTCCTGCCCACTTGGTACGCCACCTATCCGCCCGTCTACGTCCCCGAGCTGCACGACAAGTACGAGGGCACCCTGGTCGAGAAGGAGCTGCAGCGCAACTACGACTGCCTGCGCGAGGCCAAGAAGCGCGGCGTCGTCATGACGATCGGCTCCGACTCCTTCTCCTTCGTCACCCCGTACGGCACCTGCTCTATCGAGGAGATGTACGAGTTCGTCGACAAGATCGGCTTCACCCCGGTCGAGACCATCACCTGTGCCACCCTCAACGGTGCCAAGATGTGCCACATCGAGGACGAGACCGGTTCCATCGAGGCCGGCAAGTGCGCCGACCTGCTGGTCGTCAACGGTGACGTCGCCGCCGACATCCACGTGCTCAACACCGACAACATGGACGTCATCATGAAGGACGGCTGGATTGTCGAGGCTGGCACCTTTGGCGAGGCCAACAAATACAGCGCCTAAGCTACCGTTCATCGATGGCTGGATGTAAAACACAGTATTTGATTGTATAATGCAATGGAGAGGGTCGCTTGCGGCCCTCTTTATTGCTATGGGTGCGATGGTCAAAAGGGGATGACGGTGGATCTCAACAGGCTGATTCTGGGCAAGAGCTACAACTCTACCAAGGTCTTTCGTACGGCCCAGCATGTGGTCCAGGCCATCCTGCTCGGTATTGTCGTTCCGGCGCTTATCCTGCTGCTTATCTGGGATTTAACCGATAATCCCAATCCCGTTCCAGGCGTTGTCGTCATTGCCGGCTTGGTCATGCTGTGCTTTTTCTTCTCGTATATCTTTGTGGTTCCCGACGACCTCACATCGAGCGCAACCGACCGTACGCTTGCCATCGCATCAAAAATATTCGCCTACACGTCGCGTGGTCTTACGCCCGAAGCGGCCCTGGGCGCCTCTAAAATCATCCTGTCCGAGACCATCGCCTCTGCCATCTGCTTTACCGACGGCAAGCAGGTGCTGGCAAGCTGGGGCGAGGACTCGGCAAAGTGCCCTGCCGGCACTCCAGTGGTGCTCAAGACCACACTCAACGTGATTGAGACGGGCGAGCAGAGTGTGTTTTCGCGCGACGCCTCCAATGAGACGGGTGGCTACTTTCCGCGTCTGCGCGCCGGTATTGTCGCACCGCTTACCGTGCGCGGGCATTGCGTGGGCACGCTCGAGCTGTATTATCCCCGTTTGAGCAGCATCGATATGCGCCAGACGGCGCTTGCCTCGGGCTTTGCCGACCTCATTTCCACGCAGCTTGCGAGCTTTGAGCTCGAGCGCCAGGACGAGCTCACGGCCCGCGTGGAGCTGCGCGCCTTGCAATCGCAGGTCGATCCTCATTTTCTGTTTAACACCATCAGCACCATCGTGTCGCTCGTTCGAACCGAGCCCGACAAGGCGCGATCGCTGCTGATCGACTTTTCCAATTACTATCGTCAGACGCTTTCTGACTCCGATACGCTCACCACGCTCGAGCATGAGGTGGAACAGGGCACTCGTTATATCAATCTTATGCAGGCCCGGTATGGCGACGGCCGTCTGCGCGTTTCGGTCGACATCGACTTTGAGGTGCGCGACAGCATGGTGCCGCCGTTTATCTTGCAGCCGCTGCTCGAAAACTGCATCAAGCATGCCCAGCGCGAGACCGAGCCGCTTTCTATTCGTGTTGGGGCTTTTGAGACCGATGACGGCTTGGAGATCATCGTCGAAGATGACGGCATCGGTATGAGCGAAGAAGTCTGCGCGCATCTGTTTGAGCAACATCGCCGAGAAGAGCCCGAGAGCATTACCGCCGACGGCTCCGTCAAGCGAGGTTGCGGCCTGGCGCTCTTTAACGTGCTTCAGCGCATCCATTTCTTTTACGGGGAAGATTCCGGCATGCGCGTGAAGTCCCAGGAGGGCGTGGGAACGCAGGTCATCGTCGAGCTGAACGGCGAGCCGCATGAGCCGGCGCCGATGAAGGTGTAGCGCGCGGTTGGATTGAGAGAAAAAAGAGGGGAAGCGCATATGTCCGAGGGATGGAACATCTTGGTGGTTGATGACGAGCCTCCTATTAGGGCTGAGCTACGTTATCTGCTGGAAAAGGATGCACGTGTGGGACAGATTGCCGAGGCGGGCAATGTCACCGAGGCCGTGGAGTCGATTCTGTCGAACAAGCCCGACGTGCTGTTTTTGGATATCACGATGCCCGGCCGCTCGGGAATCGAGCTTGCCGAGACGCTGCAGAACCTAAAAACGCCGCCGGTCGTGGTGTTTGTGACGGCATTTGCCGAGTATGCGGCCGATGCCTATAACCTCGATGCCATTGATTACGTCGTCAAGCCGGTCGAGGATGCCCGCCTGTCAAAGGCGCTCGATAAGATCGAGGCCGCCCTGGGCGTTCGTCGTGTCGTCCATGCTCCGCGCCAGCCCTTGCGCCTGACGGTGGACCGCGGGGGCAAAAAGGTGTTCATTCCCGCCGCAGACGTCTGCTACTTTGAGGCGCGCGCCGATTTTTGCAACGCCATCTGCGCCGAGGGAACGTACCTGATCAATGAGTCGATCTCTTCGCTCGAACGTCGCTTGGGCTCCGAGGGCTTTATTCGCGTTCATCGCAGCTATCTGGTCAATTTGGAAGACGTGCACAATGTTGAGATTGGCTCCACGGGGTTGATGGAGCTCAGGCTCGACCGCGTGAGCTCGACGGTGCCGGTGTCCCGTCGTCGTGCCGCCGAGGTCAAGTCGCACCTGGGGCTTGCGTAAGAGGCTTGCGTGCCGTCGTTTACCATCGCAGGTTTGGTATGGGCGCGCGGTGGGCATAATGGGTGGCATCGAATGAAATCGAAAGGATCATTATGCCCGCGCTTATCACCCATCATCTGTTTGGCGAGGAAAGCATCGACCGTCTTCCGCAGGGCGTCATCACGTCCGATGAGGAGCGTATTGCCTTTATCCTGGGCAACCAGGGCCCCGACCCGTTTTTCTTCCACATGCTCACGCCGCGCGTTTCCGATTGCACGTTGCTTGCTCAGGTCATGCACCGCTCGCGTATGTCGCGCCAGTTCTCGTGTCTGCGCGACGGCGTGTCACACCTGCAACCGCGCGATGCCAACCTGGGTCGCGCCTTTGCGCTGGGCCTGCTGTCGCACTATGTGCTCGACCGCAATGCCCACCCCTTTGTCTACGAGCAGCAGTTTGGCATTGTGGACTCCGATCCCGAGCTCGAGGCTTCGGGCAGCCAAGTTCACGCCGTGCTCGAAAGCGACCTGGACGTGCTGATGCTGCAGCTCAAGCGCGATGGGGCAACGGTCGAGGATTATCCGCCGGCGGGCGAGATCGTCACGACCGACCGCATCAATCGTGTTGCCGGCGTGCTGATGAGCTACGTCGCCGGGCGCGTGTACGGTATCGATATCCCGGCGGGGGAGTACGCCGGCGCCGTAGCCGACATGCAGCTGCTCTACCGCACTATCGAGCCGGCCGGTTCGGCCAAGACGCGCGCGATTGCCCTGATCGAGGGCTTGGTGCACGATTATTCGCTGCTCGACGGCCTTGCGCACCGTGTGACGACCGAGCTGCCCGAGCGTACCGGCAACCTGGGCCACTTGGCATGGAAGAACCCCTTTACCGACGAGGTCTCGAACGAGAGTTTCCCCGAGGTCTTTGACCGCGCGCTGGTCGATTACGAGTGCACGGTCGCCCGCTTTATCGAGACCGGCGATATGGAAGCCGTGACCAACCACGTCAATTACAGCGGTCGCGTGCTCGACGTCGACGAAGAGTTCGACCGCGAGGAATAGGGTCCGTGCCTGTCCCTTTGCCGAATCCTTACCGGTGCCTCTGTGCAATTGGGGTACGATGAACTAACTGCATATCGGGCGAATACGAAGGGTCCCTGTCCATGAAATACACCAAGCTCGAGCGTAACTGGGTCATGTACGATGTGGGAAACTCGGCCCTCGTGCTGCTCAATACCTCGGTGGTGCCCATCTACTTTAACGCCATCAATACCGGTGCTTCCTCGGCAGACCTGGTGGTCGCTTGGGGCAACGCGCAGACGATTGCCTCGCTGGTCATTGCCATGCTCATGCCCATTCTGGGCGCGCTTGCCGATTACGCCGGCAACAAGATCAAGTTCTTCTTGGGCTTCTTCCTCACGGGCCTGGTGCTTTGCCTGGCGCAGGCTATCCCAATGTCCGCCATGGCATTTTTGACCGTGTACGTGCTGTGCACCATCGGCCTTAACTCTTCTATGACATTCTACGACGCCATGCTGCCCGACATTACCACCGACGAGCGCATGGACGCCGTGTCCAGCTCGGGTTATGCCTGGGGCTACATCGGTTCCACCGTGCCGTTCATCATCTGCTTGGCGCTTATCATGGGTGGCCCCGCTCTTGGCGTCCCCACCATGCTGGCAACGCGTCTGTCGTTTATCATCACTGGTGCCTGGTGGCTCATCTTTACCCTGCCGCTCATTCGCACCTATAAGCAAAAGTACGGTCGCGAGCGCGGTCCCGAGGATACTATCGGCCACATCGTGGGCGGTGTGTTCTCCGAGGTCGGACACACCATGCGCGAGATCGCCCACAACAAGACCGTGCTGATCTACATGATCGCGTTTTTCTTCTACATCGACGGTGTGCACACGGTTATTTCCATGGCAACCAGCTACGGATCGGCTTTGGGCATCGACTCGACCCAACTGGTGCTGGCTCTGCTCGTTACGCAGTTTGTGGCCTTCCCGTCCGCCATCATCTACGGCAAGCTCGCCGGCCGCGTGGGCACGCTCAACATGATCTTGGTGGCAGTCGCCGCCTATATGGGCATCGTGCTCTTTGCCGCGTTTTTCTTAAAGACCGCCTTTGAGTTTTGGGTGCTTGCCATTTTGGTCGGCCTGTTCCAGGGCGGCGTGCAGGCGCTCAGCCGCAGCTACTTTGGCCGCATTATCCCCAAGGAAAAGTCCAACGAGTACTATGGCTTCTTTGACATCTTTGGTCGTTACGCAAGTGTTATGGGCACGTTCTTGGTGTCGGTCGTCACCTCGCTGACCGGCAACCCCTCGCTGGGCGTCCTGTCTATCGGCGTGCTGCTGGTGGTGGGCTTTGCGCTGCTGATCCGTCTGTCCCGCATGTCTCAGACGGCAGAGCAGGCCGCATAGGAACCTGCCGGTAATTGCGTCCGCCGCGATACTCTTTTGGGGTTATCCGCAATAAACATTCTGACTTTCGAACAATGATTAGCCCAAGTGGGTATGATGGAGTCAGCTAGGTCGCGGGGCGTCGCCTGTGTTTGGCGGCGTCCCGTTTTTGTGTTGCAGGGAGGGTAAGGCATGAACGCCACGGTCGTGATTCCAACGTATTGGGCGGGCGATGACGCTCGCGCAAACGCCCCTGGCACCTATGACCATTCGACACGACTCAACGCCGACAATCCCGAACTCGACCGCTGCCTGGCCTCGCTTGAGCAGGTACGTGACATCCCGCGCATCATCCTTTTGGTGGTCTGTCCCGTTTCTGCCACAGCCGATGTGTCGCTGCGCGTGCACGAGATTGTCGACGCGCATCCCACGCTCAAGGTCACCGTTGTCACCAACACCCAGGCCTCGCGCATCGCAGACCGGGTTGCTCAGATCGCGCCCAAGGGTTCGGGCGAGTGCGTGAGCCTGCGAGGTTACGGTGCCATCCGCAACATGGGGCTGGCCTGCGCTGCGGTGCTGGGGCATGACGCGGTTATCTTTTTGGATGACGATGAGGCTGTCATCGACGCCGACTTTATGAAGCGCGCGACCTATGCGTTGGGGCAGCAGACGCGTCAGGGCTTGCCGATCTTGGTCAAGAGCGGCTATTTCTACGATCGCGATGGCTCGCCGTTGGCTCCCACGGACAAGGCGGGCATCTGCCATCGTTGGTGGACCAAGCGCATCGAGTTCAACCGTTGGATGAAAAAGGCGCTCTCGGGCACCCGCATCTCGCGCTCCAACTACGTGTGCGGCGGCCTGATGGCCCTGCACGCCCGCGCCTTTACGCGTGTGGCCTTTGACCCGTTTATCACCCGCGGCGAGGACTTGGATTACCTCTTTAACATGCGCATGTTTGGCTACGACGTGTGGTTCGATAACGAGTGGACCGTGCGCCATCTGCCTCCGGAGTCCGAAAAGCGCTCACCGCGCTTTATGCAGGATGTCTACCGTTGGTACTACGAACGGGCCAAGTTGACATTCGCCGCGCATCAAAAGGAGCTCATTCCCGTTACGGCAGCATCGCTCATGCCCTACCCGGGCCCGTGGATTTCGCGCGAGCTCGACGACCGCGTGCGCAAGACCGCTATGGTCCGCAGCGTGTTTACCCGCGAGCATGAGGGCTACCTGCGCATCTGGCGCCATGGTATCGACGAGGCAAAAGCCTATGCGCGCCAAAACGCTGCAAGCTACCTGCGTTTCCAGAGCTTTTGGCCCAAGATCATGGACGGGCTTTGGCGTGACGCACAACTGATCAGTATCCTGGAGGGGACCGAATGATCGACCGCCGCGCCCAGCGCGATAGTTCATTATCAATCTTTCGCATCATTGCCGTTGCCTGCGCCATTTGCGTGCTGGTGTACTTTATTTTTGCCCTGGTGACCGGTATCGAGCCGATCGCCACGGTGATTGCCTGCGCGTTGCTGTGCATCTTTCTGTGCATCTTTATCTTTTTGACGCTCAATCCCGATTCGGTGCGCTCCCAGTACACCGAGGAGACGCTCTCGGTGGCCTCGGCCATGCTCGAGGACATTAAGGGCGGTCTGACGCAGGAGTCGGCGCGTTTGGTGTGCCAGCGCATTTTGCCCGAGACGCGCGCCATGACGGTGGCCATCACCGACGAGGACAACGTGCTTGCCTGCGCGGGCGAGTTTGAGGAAAAGCTACTGCCAGATTCTCCCATCCACACGCTTGCCACACGCTACGTTATCGAACATGGCATCGTGCAATCGTTCAACCGTATGGTGGATGTCGTGGGCTCGGACGGCTCGCACAACCAAGTCCCCGCCGGCATTATCGCCCCCATCAAGGTGGGCGATCGTACCGTCGGCACGCTCAAGTTCTACTACAAGACCCCGCGCGCCGTCGACCGTACCCAGTACGCGCTTGCCTCGGGCTTTGCCGAGATCTTGTCCACGCAGCTCGCCATCCACGAGCTCGAGGTGCAAAAGGAACTCACAGCGCGCGCCGAGGTGCGTGCGCTGCAGGCGCAGATTAACCCGCACTTCCTGTTCAACACGCTGAACACCATTGCATCGTTTACGCGCACCGACCCGCTGCGGGCCCGCGAACTGCTTCGTGAGTTCTCATCGTTCTATCGCGCCACGCTCGACAACTCGGGATCGCTTATTCCGGTCTCGCGCGAGGTCGCACAGACCAAGCGCTACCTTACCTTTGAGAAGGCCCGCTTTGGCGAGGACCGCGTGCTTGCGACGTTCGATGTGTCCGAGGACGTGGAAGATACGCTGGTGCCGGCGTTCGTGATCCAGCCGATTGTCGAGAACGCCGTGCGTCATGGTATGGGCGATGACGACGCCCTGAGGATCGACGTGACCGTTCACCAAGACGGCGAGGATGCAATCTTGATTGCTGTGGCCGATAATGGCGTGGGTATGGATGAGGGTACCGCCGCCAGACTGTTTGACGAGCGCTCTGCCCGTCCCGACGCCAGCTCTCCCCAGGGTGGCGGCGCCGGTGTGGCCATGCACAATATTTCGGAGCGCATCCATCGCTTTTTTGGGCCGCACTCCTCTACGCGTGTCGAATCGGCGCCGGGCAAGGGCACCAAAGTGCTCCTTCATCTTGATTTGTCAGAGAGCATCTTTGACATTCAAGAGTAAAATAAAAAGCTACGGGCTCAACGTCATGCGACGGACGCCCGGCGTAGTTAGTTGACGAAAGGTTTTATCCCTATGCTGCGTGCGATGATTGTGGATGATGAGGTGCCGGCTCGCTCGGAGCTTCGCTTCCTGCTCGAGCAAACGGGCAAGATCGGCACGATCACGGAGGCGTCGAGCGTCCGCTCCGCCATCGAGATGCTTATGGAAAGTCGCGTGGATGTCGTGTTTCTCGATATCTCGATGCCCGGTGCCTCGGGCCTGCAACTTGCCGAGGCGCTGCATAAGCTCAAAAATCCGCCGGCGATCGTGTTTGTGACTGCGTATAGCGACCATGCGGTCGAGGCATTCGACGTGGATGCTGTCGATTATCTGATGAAGCCGGTCGAGGAAGCTCGCTTGGATCGCGCGATCGAGAAGGTCATGCAACGCGCCAAGCCGGTTACGGACAGCAAGGTGACCATCGAGCGTATCCCGGTGGAAAAGGGCGGCCGCAAGGTGCTCATTCCCGTGGATGACATCCGCTTTATCATGGCCAAGGATGATTACTCCTGCATCTATACCGTCGATGATCGCTTTTTGTCGACGACCTCGCTGGCGCAGTTTGAGGCCAAGCTCTGCGACTTTGGCTTCTTCCGTGTTCACCGCCGCTATATCGTCAACCTAGCGTGCGTCACGGACGTTGAGACGGTGCCCTCGGGCGCCATCCAGCTGGGCATTACGGGCGTCGACGAACGCGTGCCGGTTTCTCGCCGCCGCGTCGTGCCGCTCAAGAAGGCTCTGAGTCTCTAGCACACTGGCCCCGCAGCCCTGTAGACCCATCGTCTGCGGGGCCGTGGGGCCTTTTTTGTATGTATCTGCCGAATCGTTTTTTGCGGAAGGGATCCCATGAACAGCGCAAGCGCCAAGCGTATCGACATCATCTCGGACACCCACGGCTATTTATCGCCTGCGCTCTTGGATGAGCTTGAGGGCGCAGACCTGATCATCCACGCCGGCGACCTTACGTCAGAGATGGACTACGAGCACCTATGCACCATCGCCCCCGTGCGGGCCGTATTGGGCAACAACGATTACTACCGCGACTACGGCCCCGATGTAGACCGTCTTGCGCTCTTTACCTACGAAGGCCTCAAATTCGCCGTAGCCCACTACCGCGAAGACCTTCCGGTGGGATCCGTAGACGTAGCCATCAACGGTCACACCCACGTAACCAAAGAAGCCCAAGTGGGCCGCTGCTTAGTCCTCAACCCGGGTAGCGCCAGCTACCCCAGAGGCACCCGAGGCCCCACCATGGCCAGAATGCTAGTAAAAGACGGCCATGTCATAAGTACCAAGTTTATTGACTTGGACTAACCGCAACAAAAACGGGGGATGCAGATGCGTCCCCCGTTTTCATTTGAGCCAAAGGCAGAGCTTCAGCAAGATCCTTAGACAAACCCCGCCGCGGAGAACGGGGCCGCCGAGCCGCGAAGCGGCGAGGAACAACAACGACTCGAACAAAGTGACGGCAGGGAGGGTCTCCGGGGCTGCGGGCGGGGGTTAAGTTTGTCGCGAGTTCCGCACGCAAAGGAAAGCACTTAATGTGCTTTCCGTC
>CABQQA010000009.1:0-97388 GCA_902466075.1 uncultured Collinsella sp.
GCACGAGCCGGAGAGCACTTAATGTGCTCTCCGTGCGAGCAGGACTGTAGAGCAGGAAACTTTACCCGCGGACCCCGCCGGGAATAGCAAAAGGGCGACCCCTTAGGAGTCGCCCTTGTTGAGCTGATTATGTACGGCTGTTACTCGGCGTCGTGGTGACGGCGGGGCTTGCGGCCTCCGTTGTCGCCGGGGCGGCGCGGACGGTCGCTGCGCTCGGAGCGCTCGCGACGCGGACGCTCACGGCGCTGGAAGTGCTCGCCGTCACCCTCGGAGGCACCCTCGGCGCGAGCCGGGGCCTCGGGCTTATCCAGACGATCGAGCGAGATCTTGCCGCGATCGTCGACCTCGATGACGACGACCTTGACCTCGTCGCCCACGTTGAGGACGTCCTCGACCTTCTCCACGCGGCCCTTGGCGACGCGGGAGATGTGCAGCAGGCCGTCCTTACCGGGCAGCAGGTTCACAAAGGCGCCGAAGGGCTGGATGGAGACCACGCGACCGGTGTACTCCTCGCCCGGCTCGGGAACCTTGATGATGAGCTTGATGCGCTCGACAGCCTGGTCGACGGACTCGCCGGTGCCGCCGACAAAGACGGTGCCGTCCTCCTGGATGTCGACCGAAGCGCCGGTCTCGTCCTGAATGCCGCGGATGACCTTACCGCCGGAACCGATGACGTCGCGGATCTTATCGGTCGGAACCTGGATGGAAACGATGCGCGGAGCGGTGCTACGCGTGGTGTGGCGCGGCTCGGGGATCACATCGAGCATCTTCTGCAGGATGAAGGCGCGACCCTCCTTGGCCTGCTGCAGGGCGCGGGCCAGGATGTCGAAGGTGAGGCCGGTGGCCTTGTTGTCCATCTGCAGAGCGGTGATGCCCTCGGTGGTGCCGGTCACCTTAAAGTCCATGTCGCCCAGGAAGTCCTCGAGACCCTGGATGTCGGACAGGACCACGGTCTTGCCCTCCTCCTGGATCAGACCCATGGCGATACCGGAGACCGGGCGCTTAATGGGCACGCCGCCGTCCATAAGGGCGAGCGTGGAGCCGCAGGTCGAAGCCATCGAAGAGGAGCCGTTGGACTCCATGACCTCGGAGACGACGCGGATGGCGTAGGGGAACTCGTTCTCGTCGGGAAGCACCGGAAGCAGGGCGCGCTCGGCAAGGTTGCCGTGACCGATCTCGCGGCGCTTGGGGCTGCCCATGCGGCCGGTCTCGCCGGTGCAGAACGGCGGGAAGTTGTAGTGGTGCATGTATCGCTTGCCCTCGGTGGGCTCGATGGTATCCAAACGCTGGCCCTCGTTGAGCATGCCGAGCGACAGGACAGAGAGCACCTGGGTCTGGCCACGCTGGAACAGGCCGGAGCCGTGAACGAGCGGCAGGTAGTTGTCCTTCACCATGATGGGACGGATCTCATCGGCGGCACGGCCGTCGACGCGCTCACCAGTCTCGACGACCATGGTGCGCATGGCCTTCTTCTCGAGCTTCTTAAGCGCCACGGGGATCTCGCGCTCCCAAGCGGCCTGCTCCTCCTCGGTGAACTCGGCACGGATGGACTCCTTCAGAGCCTCGACCTTGCCGATACGGGAGAGCTTGTCGGCGTCGCGAAGGGCGGCTGCCATCTCGTCGTAGTGGGCGAAGATGCGCTCCTGGACCTCCTCGACGGGCTGGTCGAGCGGGTACTCCTTCTTGACGATGGGGCCGTTGACCTGCTCCCACTCGGCGACAAACTCGTCCTGAGCCTGGCAGAAGGCAGCAAGGGCCTCCTGGCCAAACTTCATGGCGGCGAGCATGTCGTCCTCGGAGATCTCCTCGGCGCCGGCCTCGACCATCGAGATGAAGTCGGCAGAGCCGCCCAGCTCCAGGTCCAGGTCGGAGTTCTCGCGCTCCTCATAGGTGGGGTTGACGATAAACTCGCCGGTCTCCACGTTGCGGCCGATGCGCACGCAGGCAAGCGGGCCCTCGAAGGGCACGCCGCCAAGCGTCATGGCCAGAGAGGCACCCATGACGTTGATGACGTCGAAGGGGTTGACCTGGTCGGCGACGAGCGAGGTGGCGACGATGTGCACCTCGTTGCGGAAGCCGTCCGGGAAGCTCGGGCGAATCGGACGGTCGATCATGCGCGCGGTAAGCGTGGCCTTCTCGCTGGGACGGCCCTCACGCTTGAGGTAACCACCCGGGATGCGGCCGGCGGCGTACATCTTCTCGTTGAAGTCGACGGTCAGCGGGAAGAAGTCGTAGTTCTTGCGCTCCTTGGAGACGACCACGGTGTCGAGCATCGTGGTGTCGCCCTGCTTGACCAGGCACGCGCCGGTAGCCTGCTTGGCAAGCTCGCCCGACTCAAAGGTGTAGGTCTTGCCGTACAGCTCAAAGGTCTTGGATACGAGTGTCATTGTTCTCCTTTACCCCACAGGCCCCTTGCCTGCGGGCTTCTCATGTGACGCGGGCCCCCTGCCCCCGCCACGCTTCAGAGCGTGATTGTTCACGCCCTTACACAAAAAGAGCGCCCCGCTGCGCAGGACGCTCTTAGCATGTACAAATCCTTACTGGATGTTGTCGCGGATGCCCAGAGCCTTGATGAGCTCACGGTACTCGACGATGTCGTTCTTCTTGATGTAGGAGAGAAGACGACGACGACGGCCGACGAGCATGAGCAGACCGCGACGGGTGTGGAAGTCCTTCTGGTGGGACTTCATGTGCTCGGTCAGCTCCTTGATGCGCTCGGACAGGATGGCGACCTGAACCTTGGGGTTACCAGTGTCGACCGGGGTGTTACCGAACTGGGCAGTCAGCTCCGCCTTGCGCTCTTTGGAAACAGTCATTGTTTCACCTTTCGTTTTACGTCGCCCGCGGGCGACTCGATTCGCCTCGGACTGGGAAGCCGCCGGTGGAGCGAGCAACCAAGGTCGAGGTACCAACAGGTCGGTATGTTACCACAAGCTGCCAGCGCCTGCGCATCATCACCGACCCAACATGAATTCCATCGCACGGAGGCGCTGATCGGCATGTGTTGCCGCCCAGACGTGCGAAAGCCCCAACAAAAAGGCGGCAGTATGGGGATCGATCCTCTCGGCCAAAAGCGCATCGAAAGTCATGGACATAAGGGCACGCAGCCATGCGACCTCACCGGTCGATACCAGCTCGGCACCCGGAACGCTCGACGCGCACGAGCCGCACATGAGCCCGCCGGCCTGGGGCGAAAAATACGACAGCATGGGGTCTCCGCACAACACGCAGGCCGAAAAATCGGGTCGGTAGCCAACGTGCGATAGCAGCTTAAACACATATGCCGCCACAAGCAGATCCATATGCGCCGTGTCGAGCCCGCTGCCCACCAAAGCAAGCGCCCGCTGCGTGATGGCAAAGGTAAACGGGTCCTCGGCGTCCTCGAACGAGCACACGCGCGCGACCTCGGCGATCGCGCTTGCGGCGCAGGTCGTCTCGTAATCGGGCGCAGCTCCGAGCGGCGCCTCCATAAGCTCGGCCTGGGAAACCACATCGAGCGACCGTCCATGCGCGAGCAGCATATCGACAGTACAGAACAGCTCGCAGCGCGCAGCCAGGCGCCCACCGGGTTTGCGGGCGCCCTTTGCCACGGCACGAACCTGCCGACCCCGCTCGTCAAGGATCGTCAGGATCAGGTCCGTCTCTTTGAGCTTCGTCTTGTCGAGGACGAGCACCTTCGTGCGATATGTCCGGGAGCCTGCCATGCGCGCCGCGAGTCCTTACTCCTCGGCGTTGTAGCCAAAGCGGCGAATCTGGGCCTCGTCGTCACGCCAGCCGGCCTTGACCTTCACGTCCAGCTCCAAAAAGACCTGCGTGCCAAAGATTCGCTCAAGATCGCGGCGAGCGTCGATACCGATATGCTTGATCATCTCGCCGCCCTTGCCGATGATGATGCCCTTTTGGCCCTCGCGCTCGACGTAAATGGTGGCGTGCACGCGCAGCACCTTCTTGGTCTGCTCGAGCGCATCGCAGATCACGCCAACGGAGTGCGGGATCTCATCACGGGTGCGGCGCAAGACCTTCTCGCGCACAAACTCGGCAACGAGCGTCTCGTCAGAAGCGTCGGTACCCATGTCCTCGGGGAACCAACGCGGACCCTCGGGCAAAAAGTGCGCAACGGTCTCGATGAAGGCATCGACGTTGAAGTTCTTGACCGACGACGTCACGATCTCGTCGTCGTATTCCATAAGCTCATGCGCCGCCTTAAGCTGCTCCATGACCTGTGCGGGGTCGGCCTCATCGGCCTTGGTGAGCACCAGGACCTTCTTGCAACGGGCGCTCTTGACACGCTCGGCAACCCAGGCGTCTCCCCTGCCGATCGGCTTGGTGGCATCAATCAAAAACGCGACGACATCGACATCGTTCAGCTCGAACAGCGCGCTCTTGTTGAGCTCGGAGCCCAGACCGTCCTTGGGCTTATGGATACCCGGGGTATCGACAAAGACCAGCTGGTAGCCGGGGCGGTTAACCACGGCGCGCATGCGGCGGCGAGTCGTCTGAGCCACCGGCGAGGTGATGGCAACCTTTTTGCCGTAGCAGGCGTTGAGCAGCGTAGACTTACCGGCGTTGGGACGGCCGACCAGGGCCACGAAACCGCTGCGGAAACCGGGCTCAACGTCGCCAAAGCCCGCGAGGCTGTCGTCCTCGTCGCACAGGGCGTCGAGCTCCTCGTCGCTCATGCCCTCAAACGGGTCGAATTCCTCGACATCCTCATAGGCCTCGTTCGCTTCGGCATCCACCGCATCCAGGGACTCGTCGTCCAGAGTTTCGTCGATAGGCTGCATATTGTCGGACATGGAAATCCCTTTCTAAATAAAGCCGAGCGCGTGGGCAAAGACCAGCAAGCCCACAATCGCGGCGGTGATGGAAAGTACGTATACGGAGGCGGCGGCGATATCCTTGGCGCGCTTCGCCAGCGGATGAAGTTCCTGGGTCGCCAGGTCGACGATCGCCTCCATAGCGGTATTGCACAGCTCGCCGTGAATCACCAGGCCGCAGCAGATGATAATCGTGGCCCACTCGGCAATGTCGAGCCCCACGATGCAGCCGGCAATGACGGTACACACGCCAGCCGCGAGCATAACCTTGATGTTGCGCTCGGTTTTAACGGCGGTGACAAAGCCCTCCATGGCGTAGGAGAACGACTTTAGAAAGGACGGATGGTCCTTGTTCAATCCGGGAATCATAGACGGCTCCTAGTCGTGGGCATGGTTGGTGATGGGACCGACGTGGACCAACTTGGGGTCCTCGCCGCGCTCGAGCGCCAGATCGCGCAGAATGCCATCCTCACGGGCCTCCATGACCTCGGCCTCGTCGTCCTCGATGTGGTCATAGCCCAGCAGGTGCAGCATGCCGTGCACAAGCATCAACCGGCACTCGTCGGCGGGGCTGTTACCAAAACCGGGAGCCTGACGAGCGATGACCTGCGGGGCCAAGATAATATCGCCGAGCTCGAGCGTCTCGTCGGCGGGAATGTCCTCGTCAAAGGCAGAGTCGCACTCAAACGAAAGCACGTCGGTGGTGCGGTCGATACCGCGCCACTCGTGGTTGAGCTCGTGCATCTCGTCCTCGTCGACATACGAAAGGGAAATCTCAACTTCACGCTCAACGCCCTCCGCGGAAAGCACGAACTGGCAGATATGCTCCACCTCCTGGGCGTCGAGCAGCGTATCGAGCTCGGCATCGTTGCTGATCAATACACTCAACGGGACTCCTTTCGGTCGCGCACGCGTTTCTCGCGCGCATCATCATAAGCATCGTAAGCCTCGACGATACGCCCCACCAAGGCATGACGCACCACGTCGGCACGCTCAAGGTGCGAAAATGCGACATCGTCGACACGGCCCAAAATCTGCTCGATGTCGGCAAGGCCGCCACGACGACCCGCCAGGTCGCGCTGACTCAGGTCGCCGGTAATCACAAACTTGGAGTTAAAGCCCAGGCGCGTCAGGAACATCTTCATCTGCTCGGGCGTGGTATTTTGAGCCTCGTCAAGCACCACGAAGGCATCGCTCAGCGTGCGGCCGCGCATGTAGGCAAGCGGGGCGATCTCGATCACGCCGCGCTCCATAAGCTCATCGGTGCGCTCGCGATCCATCATGTCAAAAAGGGCGTCGTAGAGCGGACGCATGTAGGGGTCGATCTTTTCCTCGAGGGTACCGGGCAAAAAGCCCAGGTTCTCCCCCGCCTCGACAACCGGGCGCGTGAGGATCAGACGGCCCACCTCGTGGCGCTTGAGCGCGGCAACGGCGAGCGCCATGGCCAGATAAGTCTTGCCGGTACCGGCAGGACCCAGGCCAAACGTGATGGTATGTGAGCGGATGGCATCCACGTAGCGTTTTTGGCCGAGCGTTTTGGGGCGAATGACGCGACCACGATACGAAAGCAGCACGTCATCGCAAAGCGACGAAGCCTCGTGCTCACCGTCACGCAAAACGGCCAGGCAGCGAGAGACATCGTCGGCAGACAGTGTGCGCCCAGCGGCCGCCTCACGAAAAGCATGCTCGAAAAAACGCGCCACGAGCTCGACCTCGTCCGCATCACCGCTCACGGCGATGCTGTCGCCACGGGCGACCATGTGGGCGCGAACCAAACTCTCGAGCGCACGTAGGACGCCGTCGCCGGCACCCAAAACGCGCGAGGGATCAATTCCCTCGGGAACGGTAAGTCTAATCTTCGAGGCTTCCATGAACCTCCCTGCGTGCATGGACCAAGCCGGAATCATCGACTCCGATGATAGCAACATCGAGCAGGCACGGGGCTGTGAGTCCACGGGTATCGTCAAGACGGGCATGATGGAACGAACCAAGCGTCAGGTTGTCGCCATACTCGAGCACGGCGCGCTCGACGGTTCCCACGCGACGGCGAGCGTCGGCAATGGCGAGTTCCTGCGCCGCGGCTCGCATACGACGGCTGCGCTCGGCCATGACCTCGGGCGGCACCTGGTCGGGCATATCGGCAGCAAGGGTACCGGGACGCTTGCTGTAGCGGAACACGTGCATACGCGAGAAGCCCACGCGGCGGCACAGCGCCAGCGACTCCTCAAGCTCCTCGTCCGTCTCGCCGGGAAAACCGACAATGACATCGCACGAAAGAGACACCTGGGGCAAGTTGGTGCGAATCATGCGCACCGTCTCCTCGAAGGTCTCGGCGCTATAGGGACGGCCCATGCGATGCAGCGTCCTGGTGCAGCCGGACTGCACGGGCAGGTGCAAAAACGGGGCGATGCGCTGCGGATAGCGCGCCATGACCTTAAGCAGACGCTCCGAGATATCCATGGGCTCGACCGAGGAAATGCGCACATGCGGAATGGACGTGCGCTCCATAATCGCCTCGAGCAGCTCATCGATCTCGACGTGTTCGTCAGTCGCGCTCTTGCCATCGTAGGCGCCCAGGTTCACGCCCGTCAGCACCACCTCAGGCACGCCGGCCTCCTGAGCCTCACGAACCTGCTCGAGCACGGACTCGACCGGCACGGAGCGCTCGGGGCCGCGAGCCTTCCACACAATGCAATAGGTGCAACGATGGTTGCAGCCGTCTTGGATCTTCACGCCCAGACGCGAGCGACCGAGCGCGTCGACCACCTCGCCATCGCTGCAGGCAGGAACGTTATCGGACTCAACGCCCAACACCTCGCAGACGCGTTCGGCGATATCGATCTTGGACGGCTCGGCGATCACGCGGTCCGAAAGCTCCAATAGCTCCTCGGGGTGCAGATTGACTACGCATCCGGTCACGACCACATAGGGCTCGTTTGGATAGGCCAGCGCATGGCGAACGGCCTTACGGGTCTTGGCCTCGGCCTCGCCCGTAACGGCACAGGTGTTAATGACGATCAAGTCGGCATCCTGGGGCTCCACCATAGCAAAACCCAGGCGCATAAGATCGGCAGTGATACGGTCAGACTCAACCCGGTTGACACGGCAGCCGAGGTTGACGACGGAAATATGGGGTGCGAGCACGCGGGCTCCTTAATCGAGGATATCGTCGAGGGCACTCTTGATACGGTCGGTCACCGACTTCTTACCGGAAGCGACGTCATCGCCCATCTCATCGGCAAAAGCACGGAGCAGCTCGCGCTGCTTATTGGAAAGATTGGTGGGAACGACCACGCGCAGTTGCACAATCAGGCGGCCACGCGAACCGCCACCGCCAATGCGCGGCATGCCGTAATTATTGACGCTCACGGTGTCGCCGTACTGGGCGCTTGCGGGAACCGTCACCTTAACGACCTCGTCGGGCATAATGCCCTCGACCTCGATCTCGCAGCCGAGCGCAGCCTGTGCAATCGAGATATCGCTCACCAGATACAAGTCGTCACCGTTGCGCTTAAAGCGCTCATGGTCGGCAACGCGCACGTTGACAATCAAGTCGCCCGAAGGCTCGCCGCGAAGGCCGGCCTCGCCAAAGCCGCTCACACGCAGCTGTCGACCGGTCGAAACGCCGGCGGGAATATCGATGTCGATCTTTTCATGCGAAGGTGTGCGGCCCTGACCGTCGCAGGTCTCGCAGGGATGGTCGATAACCGTACCCTCGCCATGGCAGTCGGGGCAAGGCGAGGAAGACTGAACCTGGCCCAGGAACGAACGCTGAACCGTCGTGACGTAGCCCGTACCGTGGCAGCGGCCGCACTGCTTTTCCTGTGCGCCCTCTGCCCTACCGGTGCCATTGCAGTCCTCGCAAGGAGCAAGGCGGTCATAGCTGATTGTCTTTTTGCAGCCGAGCGCCGCCTCCTCGAGCGTCACCGAAAGCGAGATGGCCATATCGCGGCCGCGACGACGCTCACGACGGCTGCGGGCGCCACCGCCGGCACCGCCACCAAAAAACGACGAGAACAAGTCGTCCATGCCCATGCCGCCAAAGATATCGTTGATATCGACGTAGCCCGAACCACCAGGGCCGTCGGCAGTGCCGTAACGGTCGTAGTTAGCACGCTTCTGCTCATCGGAAAGAACAGAATAGGCCTCGTTGAGCTCCTTGAACTTGGCCTCGGCCTCGGGGTCGTCCGAAACATCCGGATGTACGGTACGGGCCTTCTTTAGAAACGCACGCTTAATCGTCCGCGCGTCGGCATCCTTGTCGACGCCAAGCACCTCGTAGTAATCCCTATTTTCCGACACGACCGAATCCTTCCGACTTTCATTATTGTCACAGTGCGTCCTATACCCAAGCTGGGGCGGCCGCAAACAGAGGGGTTTATGTTATTGCATTCCGTAGGGCGAAAGCATGGCCCGCTGCGAGCAGCTCGCGAACCAAACCGACACGAGCGCGAACATGAAGCCATTGGCAAAACCGTTGGCAAACTGCATCGCACCGCGCTTCCACCACAGCAGGCTGCGATGAAGCACGCCGTCCGAAAGCACCATGAACAGGCCCATGGTAAACGGAATAAAGCACATCACGGCAAAGGCCGAGAACACGCCCGAGATGGCCGAGAGTACCAAAAACGGCGCCACGATGCCCATCAGGTAAAAACCGGTACGAGCTTTGCCTTCCAAGCGCTCGGCCTCGACATGGGCACGGCCGACTAGATCACCGCCAGCGGCACCGTTAGTGCCGGCGTGACCCATGCCGCTAATGCGGACCTCGTCGCCATCGTGCGTGCCGGCAGGAAACTCAATCGTCTGCTCGGAGGTTACGCGAGTACGACCGCTGCCTCCGCAATCAGGGCAAGGGTCGGCCACGACCTTACCGGAACCGCCGCACTCGGGGCAGACCGACTGGAACGTGCCCGCACCAAACAGGAAGGACAAGTCGACGTCGATGTGGCCGCGGCCGCCACAGCTCGGGCAGGTATGGGCATGCTCGGAGGAGACAGAACCCGAGCCGCCACAGTGACCACAGGTATCGAAGCGCGTATAGCGGACGGTCTTGCGGGCACCGCCCTTGGCCTCCTTAGCGTCCAGTTTGATATCGACGACCACGTTGGCGCCGTTCTCGGGATTGTAGGCAGCCTGGCCGCGACGCTGCTGGCCCCAGGCGCCACCAAAGGGAAAGCCGCCCTCAAAGGGATTGCCATAGCCCGTGTTGCCGGCGTAGCCGCCACCATAGGGCGAAGCTGTAGGAGCACCGGTAAAGGGATTGCCAGAACGCATGGCGTCGTAGCGCGCACGTTTTTGCTCATCAGAAAGCACGGCGTAGGCCTCGGAAACCTCTTTAAACTTTTCCTCGGCATCCGGCTCTTTGTTGACGTCCGGATGGAGCTTGCGCGCCTTTTGCTGGAAGGCCTTCTGTATATCACGCGAGGTAGCGTCCTTGGAGACACCCAGAATCTCGTAATAATCTTTTTCGTTCATCGTCGCCATGCGCGGCAACCTCCTGCTCACAGCAGCGTATATATTTCGGTAATTCTACCCGAGCGGCCTAAGCTAGATCCCAAAACAGCTCGAACAGAACATTTCCATCGAGCCAGCCCAGGTGCGTCGGCGCCAGACGAGCTCGAACATGGCCCGCGACGACATCTGCCGAAGTGAAGGGTCCCTCATGGACCCCGAGCGTCTCGGGCACCCAAGTGGCAAGACCCAATTCGAGCGCGCGATCGCAAGCAGCTGTCAGCTCATCGGCCGGGATGACACGAGCCACGCGAACCAACAGGTCGGACGCGACACCGCGCGTCATGCGGCAAGCAAGCATCAGGTCTTCGGCCGCAGCCTCGCGCTGCGAGAGATATTCGGCCTCGAACGCCGTCGCGTCATCGTCACGTTGCACCAGACGCACGCGGTACGCATCGCCTCGAGGAGACACGCCGGGGAACAAACCTGCAAGACGGTCGAAATCCTCGGCGTCGAGCATGCCCGCGGCAGAACGACCCAGGCCCAGGTAGCCCCGTCCGGTCCAGTAGGCAATGTTATGGGCGCACTCATGGCCGTCGAGAGCGTAGCTCGCCACCTCATACGGATGGTAGCCCGCCGAACTCAGCCGCTCGCGCGCAACGTCCATGCAGGCGGCCTGAAAATCCTCATCAGGCTCGAGTGACTCGTCGCGGCACGCCATGCGGTACAGCGGCGTGCCCTCCTCGAGCGTGAGCGGATAGACCGACACATGGTGCGGGGCCGCCGCAAGCACGCCATTAAGCGAATACTGCCAGCTCGCCATAGTCTGTCCGGGAAGCCCACACATAAGGTCGCACGACACATCGAGCCCAACATCCTTCACCGTCGCAATAGCCTCAAGCGCCCGTTCGGCATTATGGATGCGGCCGATGACGGCCAACTCGGTATTGTCGAGGGTTTGCACGCCCAGAGAAATGCGCGTGACACCCGCCTCGGCAAGCGCGGTGGCGAGCCCAGCGGTCAGCGACTCAGGATTGGCTTCGCAAGTAAACTCAACGGGCTTGCACCACATGGAGATACGCCGCGCCAGCTCCACCAGGCGCTCCCCCGCCAGCGACGGCGTGCCGCCGCCAACATAGACGGTGCGGATCTGGTCAAGGGCCCCAGCGTTGCCAAAAGCATCGAGCCGCGCATACAGTTGCTCAAAATAGGCATCGAGCGCAGCGTCCAGGTCGAACGGCGCCACGCTGCGCGAGTCAAAGTCGCAATAGCGACATTTCTGAGCGCAAAACGACACGTGCACATACAGCGCGGTAACGGCCACCCTTAAGCCTCCAGCGGATGGGCGGGCACCGGCTCGCCGGCGGCAAGCGCGGCCTCGCAGACCACCACGTCGCGCTCGATATCATCGACCAGCGCCATAAACTCCTCGTACGTGGAGCAGCGCACCACCTGAGCGCGCCAGGCGGCGGCATGGGGCATGCCCTTTAAGTACCAGCTTGCATATGTACGGGCTCGCGACATAAGCGGCAGAAGCTCGTGCGTCAACGTCAGGTGCTCACGCAGAGCCTCCAGGCGCTCGACCGAGGAGCGAGAAGGAACCGGCGTGCCATCGAGCGCAAGGGCTCGGGCATCGCCGAACACCCACGGATTGCCGTAGATGCCGCGCGCGATAAACACAGCGCTGGCACCCGAGCCGCTCAGATGCTCGGCAGCGTCCTCGGCCGAAAACACATCGCCCGAACCAATCACGGGGATCTCGACAGCGTCGGCAACCTCATCGACGACAGACCAATCGGCCTGGCCCGTATAGAGCTGAGTGGCACAACGACCGTGCACGGCAACTGCGGAGGCGCCAGCCCCTTCGAGCATCTGGGCAAACGTTGCGGCGTTGCGATCCTCGGCATAAAAACCCTTGCGGATCTTCACGGTCACGGGAACATGCGCCGCGCCCACCGTCGCCTCAACGATTCTTTCGGCCAGGTCGGGCGTGCGCATAAGCGCCGAGCCCTCGCCCTTGGTAACGACCTTGCGAGCCGGACAGGCCATGTTGATATCAATCAATGACAGGCGATCGCCCACGCGTTCCTCGACGGCAGCGACGGCACTCGCAAACTGCTCGGGCTTGGAGCCAAAGAGCTGCACGCAAATCTGCTGCTCCTCGTCGGCCGGCAGCACCAGGCGCCACGTCTTGTTGCTGGCATAGGCAAGGCCTGCAACGCTCACCATCTCGCTATAGGCAAGGTTGGCACCGCGGCGGCGACACATGATGCGATAGGCGGGGTCGGTTACGCCCGCCATGGGAGCCATAAGGAACGGCTGCTCGGCATAGGCGCCCAGCAACCGCTGACTATATTCGGAAAGCGCCATAGACCTACTCGTCCACCTTGAGGATCGCCATAAACGCCTCCTGAGGAACCTCGACCGAGCCGATGGCCTTCATGCGCTTCTTGCCCTCTTTCTGCTTCTCGAGCAGCTTGCGCTTACGCGAAATATCGCCGCCGTAGCACTTGGCAAGCACGTCCTTGCGACGCGCCTTGACGGTGGAGCGAGCAATGATCTTGTTGCCGATAGCACCCTGGATGGGCACCTCGAACAGCTGACGCGGGATGATCTCCTTGAGCTTGTCGCACAGGCCGCGGGCCAGGCCATAGGCCTTGTCCTTGTGCACGATAAACGACAGCGCGTCCACCTCGTCGCCCGAAAGCAGGATATCGAGCTTGACGAGCTCGGAGGGACGATACTCGTTGAACTCATAGTCGAGCGAGGCATAGCCCTTGGTGCGGCTCTTGAGCTGATCGAAGAAGTCCAAGATAAGCTCGGCGAGCGGCATATCAAAGCGCATCTCGACCGATTTGCTCGTCAGGTGGATCATATCGGTCGTGACGCCACGGTGCTCAATGGCGAGCTGCATGACAGCACCCGTATACTCGGGCGGGCAGATGATCTTTGCCTTGAGGTAGGGCTCTTCGATACGCTCGATGCGCGTGGCCTCGGGCAGATCCTGCGGGCTGCGGACATCGATCATCTCGCCGTCAGTCTTGTACACGTGGTAGTCGACCGACGGGCTCGTGGCGATCAGGTCCAGATTGAACTCGCGCTCCAGGCGCTCCTTGACGACCTCCATGTGCAGCAGGCCCAGGAAGCCCACGCGGAAGCCAAAGCCCAGCGCCACCGACGTCTCGGGCTCCCACACCAACGACGGATCGTTGACGTGCAGCTTATCGAGCGCGTCGCGCAGGTTCTCGTAGTCCTTGTTGTCGATGGGAAACAGGCCCGTGTAGACCATGGGCTTGGCCTCGCGGTAGCCCGGCAGCGGCTCGGGGCAGGGGTTCGAAGCCCACGTAAGGGTATCGCCCACGCGCACAGCCTCGGGGTCCTTCAGACCCGTGACCACATAGCCAACCTCGCCGACGGTCAGAGCATCGACCGGCGTCTCGGCAGGGCGCTTGACGCCCACGCCGTCGACCAAGAAGTCACCCTTGACCTGCATCATGCGCAGGGTATCGCCCTTTTTGATGGAACCGTCAAAGACGCGCACCGTGGCGACGACGCCGCGGTACTCATCGAAGTACGAATCCAGAATAAGTGCCTTGAGAGGGGCATTTGCATCGCCCTTGGGAGGCGAGATCAAAAAGACGATGGACTCCAGCAGATCGTGGATGCCCTCGCCGGTCTTGCCCGACACGCACACGGCATCGTCGGCGGGAATGGCCAGATCGTCTTCGATCTCGGTCTTGACCTCGTCGGGATGCGCCGAAGGAAGGTCGATCTTGTTGATGGCCGGAACAATGTCCAAGTTGGCGTTCATGGCGAGCGTCGCATTGGAAACGGTCTGCGCCTCGACGCCCTGAGTGGCGTCCACGACGAGCACCGCGCCCTCGCAAGCTGCCAGCGAACGCGAGACCTCGTAGGTGAAGTCCACGTGGCCCGGCGTATCGATCAGGTTGAACTGATACGTCTCGCCGTCGTCGGCGTCATAGGACACGCGGACGGCATTGGACTTGATCGTGATGCCGCGCTCGCGCTCGATGTCCATCGTGTCAAGCAGCTGCGACTCCATGTCGCGCTCATCGACGGTATGGGTGAGCTCGAGGATGCGGTCACTGATCGTGGACTTGCCATGGTCGATATGCGCAACGATCGAGAAGTTGCGGATGTGGGAAATGTCAATTGAAGTATTCATGCGGACTATCTTACCCGAGCGGTACAAAAAATGGAGCCTGTTCCATAAAACAGGCTCCATTTATGCGCGTAATCTGTGTGGTGTGAAATTTACAACTTAGGCGTTGATGCTGTTCACGAGCTTGGCAAGACCGGACTTGCGGTTGGAAGCCTGGTTCTTGTGGATAACATGCTTGGCGGCAGCCATGTCGAGACGCTTGGTGACGGTCTTGAGGGCAGCCTGGGCCTTCTCGGCGTCACCCTCGGCGACGGCGGACTGAACATGCTTGGTCAGCGTCTTGAGCTCGGACTTGACAGCCTTGTTACGCATGCGAGCTGCCTCATTGGTGCGGATACGCTTCTTCTGAGACTTGATGTTTGCCACTTCTGGAGTTCCTTTCGAGTTCCTTGCAAAAAATGTATGACACCTCTGAGACACGGTGAGGTCATGCAAGCGCCTACTATAGCACGCTCCCCCTCAAAGAGATAGAACGAATTTGTCAAATAGGCAGGTATCATCACGATTTTCTCAAGATGTTCGTAATCCAGAGCAAAAGCGCGGTCTCAGAATCGGCCGAACCCTTCAGTGCAAGCTCCACATCGACCGCGCCCTCGAGCGCCGCGACAAGCTCTGCCATCGAAAAGCGGCGTGCCCAGGTCAGGTGATTCTTGACCTGCCAGGATTGGAGCTTGAGCGTTGCGGCAAGCTCGCGACCCTGTCCGCGAGCATCGAGCGCCTTGGCGACGATAAGCTCGCGGATGCGCCCGCACAGCAGCGTGTAGGTCCACACATAGCTCTTGGCGGGCAGCAGCCCAAAGAGCTCAAGCGAACGGCGCGTATCACGAGCCGAGACCGCGTTGAGAAAGTCCCAGGGCTGGACTTCGGCCGTGCGCACGATCCATCGCTCCACATCGGCAAGTTCAATCTGAGGCGCCTCGACCATCTGGGCAAGCTTGGCCAAGTCGTTATCGAGCATGCGGGTGTTCTCGCCCGAGCGCGAAACGAGTTCCTCAGAGGCCGCCGCAGAGATGGACTTTCCGTGCTGCGTCGCCATCTGCTGCACGCGGCGCGGCAACTCCCAGCGCTTGGTGCCCGAACAGTCGATCACAGCCTTCTTGTCAATCTTGGCAATCGCCTTGTACAGGCGCGTGTTCTTGGCAAGCGAATCGGCGATTATGAGGCAAACCGTCGTGGGGCTGGGACTCGCCAGATACTCGACAAGCGGCTCGGAGATCGCTTTTGCAAGTTTTGAGCAGCCGTCAAGGATGACCAGGCGAAACTCGCTGCCCATGGGAAAGGTGTTGAGCGATCCGATAATCGACTCTATATCGGGGTCTTTGGTCATATCGCGCTCGTCGAGGTTGAACTCGACCATGCCCGTCTTTTCCAGACGCGCCTTCATACGCGAGACGGCGTGGTCGCGTTTGACTCCGTCGGTACCGACGATCAGATATGCCGGCAACAGACCGGTTTCGGACATCGCGCTCCCCTCCCGCAGGCTCTCGTGTTCGTACCGTGCCATTCTAGCCCAGGGACCCACCACACGCCAACGACGTCGTCACGGTCGCTGGCATCGCATCGCAAAGCCATTCGCAGTCGGTGTGACGGTAATGTCGCCGTGTTCGATGGTACACGCGAACACACCACCCGCTTCCTTAACGGCATCGATGCAGGCATCGGACGGATGGCCGTATCGATTCCCCTCACCGGCGCTTGCGAGAGAAAGCTCGGGCTTCAGGACGTCCAGCAACTCGCCATCGACTGAAACCTTGGAGCCGTGATGCCCAAGTTTAAGGACATCGATATCCCCCACCTCCTGCACGAATTCCCGCTCTTGGTCGAGCTCGGCATCACCGGTGAGAAGTATTCGCAGGCCCTTGCCTTCCTGAACATAAGAGAGCAGCAGGACAAGCGAGTCCTCATTTCCCTCGCCATCCACGAACTCGAATGGCCACATCACGCGAGCGCAAAATGAGCCGATGTCGACCGTATCCCCACGGCGCACCTGCCGATACTCCACGCCAGGTCGGTTCAATACCTCGGCAGGAGCATCCTCCAGCGCATCCGCCGCCACGGCAATCGTTCCGACCGAAAACTGTTCGAGCACGGCAGGCAGACCACCCCAGTGGTCCTCATCCCAATGCGTCACAAAGACGGCGTCGATATGGTGCACGTTATTGCGAACCAACGCCGCCACCACGCGCTCGTCGAGTCCGCAGTCGACGAGTGCAACTGCGCTGCCCTGGCGGATAAGAATCGCATCGGCCTGGCCCACATCGAGCACCGTCACCGAAGGCGGAGCGAATCGATCCCAGTAGACGTACGGAATCGCAGCCAAAAGCACCAGGCATACAAGCCCCACCGCCATAGGACGTGCACGGGGACGCGGCCACCAGACCAGCAGAACCACCAGAAAACACGGCACTAAGTAAATCCACATGCTATCGGGCGGCACATTCACGGATGCACCCGGCACGGCGACAAACAGCTGCTCGAAGAACAGCGCGCAACGGGCGGCAATCATGGGCACAACGAGCGCCCAAGTCCGCAACGGTGCCACGAACGAAAAGGGAACCAGCACGATCGACACAGCGAGCAGTACGCTCACCACCGGACCGATGACCGCATTTGCCAGCGGAGCAATGAGCGAGAACGTACCGAAGGCAGGAATGGTAATGGGAAGTGTCGCCAGTTGTGAGCACAGCGTGACGGAAAGCACGCTGACAACGCCTGATGGCACACCTAGCTCACCCAAAGCGTAGGTCGCATAGGGACAAAAGCACAGAATGGCTAAGACGCTGGCACACGAGAGTTGAAAGCCCATCTCGAACAGCACCGTCGGCCGCAGTAGCACAAAGATGGACGTGGTTACGAAGAGTGCCGATGCGCCGTGCCGACGACGCCCCGCGCCGTTTACGACAAGCGTCACGAACACCATGCAGCACGCACGCACGGCCGAGGGAGACGCGCCCGTAAAGGCAGCATAGCCCACAAGCGTTATCGCCAATATGGCCCGCTGAAGACCACGTGAGCACCGAGTCTTTTGCAATACACCCTCGATTACAAACCCCACGATAGCCAAATGGCTGCCCGAGACGGCGATAAGATGTGCCGTTCCCGTCACCGAAAACCAGTCGCCCGCCGGCTGGGCGCGCAGCTCGGCCGAACGACCGCAGACGACACCGGCTATGAGCGCACGCGCCGGGTCGGTCGCAGGCGCGATGGACGCAAGCAGCCCATTTCTCAGCCGAAGCAGCGGCACCGGAGAGCCCTCATCGACCGACACGACTCGAACGGCTTTAACCTTGCGCACCTCGCCTCGGAGCACGCGCGATCGTCCATATGCATCGTTCTCAAAACGTGAAACGCGACCGATAACACGCACGTGCGCCCCGACCTTGAGCTCACGATCACACGATAGGCGAACCGTTGCCAAGTTCTTACCGTCCGCGCGTGCCTCGCAGGTATAGGAATACACGTCGTCGTTTATGGATGGATCACCCTGCACGACAAACTCGAGGCCGCTTGCCGCTCGACCGTCGAGCGCCTTCGAGGCGCTGAGCGCACCCACAGCCCACCACGCCGAGACGACCGCTCCCGCCACGAGACCGACGGACGCGGCATACAGCCACCGCTTCAAAGGGGCAAGCCGCGCACAAGAGTGAGCCAGCACAACGAAAACCGCTGCCGCAACGGGAATGGCCCATAGCGGCCCGACCGTCGTCGCCTGCTCCCTCAGCAGCGCATCAGCGGCTATGCTGAGCACCAAGGCGCAGCTCACGCACATGCCGGCACACAGGGCCATCGTCCACGGAATCAGGGGCCGCGGAGGCATCACGTGCTCTCGCTCGGTCGTACTCATACGCAGATGCAATCTTTGATTTTGGCAAGCTTCTTCTCGCCGATTCCCGACACGCGCATCAGATCGTCAACCGAAGCAAAAGCACCGTTCTTTGTCCGTTCATCGATAATCGACTGTGCCATTGAGGGACCGATTCCCGAGAGCGTCTGCAGCTCTGCCGAGCTTGCCGTATTAATGTTTACTAGGCCTGTTGCGCCACCGACGCCTGATGATGCGGAAGTCCCACCATCAACACCGGCTTCCGCAATGGACACCTGCTGCTCCCCTACCGTTGGAACGTGAATTTTTTGTCCATCAGTGACCTTGGATGCACGATTAAGCCCCGTAACGTCTGCTTCGGGCGCCAGCCCACCGGCGGCATCAATCGCCTGAGCCACCCGCGCCCCGTCTTTGAGGCGATATACACCGGGTGACACCACGGCGCCATCAACATCGACATAGACCTCTGCCGCGGCAGACGCCTTAGGCGAAGAGCCTTCAGATGTCTTTCCACTCGAAGCATCGCCGGATCCCGGCTCCACTAACGTGCCCGAACCATCAGTGCGCTCAAACGACACACCGCCGGCACCGCCGCCAAGGTTCGCCATCGCCAGCCCACTCGCCATCGCAATGACGACCAGTATCGCCATCACCACTGCCTTATGACCGAGCAGTTTGCCCGCCCAGCGGTCCATCTTTTTGACTCGTTCGTGTTGTTCGCGCTGCGCCATAGCAAAACCTCCCAACACCATCGTGTCAGGAAAGGAGCTCCACAACAGCCACGCCCCAAAACCGGTTTTTGCGGTCAAACCAAAAACCGACCAAAACCTTGCACAAATCTGTCCATTTATTCAGGCACACGTCAGCAAATGAACGCTTAGCCGCAAAATGCCCAGATAGCAAATGACCGACGATGCAGGCGCATCGTCGGTCTATGCACAAATTTACTCGTAATCTTGGTAAATCTCACGCGGAGCAAGCTCCGAATGTTTGCGTTTTAAGGTCTTAGGGGCCTTATATGTGTTGCTCTCGAAGTCGATGTACTCGGTCTGCTTGAGCAGGCGCTCAATCATCTCCTCGTGATCAAACAGTTCCCAGGCCTCATGCACGGCATCGAGTTTAGCGTGCGTCTCGGGTCGGCGCGGCATAAACAGCGTGCAGCAGTCGGGAGCGGCCTCAGTCGAGATATCGAACGTACCGATCTCCTCAGCACGCGCGATGATCTCCTGCTTGTCCGAACCGATGAGAGGACGGAACACGGGGATCTTCACGGCCTCGTTGACGGCCATGATGTTCTCAAGCGTTTGGGAGGCAACCTGCCCAAGCGATTCGCCCGTAACGATGGCCTTGGCGCCCTCGATGTGCGCAATGCGCTCGGCAACCGAATACATAATGCGACGATACATGATCACACGCAGGTTGCTGGGGCAGGTGACCGAAATCTCACGCTGGCAGTCGCCAAACGGCACCACGTACAGGCGGCCGATCTGGACACCCGGCTCAAGCGCACGGATGATGTCCTGCACCAAATACTCGCTCGTATCAGGCGTCTGCGGACGACCGGAGAAATGCACCGGCACGCACACCGCGCCGCGACGCGCGAGCATCCAGGTCGCCACCGGAGAATCGATACCCGACGACAGCAGCGTCACGACCTTGTCGGCAGAACCCACCGGCAGACCGCCCACGCCGCGCTCGGAGCGCGCGTACACATAAACGCTACCCTGGACCACCAATACGTGCACCATCGCATCGGGGTCGTGCATTTGAACCTTTTTATCGGGAAAGGCCTCACATAGCACCTCGCCCACCTGACGATTGATATCGATCGAGGTGAGCTCATAGTCAGTATTGGAGCGCTTGGCGTGCACCTTAAACGAATCAAAGGAACCAAACTCGCGCAGCGCCTTCACAGCGGCGGCGCAGTACTCCTGCGGGTCGCGGTTGGTGTGATACGCCAAAGACACACGGGCAACGCCGGGGACGGTGCGGATGACACGCGCCGCCTCGTCGGCCTGATGCTCGTTAAAGGTCACGAGGATATAACCGGAAATTCGAGACACGGCATTCACGGAAAAGGCGGCCAAGGCCGCCTTGATGTTATCCATGAGGATATGCTCAAAATGTGCGCGGTTCTTGCCCTTCAGCCCAACCTCGTGATAGTGGACTAGGCAGACGCGAGCCGCCATTTAGGCTTCAGCAACCTTGTGGCCGAGCGCCTTCTCGTAACGGGCCTCGTCGTAAGAGATGTCACCGTCGACAATCTCGTCCATAGCCATCGAGATGGTATCGGCACCGGAAAGCCCGATGGTGATGTCATCGACATCCTGGACGGCAAGCACGCGGTTGTGCTGGCCACGCAGCATGCTATTGATGTCGCAGGCGCGCTTGGAGGCAAGCGAAGCGAGCAGGAAGCGGTTGTGATCGGTCTTCTCCAGAAGATCGTCAATGCAAGGCTTTACAACGGACACGGACCTCAGATCCTTTCATGCATATCGAGAACGCGAACGAGCTCATCGGTCGCGCGGTCGAGATCGTCATTCACCACGACGTCGTCGTAGCGGTCGGCAAGGGCAAGCTCATCGGCGGCGTTTGCCATACGCAGCTCAATCGTCTCGGGCGTCTCGGTACCGCGACCGACTAGACGCTCGCGGAGCACCTCAAGCGAAGGCGGCTTGATAAAGATCAGCACGGCCTCGGGGAAACGCTCCTTCACCTGCAGGGCGCCCTGGACATCGATCTCCAAAATCAGAGACGAGCCCGAGGCGAGCTTGGATGTGACCTCGCTCACCAACGTGCCGTAGCAATTACCGTGGACCTCGGCCCACTCAACAAACTCACCGTTTGCCACGCGGCGGTCGAACTCCTCGCGCGTCAGAAAAAAGTAGTTGACGCCGTCGACCTCACCTTTGCGTGGTGCTCGCGTGGTAGCCGAAACCGTCAGACCCAGGTTCGAGCGGCGCTCGCGCACACGAGTGACGAGCGTACCCTTGCCTGCGCCTGACGGTCCAGAAATCACAAAGAGCTTGGAATCCTGAGCGCTCACTTATTTGGTCAGCTGCTCGAGGAGCTGCTCGCGCTGACGGACGCCGAGGCCCTGGACGCGACGAGTAGCGGAGATACCGAGCTCCTCCATGATCTTGGCGGCCTTGGCCTTGCCATAACCGGGGAGAGACTCGATGAGGGTGGAAACCTTCATGCGGGAAGCGATGGGGTCATCGGAGTTGAGCACGGACTCGAGGGACTTCTCGCCCTTCTTGATCTGCTCGCGAAGCTCAGCGCGGGCGTGACGTGCGGCAGCAGCCTTCTCAAGAGCCTGCTTGCGCTGCTCGTCGGTAAGCTGAGGGAGTGCCATTCGTACCTCCAAATAGTTGGGTTATATCTGATTCAATAATTGGCATTTTAGCACGTAGAACGTACAAAATGCCTAATCGCGGCTCCATAGGTTAGACGATACCCGCAAAAAGTGCAATATACTGCGCCCAAAGTTAAGCCCCTGACCTGCGATTCCACACAAAGGATGGGAAAGTTTACGCAGGCACAGGGGCTATTTTGTGCTAATGAGACCCAAAAGTGGTGACTTAGGGGAATCTTTTACGCGACGTTTTCGACCAGCTCGGCGACGATGGCGTCAAAGGCGGCAACCGGATCGTCGGCACCGGTGATGGGACGGCCCACCACAATGTGGCTTGCGCCACGCTCGATAGCCTGGGAAGGCGTCGCCACGCGGGACTGGTCACCAAGGGCGGCACCCACCGGACGCACACCCGGAGTCACGATCAGGGCATCAGGACCCAGCAGCTCACGCATGTCGTGAGCCTCCATCGGTGAGCACACGATGCCATCGATGCCGTTGGCCTGAGCAAGCTTTGCCAAGCGGGCGGCCTCCTCGGCCACGGGCGACTCGACGCCGATCTCGCTCAAGGCATCCTGATTCATGCTCGTGAGCACGGTGATGGCGACGAGCTTGGCGCGGTCCTCGCGCGCCTCCTCGGCACCCTCGCGGCAGGCAGCGAGCATGGCGCCCGAACCCAAGCCGTGAACCGAAAGCAGATCAGCACCGGCAAGCGAGGCCGAGCGGGCGGCACCGCGCACCTGATGCGGAATGTCATGGAACTTAAGGTCGAGGAAGACCTTAAAGCCAAGGTCCTTAAAGGTCTTGACGATCTGGGGACCCTCAGCGTAATAGAGCGTCATGCCGACCTTGAGCCAGGTGGCATGGCCCGAAAGCTCGTGGGCGAGCTCGAGCGCGCGCTCACGGTCGCAGTCGAGGGCGACGATAACACGGTCGCGGGCATCATTCTCTAGCATTCGAAAGCACCCACCAGCTCGTTGATGTCCTTTACGCCCTGGGACTCGGCCCAGGCCTCGAGCTCATGCGCGATCTTAAGCGAAGCACACGGATCGACGAAGTTGGCCATGCCGACCGACACGCAGGTGGCGCCGGCCAGGATAAACTCAGCCGCATCCTCGCCAGTCATGACACCGCCGACACCGTTGATGGGGATATCGACGGCCTGGGCAACCTCCCAGACCATGCGCACGGCGATGTGGTGGCACAGCGGGCCCGAAAGGCCGCCCTTGGGCTTGGCCACGCGGGACTTGCGGGTATGGACGTCGATGGCCATGCCCTGGATGGAGTTGATGACCGAAAGGCCGTCGGCGCCGGCAGCCTCGAGGGCCTTGGCGATCTCAGCGACGTTGACCGGCGCCATCTTCACGAACAGCGGCTTATCAGTCACCTTGCGGCAGGCGGCCATGACGGAAGAGGCGCCCTCGGGCGTGGAGCCCATGGCGGCACCGCCGGCGGCGATGTTGGGGCAGCTCACGTTGATCTCGTAGCCGGCAGCCCAGGGGCATAGCTCGACATACATCTCGAGTGCGCGGACAAACTCGTCAACGGAGTGACCGGCAACCTGACAGATGACCTGGCAGCCGTCCTTGGACAGCTGTTCGAGCCACGGACCGGACTCGCGGGCAAAGGCGGCCACGCCGGGGTTCTGAAGACCCACGGAGTTGATCATACCGCCGGGAATTTCGGCCATGCGGGGCGCGGGATTGCCGGGCCAGGGCTCGGCAGCGCAACCCTTGGTAGTGATGGCGCCCAGCTGGGAAACATCAAAGAAGTTCTGGAACTGCCAACCGTAGCCAAAGGTACCGGCTGCGGTGTTAATGGGGTTCTGCATCTTGACGCCGCCGAAATCGACGGCCATGTTCACGGTACCCACTAGAAGACCACCACCTTGGAAGCATCGAACACGGGGCCGCACATACAAGCACCCTTCATACCGTCAACCGTCTCGACATTGCAGGTGTTGCAGGCGCCAAAGCCACAGCTCATCATGCGCTCGAGCGACACCTCGCAGTACACACCGGCCTCGGCGGCAGCGGCGGCGACCTTCTTCATCATGACGGCGGGGCCGCAGCTGGCGACGTAGTCGTAGCCGCCCTCTCCAAGCAGCTCGGCTGCCGGATCGGTGCAAAAACCGTGCGTGCCGAGCGAACCGTCGTCGGTGCACACGTTAACCGTGGCGCCCAGCGCACGGAACTCATCGACACCCACGACTTTGGAAGCGGTGCCAAAGCCCAGGCACACGTCCACATCAACACCCTGCTCGGCAAGCATGCCGGCAAGACACAGCACAGGCGGAACGCCGATGCCACCGGCGACGAGCAGTGCCTTCCTGGTGCCCTCGGGTACCATCCAGCCACGGCCACCGGGGCCCAACAGGTTAGAGGTGGAGCCAGGGCCCATCTGGGACAAACGGCGGGTATCGTCGCCCACGACGGCGTACCACAGCTCGACGGTGCCGGCCTCGGCGTCGGCGCGATAGAAGCTCAGGGGCACGCGAAGCAGCGAGGAGGCATCGCCGGGCACGGCAATGTTCACAAACTGACCGGGCTTGAGCGCACTTGCAAGCTTGGGGGCCGAGATGACGAGCGAGAAGATGCCGTCGGCGATCTCCCGGTTCGAGACGACCTCGAAGTCGTGCATGCGTGCAGTGGAAGGTGTGGGCATAGACGCTCCAATCCCCCATGCGGTTGCATGGTCTAAACGAACAGAAAGCGCGGCACCGCAAGGGCGCCGCGCACAAAAGCGATAAGGCTATGCTAGCAGATGCAGCCGTCGGCGAGCGTCTGCTTGCCACCGACAAATACATCGGTGGCACGACCGGTGAGCGTGCGGCCGGCAAAACCGGAGTTCTCGGCGCGCGACTCGTAACCGTCCTCGCCAACCGTCCAGGTTGCGGAGGGGTCGAACACGGTCAGGTCGGCGACAGAGCCCGCCTTGACCTGAACCTGATCGAGGCCCAGAATCTCACGCGGCTTGATGGCCATGAGCTCGACCATGCGGCTCACGCTCATCTTGCCCGTATTGACCAGCTCAGTGAGCACGAGCGACAGCGAAGTCTCGAGGCCAATCATTCCAAAGGGCGCGAGCTCGAACTCGCGGGCCTTCTCCCACGGGGTGTGGGGAGCGTGGTCGGTAACGATAGCGTCGACGGTACCGTCGATGACACCCTGACGGATGGCCTCGGCATCCTCGTCGGTGCGCAGCGGCGGATTGACCTTGAGCGAGGTGTTGTAGGTCTCGTCCAGGTCGTTCTCGGTCAGGAACATGTGGTGCGGGGTGGCCTCGCAGGTCACCTGGACACCGGCAGCCTTACCGGCACGCACGAGCTCCAGGCCATGAGCGGTGGAGATGTGCTGGATGTGCAGCTTGGCACCGGTCAGCTTGGCAATCTCGATGTCGCGGGCAATCTGAAGCTCCTCGCCGGCGGCCGGCCAACCCTCGAGGGCCAGACGGGTCGAGACCTTGCCCTCGTTGATCTGGCCGTGGCCGACCAGATCCTCGTCCTGGCAGTGGCTCATAAAGACCTTGCCGAACATCTTGCCGTAGTCCATGCAGCGACGGAGCATGCCCGCGCCCTGCACGCCGCGACCATCGTCAGTGAAGGCGACGGCACCGCGGGCGACCATATCGCCCATCTCGGACATGGCCTCGCCCTTAAGACCGCGGGTCATGGCGCCCGACGGATAGACCCGGCAGTGGCCGACCTCGGCAGCGCGGGACTTGACGAACTCCACGACGGTGCCGTTATCGGTGACGGGATCGGTGTTGGGCATGGCGCACACGCCGGTGAAGCCGCCCTTGGCAGCAGCGCGGGTGCCGCTCTCGATGTCCTCTTTGACCTCGTAGCCAGGCTCGCGCAGATGCACGTGCATATCCACCAGGCCGGGGACGAGATACTTGCCGGAAAGGTCGCGGACCTCGGCTCCCTCGGCGGCGAGGTTCTCGCCGACCTCGGCGATCTTGTCGCCGTCAATCAGGACGTCAACGACACCGTCAAGCTCGACAGACGGGTCGACGACGTGGGCATTCTTAAGAAGCAAGGCCATTATCGGCACCTCCAAGCAGCAGATACAGGATAGCCATACGCACGCAGATACCGGCGTAGACCTGCTCCAGGATGACGGAGCGTTGCGGGTGGTCGGCCATATAGGAGTCGAACTCGACGCCGCGGTTGATGGGGCCCGGGTGGCAGATGATCGCATCGGGCTTCATGAGCTTCTCGCGGTCCTTGGTCAGGCCGAAGAGCTTGTGATACTCGCGAATCGTGGGGAACGGAGCGCCCTCAAGGCGCTCCTGCTGCACGCGCAGCATGTAGACGACGTCCAACTCGGGCAGGACGGAATCGAGGTCGCTCGTCACGTGGTCGCAACCCAGAACCTCGGGCGCCGGCGGCAGCAGCGTGCCGGGGGCGACAGCGTAGGTCTCGCAGCCCATGATCTTAAGGGCGGGGATCAGCGAGCCGCAGACGCGGGAGTGCGCGATATCGCCGACGACGGCGACCTTCAGACCGTGGAAGTCACCCTTGTGCTCCCAGATGGTGTACAGGTCGAGCAGGGCCTGCGTAGGATGGTTGTGCTTGCCGTCGCCGGCGCAGATAACGCTCGCGGGCGAGTTCTGCGTGACGATGTAGGGAGCACCGGCGTGCTTATCGCGCACGACGATGCAGTCGACCTTATAGGCGTTGAGGGTCTCGACGGTGTCGACGAGGCTCTCACCCTTGACCGTGGAGGTCGAGGAGCCGCCAAAGTTGAGGCTGTCGGCCGAAAGACGCTTCTCGGCGAGTTCGAAGGAGCTGCGGGTGCGCGTCGAGGGCTCGTTGAACATGTTGACGATGGTCTTGCCCTTGAGCGTGGGGACCTTCTTGATCGCACGCTCGTTGACCTCGGAGAACGCCTTGGCGGTCTCGAGGATGAGCTTGATGTCCTCTTCGGAGTACTCGGTAATGTCGATCAGGTGCTTATGGTTGAACGCCACGGTACTACTCACCTCCCAGCGGCGCGGAGCCCACATGGGAACCCGGCGCGACGTCGTTAATCTCGACAGCGGTGCGGCCGTCTACTTCCTTCATATATAGGTGCACGTTCTCCTCATGCGACGAGGGAACGTTCTTGCCGACAAAGTCCGGCGAGATGGGGAGCTCACGGTGACCGCGGTCAACGAGAACTGCCAGCTCGATGCGGCTCGGACGGCCCAGGTCCATGACAGCATCCAGAGCGGCGCGGATAGTACGGCCCGTATACAGGATGTCGTCCACCAGCACAACGCGCTTGCCGTCGACGCTGAAGGGAATGTTGGTAGCGTGGATCGCGGGAGCGAAATTGGTAGCGTAGTCATCGCGGTAGAAGCTGATGTCGAGGCTACCGAGCGGAACGTCGACGCCCTCGATCTCCTTGATCTCCTCGGCGAGCTTCTTTGCCAGAAGGTCGCCGCGCGTGACGATGCCGACCAGAGCGAGGTCTTCACAGCCCTCGTTGCGCTCGAGAATCTCGTGCGCAATGCGGGTCATCGCTCGATTGACGGCGGTCTCGTCCATGATGACCGCCTTGGGGGAAGTCGTGCCCATCGATCTCCTTCCTCACATGTCTTGACTGCTGACACAGTCAAAAAAATAGATGCCCGACCGCTTAAGCGGACCAGACACCCACAGGAAGGGCTGCTCTTCGGCAGCTATGTAATTCCATGTGGGTATCTCGTACCCCTTTAATGGTCAAGGGATAGTGTAGCCAACCTCGAGCTTAATTGCGAGCATAAATACAGAACAATCCGTAAACGGAGCCCAATGCTCCATAAACCTATATATATTTGTGGGACGAGCTTGAAAACGCACGCACGAGCTGGCATAATCCCCTCTGCTGCACGCAAATCGGATCTACGTCCAGGGCCGTGGCGTGAGCACTATCGCCAAAAGAGGAATATCTCTGTGTAGATTACGCACAGGGAGCTGCTTCTGTGCTATAGTTCAGGCTTGTTTGTTAACGCGACATGTTCGTTTGTCGCCCAAGGAGGGTCAGTTATGTCCAAAGTTTGCGAAGTTTGCGGTAAGCACCCCGTTGCCGGTCGCTCCATCAGCCACTCTCACCGCGTCACCAACCGTAAGTTCCGCCCCAACATCCAGCGCGTTTACGTCGTCGTCGATGGTCACCGTCGCAAGATGAACGTTTGCTCCACCTGCCTCAAGTCCGGCAAGGTTGCGCGCTCCTAAATAAGGTCTTACCAACAAGTACCTCGGACTCTCCGGGTCAAAGACCTCGCGTTCATATAGAACTTACCAAAGGCGTCCTCCCCCACGGAGGGCGCCTTTTTGCACTCATTGGGGACTGACTTACATGAGTGTTTTCACGCATTGGGGACAGACGTAATGCATGCCGACTGCGGTTCGGCCCCTACCTCACGCTGCCTCCTTCCAGCCTACAGTGGCCTTGGTCACGCTTGTAGCGCCGATACCGGTGATACGGGCAATTTGCTTGACCGTGAGATGTGCCCGCCTGAGCCTTAGCAGACAGGCATCGCGTTCGGGGCGTGGCAGGGCCTTGAGCAGCGCAGGATCAATGCTCGGCAAAACTTCGCGCGCAACGGAAAGGGCGTCCTCATCGGGGATCCGTCGGCGCGGAAGAATCTCCACTGACCAGATGCGCCCGGCAACTTCCTCGAGATGCTCGCAATAGCAACGAGAGCCTCCGACAATATCGAGCATAGGGGCCGCGTCACAGATATCAAAGGGATCGTATCCCAGCTGGTATGCCTTGTAGCTTGACCAGCGGTAGGCATCGAGCGAGTCGAGCACACCTTTCACAGGATTGAGATGGATATAATCGAGCAACTGCACCGCCTGCGTGTCCGACTCGACCGCGATCCGCGAATAGCGATTATCAAACAGGTGACCCGTTCTTCCCGTTTTTCCATTGAAATACTTGGCATAGGCCGTCAGCGCGCACTGCATTGCCTTTGAAAGGTTGTCATATGGGTCATCAACCATCAAATGGAAGTGATTATCCATAAGGCACCAGGCCAACACCGCCACGTCATGGCACGCAAACCTGTCTGAGATGTCCGATAAGAAACGATAGCGGTCGGAATCATCTTCAAAAATGATCTGTTTGGAGTTGCCGCGGTCAAAGACGTGGTAATAGCCGGTGAGCGATATTTCGCGGGCGCATCGGGGCATGGTCTCTCCTTTCAAAGCCGTACAGGCAACACCTAAAAGGAGAGAAGGAACGCGAAATGCTGAGCCTGTGACCTATTTATATCCAATCTGCGCCAAAAACAGGCCCAGAACGGCAAAATGACAAATCCATGTCTGTCACAAATGAGTGAAAGCACTCATGTAAGTCTGTCCCCAATGAGCGGGGCAATGCAATAGGCAGATAGTTATAGTTGAAACGCTTCAGTTGATTGAAGCGTTTTAGTATGCCTTTTACGGGAATCTTACCGTTCGCCGAATAATTTCTTGCTATCATGCAAGACGTAGGGTAAATCTCCGATCGCAAGGAGACACAAATGGTGAAAAAGTCACCGGAAAACACTACTCCCGCAATTGTGGACAACGTAGAGGCGCTTGAGGCTAAGCTCGCTCAGATGCGAGAGGCCCAGGCGCTTTTTGCTACGTACACGCAGGAGCAGGTCGACAAGATCTTCTATGAGGCCGCCATGGCCGCCAACAAGGCTCGTATCCCGTTGGCGAAGATGGCCATCGAGGAGACCGGCCGCGGCGTTCTTGAGGACAAGGTCATCAAGAACCACTACGCCGCAGAGTACATCTACAACGCTTACAAGAACACCAAGACCTGTGGTGTCCTGGAGCGCGACGAGGCTTATGGCATCACCAAGATCGCCGAGCCCATCGGTATCGTGGGCGCCGTCATCCCGACGACCAACCCCACCTCCACTGCGATCTTCAAGACGCTGATCAGCCTGAAGACCCGCAACGCCATCATCATCTCCCCGCACCCGGCTGCCGCCAAGTGCACCATCGCCGCCGCCAAGCTCGTGCTTGACGCCGCCGTCAAGGCCGGCGCCCCCGAGGGTATCATCGGCTGGGTCGATGTCCCCTCCATCGAGCTGACCAACATGGTCATGCGCGACGTCGACATCATCCTCGCCACCGGTGGCCCGGGCATGGTCAAGGCCGCCTACTCCTCGGGCAAGCCCGCCCTGGGCGTTGGCGCCGGTAACACCCCGGTCGTCATCGACGACACCGCCGACGTGCTGCTCGCCGTCAACTCCATCATTCACTCCAAGACCTTCGACAACGGCATGATCTGCGCTTCCGAGCAGTCCGTGACCGTCATCGACACCATCTATGACCAGGTTAAGGCCGAGTTCCAGAAGCGCGGCTGCTATTTCGTCAAGCAGGGTGCCGAGATGGAGGCCCTGCGTGCCGCCATGTTCAAGAACGGCGCCCTCGATCACCGCATTCCCGGCATGGCTGCCGCCAAGATCGCCGAGCTCGCCGGCATCGAGGTTCCCGCCAAGACCAAGATCCTGATCGCCGAGGTCACCTCCACCGACCCCGCCAAGGAAGAGTTCTCCCACGAGAAGCTCTCCCCGGTCCTGGCCATGTATCACGCCAAGGACTTCCAGGAGGCCGTCGACAAGGCCGAGCACCTGGTGCTCGCCGGTGGCCCGGGCCACACCGCCTCTCTGTACGTGCACCCCGCCCAGGCCGAGAAGATCAGTCTGTTCGAGCACGTCATGAAGGCCTGCCGTATCGTCATCAACACCCCGTCCTCGCACGGCGGCATCGGTGATCTGTACAACTTTGGCATGAAGCCGTCTCTGACCCTGGGCTGCGGCTCCTGGGGCGGCAACTCCGTCTCCGAGAACGTTGGGGTGAAGCACTTGATCAACGTTAAGACTGTGGCCGAGCGCCGTGAGAACATGCTGTGGTTCCGCGCTCCCGAGAAGGTCTACTTCAAGAAGGGTTCCACGCCCGTCGCCCTCGACGAGCTCGGTACCGTCATGGGCAAGAAGCGCGCCTTCATCGTCACCGACCAGTTCCTCTTCAAGAATGGCAACACCCGCGCCATCGAGGCCAAGCTCGACGAGATGGGCATCGCCCACGACTGCTTCTACGACGTCGAGCCCGATCCGTCGCTGCAGTGCGCACGTCGCGGCGCCAAGCAGATGGCTCTCTTTGAGCCGGACGTCATCATCGCCGTCGGCGGTGGCTCCGCTATGGACGCCGGCAAGATCATGTGGATGATGTACGAGCACCCCGAGTGCAAGTTTGAGGACATGGCCATGGACTTCATGGACATCCGCAAGCGTATCTTCACTTTCCCCGAGATGGGCAAGAAGGCCTACTTCGTCGCCGTCCCGACCTCTTCGGGTACCGGCTCCGAGTGCACGCCGTTCGCCATTATCACCGACAAGGAGACCGGCATCAAGTGGCCGCTCGCCGACTACGCGCTGCTCCCCAACATGGCTATCGTCGACGCCGACAACTGCATGACCGCCCCGCGCGGCCTGACCGCTGCCTCCGGCATCGACGTCATGACCCACGCCATCGAGTCCTACGTCTCCATCATGGCTTCCGACTACACCAAGGGCCTCTCCGAGCGCGCTGCTAAGCTCGTCTTCGAGAACCTGCCCTCCAGCTTCACGAACGGCGCCAAGGACCCGCACGCCCGCGAGGAGATGCACAACGCCTCCTGCATGGCCGGCATGGCCTTCGCCAACGCCTTCCTGGGCCTCAACCACTCCATGGCTCACAAGCTCGGCGCCTTCCATCACCTGCCCCACGGCCTCGCCAACGCCGTCATCCTGACCCGCGTTATGCGCTACAACGCCGCCGAGGCTCCCGTCAAGATGGGCACGTTCTCCCAGTATCCTTACCCCAACGCGCTGCACAACTACGCCGAGATGGCCAAGTACTGCGGCATCGAGGGCAAGGACGACAAGGAGGTCTTCGAGAACTTCATCACGAAGCTCGAGGAGCTCAAGGACTTCATCGGTGTCAAGAAGACCATCGCCGACTACGGTGTTGACGAGCAGTACTTCCTCGACACCCTCGACGAGATGACCGAGCAGGCATTCAACGACCAGTGCACCGGCGCTAACCCGCGCTACCCGCTCATGAGTGAGATCAAGGAGCTCTACCTGGACGCCTACTACGGCCGCGAGCCTCAGGACTACGCCGTCTGCTAGTTTTAGCACGGTTTTTAACGGCGGGGGTGCACGGGTGTTTCACACACCCCCGCCGTCGCTTCTATCGCATCGTTGAAAGGATGCAACCATGCTGCTACCCGATTCCAAGACCGAGCTCGTCCGCCGTGGCAACAAGGTCGTTTACGACCTGGGCGACAAGATCGTCAAGGTCTTTAACGAGACCAAGCCTGTCTCCGACGTGTTCAACGAGGCTTTGAATCTTGCCCGCATCAATGAGTGCGGCATCCGCAGCCCCAAGGCTCTCGAGGTTTCCCAGCTCGAGAACGCCAACGGCTGGGCGCTCGTGACCGAGAAGGTTCCGGGCACCACCCTTGCCGAGAAGATGACTGCCGAGCCCCAGCGCTTTGGTGAGTATCTCGAGATGTTCGTCGACCTCCAAATCGAGATCCACGGCTACACCTCCCCGCTGCTCAACCGTCAGCGCGACAAGTTCGCCCGCATGATCGACAGCCTTGATCAGCTCAATGCCACCACGCGCTACAACCTTCAGGAGCGTCTGGACGGCATGACCAAGGAGTTCAAGGTCTGCCACGGCGACTTCAACCCCTCCAACGTCATCGTCGGCGACGACGGCCAGCTCTATGTGTGCGACTGGGCACACGCCACCCAGGGCTCCCCTGCTGCCGACGTTGCCACCACCTACCTGCTCTTCGCCCTCAACAGCAAGGATCAGGCCGAGGCCTACCTGGAGCTCTACTGCGACCGCGCCGACATGCCCATGCAGGTCGTGCGTCAGTGGACGAGCATCGTCGCCGCTTCCGAGCTCGCTCGTAAGCGCAACGTGAACGATGAGTTCCTGAAGAACTGGATCGACGTCGTCGATTATCAGTAATATCTGAGCGATTTATTTCGCATCGGAGGCACAAGAAAACCCCGCAGCTCATATGGGCTGTGGGGTTTTTCTTTCAGATATCGAGGATGCCACAAGATAAAAGGACGGCCCCACATCTCCCCGATCTGGAGAAATGCGGGGCCGTCCCGTATATCGAACTACAAGCGAAATCGTCGATTAACGGCGGGCCGCCTTAACAAGCTCAGCAACCTTGGCGACGACCTCGTCGATCGCCACGTCCTCACGCTCGCCCGTGGCACGGTCCTTGAGCTCCACAGTACCATTCTTGAGGCCACGCTTACCCAGAACGACCTGATACGGGAAGCCCATGAGGTCGTTATCGGCAAACTTAAAGCCGGGACGCTCGTCACGGTCATCGACGACAACCTCGATACCCTCGGCGCACAGGCCCTCGACGATTTGGTCGCAAACGTTAGCGCACTCCTCCTTCTTGGGATCGAGCGGAATCACCGCGACCTCGTACGGGGCAACGGAGACCGGCCAGACGATGCCGTGTTCGTCGTTGTGCTGCTCCACGACGGCAGCAAGCGAGCGGGACACACCAACGCCGTAGCAACCCATGATGAGCGGCTTCTCCTTGCCGTCCTCGTCCATAAAGGTGGCACCCATGGCCTCGGAGTACTTGGTGCCCAGCTGGAACACCTGAGAGACCTCGATGCCGCGGGCAGCAGAGAGCGGCTTGCCGCAGTGCGGGCAGGGATCGCCGGCAACGACGGTGACCAGATCTGCCCACTCATCGACGGTAAAGTCGCGCTCGGGGCAGGCACCGGTAAAGTGATAATCGACCTCGTTGGCACCGCAGGCCCACTGCTTGGACTCGCGCAGGCTCTCGTCGCACACCAGACGGATGCCCTCGGGCAAGTTAACCGGTCCGATAAAGCCCTTGTGCAGACCGTAGGTCTGAAGCTCCTCGTCGGTCATCATGCGATAGCCCTTGCCAAAGACATGCTCGGCCTTGCAGTCGTTGAGCTCATGATCGCCCGGGACGATGGCCACGACGGGCTTGCCCTCGGCATCGATGAGCGCCAGGGACTTGCGCGTGCCGTTCTCGGGGAACCCAAAGAACTTAGCAACGGCCTCAATGGTGCCCATGCCCGGAGTCTCGACCTTGGTAAGCGTACCGTCACCGGGACCCTCAGTCACGACGACCTTGGTGCTTGCAGCCTCATCATCGGCGGCAAAACCGCAGTCATCGCAATAGACGAGAGAAGCCTCGCCGGCGTCGGCCAAAGCCATGTACTCGACGGAGGTATCGCCACCGATCTCGCCGGAGTCGGCAACGACGGGCAAGGCCTTGATGTAGCAGCGCTCGCAGATGTTGGCGTAGGCCTGCTTCATCTTGTCGTACTCCTCCTGCAGACTCTCCTGCGTGGCGGAGAAGCTGTAGGCGTCCTTCATGATGAACTCGCGACCGCGCATCAGGCCAAAGCGAGGGCGGAACTCGTCGCGGAACTTATCCTGGATGTGGAACAGGTTAACGGGCAGCTGTTTGTAGGAGCGCAGCTCGTTGCGCACCAGGGCCGTGACGGTCTCCTCGTGCGTGGGGCCCAGCACAAACTCGCGGCCATGACGGTCGTCAAAGCGCACGAGTTCCTTGCCATAGGCATCGATACGGCCGGACTCACGCCACAGCTCGGCATCGACCATGATGGGCATCATAAGCTCCTGGGCGCCGGCAGCGTCCATCTCGTCGCGCACGATGTTCTCAATCTTGCGGATCGAGCGCCAAGCAAGCGGCAGATAGGAATACAGGCCGGCGGCCTCCTTGCGGATCATGCCGGCACGGAGCAACAGGCGGTGACTGGCGAGCTCAGCGTCCGCCGGATCCTCTTTAAGCGTCGGCGCATAGAGCTTAGACATATACATTGCTCGAGTCATTTACTTCTCCTCAATAAGCTTGTCGACCTCGGCCATAAGCGCGTCGACAATTTGGTCCTCAGCTACTTTACCAATGATCTGGCCATGCGAAAAGAGCAAGGCCTGACCACGTCCGCAAGCAACGCCCAGGTCGGCATCAGAAGCCTCACCGGGGCCATTAACGGCACATCCCATGACGGCAATCGAAAGCGGCGCGGCATAGTTCTTAAGCCGCTCGGTGACCTCCTCGGCGATGGGAATGAGGTTAACCTGGCAGCGGGCGCACGTGGGGCACGAGACAATCTCGGGACCACGGCGACGCAGGCCCAGCGACTGTAGAATTCCCCAGGCGACCGGCGGCTCCTCAACCGGATCGGCCGTGAGCGACACACGCATGGTGTCGCCGATGCCTTCGGAAAGCAAGATACCCAAGCCTACAGAGCTCTTGATGGTGCCCTGAAGCTTGGTCCCCGCCTCCGTCACGCCCAGGTGAAGCGGAACGTGGGGAATCTCACGTGACAGGGCTCGATAGGTATCGAGCGTCGTTTGCACGCTATGGGCCTTGGCCGAAAGCACAATGTTCGTAAAGCCGCGATCCTCAAAGTGCTTGACGAAGCGCTCGCTCGACATCACGAGCTTTTCGGGCTGCGTGAGGTCGTCGCGCTCGGCAATATCTTGCTCAAGCGAGCCCGCGTTCACGCCAATGCGAATCGCACAGCCCGCGGCACCCGCAGCATCGATCACCGCGTCAACCTTGGCCCAATCGCCGATATTGCCGGGATTGATGCGCAGCTTGGCGGCACCGGCCTCAACGGCACCAATGGCGAGCTTATGGTTAAAGTGGATATCGGCGACAATGGGCACCGGAGACTCGGCACAGATGGTGCGGAAGCCCTCAAGCGCGGCCTCGGAGGGCACGCTCACGCGCACGATATCGCAGCCAGCCTGCGCCAACGCGCACACTTGCGCAAGCGTTGCCTGGGCATCAGCGGTATCGGTGCAGGTCATAGATTGGACCACCACCGGCGCGCCGCCACCGATCTGCACGCCGCCCACATGCACGGGGCGCGTCAGCTCGCGAGGCAAAGGATGGGATAAAGACAATCCAAACACTCCCCTACAAAATAAATCGAAGGATGTCGGAACGAAGCATATAGACAAACAGCAGCGCAAAGAGCGCGATGCCCACATAGCTCACAATCGTCTGGACCTTGAGCGGAAGCTCGCGGCCCGCAATCTTCTGAATGATCTCGATGACTAGCTTGCCGCCATCGAGTGGCGGGATGGGCAGCAGGTTCATAAAGCCAAGCGAGAATGAAATGAAGGCGGCAAACGAAAGGAACGTGGCAGGGCCGGCAGCAGCAGCCTGTGAGGACATAACGCTAATACCCACGATCGAAGAGGACTGATCGAGAATCTCCATCGTATGCTGCGGCTGGAGCAGGCGCATCACGCCCTCCGCTGTCTGCACAACATAGGAGAACGACAGGCGAGCCGACGTGATGGGGTCTAAACGGACCACCTGCGTAGAGGCATACACACCTAGGCGATCGTCCTCTTTGAGCGCAACCGTGGTCGAATGCTGCTTGCCGTCACGCTCGTACTCAATGGCGATATCGTCCTTACCGGCAGCCTTGCCGATGGCATCGTAAACGTCCATCCAGGTAGAGCACGATACTCCGTCGACCGAAAGAATCGCGTCGCCGCCCTCGATTCCCGCCGAGGCGGCAATCGAGCCTTCGTCAACCTGGCCAATCACATTGGTATCCACCGGCACGGTGACACCTGCGATGGAATAGATGCTCATAAGGAGCAAAAAACCCGTCAGGATATTGACGATAATGCCCGCAAGCAGCATAAAGGCACGCTTGACAAAGCCCTGGCCCAAATAGGTGTGCGAGCGCTCGCGCGCAAGGAATTCGGCCTCGTCGCACGGCAGTTCCCATACATCGCCCTCGGCAGTCGCATGCCCGCGATCGAACCGACGGCCGTCAAAGGTGGTATAACCCGCCGCGTCACGCGGCAGAGTCTGGTACTTGGTGGGATAGTAGCTGGGCGAAGGCTTTTCCCCTTCTTCATACCAGGGAGCGATAGAGCCCCAGCCCAACAGCAAAGCACAGGCCTCGAGCACATCCTCCTCGGACAGCTCGAGCTCGACGGCAAGATCGGCCACCGTCACCCGGCCGTGGCGATAGATGGCCGCGAGCACGCGATCGGCACACGAGACGTCGGTCGGATCCATACCGCAGATGGCAGCGTAGCCACCCAGCAGCAGCGGGGTCACGCCAAACTTGGTTCCAATGCGACGCGACGTGTAATGGATGTCAAAGCGGCACGGCAGACCCAAAAAGAACTCGGTCACACGGACGCCGCAGGCACGCGCCGCCAAAAAGTGGCCGCCCTCGTGCAAAAACACGAGGACGGAAAGCATCAGCAGGCCCCAAAAGACCGATGAGAGAACGCTCAGAACAGTATCCATAAAACGAAAAAGCAATCCTTATGGGTTAGGAACGGGTTGCGGCGAGCACCTGCGCAGCCTTTTCACGCGCCCACGCATCGGTGTCGCGAAGCTGCTCAAACGAATCGACCACCTGCATATCGTGGGCGTCCATGCAGGATTCCACAATGCGATCGATATCGGTAAAGCTGCAGCCATCGTGCAGGAAGGCATCGACGGCGACCTCGTTGGCGGCATTGAGCACGCACGGCATGGTGCCACCCGTCTTGCCGGCACGCTCGGCCAGTGCCAGACAGCGGAAGGTATCCATGTCGGCAGCATCAAACGTGAGCTGCCCCAGCTCGCGGAAATCGATACGAGGCGCCGGAGTATCCCAACGCTCGGGATACGAGAACGCGAACTGGATGGGAATACGCATGTCGGATGCACCGAGATGCGCCATCACGGAGCCGTCGGCGAACTCGACCATAGAGTGAATCTTGGACTGACGCTGCACGACCACGTTAATGAAATCGAGGTCGCAGTTAAACAGATGCATGGCCTCAATGCGCTCCAGGCCCTTGTTCATGAGGGTGGCGGAGTCAATGGTAATCTTGGCACCCATGGCCCACGTGGGATGCGCGAGGGCATCGGCACGCGTCACGCGATCGAGCTCGTCGCGCGTGCGGCCAAAGAACGGACCGCCCGAGCAGGTGAGCCAAATGCAGTGGGCCTCGCGCGGGTTCTCCCCCAGATAGCACTGGTAGATGGCGGAATGCTCAGAGTCGACCGGAATAAGCTGGCCCGGTTGTGCCAACGGCATAAGCAAGTCGCCACCGACGACGAGGGACTCCTTGTTGGCAAGGGCAAGGCGCTTATTCGAGGTCAAGGCCGCATGGCTCGCCTCGAGACCGGCGGCGCCCACAATAGCGACAAGCACGCAGTCGACATCGTCGCGATGCGCGAGCTCGCAAACCGCCTGCGCGCCAACGCCGAGCTTCGTTCCCTCGGGCAACTCCTGCAGCACGGCGTCATCGCCATGATCGACATCGGCTACGGCAACCGCCGGAACCGAGAACTCACGGGCAGCGGCAACGAGCTCAGAGGTACTGGAGTTAACGGACAGCGCCGTCACCTGCAGGCGATCGGCATGCTGGCGGCACACATCGAGCGCCTGGGTGCCGATAGAGCCTGTACAGCCCAGGATGGCAACACGGAGACGTCCATCGGAGCCATACGTCGTCTGGAAGGACATTACAGCACGCCTCCGATCATCAGCAACAGCTGCGCGGTGATGCAGCCGAAGATAAGCGAATCGCTACGATCGAGCATGCCGCCGTGGCCCGGGATAAGGTTGCCGGAATCCTTGACGCCCACACCGCGCTTGATACGCGACTCGATAAGGTCGCCGATAACGCCCAGAATGGACACCACCACGCCGCACAGCAGCGCATAGGGCAGGCTGAGCTTGTAGAAGTGCGTCGCCCACAGGATGAGCCAAATCAAAACCGAGCCCAAGATGCCGCCGACAAACCCCTCCCAGCTCTTTTTGGGAGAAATCTTGGGAACCATCTTGTGCTTGCCGATACGGCTGCCCACGATGTAGGCAAACGAATCGGAGACCCAAAGGGACGCGCAAACGCCCACTGAAAGCAGGGCGCCGGCAAAACCGGGCACGGCATCGCGCAGCAGCACGATAGCCGACAGCATAAAGCCAGTGTAGATGGGACCCATGAGCGTCACGGCCACATCAGAGATGCGGGTACGCGGCGACCAGACATACCAAATGCCCACAGCGAGCATCAGGGCAAAAAGCAGGGCATTCAGCAACATCGAATCGCCCAACGCCGACAGCGGAAAGAGTACGGCGGCAGCGATACCCATGCGCTCGTTAGCCATCTTGCCATCGAGCCTTGTCATACGGAAAAACTCATAGCAGCACAGACCGCTCATGACAGAAACAAAGATGGCCGTGGGCACGATACCCAAAACCAAGCACAGGATAAAGACAACGGCGTAGACGATACCGGCGGCGGCACGGGTAATAAAGCCCGCCAGCCACGAACCGGTACCGTTCTTCGCTGCAGGCGCTCCCGCAGCGGCAGCTTTGCGCGCAGGCGTCTTGGGAGCAGATGCCTTGGGACGATCGGACACGATTAAGCCTCCTCGGTCTTGCTCAGTCCACCAAACCTACGGTCACGGCCCTGATAGGCCAAAATGGCGTCGACAAGGCCCCAACGATCAAAGTCGGGCCAATAGGTATCGGTGACGTAGAACTCGGAATAAGCCACCTGCCACAGCAGATAGTTCGAAAGGCGCAGCTCACCAGAGGTGCGAATCACAAGCTCAGGATCGGGAAGACCGGCGGTATAGAGGTGGGAAGCCACCATGTCGTCATCAATTGCGGCAGGATCGATCTTACCGGCGGCAGCGTCGAGTGCAATCTGACGGACAGCGCGGGTAATCTCGGCACGCGCGCCGTAGTTGACGGCAAGCGCCAGCGTCATACCGGTATGATCGGCGCACTCGGCAAGACCGCGTTCAAAAACGTCGCGGGTCTTCTTGGGCAGCGCGGAAATGTCACCCAAAAAGACAACACGCACGTTTTCGCGCTTCAGAAGCGGCAGCTCGTCGATAAACGTCTTGGCAAACAGATGCATCAAAACGTTGACCTCATGCTGCGGACGGTTCCAGTTTTCGGTAGAAAACGCATAGGCAGAAAGCACGTCGACGCCTAGGCGCACGCAGGCGGTAATGATCTCGCGCAGCGAGACGATACCTGCCTTATGACCCTCGGTGCGCGCAAGACCGCGCGACGTAGCCCAACGACCGTTGCCGTCCATGATGCACGAGATATGGTGCGGAATCTTATTGAGGTCAAGGTCGGAAAAACCGACGCCCGCAGGGGCGTCGGCAAAGTACTCGACCAGTTTATGCTCGTCGTATTGCACCTTAGATCTCCATGACCTCGGCTTCTTTTTCCTTCAGAAGCTCCTCCACCTTGGCGACATACTCATCGGTGTGCTTCTGGACCTTGGCCTGCTCGCGACGGACATCGTCCTCGGTGAGCTCCTCATCGCGCTCGAGCTTATTGTTGAAGTCGCGACGGATGTTACGGATAGACACCTTGGCCTGCTCGGCGTACTCGCGGCACTCCTTGACGAGCTCGCGACGGCGCTCCTCAGTGGGGGCCGGGAACGGCAGACGAACGACGGTGCCATCGGAGTTGGGGGTAATGCCCAGATCGGAAGCGCCGATGGCCTTGACGATAGCGTTGATGAGCGCCTTGTCCCACGGCTCGATGAGCAGCATGTGAGCCTCGGGGGTCTTGACGGCGGCAACCTGCGTGACCGGCGTGGGGACACCGTAATAATCAACGGTGATGTCGGACAGAATGTTGGCGTTGGCGCGGCCGGTACGAACCTTGGAGAAGTTGTGCTTGAGGGACTCGAGCGACTTGTCCATATGGGCGGTGATGTTCTCTGCCATGCTTAATCCTCCTGATAGACGAGCGTGCCGACGGGCTCACCCGAAAGCGCGCGCTTGACGGTGTCCTCGCCATCGATGTTGAGGACCAAAATCGGCATACGGTTATCCTGACACAGTGCCGTAGCCGTGGAATCCATAACCTGCAGACCGCGGACGAGAACCTCGTGATAGGTAATCTTGTCAAAACGGACGGCATCGGCGCACTTGACGGGATCCTTGTCGTAGATGCCGTCAACCTTGGTGGCTTTAATCAGAATCTCGGCGCCAATCTCGCACGCACGAAGAGCCGCGGCGGTGTCGGTCGTAAAGTACGGATTGCCCGAACCGGCAGCGAAGATGACGACGTTGCCCTTGGACAGATGGTTGATAGCGCGGCGACGAATATAGGGCTCGCAGATCTCGTTCATCTGGATAGCGCTCATCACGCGGCAGGGTACATCGTTATGCTCGAAGGCATCCTGCAGGGCAAGCGCGTTCATAACGGTTGCCAGCATGCCCATGTAGTCGGCCTGAGCACGCTCCATGCCACCGGCAGCGCCGGCCATGCCGCGGAAAATATTGCCGCCGCCGACAACGACGCCGACCTCATGGCCAACGGCGAGCAGCTCCTTGACCTGTTTGGCAAGATGGTCGGTAACCTTGGGGTCGATGCCATAGTGGCCGTCGCCCATCAGTGCTTCGCCAGAAAGCTTCAGAAGCACGCGTTTATATCGGATGTCGGACAAAGCGATCCTCCTTTAGATTGAACTCTCAACATTCTATCAAAGGCTCTAAGAAGAGCCATGAAAAAGCAGGCTGTGAGTAAAACCCACAGCCTGCTCATTACCAGCTACAAGAGCTTATTTACTCGCCACGGACCAGACGGTCAAAGGCAACGACGGTAATGGTGTCGCCGAGCTCCTTGGAGACCTGCTCAGCGTACTTCTTGATGGTGAGGGAGCTGTCCTTGATGAACTCCTGCTCGGTGAGCACGGACTGCTTGTAGAACTTCTCCAGACGGCCGACAGCCATCTTCTCCTGGATAGCCTCGGGCTTGCCGGACTCGGCAGCCTGAGCCATGTAGATCTGCTTCTCGTGCTCGACGGTCTCGGCCGGAACCTGATCGCGGGTGGCGCAGATCGGGGCGACGGCGGCAACCTGAAGGGCAACGTCGTGAGCGAAGGTCTTGAAGGACTCAGCCTGAGCGGTCTCGGCCTTCTCGAAGGCGAACTCGACGAGGACGCCGATCTTACCACCCATGTGGATGTAAGAAGCGAGCGCGCCGTTCTCGGCCTTGCGGGCGGCGAAACGGGAAATCTTCATGTTCTCGCCCATGATGTGAATCATCTCGGTGAGCTCAGAGGAAACGGTCTCCTCGCCCATCGGCTTCTCGAGCAGGGCGTCGACGTCAGCAGGCTCGGTGGTAGCGACAACCTCGGCGACCTTGGAAGCAAAGCCGGTGAACTTGGCGTTGGAGCCAACGAAGTCGGTCTCGCAGGAAAGCTCGAGCAGAGCGCCGGTCTTGCCATCCTCGGAGACGAACGCGGCGACAGCGCCCTCGTTGGTCTCACGGCCAGCCTTCTTGGCAGCCTTGGCAAGGCCGTTCTTACGCAGAACGTCGACAGCAGCGTCCATGTCGCCGTCTGCCTCGACGAGAGCCTTCTTGCACTCCATCATCGGGGAGTCGGTCATCTCGCGGAGCTGCTTGACCATAGCGGCGGTAATCTGGGCCATTGTGGTTCCTTTCAAAGAGATGAAAAAGAATTAACTAAGACTGATTTACTCGGCCTTGGGCTCAGCGGCCATCTCGGCCTCGGAGACCTGCTCCTTGCCGGAGCCAGCGAGGCAGGCGTCAGCCATGAGCTCGCACATAAGGGTGACAGCGGAGATAGCGTCATCGTTGCAGGGGATGCCGTACTCGACCTCGTCGGGATCGGAGTTGGTGTCGATCAGAGCGACGACGGGGATGTTCAGGCGCTGGGCCTCCTTGATGGCGTTCTCCTCGCGCTTGGTGTCGATGACGAAGAGAGCCTGAGGCAGGCCCTTCATGTCGCGGGCGCCACCGAGGTTGGTCTGGAGCTTGGTGAGCTCCTTACCGAGAACAGCCTGCTCCTTCTTGGGCAGAACAGCCATGCGGCCGTCCTCGACCATGGCCTCGAGCTCCTCCATGCGGTTGATGCGAGAGCGGATGGTGACGAAGTTGGTCAGCATGCCGCCGAGCCAACGCTGGTTGATGTAGGGCATGTTGGCGCGCTCAGCAGCGTTCTTGACGGCCTCCTGAGCCTGCTTCTTGGTGCCGACGAACAGCACGTTGCCACCCTTGGCGACGTTCTTGACGAAGGTGTAGGCCTGATCGGCGTCGAGGATGGTCTGCTTGAGGTCGAGGATGTAGATGCCGTTGCGCTCACCAAAGATGAACGGCTTCATCTTGGGGTTCCAGCGACGGGTCTGGTGACCGAAGTGGCAGCCGGCCTCGAGCAGGGTGCGGATATTAATCTTGGTAGCCATGTTAAACCTCCTGTGGTTTGCCTCCGCGCGGGGTCATCCTCCAAAACCAACCCGGACATGTGCTACCAAAGCCCGGGCACCACGGTATGAAGTAGCCGCGCGTGCGTGATAAAAACATGTTGCCGTGAAGCAACCCGATGAATGATAGCAGGAATGCTTCTTCCTGCCAACCCGCAATCAAAACCACACACCTGAGTGCGGCGCGGGACGTCCCAGCCACTATTCGCCTCGGGGATGGGCTTGAGCCACGGCACGTTTGAGCCGATCGGGCGTGAGATGCGTGTAGATCTGCGTCGTGGACAGGCTCGCATGACCCAGCAGCTCTTGAACCGAGCGCAGGTCCGCGCCGCCCTCGAGCAAGTCGGTCGCAAAGGTATGGCGCATCGCATGCGGGGCGATGTCGGCCGGAATGCCGGCGAGCGTCGCCAGCATATGAAACCGCCGCCTGAGCATGGCGGCACTCATGCGATTACCGCGCGCCGATATAAGCAGCGGATGCGGCCCGGTAGCGGGGTCACGACGCTTTGCCTGAGCGAGCAACTCCGGCCTCCCCTCCTCAATATAGAGACGCGTCGCCTCGAGCGCACGACGATACAGAGGGACGATACGTTCTTTGCTCCCCTTGCCCCACAGGCGCAGCGTGCGTTCGGACCACGCAATGGACTCCACATTGAGTGCTGCGAGCTCAGAGATACGGGCGCCCGAGGCATAGAGCAGCTCGAGCATCGCCGCATCGCGCAGTCCCGCGGGTGTTGAGGTATCAGGCGTCTTGAGCAGCGCCTCCACCTGATGGGTCGTCAGCACACCGGGTAGATCGCGCGGGAGCTTGGGCGAGGAAATTGCCGAGACCACATCGCCCTCCACGACCCCCTCGGCAGCCATCCACCGATAGAGCGAGCGAATGGCAGACAGGTGTGCCGCAAGCGTTCGGGGAGTCACCTGCTCACGCGAAAGCTCGGCAAGATAGCGACGAATGGTGCGCACGTCGGCAGCGAAAGAATCTATATTCTCACGCTCGCACCAGGCAGCAAAGCGCTCCAGCCTCGAGCCATAGGCCGTCACCGTGTTGGGAGAAAGTCCCTCGACGCGTGAGATATAGGCAATAAACGAGTCGACGGTGTCGTACAGGTCAAAGGCTATGACCGGTCGCCTCCAAACAGATCGGGGCGAGTGGCCAGATAGGCATCAAGGGCCTCGAGCGCACGGTCCGCATAGGCCTGGTAGCGGTCGCGCTTGCTGCGGCGCTTACCATCCTCGAGTGGCGGCACCAGGCCAAAGTTGACATGCATAGGCTGATAGCCCACCGTGGCCGGATCGGTAGCATAGCCCACGAGCGCGCCCAAAGCACCCACGCGCGGCAGCTCGACGGGAGCGGCCCCGACAGCCTCGGCATAGGTGTTGAGTGCCGCGAGCAGACCTGTCGCCACGGCTTCCATGTACCCCTCGGTGCCGGTGATCTGACCGGCCAGGCGCACGCCGGTACCAGGCACGGCAAAGGTGCCATCGAGCACGTGCGGCGCATCGACAAAGGTATTGCGGTGCATGACACCGTAGCGGAAGAACTCGGCGTTCTCCAGACCCGGCACCATATGGAAGACGCGCTTCTGCTCGCCAAAGGTCAGGTTGGTCTGGAAGCCCACCAGGTTATAGGCGGTCTTCTCCTTGTTCTCGGCACGCAGCTGAATCGCCGCCCAGGGACGACGACCGGTTCGCGGGTCGGTGAGGCCGACGGGCTTCATGGCGCCAAAGCGAATGGCGTCCTTGCCGGTGCGCGCAACTTCCTCGGCAGGCTGGCAGGCCTGGAACAGATCGCCGCCCTCAAAGTCCTTGAGCACCACGCGGTCGGCCGTGGTAAGCGCCTCGATAAAGGCCTCGTACTCTTCCTTGTTGAGCGGAGCGTTGAGATAGTCGCCGCTCCCCTGCTCCTCGTAGCGCGACTGCGAGAACAGCACGTCCATATCGAGCGTGGAGGCATCGACGATCGGCGCCGCGGCATCGAAGAACGCAAGGGCGTCGCCACCGACGAGCTTCACGACCTCTTCGCTCAACGCCGGCGAGCACAAGGGGCCGGCGGCAATGACCACGTGACCTTCGGGAATCTGCGTGACCTCGCCGTGAACGATCTCGATATTGGGACGGGCGGCAACCTCGTCCTCGACAAGCTCGGAAAACTTGACGCGGTCGACCGCCAAGGCGCCACCGGCGGGAACAGCCGCGCGATGGGCGCAATCGAGCAGGACCGAACCCATGCGCTCAAGCTCGGCCTTCAGCAAACCAGCCGCGGAATCCGGACGGGTCGACTTAAACGAATTGGAGCAGACGAGCTCTGCCAGGTGATCGGTATGGTGGGCCGGGGAGCTCACCTGGGGGCGCATCTCGCACAGCTTTACGGCAAACCCGCGATCTGCCAGCTGGATCGCGCACTCCGATCCCGCCAGACCGCCACCGATAACCGTCACCTGATCGAACTGCATCTGCAAACACCTTTCTAATTGACACGTTTTCCATTGTGACCGAAGGGCGTCTGGGCGTGAAGGGCAAACTTGGAGGGCGCATACCTTCCATCCATCATGCGCTCGATAAGGCCCTCGAGTTCAAGCGAACCCAAGAGTTTGAGTACGCCGACAGCATCGAGCGAGACGAGCGCCGCGATGTCGTCGACTTTGAGCGGAGAGGCGATGAGCGCATGCATCACGGTCTGCTGTGTTTGATCCAGGTCGGCAATGCCGGGAGCATCGGGGCGCGAGTAGCGCAGGGTGCCGTAGATGCGTGAGATAGCCATCTCGATAGATTCCTCGTCGATGATGCAGCAGGCACCGTTCGCAATGAGGTAATTCGTGCCACGCGACTCGGGCGATAGAATCGACCCCGGCACAGCGAGAAGTTCTCGCCCCAAATCCATAGCAGCCTCGGCTGTAGAAAACGTCCCGGAAGGCATACCCGCCTCGGATACAAAGAGGGCTTGCGACAGGGCCGCGATCACGCGATTGCGGCGCGGAAAGGCAAACTTGCGAGGACCCATGCCCCACGGGGAGATCGACACGACCGCGCCACCCGTATCGAGTGTGCGCGTGATGAGGCCAGCACTCGAGCGCGGATAGACCACGTCGGCGCCCGTCCCCAGCACCACGACGTGTTTGCCGCCGGAATTGACCGCAGCCCAACCCGAGGCCTGGTCACAACCGACCGCGCCGCCCGAAACTACCGTCACGCCCGCCTCGACCGCAACCTTTGCCGCAAGCTCTGCCACGGCAAGACCATACGGAGAGGCCTTGCGCGCGCCGATGATGGAGAGCGCGGGCGTCGAAAGCACCTCGGGGTTGCCGCGCACATAGAGTGTCTGGGGCACATCAGAAAGCTCCAAAACGGTCTCGGGATACAACGTATCACCTGGATGCAGCTCAAAGGTCCCCTCGGCCATCATTGGTCCCTCCTTCCCTGGTACATCGCCGCCTCGAGCACGTGGTCCTGCGTCACATGCTCGCTCTCGGCGACGTCGGCGATTGTACGCGCGATACGCACCAGGCGCACGATACCGCGGCCCGTGAGATGTGTGCGCTTCGACAGGCCGAGCACACACTTCTCCGCCGCATCATCGAGCTCAAAGGTCGAAACGACGCCGTCAATGGACCGCGTCTCGTCATCCTCGGCCTCGGCATCCGCATCGTCCATACGGGATTCGCGCCAAGCGCGAAAAGCGCGACCGCGCACAACGTAGTCACGTAACTCGGCCGACGACATACCCTCCGCACCCTCGATAATCACTTGAGGGTCGGGACGGGTCACATCGATCATCATGTCGATACGGTCGGCCAAAGGACCGCGCAGTTTAGACCGATAGCGCTCGACCATCGCCGCCGAGCAGCGGCATGGCACCTCACGGTCGCCCAAAAAGCCGCAGGGACAGGGATTGCTCGCAGCCAGCAGCTGAAAGCGCGACGGGAAGGTAAAGGCCCCGTCGACGCGCACGATCCTCACATAGCCGCGCTCGATGGGCTGACGCAGCGTCTGCAGCACACTCGTGGGAAACTCGGCAAGCTCGTCCAAAAAGAGCACGCCGCCATGAGCCAGGCTGATCTCACCCGGATGCACCGGGCGCCCTCCGCCAATGAGGCCAGCCGTTGATATGCTGTGATGGGGACTTCGAAATGGCCGATGACCTGCCAATAAGCCATCGATGTTCTCGCCCAAGACCGAATGGATGCACAGCGCCTCCTGCTGGTCCTCAACGGAAAGCTCGGGCAGGATGCCGGTCATACGACGGGCGAGCATCGTCTTGCCCGATCCCGGGGACCCGACCATAAGCAAACCGAGCTCACCCGCTGCCGCCAGCGCCATGCCGCGTTTGGCGACTTCCTGCCCCAGTACGTCGGCATAGTCGAGTTCGGGCTCAAAGGTCGCCTCGAGCACTTCAGAATCCAAGTAGTGCCGCGCGGCATCGCCCATGCCATGGGCAAGCTGAGACAAATGATCGATGAATCCACAATCCACGCCCGCGAGTGGCACATGCTGGTCTGACCTGCCGGCGATAAAAGACAGCCCCATATCACGCGCCAATAGCTGAAACGCCACCTCGCCCTTGACAGGAAGCACCGTACCGTCCAAGCCAAGCTCACCTGCGATAAGACAACGATCGAGGTTGTCGCGGGGAATCTGACCATCGGCCGCCAATACCGCGATGGCGATGGGCAGATCAAAGCCGCTACCGGTCTTGCGAATATCGCCAGGCGCCAGATTGACCGTAATGCCCGAGCGCGGGATTTCAAACCCGGCGGAGCGCATCGCGCAGCGAATACGACCGCGTGACTCCATCACCTCCATACTCGGAATGCCGAGCATCTGAATGCCCGGAACGCCGCCGGCAAGCGAGACCTCGACCGTGACGTGAATCGCCTCGACGCCACGGATGCAGGCCGCGTGAACGGCAAACGTCTCGAACGCCATCACGACACCTGCCAATCGAACGCGTTGTACTGATGCTCGATCTCGGCGATATGCCCGCCGCGAATGGTGACACCCACGGCATCGAAGCGAATCGCCTTGAGCGGATAATGTTCCATGAGATAGCAACTTGCGATGCGGCGGTAGCGGCGTTGCTTTCGGGCGTCCACAGCCTCCTCGGGAAAGACCCGCGTGCTGCAATCCAGCGCAACGCGTCTGGTCTTGACCTCGGCCATCACCACGACATCGTCGAGCTCATCGAGCAGCACCAGATCGGCCTCGCCCTCGGAGCAACGATAACCCTGCTCCAGCAAGGTGTAGCCGCGCTCGTTAAAGTAGTCGATGGTGATCAGCTCGCCCAGCATGCCCAGCTCGCGGGGACTGAGCCCCTTGATAAACTCAGGCGTCATCGCCCCGCAGTCGAGCTCGCCATTTTCCCAACGCTCCTTGAGCTGCTGCGTCTTGCTCTTTTTGCTTGCGGCACTCATGGGGTCTCCTTTCCCGCACGCTGCATTGCCCCGATGATGAGGGCACCTTTCATGCGGGTAAGTACCGGAAGCAAACCAAAAGCTGACCAAATGCCATCAAAAAACGGGCCGTACGCAGCAATGCTGTTGCATACGGCCCGCTACCAGCAGGTTTATAGAACCTTTAAGGTCCCTATCTCCACAATTGGCCTAGAAAAGGCGCTCAGTCTGCAGAAAGTTTCCGCAAAAGCTCACGCGGTGCAGCGGACAAAGTCCATGTTTGCGAATGGCCTCGATATGCTCGGGGCTCGCATAGCCCTTCGACTCGGCCAGATGGTACTCGGGGTATTCGGCGTCGTACTCGACCATCATCTCGTCACGCGTGACCTTGGCCATGATGGACGCCGCGGCGATGCAGGCGATCTTGGCATCGCCCTTCACCACATCGCGCTCGTTAGGAACGGCGCCCAAGGGGTTGCCATCCATGAGGACGCAGTCGGGTTCAAGTCCCGTATCGGCCACGGCGCCCGCAACGGCGGTACGGATAGCACGGGCCATGCCCATCTCATCGATATCCTTAGGCGCGATATGGCAAAAACCAATTGCCGTCGCCACCTCGGCAATCTTCACTGAGAGCAACTCGCGGCGCGCCGGCGTGAGCTTTTTGGAATCGTTGATGCCCCAGACGCGCGGCTCCATAGGAAGGCAGACGGCGCATACCGTCAAAGGACCGGCCACCGATCCGCGACCCACCTCGTCGACACCAACGACCACCCCATTGCCGCCAAGCTCATGCATAAGCTCGTACATGTCATTGACGCGCTCGCGCTCGGCAAGTTCCTTGGCATGGCGCTTAAGAGCACGCTCGCAAGCCTTGATCACCTGCTGGCGCGGGTCCTCGCGATAATGCTCCACGAGGGCGGGGATCTCCTCAAACGTTGCGCTCGCCAGCTCTCCGGCAACCTGCGATGCCGAAACCGAGCTCGTCATATTGGCCATACCAGGCCCTCCTTGCATGCAAATCAGATAAAAAGAAGGGCCACCCGAAGGTGACCCTTGTGTCCAAACGAGTGGACAGACGCTGCGATCTTCTTAGCGCTTCTCGGGGATGCGAGCAGCCTTGCCCACCTTGTCGCGGAGGTAGTACAGCTTGGCGCGACGGACGCGACCATGACGAACGACCTCGAGCTTGGCGATCTTGGGGCTGTGAAGCGGGAAGGTACGCTCAACACCGACACCGAAGGACATCTTGCGGACGGTGAAGGTCTCGCGGGCACCGGCGCCGGCCATGCGGATAACGTCGCCCTGGAAGACCTGAATACGCTCGCGGTCGCCTTCCTTAATGCGGTAGTGAACCTTGACGTTGTCGGCGACGCGAACCTGAGGAATGTCCTCGCGGATCTGCTGACGCTCGATTGCGCGGATGTAATCCATGTGCAATTCCTTACTCTTCTAGAGGTGCCGTACCACCTTGGCCGGCACGTAGTTGAACAAACGTATTCGAGTATACACGCGCGGGTTTCTGCTGCAAGAACAATTTTTTACGCAGACAAAAAGACAAAACCCGCACATGATAACCGCCCGTCTCACGAATGAGACGGGCGGCATGAAGGGGGGCTACGCTAGGCGTCGATGCGCAGGGGGGCTAGGCGTTGCGCTTGGCCTCGAGCTTGGCCTGAGCGGCAGCTAGGCGCGCGAGGGGCACGCGGTAGGGCGAGCAGGACACATAGTCCACATCGGCCACGTTAAACAGGCCCTTGATGGACTTGGGGTCGCCGCCGTGCTCGCCGCACACGCCAAAGTGCATGCCAGGGTTGGTGGCGCGACCCTTTTCGACGGCCATGCGCACGAGCTCCAGCACCGCCGTATCGATGGTCTCGAAGGGGTTGTCCTTCAGGATCTTCTTGTGCAGGTACAGCGGGATGAACTTGGCCTCGGCGTCGTCGCGCGAGAAGCCAAAGGTCGTCTGGGTGAGGTCGTTGGTGCCAAAGCAGAAGAAATCTGCGTGATGGGCGATCTCGTCGGCGACCATGCAGGCGCGCGGCAGCTCGAGCATCGTGCCCACGGGAATGTTGAGCTCAACGCCCTCTTCAGCGGAAACCTCGGCGATTACGCGCTCAATGACCTCGCGGGTCTGAACATGCTCGGCCGTGATGGAGACGAGCGGAACCATGATCTCGGGGCGCGGGTCGACGCCCTCCTTGATAAGGCGGGCAGCAGCCGTGGCGACGGCGCGAACCTGCATGAGAGGCAGATCGCTAAAGACGACGGACAGGCGCACGCCGCGCAAGCCCAGCATGGGGTTGGACTCGACCATGCCGTCAATGCGACGCAGGCGGGCGCGCAGGGCAGTGAGTTCCTCCTCGGGAGCGCCGGCGGCCTCCTTCTTAGTGATGGCGACCTCGAGCTCGCGAGGATTATCCAGGAACTCATGAAGCGGCGGATCGAGCAGGCGGACGACCACATCGCGACCGGACATGGTCTTGAACATCGCCAGGAAGTCCTCGGTCTGAACCTTGAGCAGGTCGGCCAGGGCCTGCTGCTTCACGGCCTCATCGTCAGACAGGATAAAGCTCTGGATGATGTTCTTGCGATCGCCCAGGAACATGTGCTCGGTGCGGCACAGACCGATGGCCTCGGCGCCAAACTCAAGAGCGAGCTCGGCATCCTCGGGGTTGTCGGCGTTGACGCGCACGTGGTTGGCGTGACCGTCGGTCTCGTCCAAACGGATCTCATCGGCCCAAGACAGGATGGTGTCCAGGTCGCCGGTGAGCTCTGCAGAGACCAGGTCAACCGCGCCGTCGACGACGATACCCTGGGTACCGTCGATGGAGATGACATCACCCTCGCGCAGCACGCGGTCGCTGCCCTCGATGTGCACGACCTTCTCGGCAGCGTCGATATGGAAGCGTTCGACACCGCAGACGCAGGGCGTACCCATACCGCGGGCGATAACGGCGGCATGGCTCGTCTTGCCACCGTGACTGGTCAGGATGCCCTCGGCGGCAACCATACCCTTCAGGTCGTCGGGGTTGGTCTCCCAGCGAACCAGAATGACCTTGTGGCCCTCGGCGGAACGCGCGACGGCGTCATCACTCGAGAACACGACCTCACCCACGGCGGCACCGGGGCTGGCGTTAAGGCCGCTGGCCAGGGCCTCGTACTTCTTGGAGGCGTCGAACTGCGGGTGCAGGAGCTGATCGAGCTGCGCGGGATCGATGCGGCTCACGGCCTCCTCGCGGGTGATGAGGCCCTCCTCGACCATCTCGATAGCGATGCGCAGGGCGGCGGTAGCAGTGCGCTTGCCCACGCGGGTCTGGAGCATCCAGAGCTTGCCCTGCTCGATGGTGAACTCGATATCGCACATATCGCGGTAATGATCCTCGAGCGTCAGGAACACGCGCTCGAGCTCCTCACCTGCGGACTCGAGGCCCGGGGTGGTCTTGAGGTCGGCAATGGGCTCGGTGTTGCGGATGCCGGCGACGACATCCTCGCCCTGCGCGTTGACCAGAAAGTCGCCGTAGAACTCCTTAGTGCCGTCGGCCGGGTTGCGCGTAAAGGCGACGCCGGTCGCAGAGGTCTCCCCCTTGTTGCCAAAGGCCATGGCTTGGACGTTGACGGCAGTACCGAGCTCGTCGGAGATGCCGTGCTGTTTGCGGTAGATGCAGGCGCGCTCGTTCATCCAGCTGCCAAAGACGGCCTGGATGGCAAGGCGCAGCTGAAGCTCCGGGTCGTGCGGGAAGACGGGCTTGCCGTCAGCGACCTCGAGCTCGGGATACAGGGCAGCCTCGACGTTCTCGGAGAAGATGCCCTTAAAGGTCTCGACGAGCTCCTGCAGGTCCTCGGCCGAAAGCTCGGAATCGACGCGAACGCCGGCGACCAGGCGGGCCTGGGTCAGGGCATTCTCGAACAAGTCGGCATCGACACCCATGACGACGTTGGAGAACATCTGGATAAAGCGGCGGTAGCTATCCCAGGCAAAGCGCGGGTTTTGCGTCTGGGCGATAAGGCCCTGGACGGAATCGTCGTTGAGGCCCAGGTTGAGAACCGTGTCCATCATGCCGGGCATGGAGAACGGAGCGCCCGAGCGGACCGACACGAGCAGCGGATCGGAGGCATCGCCGAGCTTCTTGCCGCAGCGGGCCTCGAGGTCGACCTCGGCGGCAACGATCTCGTCGAGCGCGCCCTCCGGCCACACGTTGCCGGCGCCGGAGTACTCAACGCAAGTCTGGCAGGTAATGGTAAAGCCACCGGGAACCGGCAGGCCGATACGGCTCATCTCGGCAAGGTTAGCGCCCTTGCCACCAAGCACGAAGTTCATGGACTTGTCGCCCTCGGTGACACAGGTGCCCTGGGCGTCGGTTCCAAAACGGTAAACCCTCTTGCAATCGCTCACGATACTTCCCCTTCCATGCGCTTACGCGCACGACCGTGGTAACGAATCGACCCGCCGGATGCAGGCCGTGAGGGAACTATACGGCGGGTTTTGGGCAGGCTTGAGCAGAGGGTGCGCGGTTTGGTAAACGTGCTAAAACTAGCGGTAAACGGTAGGTAAAGGTGGTTACCTTATGAAGATACCAATATAAGAAACTCGCAGGTCAAATACAAGTTAATTGCTAAACCGCTTTACCAATTCAGGCTAATTAGCCACTCCAATGATTTTTTAATCCCCGTCCCAGAAAAATCATCACAGAAAGGACTACTGCTGTTGAGCGCGGCGGGCGGCACGGCGGGCTCTTGCCTCTTGAATCTCTTCGAGGTGAGCAATGATCTCGGCAGCGCTTTCCTCGATGGCTTTGCCGTCGGTACGCACTACAAAGCAGCCCAGGCGTTTCATGAGCGCGCGGGCTTCCGCAAGCTCACTACGCACGCTCTCGGGCTCGGCATAGGAGCCTGCGACGGCGCGGGCGTAGTCGTCGCCCAAGCGGCTATCGCGAATCTCGGAAATCACATCGACGGTCGAAATCAAGCCGAACAGGCGCATCGGGTCAACCTCGTAAATCGACTTGGGCGGCTCCATGCCATGCGCCAGTGGGACATTGGCGACCTTGTAGCCCTGATAGGCTAAATACATCGACAGCGGCGTCTTGGATGTACGCGACACACCCAGCAGCACGATATCGGCACCCGACAGATCGTCGCAACCACGACCGTCATCGTGCTCAACGAAATACTCCATGGCCTCGATACGATGGAAATAGCGGTCATCGGTCTTGTGAATCACGCCCGCAACGCACTTGGGCGGCACACCGATGAGCGACGACAGCACGGCAAGCGTCGGGCCGATCAGGTCGACCGAACGGATATGCAGCATACCCAGGTAATCGAGCACGCGGGCGCGAAGCGCCGGATCGACAATGGTATGGAACACGGCGACATCGCGATGGTCGGCATCGACGCGCGGACCCACAAAAGACTTGACCTGCTCCACCGAGGTCACCTTGGGCAGGCGCAAGAGACGAAAAGCCCCTTCATCAAATTGCCCGGACGCCGCAAGCACCACCTCACAAGCGGTATCGCCGAGCGAATCGGAGATAACGATAACGGTGGGACGAGCGGTGACCGGGCAATCCATGCGGGGCTCCTTTTGCGCTTATGCGCAGGCTGGCTTACTTTTTGCGGGCAAGCTCACCGATGTTGGCGATGCCGGAGAAAACGGCCTCGAAGCGGTTGAGCAGCTTAAGGCGATTATCGCGAAGCTGCTCGTCCTTGTCCATGACCATGACCTCATCGAAGAAACGGTCGATGGGCGCGCGCAGGGCGGCGAGGGCGGCAAATGCTGCCGGGTAGTCCTCGGCAGCAAGGGCGGCATCGACAGCGGTCTGAGCAGCCTCGGAGGCGTCGGCGAGCGCGAGCTCGACCTCGCCCATCAGGCTGCGGTCATACTCCGCACCCAGCTCGGGCTTGGAGATGTGCGCGGCACGGGCATAGGCGGTAGCCAGGTTGTCAAAGGTCTCGGCATCATTCTTGCGGGCCTCGTCGAGGGCGGCGCAGCGGGCGAAGAAGACGGACGGGGCGATGATGTGCACCGCGGAGACGGCGGCAACGGTATCGGCCGGAATCTTTTCGTCGCGTGCCATGCTCACCAGGCGGCCATGGAAAAAGTCACGAACCTGCTGGGCGACCTCGGCGGCGTCGAACTCAATGCCCTGCTCGGTGTAAAGCTGCAGAGCAAAGTCAATCAGCGACGTGGGGTCGATCGGCAGACGGTCGCGCAGGATGTTGATGATGCCGATAGCGGCACGACGCAGCGCGTAGGGGTCGGAGGAGCCGGTCGGAGGCTCGCCGATGGCAAAGATACCGGCGATGGTATCGAGCTTGTCGGCGCAGGCCACGATGCAGCCAGCGGTGCCCTCGGGCAGCTCGTCACCGGCAAAGCGGGGACGATAATGATCGCGAATGGCGTGGGCGACCTCGTCGTTCTCCCCCATCGCGGTCGCGTAGTAACCGCCCATCACGCCCTGCTGGCTCGTGAACTCGACGACGGCGTTGGACACCAGGTCGGCCTTGCACAGGTGCGCGGCACGGCCGGCGTCGGCTGCCAGGTGAGCACCCAGGTGCGCCTCACGGGCAATAGCGAGCGCGAGCTGCTCAATACGCTCGGACTTGGCGAGCACGCTGCCGAGCTTCTCCTGGAAAGCGACCTTGGCCAGGCGCTCACGAAACTCGTCGAGAGAGATCTTCAGATCCTCCTCGTAGAAGAACTTTGCGTCGTCCAGACGGGCGCGCACGACGCGCTCGTTGCCGTCGATCACGCGCTCGGCATTCTCGGGCTTGCTGTTGGAAACGACTACGAACTCACGCGTGAGCTTGCCCCCGCCGTCATAGATCGGGAAGTAGCGCTGGTTGGTGAGCATGGACTCGCAGATAATCTCGTGCGGGACCTTGAGGAACTCCTCGTCGAAAGTACCGACGAGCACCGTCGGCCACTCGCAGAGGTTGATAACCTCCTCAAAGACCTTCTTGGGCGTATCGACATGGCAGCCGGGACGGGCAGCCTCGACCTCGGCGATACCGGCGAGGATGGCCTCGCGACGGCGCTCGGCAGAAAGCACGCCGGCGTCCTCGAGCACCTGCTCGTAGACGGCGGGGCTGGCGACAACGTGGTCACCGGGGCCAAGCACGCGATGACCGCGCGTAGTGTTGCCGCTCGTCACGTCGGCAAACGACACAGGCACAACATCCTCGCCCAAAAGGCAGCAGATCCAACGGACCGGACGAACAAAGGTCGCATGCTCGTGACCCCAGCGCTGGGAGCGGTAGTTGGGCCACTGCAGGCCGGTGATGGTCTTCTCGCACAGAGCGGTCAGAATCGGCGTAGCCGGTGCGGAGGGAATGTTCTTCTCAGCAAAGACATACTCGCGACCGTCGGTGTCCTCGCGACGGACCAGATCCTCAGCAGCCACACCGCACTTGCGAGCGAAGCCCTGGGCGGCCTTGGTGGCGTTACCGTCAGCGTCGAAGGCAATGTTGGCCGCGGGGCCACGCTTGACCTCGTGAACCTCATCGGTCGCGGTGGCGACGTCGGCAACGAGCGCAGCCAGGCGACGCGGGCTCGAGATCACACGGACCTCGCCATGAGCCAGACCGGCCTCGTCGAGACCCTTGGCGATCATGGTGCCAAGCTGCTTGACGGCATTGTTCAGCGGTGCAGAGGGCATTTCCTCCGTACCGATCTCAAACAGGAAATCCTTAGCGTCTGCCATGGCTTACGCCACCTCGCCTTCCTGATCAGCATTCTCGTTGACTCCGGCGACCTCGGCCATGTAGGCCTCGCAGCACGCCTTGGCGACGGCGCGGACGCGCAGGATGTAGTTGGCACGCTCGACCGCGGACAGGGCGCCACGGGCATCGAGCAGGTTGAAGGCATGGCTGCACTTCATGACGCAGTCGTACGCCGGCAGCGGCAGTTTGCGCTCCAGGCAGGAGTGGCACTCGGCCTCGTAGTCATCAAACTTCTGACGCATCATCTCGACGTTGGCGACCTCAAAGTTGTAAGCGCTAAACTCGCGCTCGTTCTCGAGGAACACGTCGCCATAGGTCATGGGCGTGCCGTCGGGCAGATAGCTCCACACCAGGTCGTAGACGGAGTTGACACCCTGGGCGTACATGGCGATACGCTCCAGGCCATAGGTGATCTCGACGGGCACAGGGTCGACCTCGATACCGCCCACCTGCTGGAAGTACGTAAACTGCGTGACCTCCATGCCGTTGAGCCAGACCTCCCAGCCAAGGCCCCAGGCGCCCAGGGTCGGGCTCTCCCAGTCATCCTCGACAAAACGGACGTCATGGTCGTTGGGGTCCAGGCCAATGGCGGCCAGCGAACCCAGGTAGAGCTCCTGGGCGTTGACCGGCGAGGGCTTGATGAGCACCTGGAATTGATAGTAGTGCTGCATGCGGTTGGGGTTCTCGCCGTAGCGGCCGTCGGCGGGACGGCGGCAGGGCTGCGCATAGCAGGTGCGCCACTCGGCGGGACCGAGCGAGCGCAGCGTGGTCGCGGTGTGGAAGGTACCGGCACCGACCTCGGAGTCATAGGGCTGCATAATGACGCAGCCCTGCTCGCCCCAGTACTGCTGGAGGCGCAGGATGATGTCTTGGAAGGAAAGCGATGAAGCGTTCATGCCTCTAATATCCCCTCGTCGAAACGATTACACGGTTAGGTACTGTACTATAGCGGTTTTTAGTCGATAGCGCCGATGCGGTTGAGCGGCCAGTAGCGAACGAGTGCCACGGCCATTAAATCGGAGCGGTCGACCGGCCCAAAATAGCGGGAGTCGGCTGAGTTCTCTCGGTTGTCGCCCATCACCCACACACACCCGTCAGGGACAGTGTAGGGATAGCTCACCTGGGCAGCGGGGGCTTGGACCGAAAGCGGCCAGCTCATGCCGGTCGTATAGTCCTCATCGAGCGCCTGGCCGTCAACGACCACCTTGCCGTCCTGCAGTTCGACCGTCTGGCCGGCCGTGGCAATAACGCGTTTGACAAGAACATCATGCTCAGAGGTGCCATCGGGGTTGTGAAACACCACGATATCGCCCTGCTTGACGGGCTGGCCGAGCTCAAGGCTCACCTTTTGCGCCAAGATCTGGTCGCCAATCTCGATCGTGGACTCCATGGAGCCGGTGGGCACCACAAAGGGCTCGACCACAAAGGTGCGAATCAGGAAGGTGGCCACGAGCGCGATTGCGATGACCGCGATCCACTCAAAGGCGCCCCTCAACGCGGAATGCTGCGATGGAACCATTCTCACTCCTCGCTCTGCGAATACGAAGCGTCCAGAATCTCCTGCGCGTATGCGCGCTCCTGGGGCGTAAGCCGCGCCGTCTCGATCAGATCGGGACGCCAACGACAAGTGCGCTCGATGGCATTCTTGCGGCGCCAGGCATCGACCTTAGCGTGATCGCCGCTCACGAGCACCGGAGGCACACCCTGGCCATTGAACTCAGCGGGGCGGGTGTACTGCGCATACTCGAGCAGGCCTCCGTCCTCGGCGGTCGAGAACGACTCGTCGACGTTGCTCATCTCGTCGCCCAGGGCGCCGGGAATCAGGCGTACGACGGCATCGGCAACGACCATAGCGGGAAGCTCGCCGCCCGTGAGCACGTAATCGCCGATCGACAGGCGCTCGTCGGCATACGCATAGGCACGCTCGTCGACACCTTCGTAACGGCTGCACACAAACAGCAGGCGCTCGCTTTTGAGCAGGCGCTCGGCCACATGCTGCGTAAAAGGCTCGCCGCACGGGGTGAAGAACACCACCGTCGGCTTGGGGCCCTCCGCGCTAATGGCCTCGATGGCCTCGGCGATAGGCTCGACCTTCATGAGCATGCCCTGCCCGCCGCCGTACGGCTCGTCATCGACGGTACGATGGCGGTCGTGCGTCCAGTCGCGCAGGTTATACGCCTTAAAATCAAAAAGGCCGGCCTTGCGGGCGCGGCCCAAAATCGATGTGGACATGACGGGCTCAAACATCTCGGGAAAGACCGAAAGGGTCTCAATCAGCATGTTGTCCTCCCTACTTGTCCATATCGATCAGGCCGTCCATAACGTGGACGGAAATTGTTCCAGTGTCGGGAAGATCGAGCACGACCTGCTCGATCACGGGAATCAGTACCTCGCCGTACCGATCACCCTCGACAACCCAAACATCGTTAGCGGGCGTCGACATGATCTCGACGATCGTGCCGAGCGAACCGAAGCGCTCATCGACCACCTCGCGACCCATCAGGTCGGTATAGGCAGCGTCGAGCGAATCGAGCTCAAAGTCGTCACGATTTGCCAGCACATAGCATCCCGTGATGCCCTCGGCGGCCGTTAAGTCGTCAATGCCCTCAAACGAGACCAGATCGCCATCGCCCGTATCGGTGACGGACACGACCGTGCAAAAACGGTCGCGCTTGAGCGCCGGCGGCGTCAGGGCGACGCGCATACCCGGCTCTAATACAGAAGGAAGCCCCCGCAGCGGCTGCGCGAGGACCTCCCCCTTCCTTCCGTGCGGCTTGACCACACGGGCGATGTTTTTGTACTGGGACCTCAAGGTCCTAGCCCAGAACCTCTACCTCGACAGCAGTGTCGAGGCGAGCGGCCAGTGCACGGGCGAGCGTGCGAATGGCCTTGATGGTACGGCCACGACGGCCGATGACCTTAGCGACGTCATCCTCGGCGACAGAAACCTCGATCGTAGAGGCGTCGTCACCATCGATGACCTCAAGGCTCACGGAATCCGGGTCGTCGACGATCTGAACAACGAGATATTCGACGAGATCGGCGATGCGATCTGAGAGCATTGCCTCACCCTCGAGCTGTGCAGCGTCAACCTCAGGCACGATTTACTCCTCGGCGCCCTCAGCGGCCTCAGCGGCAGCCTTAGCGGCCTCGGCCTCTTTGGCGAGCTGCTTCTTGGACTTCTTGACGACGGTCTCGGTCTTCTCGCCCTCGTTGGCGGCCTTGACCAGAGCGGCGACAGCGTCGGTGAGCTGAGCACCCTTGGACTGCCAGTCGGCGATCTTCTCGAGGTCGAGGTTGATGGTCTTGGGGGCGGTCATCGGGTTGTAGCGGCCAACCTCCTCGATGATACGACCGTCACGCGGGGCGCGGGAATCGGCGACGACGACACGGTAGTACGGACGCTTCTTAGCGCCGTGACGAGCAAGGCGAATCTTGACTGCCAAAGGAAACTCCTCCAACCAAGCAGCTTTAGGCTGCAACTACAAACAAACAGTTGAACATAATACGCCATCGACGCGGGCAGGTGAAGTCCGTGAGACCAACTTCTTCGGTGTAGTCGAGGGCAAATCCATATCTTAGACAAGAATTCGGGATTTGCAAGCACATACACGCACCCCACATGAGCTGCGCGGTATACTCATGACATGGAAAGACGCGAACATACATACGGTTATGAGGATGCCATGGGCGTCACGCCGCCTCCCTGGACGGGTCCGGCGGTGGGCCTCATGGACCTCGATGCGTTTTTTGCGAGCGTGGAGATGCTCGATCATCCCGAATGGCGCGGAAAGCCGCTCATCGTGGGCGGAGACGCCGATTCGCGTGGCGTCGTGTCCACATGTTCGTATGAGGCACGTCGCTTTGGCGTGCACTCTGCCATGGCCTCGGCCGAGGCGCGGCGCTTGTGCCCGCAAGCCATTTGGACGCACGGGCACTTTGATCGCTACCGCGAGGTGAGCGCGCAGGTCATGGCGATTCTTGGCGAGGAGACGCCGCGCGTTGAGCGCGTATCCATCGACGAAGCCTTTATCGATATCACACCGGGTCGCTTTGCGCCCGAAGACCCGCTACTGGTAGCACGGCGTATAAGCGACCGCGTGGCAGCGCTGGGAGTGACGTGTTCCATTGGCGTGGGCTGCAACAAGACGGTCGCAAAGATCGCAAGCGAGCGTGACAAGCCGTTTGGATTGACGATTGTGCGCCCCGGAACCGAGCAGCGCTTTTTGGCCGCGCTGCCGGTATCTGCCATGAGCGGCATCGGGCGCTCGGCCGAGGAGCGACTGCGCCGTATGCGCATCTACACGCTCGGCGAGCTGTCACGCGCGCCGGAATCCACGCTAGCTGCAATTTTTGGCGTCAACGGCGAACGCATGCGCCAGCGTGCGCTGGGACTCGAAATCTCCGAAGTCACGAGTCTCGATGAAGAGCGTGAGGTCAAGTCGGTCAGCAATGAACGCACCTTTGCGAAAGATTTGACTGAGCGCGGGGACATCGAAGCGGCGATTGCGCTGCTGGGCGAGTCAGTGGGACGCCGCCTGCGCCGTCAGGGACTGACGGGCGGCACGGTAACGCTCAAGCTTAAGTATTCGTATGGAAGCGGTCGCTCGGCACAGCGCCGGCTGCCTCATCCGACCGACGATGAGAACATCTTTGTGGCGGTTGCGCTCGAACTGCTCGACAACATCTGGCAGGAAGGCATGCATGTTCGCTTAGCAGGCATCGGCATGAGCGACTTTGACCATCAGGGCGGCATCCAGACCGACCTGTTCTGCGAAGTCGACGACCGCGGAGCCCAATCCAGCGACCGCCGCGAGCTCTCCGTCGCGATCGACGCCGTCCGAGACAAGTTCGGCGACACCGCCCTATCCTTCGGCCGTCAATCCCGCTTCAACGATTAACCGCCTTTGGGCAAAAAGAAAGCCGGGCAGATACGGAAAACCGCAACTGCCCGGCGATATGCGTGAGAGTAACTAAAACCCCGTCCCAAATGAGCTCCTAGAGGAGGTCGAGGGGAAGCTGGGGAGCGTCGCCCCAGAGCTTCTCGAGACGGTAGAAGTCGCGCGCTTCGGGAGTGAAAACGTGGACGACAACCGAACCATAGTCCATGAGCATCCAGGTCTTCTGCTCGCGGCCCTCGATGGAGAACGGATGCTCGCCGCAAGCCTCGGCGACCTTCTCCTCGATCTCGTCGACGATCGAATCGACCTGGCGGTTGTTGGTACCGGTGGCAAGCACAAAGTAGTCGCACACGTCGGAAAGCTCGGTCAGGTCGAGCACCTGAACGTCCTCGCCCTTCTTATCGTAGGCGGCCTGCGCGGCGGCGCGGGCGACATCCTCGGCGGCGACACCGCTCGTGGACAGCGAGGCGGCGGTGCGGTCGGACGTGGCAATGAAGCTCTTGTGCTCCACGCCTTCAAGAATCTGCTCGTCGGTCATGGTCTCGTCGGCCATGGAATACCTCTTTCTAGACAGCCCGAGCTAGCGTAGCTGGGCGTAATGGTTGTAAATCGAAATAGCCGTGGGATAAAGATAGCGCCCAGACTGGATCACATAAACCAAACCCTGCGCAAAACAGGAGAAGAACAACTCGTCGAGCGTCGACTCCCCCACCATCTTGCGCAGCGCATGGGCATAGTCGCCGTGGCGGTTGGGCTCGATGGCATCGGCCACAAAGACCACCATATCGAGCGGCGTCATGTCGCAGGCACCCACGGTGTGACGGTCGACAGCCTGGAAAACGGCCGGCGACAGCTCGGGAAAAAGCTGCGGAAGCTCATAGGCGGCAACAGGGCCATGCAAAAGCGGCGTCGCGGCAGACGGAGAGCCGGCAATCTTAATGCCGTAATGCAGGGCGCGCGTGACCAGCTCGTCGTCGGAGAGCACTTTGTCCCAGTCATGGATCAAGCCGGCGGCAGCGGCATCAAAGCGGTCAACGCCGTAGATCTCGGCCAGATGAAGTGCGGTCTCGGCAACACCCAGCGAATGCACATAGCGCTTGCGCTTATCCTTCATGCGAACATCGAGCAGCTCTTGAATGCGCTTGAGCAGCGCGCGCTCATCGCCCTCAAACTGATCCTCTACCGACAACGTAGACCCCCATCACTCAAAATCTTCTTGGCCCAAATCGGCATATAGCCTGCGCTTGCGAATGTAGCCGAGCACGGACTCGCTCGTAAGATAGCGCACGCTCATGCCGCGGGCAACTCGCTTACGGATGTTCGTCGAGCTGATCGCCAGCGCCGGAATCTGAATATAGCGCACGTCGAACGGCAGCCCCGACTCTTTGATTCGGGCACGCGCCGTATCGATATCAAAGCCCGGTCGCGTCGCCGCAATAAAGGTAGCAAGCTCAGCGATTCGTTCGGCATCATGCCAGGTCACAATATCGATAATCGCATCGGCGCCCGTAATAAAGTAGAGCTTTACCTGCGGCGGGTAAAAGTCGCGAAGGGCATGAAGCGTATCGGCCGTATAGGTTACACCCGGACGGTCAATCTCGAACCGGCTCGCCAAAAAGGCCGGGTTCGCGGCGGTGGCGAGGACCGTCATGGCATAACGGTCCTCGGCAGGCGTCACCGGCTTGTCAAGCTTAAAGGCAGGAGAACCCGCCGGCATAAAAAGCACAGCGTCCAAGTCGAGCGACTCGCGCGCCTGCTCGGCGGTCACCAGGTGCCCGTAATGAATGGGATCAAAGGTGCCACCCATAATGCCGAGCCTAAACTCCTGCCCATCCTCTAGAGGAAGCTCGGGCAGACCGATTCCACCGCGCAGCGACATGGCTTACTCGCCCTCCGAGGTCTCGGCATCGCCCGCGGCATCCGCCGCATCGACAACCTCGACGCCCTCATCCGCAGCATCGGCCACGTCAATGGCTTCAACGGCAACGTCCTCGCCAGCATCCTCGAGCTCCTCGTACTCCGAGAAGTCCTCGGCGCCCTCAAAGTCAAAGGCGCGCTGGCAAATGCGGACCTCGTCGCCCGCACGGCAACCGGCCTTCTCGAGCGCGTCGTCAACACCCATACGCGCAAACTTATGCTGCAGGTAAATGACGGCTTCCTCGTTTTCCCAGTCGGTCTGGATGACCATGCGTTCGATGGCACGACCGACCACGCGGAAGGCACCGGGCTCTTCCTGAACAATGCGGAAACGCTTCTCGCGCTGCAGACGACGGCGCTCCCACTCATCGTCGCGCAGAACGACCGGCTCATCGGAGACAGCCAACTTGGCACGCAGCTTAGCCACCTGCTCGCCCACGGCAAGCATCAGCGTGTTGAGGCCGGCGCCCGTCACAGCAGACACGGCAAAGAACATATGACCATCGTCGAGCGCCGCACGCTTAAGGTCGGCAATCTTGTCGGCCGTGCCCGGCGCATCGCACTTGTTGGCGACGACGATCTGCGGACGCTCCGAAAGCTCGGCGCCATACTGCTCGAGCTCACGGTTGATGATACGGTAATCCTCAACCGGGTCGCGATCCTCAAACCCGCCCGTCATGTCAACGACATGCATGATGAGCGCCGTGCGCTCAATGTGGCGCAGGAACTGATGGCCCAGGCCCTTGCCCTCGCTTGCGCCCTCGATCAAACCAGGAACGTCGGCAACGACGTAAGAATACTCACCGGCACGCACCATGCCGAGGTTCGGCACGAGCGTTGTAAACGGATAGTCGGCGATCTTGGGACGGGCGGCACTCATGCGCGCGATAAGCGAGGACTTGCCCACCGAGGGGAAGCCCACGAGTGCGGCATCGGCCATAAGCTTCATCTCAAGCTCAATCCAGTGCTCCTCGGCCGGTTCGCCCAGCTGAGCGAACGCGGGCGCGCGGCGCACCGACGTCACAAAGTGCGTGTTGCCCAGGCCACCGGCACCGCCGGGCGCCACGACAACGCGCTCGCCATCGTGCACCAGGTCAGCAATCTCGAACATCGGGGTCTGCGTCTCGGGGTCGAGCTCGCGCACCACGGTGCCCATGGGAACCTTCAGGATCAGGTCCTCGCCGCTCTTGCCGTTACGACGGGCACCCTGCCCGTGCGTGCCGCGTTCGGCGCGGAAGTGATGCTTAAAGCGGTAATCGATCAACGAAGACAGCTGAGCATCGGCCTGGATGACGACATTGCCGCCACGACCGCCGTCGCCGCCATCGGGGCCGCCCTTGGGGACAAATGCCTCGCGCCTAAACGACATGCATCCGGCTCCGCCGTCGCCGCCGCACACGTTAATGCGGCTGATATCGGTGAACTGTGACAACAGAATCGCCTCCTACAAAAAGAGGGAGACCCTTGAATCCTAAAACTCAAGTGCCTCCCACATATGTGCTCTATGAAGGGTGAATTACGCGTTCGCGAGCGGGCGTACGCTGACCCTGTGCTTGATACCCTTGTGGAACTCAACGGTACCGTCGACCAGCGCGAACAGCGTGTCGTCCTTGCCACGGCCAACGTTCTCACCCGGGTGGATGTGCGTGCCGTGCTGACGGACGAGAATCGTGCCCGTGGTTACCGTCTGGCCGGCATAGCGCTTCGTGCCAAGGCGCTGACCGCGGGAGTCACGGCCATTACGGGAGGAACCGAGTCCTTTTTTGTGTGCCATTGTGTATACCTACTCTTTCGTTACGAGTGTAATCTACTCGGCGACGGGAGCCTCGGCAACAGCCTCGGCCTCTGCCTTGACAGCCTTCTTGGCGCGGGACGTAGCCTGGACCTTCACGATCTTCAGCTTGGTGAGCTGCTGACGGTGACCCTTCAGACGACGATAGCGCTTACGCTTGTGGAACTTGAAGACCAGCTGCTTCTCGCCCTTGAACTGCTCAACGATCTGAGCGGTAACCTTGGCCTTGGCCAGCTTGTCGGGATCGGTGACGATCTTCTTACCATCGTTGAGGAAGATGACCGGCAGGGTGACCTTATCGCCCTCATTGCCCTCGATCTTCTCGACGGTGATGACATCGTCGGTGGCGACCTTGTACTGCTTGCCGCCCGTGTTAACGATTGCGTACATGTTTACTTGCCCTTCATGCATCAGTTAGTGCAACAGCCGAATATAGTAGCAGGCGATAATACCCCCGTCAACGAGTATGTGGAGCAAATCCACAAGTTCGCACAGGTATGGGGCTGACGAGTCGGCCCTCGTCGTCCTCGCATGCTTGATTCTGACGCTCGACATCGTAGGAGCAGATGGTCACGAGGTCTTGCATACCGGTGGAAACAATAGGTGCATCGACGCCCGGGGTCAAGCCCTGCAACAAAACATCAGCAGCAGAAAGCAAAATCTCCGGACGCATGGACCCCTCGTTGTCGGCATAGGTGTCGAGCATGAGCACCAGATGGTCTGGACGCTCCCCTGCCGTGAGCTCATAGCCCACCAGCGTATGGTCAAGGTCTAGGCGCTTGCTCTTCTTACCGCGTGCATAGTCGATGCCATGGCCTGCACGCAACGTGTCGATCGCGGCGCGCACCTCATCGGCGCTCACGGGGGCTTCGGGGTCCAGGTGCAAGTCGATACGGTACGACAGGCGCGTGAGCTGAGCCGTGAGCGCCGGCGTGCGCACGTCGATGTAGGCGGCCTCGATGGGCGCCAGATCGGCCGGAGAGGCCGCAGCCAGGCGCCCAAACGCCTCGTCGAGCGCCACGAACTCGGTCATAAACAGGTCATACCACTCGCAGGCCGACGACGTACCCACCGGTAGCGCCGAAGAGAAGCCCACGCGCATGTGCGGAGAGAAGCCCTGCGTGACGGCATAGGGAAGTCCCGCACGGCGCACGATGCGCTCAATGGTATGGATTACTTCGAGATGGCCCAGGTACTTAAGGCGATCGCGTTTGCCATAGCGAACACGAAGTCTAAAGAGCGTGGGGCTGTCGGTCAGGCGCTCACTCATGCGCGATCACCCATCAATACATTCTTGGCGTGGAGCGTGGGGCAGATTCCGCAGCCGGTGCACGACGTGCGGGTGCAGTCGGGAGTCGTGTCACCCTCGAGCGAGCGACGGTACTCGCGCTCGAGGAAGCCGCGCGTGCAGCCGGGGCTCACTTGCTCCCACGGCAGACGCCAGTCCAACTCGTAGGGCAGGTGCACGAGCTCATTGAGGTCGATGCCGTTTTTGGCAGCAGCCTCCTTCCAGTTATCGAGCGAGAAATGCTCTACCCAGGCGTCAAAGCGAGACCCCGAGCGCCAAGCATCGATGATGACGGGCGTCATGTCACGACCGGCGCGGGAGAGCGCGGCCTCGATGAGCGAGGTCTCGGCATCGTGGTAATGCACGCGGACGGCACGGTTGCGAACGCTCGTGATAAGCAGCTTCTGGCGACGCTTGACGTCGTCGTAGTCGAGCTGCGGGCACCACTGGAACGGCGTGGCAGCCTTGGGAATAAAGACCGAAACCGAGATGGACACCGAGATGGAGCCGCGGCGCGCCTTGGGCACCACGGAACGGCCAAGTTCCAGCACGTGATCGGCCAGGTTGGCAATGGCCACGATGTCCTCGTCGCGCTCGCCGGGAAGGCCCATCATAAAGTAGAGCTTCATGCGGTTCCAGCCGGCCTCGAAGGCCGCCTTGGCCGCACGGTCCAGGTCCTCCTCGGTCACGTTCTTGTTAATGATGTCGCGCATGCGCTGGCTGCCGGCCTCGGGCGCGAACGTCAGGCCGCCCTTCTTTTCGCCGGCGACCGACTCGGCCATATCCACGCCAAACGAATCCAGGCGCTGCGACGGAATAGACACGCGAATACCCGTATCCTCCAGGCGACGGTTGAGCCTGCCGAGCACGTCACGAATGCAGGAGTGGTCGGTCGTGGAGAGCGAGGTCAGCGACACCTCGTCATAGCCGGTCTTTTCCAGACCCTGAATCACCGACGAGACGATCTGGTCGGCCGAGCGCTCGCGCACCGGGCGATACGTCATGCCGGCCTGGCAAAAACGACAGCCGCGGGCGCAGCCGCGCAGAATCTCGATAGACAGGCGATCGTGAACCAGCTGCGCATAGGGCACGCACGACTGCGGCAGCGGATTCGTGGCGCCGAAATCCTCGACGACGCGTTTGTAAACCACGGTCGGCACATCCTTGCCCTCGCGCGGCACGGTGTAGCCATGCGGCGAGCAGGGCTCGTCGTGACGAACCTCATAGAGCGACGGCACGTAGTTGCCGGCAATGGATGCAAGCTGCTCAACAATCTGCGCGCGCGGGACTCCTTCGTCACGCAGGCGGCGATGCAGCTGGCAGGTCTCGAGCAGCGATTCCTCGCCCTCGCCGATGAGGATGGCATCGAAGAAGGCCGCGTACGGCTCAGGGTTGTACACCGAGGGACCGCCGGCGATGATGATGGGGTCGTCTTCGCCTCGGTCGGCCGCTAACAGCGGAATGCCAGCGAGATCGAGTGCCTCGAGGAAGTTCGTCACCGCCATCTCGTGCGGCACATGCAGGCCGACGATATCAAACGAAGCGACCGGCGCTGCACCCTCGAGCGAGAGCAGCGGAATGCCCGCCTCGCGCATGGCGTCACCCATGTCGGGCCACGGCACATAGCCACGCTCGCAGGAGATGCCCTCGGCCTGGTTAAGGATGTTGTAGAGGATGGCGATACCCTGGTTGGGCAGACCGACCTCGTACACATCCGGGTAGATCAGGCAGCAACGGTAGTCGGCATCGGCCTTTGAAAGCGTGCCCCACTCGTGATCGATATAGCGACTCGGCTTTTCGACCTTGGCGAGCAGCGGCTCAATTAAATGAAAACAGTCTTGATACGGAACGCGCAACGGAAAACCCCTAAGCAGCGAGATCGGATGCGTCCTCGTAGGACGCCATAGGACGGGCAGCGCCCGCGACCGTGGTCACCAGATCGCGAACGCGGGAGAACGTGGCAGTGACCACCTCGTTGGCACGGCTGTAGTCGACATCGCGCTCGTAGAGCGAAACGAGCGCACGGCCCATGCCATAGGTGCCCGCGGCGGCAGTAAGCGCCTTGACGGCAAACCCAATATGTGGCGTCTGCTTGACGAGCGCGCGGGTGACCGCGCGGATCACAAGACCGCCGGCAAGCACGCCCGCGACCTCGTAGCCGCGCTCAGGCTTAATGCCGCGTCCAAAGACGGCAGCGAGCTCAAAGAGCATGCCCACCTGCGCCAGCGCCATCACGGGATAATCGGCGCCCGGCAAAAACACCAGCGCACCGGTCGCCATATTGGTGAGCGCGCACGAGGTGATGATACGATTGGCCGCCGCGATGCGCATGAAGGCAAAGTTCGCCGCAAAAGCCGTTTCCTTTTCGGTGCGATCGAGAATCCAGCGGGCAAGCGTCTCGAGCAGATACGTCTTATCGGTTGCCGCTACCACGCCGAGCATAGGCGTGGACTCCTCGATAAACGGCACCTCCACAGCAGACTCGGCAAGCACGCACACGGGCGCGCCGGCGATCACGAGCTCCTGCACGGCACTCTCCAAGCGGTCGGAACCGCACGAGAGCACCAGTACCACATCGGTATCGGTCTTTGGAGCAATTCGCTCCTCCCCCAGACGCTCGACGCGCACAATGCCCGAGGTCGTCTGCGGCACAAAGGCGTCACGCACCGTGTCGGCCAGAAAGCGCGAGGCGGACGAATCCAAATAGACCGAGACGCGCACCGGCGTATCGGAATCCTTCTTAACGGACGCGCCCATCTTAAAAGCGCGGGTCAGCTTATCTACGGGAATTTTCATAGCAAACCCCTCCAGCGGTTACGCGGCGCCCGAACGATGCCGCCATATGGATTGTACGATACCCACCGTCAGCAGCTGAATCATCATCGAAGACGAACCGAAGCTAATAAACGGTAGCGGAATACCGGTAATCGGCATCATGCCGATGCACATGCCGATGTTTTCGAAGGTCTGGAACGCCCACATACCAACGATGCCCACACACGATAGGCGCAAGAACAGCGACTCGCACTTAAAGGCGACGCGAATCGTCGAAAAGATCAGCAGCACGTAGAGGCACAGGAGCAAAAAGGAACCGCAAAAGCCAAAGGTCTCGGACAGGAAGGCGAAGACGAAGTCGGTGTGGAACTCAGGCAGAAAGCCGCCGGCCGACTGCGTCGCATGGCCTAAACCCTTACCAAAGAAGCCGCCCGAGCCAACGGCGATAAGCGACTGCTGCAGGTTGTAGGCATCGTCCGAATCGGCATTATCGGGGTCGATAAAGACCGTCAGGCGGTTCATCTGATACTGCTTGATGAGCACATCGTGGCCGAGCAACGAATCAAAGACCGAATCGAGCGCCAGAACGAGGGCCACCAGGCCCACAAGCAGGGCCAGGGTCGACAGCACCCATTCGCGGCGCGCACCGCTCATGCAGATGACGATGGCGCCCGAGACCAGCACGACCAGGCCCGAGCCCAGGTCGCCCATGGCAACGACGGCCAAAAACGGGATGGACAGCATGCCGCAGAGCTTGACGTAGTCGCGAACGGTATCGATGCGGCCGTTATACTGCGAGCCAAGCGTGGCGATAAAGAAGATGGTGATGAGCTTGGCAAGCTCAACGGGCTGGAATGTCAAACCGATACCGGGAATCTTGATCCAGCCCGTCATGCCCAGACCGCCCGTATAGGACAGACCCGGAATCTTGGGCGAGAAGATCACGATCAGGTCGATGACGAGCAACGCCGTCGAAAAATTGGAAATACCGCGCAGGTCGGTACGCCAGACCAGCACCGCCAGCAACGCCCCGATACCAATTCCCAGCAGGTGGCGCGAGAATGAGGCGTCGGCCTTAAACTGTGACGCCGACCAAATAATGATGGCGCCATAGGCAACGAGCGCGACGGTAGCCAGCAGCACACCGATATGCACCTTTTGGCGAAACGTACCGCGCGAGGCCGAAAGTTGCTTGTTGACGCGGTCCAGGCTGCTGCGAGAGCCGGTCTTGGTTGAACGGAACAGATCCGCCGGAGAAAAATCCATCGCAACCTCCTATCGAACCGAAGAATCGCCCGAGGCCGAAGAGGTATCGGGCTCGTCATAAATCACGCCGAGCACGTCGCGCACGACATGCATCGCGGTATCCGAACCACCGCCGCCCTGCTCCAGGACAGTAGCGATGACATACTTGGGATCATCGGCCGGTGCATAGGCGCAGAACCACGCGTATTCGTCCTCGCCGCTTTTCTCGCCCGTGCCCGACTTGCCGTACACCTGCGGCGTCAGGGTGCCAAAGTGAGCCGCCAGGGACGTCGATGCCGTGTAAATCACGTCGTGCATGCCGTTGCGAACAAGAGTCAAATCCGAATCGCTGTTGATCTTGGCCTCCAGGCGCTTCTTCTTGCCCTTGCCGTTGTACTTATAGGCATCGCCGTCGCCATCGCGCGACACGGCAGACAAAAACACGTGAGGCACGTACTGTTTGCCGCCGTTGGCAAGACCCATATAGGCGCACGCCATCTGCAGGGGCGTCACCAAAATGTCGCCCTGGCCGATGGCAATGTTGGTCATATCGCCGGCATTCCACTTGCGGTCCTCGGCAGAGGCGTCGGTAAAGTACGACTCTTTCCACTCGGCATCGGGAATACGGCCCGCGCCCTCACTCGGCAGATCGATACCGCAGGTCTTGCCTAGGCCCCAGCGACGAAAGACCTCCTGCAGGCCCTCGGAATGTTGCTCGTCATAAAAGAAGGCCTTGCCCATGTCGTAGAAGACGGGGTCGCACGAGTTGGCGATACCCGACTGCAGCGTCATGGTGCCGTGTCCAGACGTCAGCCAGCAGCGCTTGCCCCAAGCCTTGCCCAAGCCCGTCCAATAGCCCGTGCAGTTGGTTGTCTGCGTTGAAGTGTAGGTTCCAAACTCAAGACCGGCCAGTGCCGAGAGCGGCTTGATGGTCGAGGCCGACATGTACTGTCCGCTAATGGCGCGGTTGAGCAGCGGGTGCGAACCCTTGTCATCATTGAGCTCGGTCCACACGTCATTTGAGACGCCGCCGATAAAGACGGACGGATCGAACTTGGGCTCGCTCGCCATGCCCAGGATCTCACCATTGTTGGGATCGAGGCACACCACAGCGCCGTTGCCGGCATTGCTGTAGCCAGTGGTCTTGGCGAGCTCGATGGCGCTCGCCAGCGCCGTCTCACAGGCCTGTTGGATCTTAAGATCGAGCGTGAGCTTAATGTCGGAGCCGGCCTTGGCGGGCACGGCGCCGGCCTGACCGGTCACATTGCCCGAGGCATCGACCTTGACGGTCTGCTCGCCACGAATACCCTGCAGCAGGTTTTCGTAGTAGCTCTCAACACCCGCCTGGCCCACGATATCGCCCGACTGGTACGTAATCTTGCCAGCAGAAGCATCATCATCGCCAGAGGTTTTCTTATTCTGGGCCTCGAGCTGCTCGGAGGTAATGGTGCCGGTATAGCCCAAGATATGGCATGCCGTCTCGCCATATGGATACTGGCGCTCGGTACGCTCGGCAATCTTGACGCCCGGGAACTCGCCGGCGTGCTCCTGAATATAGGCAACCGTGGAACGACGGACGTCCGTCGCGATGGTATGCAGGCTCTGGGCGCCCTCGGAATTGTCCTGAATATTGCGCAGAACCGCCACGTAGGGCATACCGAGCACGTTGGCAAGATGGCGAACCAGAACCTCATCCTCGGCAAGGTCGCGGTAGGCCACGACAGCAAGTGAGGGACGGTTCTGGACAAGCGCCACGCCATTGCGGTCGAGGATGCGGCCACGCACAGCGGGTGTGGTAACGGTGCGCGTCTGATTGCTATTAGCCTGCTTTTCGTAATAGTCCGACGAGACCATCTGCATGCCCCACAGCTTGACGGCAAGCGCCGCGAACATCGCGCCCACACCCGTGGTGAGGATGGAGAAGCGGCCCTTAAAGGCGGTCGCCGCGGTATTGCCCTCGCCCTCGGTGGCGCGCGGGGCCGTTCCATGCTGCGTATCGTAGGTAAAACGGGAATCGCCGCGACGCATGATGACCAGCGCGACCACGATGGCCACAACCAGCACGATACCGGCGATAATAACCGTCATCTGGGAAGACATCTACAGGCCTCCCCTATTTGAGCTTGCGGGTCTTGGGCTTAAAGCGCATGCCCGTCTGGCGTCCGCCACGTGCGGAGAATCCATAACCGGACTGCGGCACGACGCCGGACATCAAAAACGGAATGGCAACCAGACCCGTCAGGATCGAAGACGGCAGCGCATGGCCGAAGATCGCCACGACAAAGCTCGTCTCCAAACCCATAAACAGCAAGATGATGCTGTAGATCACATTGATGACGAGCGCGAAGGCACCCACAGTGATGCCGCGCGCACTCGGGGTACCGCCCGTCTGACCGGCGGCGCTATGCACCAGGGCAAAAGAACCCACGGTCAGCAGGAGCGACATAACGCCCACCGGCACGGCAGCGGAAAGGTCATAGAACAAGCCGCTGCAAAAACCGCACACGACGGCACGGGTCGGGTCGCCCGAGAACACGCTTAGGCACACCAGGATAATCATAAAGTTGACGCGACCGCCCGCAATGGAGATCTGCGGTGCCAGGCCTGCCTGCAGCAGCACGCACACAATGGCGGCGATTACAAACGTGCGGGAGCTCATCCCCTGCTCGTGTAGATCCATGGACATGCCCCCTATTCGCTCGAGCCGGAATCGGTCGTCTCGGACGTGTCGGAACTGTCATCCGGGCTCTCGTCCTTCGTCTTGGTCGCAGCATCGCGCGACGTTCCCTGCGGCGTGCTGTTGGCCGTGTTCACGTCCTCATCCGAGGCCGACTGTTCGTCGGTCAGCGAGGTAATGACCAGCACTTCCTCGTTGTTCTCGGCCGTGGTCTGAGCGCGCACCACAATGGTGTAGTACACGTCGTTTGCCGATTTCTCAACCGACGAGACGGTGCCGAGCGGAAGGCCCTTGGGGAACACACCGCCAATGCCCGAGGTCACGATGATGTCGCCAACCTTAACGTCGGAGTCGACGCTCACGTACTCAAGACGCAGCGTGCCGTCAGCCTGACCCTGCAGCATGCCCTGGGCGCGCGTGTCCTGCACCATAGCGGACACGCCCGAGTTCTCGTCGCCAATCAGGCGCACGGTGGACGTCTTGGCCGAGACCTCGATAATCTGGCCTATGACACCGGCAGAACTCGTCACAGGCATGTTGATGGTAAGACCGTCGGCAGAACCCTTATCGATGGTGACGGTCGAGGTCCAGGCATCGCCCGAAGCGCCGACGATACGAGCTGCGGTTGATTTGAGGTTGTAGGTCGACTGCAGGCCGACCAGCCCCTCCAGTCGCTCGGCGGTCTTTTGAGCCTCGGAGAGCTCGGCAACCTTAGAGGTCAGTTCCTCGTTTTGCTTCTTAAGCTCGTCAAGCGTGTCCCGCGACGCCGTAAGGTTAGAGAACACGTTACCGATCGCATTGAAGGGAGCCGCCACAGCCGAGCCCACAAAGCGCACCGGCGAGGTAATCGTCGTCACGCCCGAGCGCACGGCATGAATCGGTCCTGCCTCGCCCTCGCGGATGTAAAACGTGAGCAGCAACACCGAAATCAGGCTGAAAACAATCAACGGGCGCATACCCGTTGATTGTCGCTTGGTATTCAGATTTGTGGAGAAACCCGAAGATCGTGCCAAATGGAATCCACCTTTTGGAAATTAAGCATTGGTCTGGACGAAGCCGCCATCAAACGCATTGGCCTCGAGCACGCGGGCACAGCCGTTAACAACGTTATCGAGCGCCGTGGGGCTGACGTTGACCGAAACGCCGGTCTCATCGCGCAGGCGCACATCGAGACCGCGCAGCAGCGCGCCGCCACCGGTCAGCAAAATGCCATAGTACATAAGGTCCGAGGCAAGATCGGGAGGCGTAGCGTCGAGTGCGTCCTTGACGGCCTTGGCCATCTCGTCGAGCGGCTTGTTGAGTGCGCGACGAATCTCCTCGCTCTCGATGCGCACGGTCTTGGGCAGACCGGTGATCACGTCGCGGCCGTTGACCTCGACGTCGAGCTCATCCTTGAGCGGCACGGCGGAGCCGACCTTGATCTTGATGTCCTCTGCCGTACGCTCGCCGATGGCCAGGTTGTAGGCATCACGAACGTGCGTGAGGATGGCCTGATCGAACTCGTCGCCGGCAATACGGATGGACTGCGAGACGACGATGCCGCCCATAGCGATAACGGCAACCTCGGTGGTACCGCCACCGATGTCGATGACCATGGAGCCGGTGGGTTCCTCGACGGGCAGGTCGGCGCCGATGGCAGCCGCCATGGGCTCTTCGATCAGATAGGCCTGGCGGGCACCGGCCTGGATCGTGGCCTCAAAGACAGCGCGCTTCTCGACCGACGTGACACCGGAGGGAACGCAGACGACAACACGCGGACGCGGAGTCCACGGATAGCGCTTCTCGGACGCCTTGTCGATAAAGTAGCGAAGCATGGCCTCGGTAACATCGAAGTCGGCGATGACGCCGTCCTTCAGGGGACGAACGGCCACGATGTTGCCGGGCGTACGGCCGAGCATGCGCTTTGCCTCGATACCGACCGCCAAGATGCGCTCGTCGTTCTTGTCGATGGCGACAACAGAGGGCTCGCGAATGACGATGCCCTTGCCGCGCACGGAGACAAGCGTATTGGCGGTGCCGAGGTCGATGGCAAGATCGCCCGCATAGCTACCGAAGAACATATCCATCAAAGAAAACAACGCAACTCCTGATGTGTTGGATGATTGCTGGAAAACTACTAGCTCATCATATTAGCGCAAGCCCGGCACCTCACTTGCGGTGAAGCGCCGGGCAAAGCTAAATCCCATAAGGTCACTACTGGTTGTCAGCAGCCGAGAAATCCATATCAAGCGAAGAAACGGCCCAGCCGATATGGTTGTCGGAGCGCACGAATTTGACGGTGTACTCCTGCTCGCCGCCCTTGGACAGCGATGCCTTCACCTTAGCGGTCGTCTCGGTCATGGACTGATCCATGCCCTCGACGGACACGGTGGCACCCTGCGGAATCGAGGAGATGATCATCGACTTAGCGTCCTCGGACAGGCTCGAGGCCAGGCAAGACTCGGCCTTTGCGGTGTCACCGTCACCGGCAGCCTGGAACAGATCGGTAACGACAGACTCCTGAGACGGGAAGCCAAAGCCGCGCGTGTAGGCAAAGCCCAGACCGCCCGCGGCGATCAAAATGAGCAGAAGCAGCACGATGAAGACTTTGAGGCCCGTGTGGCGATGGCGGCGACGGACCTTGGCCTGCTTACGATCCTGACGGTCCTGCTGGACCATCTCGGACTCGGACAGCGTAAAGAAGCCGGTGTCCGAGGGATCGGGCATAAACTGACCGGTCGCGCCCGTAGGATCGAGCGGATCGACGGCAGGAGCGTCCATCGCGGGCGCCGGAGCCGTGGCCATAGCCGTCTGGGCAGACAGCGCAGCAAGCGAATCGTGCACGCGGGCAAGCTCATCGGCCTGCTCGGAGGTGAGCTGGTAGATGCCATCGGCAGTAGCGGCGTTAAAGGCGTCGAGTGCGTCGGAGGGACGGCCGGCGGCAGAAAGCGCCTGACCCATGCCGGCGTTGAGCGCACGCGTGTCGTCGCGGGGGCCGGCGAAGTCGATAGCCGTGCGGTAGGTCTCCACGGCATCCGCCGGACGGCCGAGCTTAATGAAGCAACGACCGAGCTCGCCGAGTGCGGCGGCAGGAGCCGGATTGGCGCCGTCGATGGCAGCCTGACGGAAGGCGGTTCCCGCGTTGGCATAGTCGCCCGACTGGAACAGCGCATTGCCCAGGCCCAGATAGGCCTTGAACGGCGTGGCATAGGAAGCATCCTGCGTAGCGGCAGAGAAAGCCTGAGCGGCCGTCGTGTAGTCGCCCACGGCGGCGAGCGCCTTGCCGCGGTTGGTGAGCAGCGCGCCGCGCTTGCCGTAGGTACCGTCGTTGAGGGCGGCGGCATAGGCCTCGGCGGCCTCGGCATACATGCCCAGGTGCATCAAGGCGTTGCCACGAAGGTGATCGGCCTCGCCCATAATCTCATCGGGAGTCTTTGCCGCCCCAAGCATCTGGGCTGCAGCGGAAAAATCACCCGCGCGGTAAGCGGCGCGGCCCTGTTGGATCAGCTGGCTATTCAAGGAAGTCCCCTTTACTCGTGAACGATCTCGACATGAACGATCTCGTCGCCGGCACGCAGCTGCGAAATCACATCGAGACCCTCGACCGTGGTACCAAAGACGGTGTAACCGGAATCGAGATTATGCTGGGCACCCAGGCAGAAGTAGAACTGCGAACCCGCGGAATCGGGGTCCATGGAGCGTGCCATGGCAAGGGCGCCATCGACATGGCTGTTGCGCGGATTGGTGGCAAACTCGCCCTTGATGCAGTAGCCGGGGCCACCGGTACCGGGCATGCCGTCGGGGCCCTCAAGACCGGCAGCGACGTCGGCGCCGGACATGTCGCGGGTATTGGGGTCCCCGCCCTGGATAACAAAACCGGGCACATAGCGATGGAACTTAAGGCCATCATAGAAGCCCATCGTGGAAAGCTCGCAGAAGTTCGCGACATGAATGGGAGCGCCCTCGCCGTCAAACTTGACCTTGATGGTACCCTTCGACGTCTCGATTACGGCACACTCGTCGCCGACAAGCTGATACTCGGGCGTGTAGAGCTCTTTCTTAAAACCAAACATGTGGTTCCTTCCTCGTGCGTTTAAAGCATATTTGTACGAATTGTAGCAATAAGCACGGGCTTACATCAATTGCGCACGTAGGTTATGCCGACTATGGCGAACTAATTTAAGGAACGCTGCTGCGGCTTCCAGGAACCCACATTGGCATCGTACTGGTTCAGCGCGCTGTTGCCGCCCTGCGCGATGGGCGCCAGGATCTCGCTTTGGTGGGAACTCATCGACTCGCCATCGGGAATGGCCAGCGAGATATCCCAGCTCTGGCAGATCACGTCGACGCGCTCATACATCCACTCGGCAAGCTGCTTTAAGTGGGCGATGTCATCCGCATAGACCGTATCGTCCTGTACTTTCAGGTTGTTAAGCTCATCTTGCGTCTTTTTGATCTGGTCGCGCAGGGCGTAGGCACTCTGCGACAGCTCCTGACGGGTGGACAGCGGCGTTCGGAGATAACCGTTGTTAAAGGAATCGATGACCTCGCCGATCTGGTCCTCGTCAGCGTAGGACACGATGGTCTGATACAGACCGTCGAGCCTGGTATAGAGCTGATCATCGGTGAGCACGGTTTCTTCCTGGACCACCTCCGCAGAATCGTCCTGCTTGGTATCGTCCTCAGTGGCCTCGCCCTTTTGGCGCGTGGGGAAGGTGGTCTGTGCAGCTTGGCCAAACTGGTCGTAGAAGCCGGGCATGACACCCATGGGATCGGTCGTCACGAACCAATAGGCACCGCCGCAAACGACGGCAAGGACCGCGATGACGACGAGCGGCTTGGGGATATGACGCTTATGCTTGTGATAGGCGTCCTCGTCGGGGTGCACCTTGCGCTTGGGTTTTTGAGCATCGTCATGCAGGGAAACGGGCGTGGGAATATCGACCTTGGGGATACCGAAATCCTTATCGAAAGCCGGCAGCACGCAGGTCTCATTGGGGTCGGCGGCGTCCGAAAGCACCGCAGCGGCAGAGGCCGGCGCATGCGGCACCTCGGTATCGATCTGCTCTTGCGTTAGGCGCGGAAAGCCCGCCGTGCGGCCCGCTGCCAGGTCGGATGCTGCCGCGTCCTCGGAGAGGATACCCGGAGCGGGGCGTCCACATTTGGGGCACGTACGATCATGCGGAGAAAGACGGGCACCGCAGCCCTCACAGAACACAAACTCGGTGTGCTCGGGACCATCGCCCGGACCCACATAGGCGTTGCAGTAGGGGCAGAACGAGGCGCCGTCCTCGATAGTCTTAAGGCAATGCGGGCAGATCACGGCATCCTCTTTTCGAAGCAATTCAAACGATCGAGGTTAGAGCATAACATCGCCACGGCCCCACAGGAGCAAGGCACCAATTCAACATCGCCAGGGCGCGTAGTTATTTCTTCTTTTTGCTTGGCATCGAGACTTTGATGCCTTGGGCGGACTTGGTCACGCGGGAGCGCTTGACTCCGGTACTCTTCTTTTTCTTGGGCTGGGCCTGGGCCACGCCCTCGAGTGCGCGGGCCTCGGCCTCACGAACGGTGCGAGCTTCGCGGCGCTGCGCCATGTCGGCGGCGACGCGCTTGGCAAAACGCTCGGCCGTCGAACCCGTCGAGCTCACCTTGCCGCCACCGCGACCCAAGCGGACGCGCACACCGCGGCCAAAACCAGTTGCGGCATGACGACGACGCGGCTTGAGCGAATCCATCATCGTGGCGAGCTTAAAGAACACCGAGCAGGTGATGACCACGATGACAGCCAAGATAACCATCTGGCCCATCGACAGGTTGGCAATAGACAGCAGCTTCGGGAATCCGATAACGCCCGTCAGGATGCCGGCAACTACAAACACAAAGAGCGCCACACGTAAGGGCGTGAGGGGCTGCGAGATACGCCAGATCAGGCTGACACTCGCAGCGCACGACGTAAGTAGGCACATCGTAGACAGCGTGAGCTGGTTAAAGCCGAACACGCGCGCCACAAAGATATCGAGCGCCGCGGCCAAAATGACCGCAAGCGACGCCGGCAGTGCCCGCTTGAGCACGTTCGTCAGGAACGACCCCTTCACGCGAGCATTGTTGGGCTCCAGGCCCAACACAAAGCCCGGCGCGCCAATGCAGAAGAAGTTGATGAGCGTCATCTGAATCGGCTCGAAAGGGTACGGCGGCAGTGCGATGCACAGCGCCGCCAGGCCCATCGAGAACAGCGTCTTGGTCAAGAACAGCGAAGCCGAACGCTGCAGGTTGTTGATGGAGCGACGGCCCTCGGCCACCACAGCAGGCATCGAGGCAAAGTCGTTGTCGACGAGCACGATCTCGGCCACGTTGCGCGCGGCATCGGAGCCGGCCGCCATGGCGACGGAGCAGTCGGCCTCCTTGAGCGCCAGCACGTCGTTGACGCCGTCGCCCGTCATGGCCACGGTGTGCTCGCGGCGCTTGAGCGCCTGCACGAGCTCGCGCTTCTGCTGCGGGGTCACACGACCAAAAACATGGTAGCGGTCCACTGCGGCATCGAGCTTGGCCGGCGTATCGAGCGTCGTGGCGTCCACATAAGCGTCCGCCCCCGGCACGCCCACCACGCGCGCGATCGACGACACCGTACGCGGGTCGTCGCCACTGATCACGTTAAGGGTCACGCCCTGCTCGTTAAAGTAGCCGATGGTCTCGGCCGCCGAGGTACGAATCTCGTCGCGGATGGTCACAAAGCCCACGGGCTCGGCCTCGCCCACCATATCGCCATCGGGCGTAAAGCCGTCCACGCGCGCCACCACGAGCACGCGGCAGGTATCGGCAAGCTCGGCGACACGGTTCTCGACCTGGGCAAACGCACGATCAGAGAGCACAAACTGCGCCGCACCCATCACATAGGAGCCCTGCGCAAACGAGGCACCACTCCACTTTTTGGAGGACGAGAACGGAATGACCGACAGCGGCTCAGACACCTCGACCGGGCGATCGGCGTAATAGTTGAGCAGCGCCTGGCAGGTCTCGTTGGCATCGGCCGAGGTCGCACGCGCCACGTTAGCCAGCGCAAAATCGAGCACCGTGGTATCGACGGGAACGGCGGCGTCGCTCTCCCCCACACCCATACCCTCGACCGGTAGCGGATAGGTACCCTCGACCTCCATGCGACCCGACGTGATGGTGCCCGTCTTGTCCAGGCACAGCACGTCGACGCGAGCGAGCGTCTCGATGCAGTAAAGCTGCTGCGCCAGCACCTTGCGGCGGGCCAGGCGCACCGTGGCGATGGCGAGCACCGACGAGGTCAGCAGCACCAGGCCTTGCGGGATCATGCCCAGCAGGGCGCCCACCGTGGACAGCAGCGCCGACGAAGGCACATGACCAGCCAACAGCTCGGAGAAGCACCACGAAAGCGCGCTATCGCCCGGGGTTCCCGCGGCATCCCACAGCTCGCTCACACTCGAGGCAAACAACGCCAAACCGAGCGGGATCATGATGATGCTCGCAAAGCGCACGATGGCGTTAAGCGCGTTCATGATCTCGGAATTGACCTTTTTGACGTACTTCGCCTCGTTATTAATTTTGGCCACGTAGTTGTCGGCGCCGACATGGATCACGCGGGCGCGCAGCAAGCCCGAGTCGATAAAGCTGCCGCTCATGAGCTCGGAACCGGGCTGTTTCTTAATGAGGTCGCTCTCACCCGTCAGCAGGCTCTCGTTCACGAGCGCCTCGCCCGAAACCACCACGGCGTCAGCGGGAATCTGGTCGCCGCGCCCCAGGCGGATGATATCGTCGAGCACGATCTGGTCCAGGTCGAGCTCCACCTCGGCGCCGTCGCGCACCGCAATGGCCTTCTTGGAGGTCAGCAGCGTGAGCTTATCGACCATCTTCTTGGAACGCATGGACTGGATGACGCCAATAGCAGTATTGAGGAACACTACGAACAGGAACGTCAGATTCTTAAACGAACCGGTCAAAATGACTAGGAACGCCAAAATCACGTTGATCAAATTGAACAGCGTGCAGAGGTTCTCGATGATGAGTTCTTTGACCGACTTGGTCTTGAGCTCCATGTTGCGGTTGATCTTACCGGCGGCGATGCGCTCCTCGACCTCGGCGGTCGAGAGTCCGCGCTCGATATCCGTTGCTGCCATACCACGTCCCATCACGTCGCGTCGGTATAAGAAAAACCGCCCGGACCATGCGAGGTTCGGACGGTCTCACGTTCGATGGTGCCCCATGTTGGATTCGAACCAACGGCCTTCTGCTCCGGAGGCAGACGCTCTAATCCCCTGAGCTAATAGGGCCAACGTTTGGCATTATACCCAAGTGCACCACGGGCTATCAAAATAAAAGAAAAAGCTTTGCAATTCCGGGGAAGACGCGGCGCAACGGCTCACTTTAGAAGGCAAAAGCGAATCAGATAGTATAAACTCTCATGCACCATATATACAAGGCTCGCGATGCGGGCCGTTTTTGCAAGGGTTATCCATCGAGGTGAGAGGCACACCATGATTGCAATTTTAAAGCAGAGCGCCAGCGACGAGGCCGTCAGCCATATCGTCAGCTGGATTGAGAAAAAGGGCCTGAAGACCGACGTCTCGCGCGGCGAGAACGAGACGATCATCGGCCTGGTGGGCGATACGACCAAGATCGACCCATTCCTGCTCGAGTCCATGGACGTCGTCGAGCGCGTGCAGCGCGTCTCCGAGCCGTTCAAGCGCGCCAACCGCAAGTTCCACCCCGAGGACTCCGTCATCGACTGCGGCCACGGCGTCAAGATCGGCGGCGACCAGTTCCAGGTCATCGCCGGCCCGTGCTCCGTCGAGGGCGAGAACCTCATCCGCATCGCCCGCCGCGTGAAGGCAGCCGGCGCCACGATGCTGCGCGGCGGCGCCTACAAGCCCCGCACTTCCCCGTACGCCTACCAGGGCATGGGCCCCGCCGGTCTGGACCTGCTGTGCGAGGCATCCGCCGAGCTCGACATGCCGATCGTCACCGAGATCATGGACCCGCGCGACGTGCAGGTCTTCCTCGACAAGAAGATTGACGTCATGCAGATTGGCGCTCGCAACGCTCAGAATTTCCCCCTGCTCAAGGAGGTCGGCAAGACGCAGACCCCGGTTCTGCTCAAGCGCGGCATGTCCGGCACCGTCGACGAGCTGCTCATGGCTGCCGAGTACATCATGAGCGAGGGCAACGACAACGTCATCCTGTGTGAGCGCGGTATCCGCACCTTCGAGACCCGCACCCGCAACACCTTCGACCTCAACGCCGTGCCGGTGCTCCACCACCTGTCGCACCTGCCCGTCGTTGCCGACCCCAGCCACGCCACCGGCTACACCCGCTACGTTGAGCCTATGGCGCTCGCGGCGACCGCCTGCGGCGCCAACGGTCTGGAGATCGAGGTCCACGACGACCCGAGCCATGCTTGGTCCGACGGCGCTCAGGCCCTCACCCCCGACCAGTTCGACGACACCATGCGCCGCATCCGCGCCATCCGCGAGGTCGTCTGCCAAGAGACCGTTCAGGAGTAGCCCATGGGCACGGTGAGAAACGCACGCGTTAACCAGGGTGGCCCCAAGTGCGCCGGCATCGTGGGCCTGGGCCTCATCGGCGGCAGTTTTGCCCGCGGCTATGCGCAGGCGGGCGTCCGTGTGCTGGCCTGGGACCCCGATGACGACGTCATGACGGCCGCCAGCATGGGCACCGTTGCCGGCGAGCTCAACGACGAGACGCTCGGCGAGTGCGACATCATCGTCCTGGCATGCTACCCCGAGGCCTGCATCGAGTGGCTCGAGGCGCACGCCCAGGCACTCGCCGACGCCACTGACACCGAGGCCATCATGGGCCCCGTGGTGATCGACACCGTAGGCGTCAAGGGCATCGTGTGCGAGCGCGCCTTTGAGCTTGCCCGCGAGCACGGTTTTTACTTTGTGGGCGCGCACCCCATGGCGGGCACGCAGTTCTCGGGCTACGCGCATTCCCGCGCCGACCTGTTCCAGGACGCACCGCTCGTGCTTGTACCGCCCGCAGTGGACGACGCACTCAAGCTGGAGCTTTTGGGCCAGGTGCGCGAGATGGTACGTCCCCTGGGCTTTGGCAAGTTCAGCGTAACGAGCGCCGCCGAGCACGACCGCGTCATCGCCTTTACGAGCCAGCTCGCGCACGTCGTCTCCAACGCCTATGTTAAGAGCCCGACCGCTCAGGTCCACCACGGCTTTTCGGCCGGCAGCTACCGCGACCTCACCCGCGTGGCACACCTCAATCCTCAGATGTGGTCCGAGCTCATGATCGACGACGCCGACGCACTCGCCTTCGAGATCGACCATCTGATCGAGTCGCTTGGCGCCTACAGCCGTGCGCTCAAGGACCGCGACCAGCGCTATCTGGAGAATCTCCTTGCCGAGGGCGACCGCATTAAGCGCGCGCTCGACGACGAGGCCTCCCACTAGACCACCTATCACGCCAGGTCGAAAGGACCGAAGCTTATGGCGATTACCATCGATATCGACACCGCACGCCCCTACCAGGTGCATGTTGGCACGTTTTTGCTGGAGCAGGCGGGACCGCTCGTGCGCGCCACTGCCGGCGGCACCAAGGCCGTCATCGTGACGGACACCAACGTGGGCCCGCTCTACCAAATGCCAGTTAAGCAGAGTCTGGAGGCATCAGGCTACGAGGTGAGCATCTGCACCTTCGAGGCCGGCGAGGCCCATAAGCGCGCCGAGACCTATGTTGCCATTTTGGAGTTTGTGGCCGAGCACGAGCTTTCACGCTCCGACGTGATCGTGGCACTCGGCGGCGGTGTCGTGGGCGACGTGGCGGGCTTTGTGGCCGCCACCTACATGCGCGGCTGCAAGTTTGTGCAGATCCCGACGAGCCTGCTCGCCATGGTGGATTCGTCGGTGGGCGGCAAGACCGCCATCGACCTGGCTGCCGGCAAGAACTTGGCCGGCGCCTTTTGGCAGCCGAGCGTGGTTATCGCCGACGTGGGGTGCCTGGCCACCCTCACGCCCGAGCAGTTCGCCGACGGCTGCGGCGAGGTCGTCAAGCACGCCGTGATCGCCGACCCGGAGCTTTTCGCCGAGCTGGAGAAGACCCCGCTCACGCTGGAGCTACTCAACCACGATGTGGCCCGCGTGGCGCTCATCATCGCCCGCAACATCGACATCAAGCGCGCCGTGGTCGTCGCCGACGAGCGCGAAACCAACCAGCGCAAGCTCCTCAACTTTGGACACAGCGCCGGACATGCCGTTGAAGCCTGCGAGCACTTTGAGCTCGGACACGGCAACTGCGTGTCGATCGGCATGGGCATCATCACGCGCGCCGCGGCCCTGCACGGCGTTTGCGATGCTGCACTGCCCGGTCGTATTGAGGAACTCTGCGCCCGCCATGGCCTCAAGACCCGCTGCGACCTAGATGCCGATGCCGTCTTTGCCGAGGCGCTCCACGACAAGAAGCGCGCGGGCGACACCATTGACCTGGTGATTCCGCACGGCATTGGCCGCTGCAGCATCGACCGCACGCCGCTTTCCACTTTCCACGAACTCATTGCCGAGGGCCTCGGCCAGAAGGGAGACGCATCCGCATGCTAGCCCGCATCACCCCGTCCCCACTCAAGGGCACCGTTCCCGCTATCGCGTCCAAGTCGATGGCGCATCGCCTGATCATCTGCGCTGCGCTTGCCAACGGCGAGACACACGTCACCTGCAACACCACCTGCGCCGACATCGAGGCTACGGTGCGTTGCCTCACGGCCCTGGGTGCTCGCATCGAGACCGTCGAGGACGGCTTCCAGGTCCACCCCACCATGAAGAGTATTGAGTTTGGCCTGCTCAAGGCCCTTGCCGGCGGCACGCTTGACTGCGGCGAAAGCGGCTCCACGCTCCGCTTTATGTTGCCAGTCGCCTGCGCGCTGGGTGCAGAAGCAACTTTTGTGGGTCAGGGACGCTTGGGCGCCCGCCCGCTGTCCCCGCTCTCGGACGAGATTATCGCCGCCGGCTGCGACCTACAGGGTCTGGGCGGTTTTCCGCTCAAGACCAGCGGCCGCATGCGCCCGGGCACCTTTATGCTGCCGGGCAACGTGAGCTCGCAGTACATCTCGGGCCTGCTGCTGGCAGCCCCACTGCTGGCCCAGCCCTCCTGCGTACAGGTGACCGGCCTGATCGAGAGCCGCCCCTACATCAACCTGACGATCCAGGCCATGAAGGCCTTTGGCGTCGAGGTCAACGTCGAGCGTATTCCCGCCAAGGACGGCCAGCCCGAGATCACGAACTTCCGCGTGAGCAGCGGCTCGTACCGCACGCCCGGCAGCGTAGCCGTCGAGGGCGACTGGTCCAACGCCGCCTTTTGGCTGTGCGCCGGTGCCATCGGCTCCGACCCCATCACCGTCGAGGGCGTGTCGCTGAGCTCCGCGCAGGGTGACCGCAACGTACTTGCCGCGCTTTCGCGCTTTGGCGCCCGCATCGTGCGCTCCACCAACGCCGCCACCGTGCAGTCCGACAAGCTCGCCGGCTTTGAGATGAGTGCCCACGACATTCCGGACCTGGTGCCCGTCATCTCGGCCGTGGCCTCGCTGGCACAGGGCCGCACCTTCATCCGCGATTGTGCCCGTCTGCGCATCAAGGAATCCGACCGCCTGGTCACGACCACCCGAGGGCTCACCGCACTGGGCGCGCAGGTGCGCATTGCCGGCGATGACCTCATCATCAAGGGTGTCGACGCCTTTACCGGCGGCGAGGTCGATTCGCACAACGACCACCGTATCGCCATGATGGCCGCCATTGCCGCGAGCCGTGCCACCGGCGAGGTCGTGATTCACGGCGCCGAAGCGGTCAACAAGTCCTATCCCGATTTCTTCGACCACTACCGCCTGCTGGGCGGCAAGGTCACACTCGAGGAGGAATAACATGTCCTCGACCTTTGGCAACGTCTTGCATCTGAGCATTTTCGGCCAGTCGCACTCCCCCGCCATCGGCTGCTCGCTCGACGGCATCCCCGCCGGTATCGCTGTTGACCAGGAGCAACTGCAGGCCTTTTTGGACCGTCGCGCCCCCGGTCGCGACGAGACCGCGACCAAGCGCCGCGAGACCGATGCTGCGCACATCATCGCCGGTGTGGTCGATGGACATACCACTGGCGCACCCATCGCCGCGATTATCGAGAACACCAACACGCGCTCCAAGGATTACTCCGAGCTGCGCCGCAAGCCCCGTCCCGGACATGCGGACTTCCCTGCGCGCGTGAAGTATCACAACATGCACGATGTCGCTGGTGGCGGGCATTTCTCCGGCCGCCTAACGGCACCCCTGTGCATCGCCGGCGGCATTGCGCTGCAGGCACTCGAGGCCCGCGGCATTCAGGTCATGGCGCACGTGGCGCAGATCGGCGGCATCTCCGACCTGCCGATGGACGATATGGTCTATCGCGAGGCCGACCGCAAGGCGATCCTTACGAACGATCTTCCGTGCATTGACGCCGCCGCAGCCAGCCGCATGCGCGAGGAAATCCTAGCCGCGCGCGACGAACTCGACAGCATCGGCGGCATCGTGGAGTGCGGCATCTACGGGCTTCCCGCGGGCATCGGCGACCCCATGTTCGACGGCATCGAGAACCGCATCGCGCAAATCGCGTTTGGCATTCCCGCCGTAAAGGGCGTGGAGTTTGGCATGGGCTTTGCCGTGGCCGCCATGCGCGGCAGCGAGAACAACGATCCGTATCGCATCGATGCCGAGACCGGCGAGATCGAGGTCGAGTCCAATAACGCCGGCGGCATCCTGGGCGGTATTTCGACCGGCGCGCCCGTCATGTGGCGCATGGCCGTAAAGCCGACGCCCTCCATTGGCCGCGAGCAGCAGACCGTAGACATGGACGCCATGGAAAATGCCGAGCTCTCGGTCCACGGCCGTCACGATCCCTGCATCGTCCCGCGCGCCGTCCCCGTTGCCGAAGCAGCAGCTGCCCTCGCGATTTGGGACGCCCTCCTCGAGGACGCAGGCCAGCGCTAGCCCACCCTGGGGTAGTTAATTTGGGACGGGGCTTTTTTAGCTACCCCATGTGCCAGTTGATATTTGCCCTGGCACCCATCGATTCGTCGACAGCCAAAGGGTAGCTAAAAAAGACCCGTCCCAAATTAACTACCCCAGGCAACGATTCACGAAAGGGGCCTCCATGGACCTTGCCGATATTCGCCAGGCCATCGATGGCATCGACACCACGCTCCTCAACAGCTTTATTGAGCGCATGGACATTGCCACCGAGGTCGCCAAGTCAAAAATCGAGATGGGCAAGGCCGTCTTCGACCCCGCCCGCGAGCGCTCCAAGCTCAACAACCTTGCCAGCCGCGCGCCCGAGCGCTACGAGGCGCAGACCATCACCCTGTTCCGCCTCCTCATGAGCATGAGCAAGGCCGAGCAGCAGCGCTACATCAACGAACTCAAGGGCATCACCGTCTCGCAAAAGGCCCACGCCACGGCCGCGGCCTTTGACACGCCCTTCCCCCAGACGGCCACCGTCGCCTGCCAGGGCGTTGAGGGCGCTTACAGTCAAATCGCCGCGTGCAAGCTCTTCGGCGTGCCCGACATCGCGTTTTTCGAGACCTTCGAAGGCGTTATGCGCGCTGTGCGCGACGGCTTCTGCGAGTTTGGCGTGCTACCCATCGAGAACTCTACCGCCGGCTCGGTCAACGCTGTCTACGACCTGCTCGCCCAGTTCGACTTTCACATCGTGCGCTCGCTGCGCCTCAAGATCGACCACAACTTGCTCGTCAAGCCCGGCACCAAGCCCGCGGACATACGCGAGGTCTACAGCCACGGTCAGGCCATCGCGCAGTGCGCTAGCTTTATCGAGGCGCACGGCCTGCACGCCACCAAGTATCCCAACACGGCCATGTCGGCGGAGATGGTCGCCAACTCCGACCGCACCGACGTCGCCGCCATCGCCTCGCGCAGCTGCGCCGCACTTTACGGCCTGGAGGTGCTGGAGCCCAATATCCAGGACTCGGATAATAACTACACGCGCTTCGTCGTCATCAGCCGCGAGCCGCGTGTCTACCCCGGCGCCAACCGCACCTCGCTCATGATCACCACGGCCAACGAGCCGGGTGCCCTCTATCGCGTACTCGAGCGCTTCTATGCGCTCAACATCAACCTCATCAAGCTCGAGAGCCGCCCCATCCCCGGCCGCGACTTTGAGTTTATGTTCTACTTTGACCTGGACTGCCCCTTTGGCAGCAAGGCCCTCGACGACCTGCTCGATTCCATCGACGACGTATGCGAGAGCTTCACCTACTTTGGCAGCTACACGGAGGTGCTCTAGATGACCGATACCGCCGCAACCCATCCCTACGGCGTGCTGGGCCGTGTGCTGGGCCACAGCTACACCCCGACCATCTACAAAGAGCTCGCTGGGCTTGAGTACGTGCGATTTGAGCGCGAGCCCGAGGATCTTGAGGCTTTTATGACGGGTAACGAATGGGAAGGCACCAACGTGACCATCCCCTACAAGCGCGCCGTCATGGGATACCTGGACGAGCTGAGCCCGCTCGCCGAGCGCATGGGAAACGTCAATACCATCACGCGCCTGCCCGACGGCCGTCTGCGCGGCGACAACACCGACTACTTCGGTTTCCAGTGTCTGATCGAGGAGCTGGGCGTTGAGGTTGCCGGCAAAAAAGCCCTCGTGCTCGGTGCCACCGGTGGCGCGGGCACTACGGCCAGCATGGTGCTCGGCGATCTGGGCGCCATCGTCGTACCCGTGGGCCGCACGAGCGAGGTCAATTATGACAACATCGCGCAGCAATCCGATGCCGCGCTGCTCGTCAACTGCACGCCCGCCGGTATGTTCCCCCACTGCCCCGACGCTCCCTGCACGCTCGAAGGCCTCGATGCGCTCGAGGGCGTCATCGACATTGTCTACAACCCCGCCCGCACGGGTCTGATGCTCGAGGCCGAGCGCCGCGGCATCCCCTGCATCGGCGGCCTGCTCATGCTTGTTGCCCAGGCGGCACAGGCTGTAGAGCGTTACACCGGCCAAGCTACCCCGCGCAAGCGTATCTTGGACGTAACGGAGCGTCTGTCCCGCCGCGAGCAGAATATCGCGCTGATTGGCATGCCGGGCTCGGGCAAGACCCGCGTGGGCGAGCAGATCGCCCAGCTCACGGGTCGCGAGCACATCGACTTGGATCGCGCGCTCGAGGAGCGTCTGGGCATGCCCTGTGCCGACTTTATCGTCGAGCGCGGCGAGGCGGCCTTCCGCGAACAGGAGACGGCTGCGCTGGCCGACATCTCCAAGCGCAGCGGCCTGGTGCTTTCCACGGGCGGCGGCGTGGTCACACGCGACGAGAACTACCCGCTGCTGCACCAGAACAGCCAGATTGTGATGCTCAACCGCAAGCTCGACGAGCTCGCCCACAAGGGCCGCCCCATCACCGCGCGCGACGGGATCGATAAGCTGGCCAAGCAGCGCATGCCACGCTACCGCGCCTGGGCCGACTACATCATCGACTCACGCGACTGCGCCGCCAACACCGCCCAAGCCCTCCTCGACACCCTCCCACCCGCTCTCTAACCAAAACCACCACAAAGGGGACAGGCGCCTTTGTGGTGGTTTTCCAATCGCAAAGGAAGCAACCATGAAAGCACTCGTCATCAACGGCCCCAACCTCAACATGCTCGGCATTCGCGAGCCGGGCATCTATGGCAGCGACAACTACGACCGCTTAGTGCAGATCTGCCAGGAGGCAGGTGCCGCACAGGGCTTCGACGAGATCGAGGTCTTCCAGTCTAACCACGAGGGCAGCATCGTCGACAAGATCCAGGAGGCCTACGGCAAGGTCGACGGCATCGTCATCAACCCGGCCGCTTATACGCATACGAGCGTGGCGATCCTCGATGCCCTCAAGGCCGTCGCCATCCCGGCTGTGGAGGTCCACATCAGCGCCGTAGAGACACGCGAGGACTTCCGCCAGGTGAGCTATGCACGCCTGGCCTGCTTCGCCACCATCACCGGCGAAGGCCTCCAAGGCTACGCCCACGCGTTGGAGCTGCTGGAAAAGCATCTCGAAAAGTAAGCCTGCAACACTACCGAATAAATGACAGCGGGGAGGACCAACTTGGTCCTCCCCGCTTTTAATTACGCCTTCTTGATCACGTACGCCAACCCTATGTCGCACCCGCAGCGCACAATCGACGCAAAGAGCCATGGCACTGGCAGCGTCATAAGCAGCGGCATCGTCTGCCAAGGAATAAACCAATCGACCGCGTGGATTGCAAAGATGGCAAGACTGGCCTGTCCGCAGAACACGAGCGATCGCTCAAAGGATCCCACAACCGGCACGTCTTTCAACTTCTCCAGCGCCATGGAAACCCAGCACACGCAGTAGCTGCCGGCAAGAGCGGCAACTGTCGCAACCACAAACCCATCCACGCGGCGGCTCGAAAGCTCAAGCCCACTCAGCGCGCCAAGGACAAGCCAAGCGACACCGGCTCCAATAAACAGCAGAGGCTTGCTCACGCTCGGCTCCAGCCCCCTTTGGCGCGCCGTATAGCCAACCCACATCAGCAGCACAATATAGCAGCTCAGATCCAAATCGAGCGGCAGGTAAACACCCATTAAGCGAGACACGCTCAATCCGCAAAAGGCAATCGCGGCACAGACAACACCCTGCCAAACTACCCCAATCCCGCGGCGATCAAACAGCCGCACAAGTACATTAAACAGTAGGCGCGACGTAAACAGCGCCGCCAAAAACCATGCCATGCCAACGGCGGTAACGCCAAACCCAGGCACATCAACGCCCGAGGCAAACACAAGCGTCTTAAGCCCCGCAACCAGCGTACCGCTCGTCAAAGGAGCGCCGCTCATCAAGAACGTCGGCACCTGCCACGCCAGTGCAAGAACCACATACGGCACCAGCAGGCGCGACACCGAATCACTCAGCAGTTCGCGCCACGGCTTCGGCCTAAACGTATACCCGGCAAGAATAAAGAACACCGGCATGTGAAACGAGAAGATCGCGTGCCGCAAGGGAGAGGGATTTGGGACGGTGTGCCCCACAATGACCAGAATAATTGCGATCCCCTTTGCAATATCGATCCAGTCGAGCCTTTTGCTTCCCATTGCGAACCCTTCAAAACCACAGCACACAAGATGAAAAAAGCCCAGACCTCCAAGCGGTCCGGGCTTAATAAACGATGGTGCTCCATGGCGGATTCGAACCGTCGACCTTGGGATTAGAAGTCCCCTGCTCTATCCAACTGAGCTAATGGAGCATATAACCGCACGCCCAAGCAAGCGCAAGCCTGTCAGGCGCAAGTAATTATAACCTAGTTGAACTGCTCGCGGTACGCCTTGCAGACCTCATCGACCGGGCCGTCCATGCGAAGGTCACCCTTCTCAATCCAAACGGCACGCTGGCAGATGCGTTCAACCTGCTCCATGGAGTGCGAAACGAACAGAACCGTCACGTCGCCGCTCTGGATAAAGTGCTGGATGCGGGCCTCGCACTTCTGCTGGAAGAACACATCACCGACGGACAGCGTCTCGTCAACGATCAGAATATCGGGCTCGGTAATCGTCGCGATTGCAAAGGCAATACGCGCAACCATGCCCGAGGAGAAGTTCTTAAGCGGCATGTCGACAAAGTTCTGAAGCTCAGCGAACTCGATAATGCCGTCAAAGTTGACGTCGATGAACTCCTTGGTATAGCCGAGCAGGGCGCCGTTCAGATAGATGTTCTCGCGGGCGGTCAGCTCGGGATCAAAGCCGGCACCAAGCTCAATCAGCGGCGCGATGTTACCGTGCACCTTAACGCTGCCCTCGCTTGGCTCAAGCACGCCAGCGATAATCTTGAGCATCGTAGACTTGCCGGAGCCATTGGTGCCAACCAGACCCACGACCTCGCCACGATGAATATCAAACGAAATATGCTTAAGCGCCCTAAACTCCTCAAAGAACAACTCGTGCTTGGCAAGCTTGATGAAGTACTCCTTGAGGTTGGTCAGCGACTCGGACGCCATGTTAAAGATCATGGTGACGTCGTCGACCTCGACAGCCAGAGGCTGCTCGCTGTAATCAACAACAGATTCAGTCATCACAGCACTCCTTAGATGTAGAGGATGAACTTGCGCTCGGACTTATGGAACACGGTATAGCCAATAACAAGCGCAAGAACCGCCCAAGCAGCGCACATACCAAACGTCATAAGCGAGGGCGTAGTTTGGAACAGAAAGATATCGCGCATAAACTGCAGGTAGTTGTACATGGGGTTCGCATACATCAAGATACGCACGAGATGCGGCATTTGCGCAATATAGTCAGTCGTCCAGAAGATGGGCGTAATATAAGTCCACGCCGTAATGACTACGCTCCACAGATGCATAACGTCGCGGAAAAAGACCGTAAGAGCAGAGAGCATCATGCCCAGGCCCATGCAGAAGCACATAAGCAGCAGCAGGCAAACCGGCAGCAGAATCAGGTGCCAAGAAGGCATAACGCGGAACCACAGCATGACGATGGCGACGGCGACCAGCGAGAAGGCAAAGTTCACCAGCGAAAAAAGCACTTTCTGCACCGGGAAGACCCAGCGGTGCACCTTAACCTTCTTGAGCAGAGGGGCAGCACCCACGATCGACGTTAGGGCCTGGTTCGTGGACTCGGACATGACGGCAAAGGTAACGTTACCCACGATCAAGTACAGCGGGTACATCTCGGGCGTCATTGATCCATTGCGGCCCTGGCCAAAAATCGTCGAGAACACGATGGCCATGACGATCATCATCAGCAGCGGGTTGAGAACCGACCATGCGACGCCCAGAACGCTACGGCGATACTTGATCTTAAAATCCTTGGTAACCAGCTGACGAAGGATAAACGCGTCCTTCTCAAATTCGTTCTTAGCAAACGTCGCAGGCAGACTGCGAGTTTCTTGTTGCTTTGTCTGATCCGACACGGATGCAACTCCTTTACTCGTAATCGTTGACAAACGAACAGTATAGACCCGACGGCCATGCAAACGATTCGCGCAACAAAACTGGAGAACTAACCCACATCTTAGGATGCCAAGCCCAAACGGCTATACTTTCAAGAATTGAATGTATAAGGAGCATTGAGTGAATTCTGAATCCATCGCCGTCATCATCCCCTGCTACAACGAAGCCCTCACGATCGGCAAAGTCATCGACGACTTTCACCGCGAGCTTCCGCAAGCGACGGTCTATGTCTATGACAACAACTCGTCGGACGATACCTCACGCATCGCCACCGAGCACGGCGCCACGGTCCGCTTTGAGCCCCGTCAGGGAAAGGGCAACGTGTGCCGCCAGATGTTTCGCGATATCGACGCCGATTGCTACCTGATGGTCGACGGCGACGACACCTACCCCGCCGAGGCGGCCAAGGCCCTCTGCGAGCCTATCCTCAACGGCGCGGCCGATATGACCGTAGGCGACCGCCTTTCCAACGGCACCTACGCCGAGGAAAACAAGCGTGCTTTCCACGGCTTTGGCAACAATCTGGTCCGCGCCATGATCAAGTGGATCTATGGCTACAGCTTCGATGATGTCATGACCGGCTACCGCGCCATGAGCCGCCCGTTCGTTAAAACCTTCCCTGTGCTTTCCGAGGGCTTCCAGATCGAAACCGAGCTCTCGATCCACGCCGTCGACCACCGCTGGCGCATCAAAGATGTGCCCATCGAGTACCGCGACCGTCCGGAAGGCTCCGAATCCAAGCTCAATACCGTGAGCGACGGCATTAAAGTCGTCGCGATGATCGGCACGCTGTTCAAGGACTACCGCCCGCTGAAGTTCTTCAGCCTCGTCGCGCTTCTGTTTGCGGTGATCGGCCTCGCCCTGGGCATGCCCATCGTTGTCGAGTATTTCCAGACCGGCCTCGTTCCGCGCTTCCCCACCGCCATGCTCGCCGCGTCGTTTATGTTCCTGTGCGGCCTGAGCCTTGCAACCGGATTCATCCTGGATTCTGTAGCAAAGGTCGAAAAAAAGCAGTGGGAGGTCAACGTATATAGCAAGTACGCCTACGACGACCAGCCCGGCCACCCTACTTCCAAGCCAAGCGAGAGGTAAACCACCATGCCGCTCATCTCCATCGTCGTGCCGTGTTACAACGAGCAGGAATCACTTCCGATCTTTCTCAAAGAGCTCGATGGCGTCGTTCGCATCATGACCCGGCAAGACCCCGGCATCTCCTTTGAAGCCGTCCTCATCGACGATGGCTCGGCAGACAAAACGCTCGCCGTCATGAAGGCAGAAGCTACGGCGGCGCATCCATACGCCATCCGCTGGCACTCTTTCTCGCGCAACTTTGGCAAGGAGGCGGCACTACTCGCCGGACTCCAGCACGCAAAGGGCGACTATGTCGCCACCATGGATGCCGACATGCAGGACCCGCCCTCGCTCCTGCCGCAGATGTACGAGATCTTGCAAACCGAAGACTACGACAACGTCGCAACGCGCAGGACCACCCGCGAAGGCGAGCCTCCCATCAGGTCGTTCTGTGCCCGTATGTTCTACAAGATCATCAACCGCATTTCCAAGGCCGACATCGTCGACGGAGCACGCGATTTTAGGCTCATGAAGCGGCCTATGGTCAACGCCATCATCTCCATGGGCGAATACAACCGATTCTCCAAGGGCATTTACGGCTGGGTCGGCTTCAAGACCAAATGGCTCCCCTACGTAAACGTCAACCGCGTGGCCGGCGAGACCAAATGGAGCTTTTGGTCGCTGCTCCTTTATTCCATCGACGGTATCGTCGCGTTTTCCACGGCACCGCTCTCCCTCGCCGCCCTCACGGGTATCGTCTTCTGCCTCATCGCTATTCTGGGATTCGTCGTCATCCTAGTAAAGACGCTTGTCTGGGGCGACCCCGTCGGTGGATGGCCGTCGCTCGCCTGCCTCATAACGCTGTTTGGCGGCATGCAGCTTCTGTGCCTGGGAATCATAGGTGAATACTTGGCAAAAGCCTACTTGGAAACCAAGCGACGTCCCATCTATATCATTCGAGAATCCAACGAGGAATCTGATGACACGGCCCAATAACAGCACGCTCAAGAATGTGGCGTTCTACGCCGCCTGCTTCGCATTTTCCGTCGCACTCTTTGTCGCACTTGCAGTGGCAGGGCATGTCTACCCCTTTGGCGACAACTCGTTTCTCACCAACGATCTCAAATACCAATACATCGACTTCTTTGCTTGGTTCCGGCGCGTCCTTTTAGGCGAGGCAAGCCTTCGCTATTCCTTCTCGCAAGGACTCGGCATGAACACATGGGGGCTCTATAGCTACTACCTCGCCAGCCCCTTCAACCTGCTCTGCGCGCTGTTTCCCGCAGACAAGCTAACGCTCTTCGTGTTTGTTATCTCCGCGCTCAAACTGGGCTGCATCCACATCAGCAGCGCTTGGTATGTGCAAAAGCGCTTTGACCTACCCAAGCCCGCAGCATTCCTGCTTTCCCTCTCGTTCACGTTTTGCAGCTGGACCATCAGCAACCTACGCAACCCGCTCTGGATCGATTGCCTCATCCTGCTGCCCATCTGCGCCTACGGATGCTACGAGCTCATCCGCAAGCAGCGCATGATCCGCCTCGTCATCGCAACGGCGCTCAATGTCATGTTCTGCTGGTATACGGCCTACATCAGCATCCTGTTCCTCTGCATCTTCGTATTGGTCGAATTTGTCGATTATGTTGCAGAAGAAGGTTTTAGCTGGAAGCTCATGCTCGATCGGGCCCTGCGATTCGCCGGGGCTATCGCGCTCGGACTGCTTCTGTCCGCCTGGACCTTTTTGCCGACCATCCTTGCCATGTCCAAGGGCGGTCCCGTTCTAGCACTCGGCCCCCTACTTAAAACCAGCCTCAAGTCGCTCATCAGGGGCTTTCTTCCCTGCATGTGGGTAAGCAACGAAAGCACACCGCAGTTCTATTGCGGCATCGTCATGATGCTGCTTGCGGTGAGCCTGCTGGTTAACCGCACGGTTTCGATCAAGACGCGCATCGCAACACTCGTCGTCACGATAATCCTGGTCGCAAGCTCCGTTTTGAGCCCGCTCGAGTACATCTGGTGCGGCATGCGCGTTCCCAACGGCTTCTACTCGCGCACGGCTTTTTTGCTGAGCTTCTTTGCGCTGTGGGCCGCAGGACACGCGCTGCATGCGCTCAAAAACCAGCCTAAATTGCGTCAAGCCTATCGCCCCGTCGTCATCATGCCCCTCCTGGCACTAACCGCCATTGAGTTGTTTGCCAACGCCCATGTTATGTGGAACCAGCTGTACACAGGCTATTCCGAAAAAGCCAACAGCGCCTATGTCGCCACCGCAACTGACACTATCACGACCATTCAAGACCAGACTTCGGCGTCGTTCTATCGCATTGACCGCACAACCACACGCGTCGACAGCGCCGTCCTCAACGAAGGCTTGGCGCTTGGGTACAACCAGTTGTCTTCGTATTCGTCTGCCAACAATCCGCAGGCCATCGCACTGCTCAACTCCCTTGGATACAGCAGCGTCGGCGAATTCTCGACCCGTTATGCCGAGCCCATTCTTGCCGTTGATGCCCTGTTGGGAGTCAAGTACGCCATCGCCGAGCACGCGCCTTCGGGATACGCGGCAATGACTGAAATAGCCGATACAGCAAGTGCGGTGTACGAGAACCCCTATGCGCTCAGCGTTGGTGTCATGACATCCAATGACATTCAAAACTGCACGTTGAAGGGCGAGAACCCCTTCGAAAAGCAAAACGACCTCTACAGCAAAATCCTGGGCCGCGAGGTAATGCTCTATACCAAAATCGAGGCCAAAAACACGGAGGATGACGAGAACTTAAGGCAGTGGAACGCCACCGTGCCGTCGGGTTCCATCGGGTATCTCTACATCAACAAAGATGCGACCGCCGGCAGTTATTGGCCCGTCACCCTTACCATCGACCAGCGAACGATCGGAAACGAGGCCTGGAGATTCGACAATAATATACGCCAGATTGCGGATGCATCGGACTCCCCGAGCCAGCATACGGTGTCAATCGGAGTCGCAGAGGGCTATACAGACATGCCCCAAGACAATGAGCCGGTCTTTTACGCCCTCAATCTGGACGTTTTCGAGCAGATTATTAACGAGCTTAAGATGAGCGAATTTGTTCCGACGGTTTTTGAGGACGGAAGGATCGAAGGCGAGTATACCGCCAAGGATGACGGCAACCTGCTGTTGAGCGTTCCGTACGATGAGGGCTGGAACGTAACGGTAAACGGAACCGCCGCAGAACTAACGCCCGCCGCCGATAAGGGCTTGTCGTCCCTGAACATGCAGAAAGGCGCGAATAAGATCGTGATGACCTACAAGACTCCGGGCGCCCTTGCGGGGCTTGCAGTGAGTCTGGCGACCGCCGCCGCCCTTGTTGCAGCGGGTCTATACGCCAGGCATAAGAAAAGCCGCCGTTAACAAGCGGCGGCTTTTTCTCTCGAAAAGTTAATAACGGCTAGAGCGTCTTGAGGTACTCCCCCAGCTCTTCCTCCCAGTCGAGCATGTGGAAGCCTGCAGCCTCGAGCTTGGACAGGTCGAGCGCCGAGTGGACCGGGCGCGGGGCGACGGGACCGGCGGCGTTCGCGTAGTAGTCGGCGGTCGAAACCGGCACGACCCTCTCGCCGTTGCCGTTGGCGGCCTCGAAGACGGCGCGGGCGATGTCCGCCCAGCTCTTCACGGCACCGGAGCCGGTGCAGTCGTAGGTGCCGTAGGGGGCCTTGCTCTCCAGCACGTGGA
>CABQQA010000010.1:0-78817 GCA_902466075.1 uncultured Collinsella sp.
TGCGGCTGATCCGGTCCGACCGGGCCGCGCGGCAAGGAGATATATTGCCAGACCGGAGGGGCGCCGGGGGCGGGAATCTGGGCGTACACATTTCCTACACAATTTGGGATCCGACTAACGTTTGCCAGCCGTTAACTACCGCTCGCCGAGCATCTCTTTATATAAGGCAGTCTCATGGTTAAAGCGGATACGTTCCCCTAGCTAAAGCACAGCCAGCATCGAGCAACTCATCACGCTCTTCCACTGAGAACCCCTCGGCGTAGACGCGCACCACTGGTTCGGTCCCGCTAGGACGGACCAGCAGCCACGTGTCATCCTCGAATGCTAAACGCAAGCCATCCATATGACTAACGTTTTGCGGCACCTTGCCACAAATCGACTTGGGGTTTACGCCCGGCAGCAGGGTTCGTAACGTTTCGGCATCTTCGGCCTCAAGGCGTAAATCGCGTCGACCGTAACTCGTCTTACCAAAACTGTCCTCGAGTTGGTCGACCAGAACGCCCAAAGGCGCGTCCGTCTTTGCCATAAGCTCACACAGAATCAGACAGGCGAGGATTCCATCGCGCTCGGGCATATGCGCGGCGATGCCGATACCACCGGCTTCTTCGCCGCCTATGAGGACGCCACCCTTCTTCATCTCTGCCGCTATATATTTGAAACCGACTGGTTTGACGGTCACGCGGCAGCCAAGCGACTCGGCAATGCGACGCACGAGCGTCGAGCACGAAAGATTGACGACAACGCGCCCCTCCAAATTACGAAATTGAACCAAGTCGCCCAAAACGAGCGCCATGATCTGATGCGGATGTATATATCTGCCGCGCTCGTCAACCGCGCCGATACGGTCGGCGTCGCCGTCGGTCACCAGGCCAGCGCAAGCTCCGTCCTCGATAACCGTATGCTCGCAAGCGTCCACCCACGGCTCAACGGGGTCGGGGCAGATATCTTCTTGGTCAGGCGCCTGCCCGGCGTGAATCTCGTGCACCTCAACGCCAAGCTCGCGCAGCAAGTCGGCTAGATAGCCCTGGGCTGCGCCGCCCATGGGGTCAACAACCACGCGCAGGTGCGCGGCGCGGATGGCTTCGGCATCGACAAACGATGCCACCGCTTGCATATAGTCAGGAATGATATCCGCGGTGCGATATTGCCCCTCGATCCCCATTGGCTCGGGAGCCATGGTCTCTTCGAGCTCTTCGATGACATCCTGGTTGGCGGTCGAGCCGTCACCCATGCGAATCTTGAGACACAGATAACCCTGCGGATGATGGGACCCCGTCACCATGAGCGCGCCGCACGCCTCACCGTCATAAGCCGCCGCCCACGTAAGGGCAGGGGTCGGAACAGGTCGCGAAGCGAGCACGGCGTCTAGCCCGTGCGCTGCTAGCACACCCGCCGCAAGCTCAGCGAACTCGCGCGCCAGGGGCCGAGTGTCGAACCCTATATATACCGTTTTGCCCGGATTGGTCTTTTGCCACAACTCGCCGACGGCATCGGCGATACGGGCAACGTTATCGGCAGTGAAGTCCTCATCGACGCGAGCGCGCCAACCGTCAGTTCCAAAATGAATTATCGCGCACACGCGCAGACACCTCACAGTGTTTGGATCATGGTACGCATGAGGTATACCCGCGATACACGCTCGGCAACCTGCCGGCACCAGCATTCACCATTTGGGCAAATGCTGCCGAGGACATGCAGGCAATAAAAAAACCGCCCCGTATGGAGCGGTTTTGCCCTTTATATATCGAGCGCCTCGGCCATCGCTGCCGTAGTGATTGCCGTGGTTCCACAGCAACTGCCCACCATTGCGGCACCGGCATGTCTCCATTCGATGCATGCGCGCGCGAAAGCTTCGGGGTTCTCGTGCCATACGGGGCCATCCTGAGTCTGGACCGGATCGCCCACGTTGGGACGCACCGTGACGGGAGTAGTCGCCGATGCAACCATCCTGGGCACCGCCGCGTTCGCGGCCGCAAGCGAACAGCAATTAACACCAACCGAGTTTGCGCCGTGTTTTTCGGCGTACAAAACGGCTGCCTCGATGTTGAGGCCATCGCCCAACAGGTCGCCCTTATCGTCAACGACAAAACTCACCAGAACAGGCATGCCGTCGGCGGCATCTCGGGCGCCGGCAAGCATGGGCTGCAAATTACGGATAGACGTCACCGTCTCGATCAGCAGACCGTCAACACCAGCATTGAGCAAGGCGTGCGCCTGTTCGCGCGCAATGCCTCGGATCTCACGAAACTCGGCCGAGTCCTCGGCAAACCACTCAATACCGATCGGACCCATCGAGCCCAGCAGCAGCTGAGGGTGCGCCTGGCGGGCATCGTCGACGGCCCCGCGATTGACCTCCGCCACGGACGGCGCAATCTGGTCGTGCTTGAGGGCATAGCTTGATGCCTGAAAGGTATTGGTAATGAGTACCTGCGCGCCGGCGGCGACATACAAGCGATGGATACGAGAAACGGTCTGCGGCTCTGCCAGATTCCAAAACGCCGGTGGAATATCGGCGGCGTCGTACTCACTCAACAGAACACTGCCCATGGGGCCCTGCGCCAACAAGGTCTCGCTCGACAAGCGGCGCGTAAGTTCCTCGGCACCAAAGCGATTGTAATAACTCGTATCCATATATATCCCGCTATTCCTCGACGCTGATTCCCTGCTTTTCGAGATAGGCGAGCCAGCGGTTCATCGTGTCCTCGGATAGCGCATGCTCCATCATGCAGGCCTCGGAATCGGCTCGCTCAAATTCGACACCGAGCTCCTGAACCAAAAACGTGCGGACGAGGCGATGACGGTACCAGATAGCCGTGCCAACCTCGCGGCCGCGATCGGTCAGGACTACCTTGCCGTAGTGCGATTGCTCGACAAGCTCGGATGCCTTGAGCGCCGAAACCGCTTTATTGACCGATGCCTTGGAGACGCCAAGGCGCTGCGCGATGTCGACCGATCGCACGCCGTTGGTTTCCCCCTCTTCGCTTTCAATGCGAACCATGCACTCCAAGTAGTCTTCGTTCGCCACCGTCAGATGTAGTTCGCGCGAGCTATTTGTCGTATCCATGATCTTCCGTCCCTTCTGCATTCAATGGCTGATTCTACCCCATCCAAGCGTCGCGGTATGCCGTGGCATACCGTGCTAGAGTTCTTGTTGCACACGACGACCAAGATTGGAGCGGTCTTTATGGAAAACACCACCACGAACCCCGATGTCCTCGAGCGCTTTTTGCGCTACGTCCAGATCAACACGCAGTCCGAGGATGCAAACTGCGACCAGGTACCCTCGAGCGTCGTTCAGTTTGACCTTGCCAACGTGCTGGCTGAAGAGCTGCGCGAGCTTGGTGCGGAAGATGCCCACGTGACCGAGCATGCCTATGTCTGCGCGCATATCCCCGCAAGTGCGGGCGCTGAGGACAAGCCCGCCCTTGGCCTGATCGCCCATCTCGACACCACCGAAGTTGCACCGGGCGCCGGCGTGAAGCCGCACATCGTACACTACGAAGGCGGCGACCTGGTCTGCGGCACGGTTGACGGTAAGCCCGTTGCCATGAGTACCGCCAAGCTTCCCGCCCTGAACGACCTCGCGGGTGAGGACCTGGTCTGCAGCGATGGCACCACGCTGCTGGGCGCGGACGACAAGGCAGGCGTCGCCGAGATCATGTCGCTTGTCGCGCGTATCGCTCAGGACCCCTCTCTGCCCCATCCCGCACTCGGCATTTGCTTCTGCCCTGACGAGGAGATCGGTCACGGAGCCGAGCTGTTGGATATCGATACCTTTGGCTGCAAGTACGCCTACACGGTCGACGGCGGCCCCATCGGCGAGCTGGAGTGGGAGTGCTTTAACGCCGCCGAGGCGACCATCCGCTTTGAGGGCCAGTCCATCCACCCGGGCGACGCCAAGGGCCGTATGGTCAACGCAGGCAATCTGTTCTGCGACTTCAACGCGTTGCTCCCCTACGTGCAGCGCCCGGAGTATACGGAAGGCTACGAGGGCTTTTATCACCTTGAGGGTGTATCTGCGACCGTCGATCACGCCACGGCGCGCTATATCGTCCGTGATCACGATGCCGCCAAGTTCCAGCAGAAACTCGACCTTATTGATGCCGCCGCCTCGATGCTCAACCAGCGTCTGGGTGAGGAGCGCGTGACGGTCGAGATTAAGCAGCAGTATCGAAATATGGCCGAGATCGTTCGTGACTATCCCGAGCTTATTGATGTTGCCAAGGAAGCCTACCTTGCCTGCGGCGTTGAGCCCCAAGTGCTGCCGATTCGTGGCGGCACCGACGGCGCTCAGCTGTCGTTCCGCGGTCTGCCCTGCCCCAACCTTTCCACCGGCGGCTATTGCTACCACGGCGTCAACGAGTTCGTCCCGGTCAGTTCGCTCGTCAAGATGACCGACGTGCTCCAGGAGCTCGTCGCCCGCTTTGCATAAGCCTGGCCGCTCAAGCCTAAAAGACAAACCGCCCCGTCCTCTACAGAGGACGGGGCAGTTTTTGTACAGGGAGTGTCCCTAACTGCCGGCAGAAAAGGAACGTCCCCAAGTGCCGCAAAATGACGAGATCCACTCTCGCTTTGTGGGTAGTCATTGGGGACGTTCTTGTTTGACTAGTCGTTTAAGAACGTCCCCAATGACTACCCAACGACTAGTCCGGACCAAGGCAACGCCGATGTTTTGGCAACGACAGCGAAAACCCGCCAGAGCGAGCAAGGTGCCTTGAAACGAGGCGGCATTGATCTTTTGATCATGCCGCCGAAGTTGAAAGGCAGATTGCCGCTCTGGCGGGTTTGCAGCGTCAACTGGTTACGCGGGCTGGTAAGCCCGCGTAACCCTAATAATTGGCTTCGTAGCCGTTGCCGTCGCCGGTGGGCTCTTCGTAGTAGTCCGAATCGCTCGAATCGCTTGAGTCATCGGAATCGTCAGAGCTGACCGATGAGGTTGCGGTACCGTTTGCGTAATCGTCAGACGTGTTGTTGTTCAGGTCGCCGATCGTAGAGCTGGAACCGTCGGAAAGACCCATGGTGTTGGGACCCTTGGGATCCTTGCCAGCATCGACGCGCTCCATCATTTCCTTGAGCTCGTCCTCGTAGACAAAGACGTAGCTCACACCGTCGATCATGGTGCTGTCGTCGGCGTACGAAGGCAGGTTGGCCGAGTAGATACCGTCGACATCCATACCGCGCATGGCGTTGACCGTAGCCACGATATCCTGAACGCTCATATCGGTTACGAGCATATCGGACAGCGAATTAACCAGGCCAAAGATCTTCGTGGCATCGAAGTTATTGAGAATCTGGTTGGCAAGGGCGCCAAGCACCTGACGCTGGTGGCGCATGCGCGTGTAATCGCCGTCGGCATAGGTGTAGCGGCAGCGGGCATAGGTAAGGGCGGTGGCACCGTCCATATGCTGCTGGCCAGCGGTAATCTTAATATCCAGGTGCTCGGGGTCGTCAACATCATCGGTTGCGTTAATGTCGATACCGCCAACCGAATCAATCAGCGCCTGCATACCGTCGAAGCTGACCTCGGCATAGTGGGAAATCTGAACACCGCACAGCTCGTTGACCGCCTCGACCATGGCCTCGGCGCCGCCAACGGTATGGCAGGCGTTGATCTTCATGGTCTCGCCCTTGTACTCGACCTTGGTGTCGCGCGGAACGGAAATGAGCGTCGCCTGCTTTTGCGTGGGGTCGATGCGTGCCAGGATAATCGAGTCGGCACGATACGTATCCTCGCCCGGACGGCCGTCGGTACCAAGAAGCAGCACGTAGAACGGATCCTTTGCCTCATCGGTGTCAACCAGAACCCGACGCAGATTGTCGGTAATGACATTAGAATCGCCGAGCTTGCCCATAATGGTGGCAAACCACAGGCCGGCAGCGGTAGTGGCACTCAACAGCACGCCAAGCACGACAATGAGCGCGACGTGACGAATCGTGTGGCTACGACGACGTTGGCGAGCGCGCTCGGAATAGCGAGCCACGTTATCGCGACTGTAGATCTTGGCCTGCGCACCAGTTGAGGGTCTTCGGGTGGTGGTATCTGCGAGGGGCTTTTTATTAAACATAGGCAACCTGTATTAGTAGATGACGGGATCGGGGACGGTAGCATGCTCGACATGCGCGCCGAGCGCCTGCAGCTTTTCGACAAACTGCTCGTAGCCGCGCTTAATGTGATGGATAGCCGAAACCTCGGTCGTCCCGTCGGCGATCAAGCCCGCTACGACGAGGGCCGCTCCGCCGCGCAGATCGGGCGAGGTAACCTGTGCACCCGAGAAGCCCTTGACGCCATGAATCATGGCATGATGGCTCTCGATACGAATGTCGGCACCCATGCGCACCAGCTCAGAGGCAAACATAAAGCGATTCTCGAAGATGTTCTCGGTAATAACGGAACTGCCGTCGGCAAGGGCGGAGAGCACCATAATCTGCGCCTGCATGTCGGTCGGGAAACCGGGGAACGGAAGCGTCTGGATGTCGACCGGCTTGATACGCTCGGCACGGTTCACATGGACGCCATCCTCGACGCGCTCGCAGTCGATACCCATGAGCTCCATCTTCTTGAGCACCATGCCCAAATGAATGGGGCAAAAGCCCGTGACATCGACACCGCGATCGTCCGCCATCAACGCACCGGCGACGATAAAGGTACCGGCCTCGATGCGGTCGCCCACCACGCGATGGATAACGGGATGGAGCTCTTCCACGCCTTCGATAGTCACGACGGGCGTACCGGCGCCAACAATCTTGGCGCCCATCTCGTTGAGCATGTTAGCGAGATCGACGATCTCGGGCTCGCGGGCGGCATTGTCGATAACCGTGGTGCCCTGTGCGCGCACAGAGGCCATGATGAGATTCTCGGTCGCACCGACGCTGGCGAACTCGAGCGTGACGGTGGTACCGCGCAGACCTTGGGGCGCATTAGCGTTGATGTAACCGTGGGCGGTATCGAACTCAACGCCCAGGGCCTCAAGACCAAGAATGTGCATATCGATCTTACGAGCACCCAGGTTGCAGCCGCCCGGCATGGCAATTTTGGCGCGATGGAAGCGGCCCAGCAGGGGCCCCATGACGGCGGTGGAAGCGCGCATCTTGGCAACGAGCTCGTAGGGGGCCTCCCATGAATCGACCTGAGAGGTATCAATCTCGAGCGTGTGCTCGTCGAGAACATCGATCGTAGCGCCCATGCCCTTGAGCACCTTGCCCATAACGTGGACATCGGAAATATCGGGCACGTTTTGAAGCGTTGTCTTGCCCGGTGCCAGAAGCGTTGCAGCCATGAGTTTGAGCGCGGAGTTCTTAGCACCCGAGACGGGCACGGAGCCTCCGATGGCGTGGCCGCCTTCAACACGGATAATATCCAAGGTCTACCCTTTCAAAAAGCATGCCCGGGGTGGCTAGGCCATCCCGGGCATGATGTGTTCGCAAATGGTCGAACGCTAAATCGTTTGACTATTGGGCAAGCTTGAGCTTACACCATGCGATTTCATTATAGAGGTAGGCGCGGCGTGCATCATCCTCCGACAAATTACCCAGCTTCTCTTCAAAACCTTGAATATCAGCTTTAACCTTGTCGGCATCGACGCCCGCCAGATCGCAAGCGCGCTCGGCGAGGACAATCACGACATCGTCCGCAACCTGGGCATAGCCGCCGTCCACAGCAAACGTATGGTCGACGGTGCCCATTTGCTTATCGCAAACGCGAACGTAGCCGCGATCGATCGTGCAGATCTCGCTAGCGTGACGCGGAAGAATGCCGAACTCGCCGTCCGTGGAAGGCAGGGCGACAAACGCCGCCTCGCCCTCATAGGCGCAGCTCTCCGGACACACGATGCGGATTTGCATAGCCACTACTTCTCCTCCATCTTGGCGGCGCGCTCGCGCACGTCGTCAATCGTGGACGCATAACGGAACGCCTGCTCGGGCAGGTCGTCGCACTCGCCGTCGACAATAGCGGCAAACGAACGGACCGTATCCTCGACGCGGATGTAGACACCGGGGTTGCCGGTGAACTGCTCGGCGACGTGGAAGGACTGAGACAGGAACTGCTGGAGCTTACGGGCGCGGTTGACCGTAAGGCGCTGCTCCTCGGAAAGCTCGTCCATACCCAGAATGGCGATGATGTCCTGCAGGTCGGAGTACTCCTGGAGCAGCTCCTGGACTGCGACGGCCACGCGATAGTGCTCCTCGCCGACAATCGAGGGATCCAGGGCGTCCGAAGAGGAGGCCAAGGGGTCGATGGCGGGATACAGACCGAGCTCGGCGATGGAACGCGAAAGGACGGTCGTGGCGTCGAGGTGCGTAAACGTCGTGGCGGGAGCCGGGTCGGTCAGGTCGTCTGCGGGGACGTAGACAGCCTGAACGGAGGTGATGGAACCCGTCTTGGTCGAGGTAATGCGCTCCTGGAGGTCGCCCATCTCGGTAGCCAGCGTGGGCTGGTAACCAACGGCGGACGGCATACGGCCCAGAAGTGCGGAAACCTCGGAACCAGCCTGAGAGAAGCGGAAAATGTTATCGATGAACAGTAGAACGTCCTGGCCACGATCGCGGAAGTACTCAGCGGTGGTAAGGCCGGCCAGACCGATACGCAGACGCGCTCCGGGCGGCTCGTTCATCTGACCGTAGACCAAGCAGGTCTTGTCGATAACGCCAGACTCGCTCATCTCGAGGAACAGGTCGGTACCCTCGCGGGTACGCTCGCCAACGCCGGTGAACACCGAGGTGCCGCCGTGCTCCTGGGCGAGATTGTTGATGAGCTCCTGAATCAGAACGGTCTTGCCGACGCCGGCGCCGCCGAACAGACCCGTCTTGCCGCCACGGATGTAGGGCTCGAGCAGGTCGACGGCCTTAATGCCGGTCTCGAAGATCTCGGTCTTGGTGGTGAGCTCGTCGAAATGAGGTGCCGGGTGATGGATGGGATAGTACTCATCGATCTGGGGCATGGGCTTGCCGTCGACAGGCTGGCCCATAACATTCCAAATGCGGCCGAGGGTCTCGGGGCCGACGGGCATCTTCATAGGTGCGCCGGTGTCGACCGCGACGACGCCGCGCTGCAGGCCGTCGGTCGACGTCATGGCGACGGTACGAACAACACCGCCGGGAAGCTGAGACTCAACCTCCAGGATGGTGCTGATGTGACCCATCGGCGTATCGGCCTCGACCGTGAGCGCGTTGTAGATCGAGGGGACAGCGCCATCGAACTTAACGTCGACGACGGCGCCGATGATACGGACGATACGTCCCTCACCGGCCGTCTGACGCGCCGTGGCCTCCTCGACCGCCGCTTTAACGGTGGTATCTGCCATTAGTGTTCCTCCAATGCTGCGGCTCCGCCCACGATCTCGTTGATCTCCGTGGTAATGGAAGCCTGACGCACGCGGTTATACGTACGGGTAAGAGTCGAGATGATCGACGTCGCGTTCTCCGTGGCGGAGTGCATGGCCTTACGACGTGCACCCTGCTCGGCGGCGGCCGAATCGATCAGCGCCTGGTGAATGACGGTCAGGATGTAGCTGGGGACCAGCTCACCCAGAACGTGCTGGGCGCTCGGCACGAACTTGAACGAGGACGAGACACGCTCGGGGCCCTCGTCAGCGTTCTTGCGCGGGCCATGTGCCATGGCGACCATCTCGGGGTCGAGCGGAAGCAAATGCTCGGTACGAAGAACCTGATCGACGCGATTGCGAGCGTGATGGTACACGATCTCGACGCGGTCGAGCTGGCCCTTGGAGTACTCGTCGCAGATATAGCTCGCGATCATGCGGGCGTCCTCGAGGTTCGGATCGGCCGAAGAGCCCTCGAAGTGCATGACCGTGTTGGCGCGGCTGCGGAAGTACTCGCTCGCCTTGCGACCGCATGCGATAATCTCGCACTCGGCGCCATCATGCTCCCATTCGCGAGCGATCTTCTCGCAGGAACGCTCAACGTTGACGTTGAAGCCGCCTGCCAGACCGCGATCGGACGTGATCGCGATAATCAGACCGCGCTTGAACTCCTCATGCGTTTTGAGCATGGGGTTGTCGCCTGCAGTCTCTGCATCGCTCGCAACAGTGTGCATGACGTCGGTGAGCGCCTTCTTGTAGGGCTCAGCCTGCGTGGCTCGATCGAGCGCGCGACGGATCTTGGCCGTAGAGACCATCTCCATCGTGCGCGTGATCTGCTTGGTGCTCGTGACCGAGGAGATTCGCTTCTTAATGTCGCGAAGGTTAGCCATAGAGCTTAGTTCTCCTCTGCGCCCTCAGCTGCACTCGCGGTGGAGGCATGCTTGGAGGCGTACTCGTTCTTGAAATCGGTGATGGCCTGAAGCAGCTGCTCTTTGGTCTCGCCGTCGATCTTGTTGGTACGGACCTTCTGCAGCAAGCCGCCAAAGCCAGCGTTCATGTACTCGAGCAGCTCGGCGCGGAACGGCAGCACCTCGGAAAGGGGCAGGTCGTCGATGAAGCCCTCGTTGCCGGCGAACAGCGTAACGATCTGCTCGGCGACGTCGAACGGCTTAAAGCGAGGCTGCTTGAGGAGCTCGGTCATGTGCGCACCGTGGGTGAGCTGCTTTTGGGTGGCTGCATCCAGGTCGGAACCGAACTGGGTAAAGCCGGCGAGCTCACGGTAGGCGGCAAGGTCCAGACGGAGGTTGCCAGCGACCTGCTTCATGGCCTTGGTCTGAGCGGAGCCACCGACGCGCGACACCGAGATGCCGACGTCGACTGCCGGGCGCTGGCCCTGGAAGAAGAGCTCGGACTGCAGGTAGATCTGACCATCGGTAATGGAAATGACGTTGGTCGGAATGTAGGCCGAGACGTCGCCGTCCTGGGTCTCGATGACCGGCAGGGCCGTCATGGAGCCGTAGCCGTTCTTCTTGGACATCTTGACGGCACGCTCGAGCAGACGAGAGTGCAGGTAGAAGATGTCGCCAGGATAGGCCTCGCGTCCGGGCGGACGATGCAGCGTCAGCGACATCTGACGATAGGCGACAGCCTGCTTGGACAGGTCATCGTAGATGACGAGCACATGGCCGCCGGGGTTGGTCTCGGAAGCGGGCTCGCCGTTCTCGCCGTTGTACATAAAGAACTCGCCGATAGCGGCACCGGCCATAGGGGCGATGTACTGCATAGGGGCAGAGTCGGCAGCGGTGGCCGAGACGATGATGGTGTAGTCGAGCGCGCCATGCTGAGCGAGGGTCTCACGGATGTTGGCAACCGTGGAGGCCTTCTGACCGATGGCGACGTAAATGCAGACCATATCCTTACCGCGCTGGTTGAGGATGGCGTCGATCGCGATAGCGGTCTTGCCGGTCTTACGGTCGCCAATGATGAGCTCACGCTGGCCGCGGCCGATAGGCACCATGGAGTCGATGGCAAGCAGGCCGGTCTGAACCGGCTCGCAGACCGGAGTACGGTCGATAACGCCGGGGGCCTTGAACTCGATGGGGCGACGGTGCGTAGCGACGATATCGCCCAGGCCGTCGATGGGCTGGCCCAGCGGGTTGACGACGCGGCCGAGCATGGCGCGGCTCACGGGAATATCCATGACGCGACCGGTGGTGCGGCACTCGTCGCCTTCCTTGATGACGTTGACGGCACCGAACAGAACGGCACCGACCTCATCGCGGTCGAGGTTCTGGGCAAGGCCGTAGACGGTCTCGCCGGTCTCGGAGCTCTTGAACTCCAAGAGCTCGCCGGCCATGGCGTTGCGCAGTCCCGAGACGCGCGCGATGCCGTCGCCGACCTCGTCAACATGGGAAACCTCTTGCGTGTCGACGGTAGCCGCCAGGCCATCGAGCTTCGCCTGCAGGGCGCGGGCGATGCTTTCGGCATTGAGGGTATCGGACATAACTAGGCTTCACCTCCGTTATTCAAAATCGTGGAACCGAGGGCCTCACGCGCTGCACGCAGCTGGGTCTTGACGGTAACGTCGCGACGCTGGCCGCGGGCCTCGAGAATCAGACCGCCGATGACGGACGGATCGACCTTCTCGATCAGGAATACCTTGCGCTTAAGATCGGCCTCGCATTTCTCGGTAATCGTGCGGCGCAGCTCGTCATCGAGCGGGATAGCCGTAGTGACGGTGACGCCTACGACGTCCTCGTCGGTCGCGGCTACCATCCGATAAGTCGATGCAATCTGCGGCAGAAGATCGAGCTGGCCGCGCTCGAACACGGTACCGAGGACGGCAAGCACCTCGGGGCTGGCGTTCGCGATGACCTCAAGCTCGTGAAGATCGCGGAACACATGGCCCTCGGCCTTAGCGGCCTCCAGAAGGGTGCGTGCATAGGTCTCGAGAACCCTGTTCTCCATGCGGCTGTTAGGCATTCAGGCTACCTGCTTCCTTGATGTAGCGCTCGATCAGACGACGCTGCTCGTCGTCGTTCTCGAGGGCCTCGCCGACGATCTTGGTCGCAACGGAGACGGAAAGATCGGCGATAGAGCCGGCAGCGGCGGCATAGATGGAGTTGCGCTCGTCCTCGGCGTTGGCGTGGGCCTTGGCGATGATGTCCTCGGCCTCCTCGTGAGCCTTGGCGATGATACGGGCGCGCTCGGACTCGGCGTCCTGGCGGGCGGCGGTCACGATGTCGGCAGCCTGACGGCGGGCGTCGGTGACGAGGGCGTCGGACTCCTTGCGGGCCTCGATGGCCTTGCGCTTGGTGGTCTCGGCCTCATCGAGGCTGTCCTTGATGCGCTTGCCGCGCTCTTCCATCGTCTGCAGAATCTGCGGCCAGGCGAACTTGGCCAAAACGATGAAGATGATGAGGAAGGCAATGAGTGCAGGGACGAATTCCGCCATCTTGGGGACGAGGATCTCGGCCTTGTTCTCAGACTCCTCGGCGAATGCCGACACCGGCATGGCGAGCATGGCGCCCGTCAGCGCAACGGCGGCTTTCGCGTGGTTGAAATGCTTCATGGCGACTACCTTCGTGCTCAATTACGAAATCAGCGTAACGACGAAGCCGATCAGGCCCAGAGCCTCGGTGAATGCAGATGCAAGAATGAAGACGGTGAAGGCACGGCCCTGGACCTCAGGCTGACGAGCCATAGCGCTCGTAGCACCGAGTGCTGCAAGACCAATTGCGAGACCGGCACCGATAACGCCGAGACCATATCCGATAACTCCCACGATTCCTCCTTTGTCGTGCGCATGTGCGCAGGATAAATACCTATGTTGTAGAGGCGCACGCGGGTGCCACGCCTCCGAACACCAAATGAATGCGACCGCTAGTGGGCGTCAGCCTCTGCGATCTGGATGTACACGGCCTCGAGGACCGTAAAGACGTATGCCTGAACAAAGGCAACGATCAGCTCGACGGCGTAGATCACCAAAAGGATCAATACCCACGCCACGCTGGGCAGGGCACCCACGGCGTTCATGGCCGTAAAGTGCTCCAGCATCGGCTGGGCAAAGAGCGTGGCCATGATGGCGAACGAGCCCATGACGATGTGGCCAGCGAACATGTTGCAGAACAGACGAACGGCGAGCGTAATCAGACGCAGGCACAGCGAGAAGAGCTCGATGACCCACACGAAGACGTTCATGGGGAAAGCGACGCCCGCAGGGGCGAGGCTCTTGAAGTACCCAAAGAAACCGTGCTTCTTGATGCCGAAGTAGATGAAGTACACAAACGACACGAGTGCAAGGGCGGCGGTACAGCCGATGGCACCGGTGCCGGGCTTCATGCCGGGGATGAGGCCGATAAAGTTGTTGATCAGGATAAAGAAGAACAGCGAGGCCAAAAACGGGAAGTGCTTCTTCCAGTTGTCGCCGACGACGCCCTTGGCGATATCGTCCTGCACGTACTCGATGACCCACTCGACGCCGTTAACGAAGAAGCCCTCGGGGACAACCGTCTGCTTCTTGGTAAACGCGAAGAAGACCACGAACATGACGACAGCGGCGATAAGCAGCCAGAACGAGTACTGCGTCAGGCCCGCGTTAAGGTCACCCACGACCGGAGCCGAGGAGAACTCAGCGACGAGCTCGGCGATCGCGCTGGGTAACTTGGCAAATGCGTCCAAGATTCCACCTTCCCTGTTTGCCCGCACCAAGGTGGGGCAACGCCTTTAATCCTTCATAATCACCATGCAGGCGATCACGATCCAACAAATCAAAAACCCGGCGAGCTCGCCGCTCAAAAAGGCGATGAGCGCCGCGGGGACTACCAGGTGCACGATCACGACGCCCATAAAGAGCACCGCAAACGACACCATGATACCCAACATGCCCACGGTCATGTTGGCATCGCGTCGATGTGCCAGTACCGGAGCAAGCGCAAGGTACAGCGGCAAAAATGCAACAAGACCAACGACGAATCCCGTTGCGATGAACGGCACGTGACCTGCCAGCTCAACCGGCATCTGCGTTCCCTTCTCGCGACATATAGCCCACATGGAGCCATACCCCGCTCACATCGTCCTAGTATTTTAGGGCGCATGATTGCAAAATCAATGCACCGTTACCCAACCTTAATCGCGTCTTTAACCCCGGGGGGTGTCAAACGGACAAAAGGCCAAGCACTGAGGACGAATGGGTCGCGATAGCCGACGAGCGTACTTGACGAACATCGCAGCGCGCGCCGACGCAGCCCGACAGCGTTGCTGACTATTGTACGAACCGGACAGGCAATGACAAGTTGGAAAACGTAAGTTAATACACATCTGTACATTTTCTTAAGACACTCTTTATACCGCACATACGGCAATGCACGTTTTGAGCCCTCGGCGGCCATCCCGTCACTAATAAATATGCGTGCGGGCGTCACTCGAGCGCCCGCACGCACCAATCACGCACGAATGACCACGTGCATCTGCCCTCGCCCAGCGGCTACAGCGTGCCGTAGATGCGATCGCCAGCGTCGCCGAGGCCGGGAACGATGTAGGCGGCCTCGTTGAGATGGTCGTCGATAGCGCACGTATAAATATGTACGTCGGGGTCCTTCTCGGTCAGCGACTTGAGGCCCTCGGGGGCCGCGACGATGCACAGCATGCGGATGTCCTTAACGCCGCGCTCGCGCAGGTAGCTAATAGCCATCTCGGCCGAGCCACCCGTGGCGAGCATGGGGTCGACAACCAGGCAGATGCGCTGGTCGATATCCTTGGGCATCTTGCAGTAATACTCATGCGGCTCGTGGGTGACCTCGTCGCGCTCCATGCCGATATGACCCACGCGAGCGGAGGGCACCAGGTCGAGAATGCCGTCGACCATGCCAAGACCGGCGCGCAGGATAGGTACGATGGCGAGCTTTTTGCCGGCAAGCTGCTTAAACGTGGCGGTAGTGATGGGGGTCTCGACTTCAACGTCTTCCATGGGCAGGTCGCGCATGGCCTCGTAGCCGTCAAAGAGCGCAAGCTCGCGCACGAGCTGGCGGAACTGGTTGGTGCCGGTCGACTTATCGCGCAGGATCGACAGCTTGTGCTGGACGAGCGGATGATCGACAAGCGTCACACGGGACGTATCGTAGGTAACGGTCATGGGTCTTGCCCCTTTCATTGCGGCCGCGAGATGGCCTTACTGACATGGCGCGCCGCGGCGCTGTTGCCACGCGCCGTGCATAAGTTTAGCGGTTTGTTGTATCGAGTGCCCCGTCGCAGCCCTACCGTGCGGTGCCGAGCGAACGCTTGACGGCATCACGCCAACCAGCAAGGTTGCTCTCACGGCGCTCGGCGGACATATGAGGATGGAAGATTTTGACGATCTGGGCGTTTTGCTCCAGCTCCTCCAAATCCTCCCAGTAGCCGACGGCAAGGCCCGCCAAGTACGCGGCGCCGATCGCCGTGGTCTCCACCGTCTCGCACTGCAGCACGGGGATATCCAGCAGATCGGCCTGGAATTGCATGATGAACTCGTTGCGCGAGGCACCGCCATCGACGGACAGGCGCTCAATCGAAAGTCCCACGTCCTGCTCCATGGCGCGCAGCACGTCATAACTCTGGTAGGCCATGGACTCGCAGGCCGCACGCACAATGGTCGCGCGACTCGAGGCACCGGTCAGACCGCACACGATACCGCGAGCATGCGGGTCCCACCAGGGAGCCCCCAGACCTGCGAAGGCAGGGACGAAGTAGCAGCCCTCGTTGTCGCTAATCGAGGCGGCAAGCTGCGCCGACTCGGTCACGTTGGAGATGATGCCCATGTTGTCGCGCAGCCAGTTCATGGTGGAGCCGGCGGCAAAAATGGAGCCCTCGAGCGCATAGCTGATCTTGCCGTCCGCGGCGATACCGATCGTGGAGACCAGACCGTTCTTGGATTCGACGATCTCGTCACCGGTATTCATGAGCATGAAGCAGCCCGTACCGTAGGTGTTCTTGGTCTGACCGGGATGGAAACAGCAGTGGCCGAACAGCGAAGCCTGCTGGTCGCCCGCCACGCCCATGATGGGCGGCATGTTGGTCATAATATCGCTCGCGACGTGGCCGTAGTCACCCGAGCTCCAACGAACCTCGGGCATCATGGAGCGCGGGATGTCGAAGAGCGCCAGCAGGTCGTCGTCCCATTCGAGCGTATGGATGTTGAAGAGTGCGGTACGGCTGGCATTGGTGTAGTCGGTAGCAAAGACCTGGCCACCGGTGAGATTGTAGATGAGCCACGTGTCGATGGTGCCAAACATAAGGTCGCCCGCCGCCGCGCTCTCGCGCGCGCCGTCGACGTTATCGAGAATCCACTGCACCTTGGAGGCCGAGAAATACGGGTCGAGCGTAAGCCCCGTGCGGGAGCGCACCAGTTCTTCTGCGCCCCGCTCAACCAAATTATCGATCTGAGACGCGGTACGACGGCACTGCCATACGATGGCGTTATAGATGGGCTGGCCGCTCACGCGGTCCCAGACCACCGTGGTCTCACGCTGGTTGGAGATGCCGATGGCGGCGATGCGGTCGGAATGAATCCCGCTCTTAAACTGGACCTCCATCATGACCGCGATCTGGCTGGCAAGGACCGCCATGGGATCTTGCTCCACCCAGCCGGGACGCGGGAAGCTGGTTTTGACGCTGCGACGTGCCTGCGCGACGATGCATCCGTACTCATCGACGATGGTCGCAAGTACCGAGGTGGTGCCGCAGTCGAGCGCCATGATGTAGGAACCGCCAAAGTTAAACGAGGCATCTTCCATGCCCAGGCTGCCCAGATTCAACGACATCGCTTACACCTTTCTATTACATCGGGTCGGACAGGACCCGCTCGATCTCTGATGCGGGAAGTGCGCCTTGGCGCAGGATCTGGAGCCCACCGTGCTGGAACGACACGATGGTCGAGGCGTCGCGACACGGGGTCTCACCGGCGTCGACGGCAACATCGACTCCCTCCAGGATGCGATCCTCGACGGCGACAAAGCTTGCCGGCGAGGGCGCCCCATGTGTATTGGCGCTGGTACAGGCAAGCGGACTGCCGCAGGAGCGGATGAGCGCCTGCACCACAGGCGAGGCCGACGCGCGAAGTGCCACCGTGCCGTCTGCGGCGCGCATAAAGACCGGCACGCAGGGAGCCGCCTTGACCACGATAGTCAGGGCGCCCGGCCAGCATCGTCGGGCAAGCACGCGAGCCTCTTCGGGGATATCCACGCCGTAGCGGTCGAGGGCTTTGGCACCATCAACCAGCCAAGCCACAGTTTGCGTGAGCTCGCGCTGCTTGAGAGTAAAGATGCGGCGGTAGCCGGTACCGAGCGCAGGCACCGCGGCACCGTTAACGGTGGCATGCGTATCGCGCGGCCACGATGGAAATTCGCTTGTATCTTGAGGCACGGCGTCCGAAAAGGCGTTAACTGCCACAGCGACACCATAGACGGTCTCGGTCGGGATCAGGGCCAGACCGCCACAGCCGAGCACCTCGGCCGTGCGCTCGACGGCAAGCCGATGCGGCTCACGCGCTCCCTCGAATACCCGATAGACCGTCTGCATTTGTATGCCAGCCCCTTACGCTCCGGTAAATGTTTGTTTGCTGAGGGGCATTCTCGCACGAAACGTTTAGTCCATTTGCCCACAGCGCATGTTGGTTTGGTGAGCGGCTCTAGTTCTCGGTGAAAGTGAGGGGGTTATTGGACCGCGACGAACTTCTTTGGCCTGCCGGCGTGGCGTTCTTGGGCGGCGTAGCGCTCGATGCTGTCTATCGTTATCATCCGACGGCCGTCGATGAGTTCAACATCGAGCTTTCCGGCTTTGACCAGCGCGGTAATCCGCGGAGCGGAGACTTTGAGGTCCAGCGCTGCGTCTTTAAATGTTCGGCACGCCGCTTCCCGAGCGTCCTCGTGGTCGATTTCGACTGAAAGGGCCACGACCTCGGCCGAGCGTTCATACCCTGCCGGAGTCAAACCGTTGTTGAGGTCATCGGCCAAAAACGCCATCAGCGCCTCGGTGGCATGGGCAATAGCTTCTTCGCGTGTATCGCCATCGGCAAAGGCGCCGGGAATCTGCGGGAAGCTGGCGCAGTAACCGTCGTCTTCTTTTATGAGAACGCAGTCATAGGTAAATCGCTGCCTCATTTTGCCTCCAACTACCATCCAGCTTGGCGACGAATACTTACCCACGTGCCCTTCTTTGGTCGATCACCACCAGAGCCGTTCACGGTGACAACACGGTCACCAGAAACATACTTAGCATGACTACCGACTTGCGCGACCTTCACGAATCCATCGTGCTTGAGTAGGGCAATGATTTCCCGAAAGGTAGGAGGTTGCATGGGCCGACCTCTTTCAGCCGTCCTAATTATAAACTACTTTATAATTTTTGCTAACCAGTTAATAAATATTACTGGCGTTGCTTGGGCTCGGTGACGACGGCTCGAACGATGCGGGGGCGATCGGTGAGGTCGCGGACGATGCGCACATCCGATAGACCCGCCTGGCGGCAGAGCTCGGCGGCAGCGTCGAGGGCACCCTCGTAGAGCTCGCAGGCAAACAGGCCGCCGGCGCGCAGCATATAGGGCGCCGCGTTGAGCAGGCGGCGGAAGATATCCAGGCCATCGGCACCGCCCTCGAGCGCCAGGTCGGGCTCAAAGTCCTTGACCTCGTGCGGCAGCGAGCGCATGACGTCGGTCGGGATGTAAGGCGGATTGGAGACGAGCACGTCGAAAGTACCCCACTCCTCGCGAGGGATAGAGCTCACCAGGTTCGTGAGGCTGAAGGCGACCTCGTCGGACGTAAGGCCGAGCGTATCGCGGTTTTTGGTGGCGAGCTCGATGGCGCGCGGTTCGATATCGGTAGCGGTGCAGGTGACGTGGCCGCGGCGCTCCCAGGCAAGGGAGAGCGAGATGCAGCCCGTGCCGCAGCCGACCTCGAGGACGCGGGCAGTGCGGGGCTCGGCTGGGGCAGGCGCAGCGGCATCCTGAGCTGAAACCGTCTCCTGGTCGGCACCCTCGATGGCGATGCCGCATTCGTCGAGCTCGGGCTCGGCGGCTTCCGCGGCTTCGGCTTCTGCTGCTTGCGCGGCGGCTTCCTCGGCCTCGCGATCGGCCAGTTCCTCGGCATAGGCACGGCTGCCCAGTACGTCGCCGCCTAGCGCCGCCTCATCGGCAGCCGTCAGGTTAGCGGCACGGCGCTCGGCAGTCGCCCGTTCGTCTGCCAGCGCGGCCTCGGCCTTGCGTGCCTCCTCGACCTCATCGTTCCAAGGCAGCTCAACACGCTGACGGGCAGCAGCCTCGGGGCTCAGCACCTCGGCATCCAGATAATTGAGGACTTCCTCGACGAGCATCTCGGTTTCGGGGCGCGGAATGAGCACACCGGGAGCGCACGCGACGTCAATCATGCGAAACTGCGTGCTGCCGGTAATGTACTGTAGCGGCTCGCCTTTGGCGCGACGAACGACGGCCGCATGCATGGTCTCGAGCTGGGCCGCGTTAAGCGTCTCGTCCATACGCATATATAGGTCAATGCGCGCCAGGCCCGTGGCGGCGCACAGCAGCCACTCGGCAGAAAGACGGGGGTGCTCCTCGCCGCGCTCGGCCAGGTACTCCTTGGTCCACTCGAGACAACGCTTGATGGTCCAGATCTCGTTTGCCATGGGGTCCTCCCCTCTTAAGCGCCGGGCGGCGCGCGAATGTCGGAGCAGATTGTAAGCGAGGCCAGCGCTTGGCAAGGGACGATTGAAGGCGATTATCGAGAATCAGCCCAGAATTTTGTACCGAGCTCGCTCAAAGTGTTCGTTCGTCGACGTCTAGATTTGCATTCGTCAAGCTTTTGGCAAGGTTGCCCCAAAACTGACCAATATCTAACCAAGAACTTGCCACATCGCTTGACGCACGACCCATCAAAAATCGCTCCGCGACTTCTTGAACGATATTTTGAGCAATATTTTCGATAGCGGACTTATGCCGTCAATTACCTTAAGCAGGTAAGCAGCTCAAATGACATCACAGCCGACTGAATAAAATATCAAGGCAATGTCACCAATGACTCCCTACGGATCATTTGACAACCAAGGAAACGCCGATGTTTTGGCAATGTCAGCGAGCGCCGCCCAGAGCGAACAAGTTGGCATGAAAAAGGCAAGGCATAGACCTTCTGGTCATGCCTTGCCTTTTGAATGACAAATTGTCGCTCTGGGCGGCGCGCAGCGTCGAGTCGTTACGCGGTTTGTAAAACCGCGTAACCTACACGGCCTGTGCCAGCTTCTCGGCACGCTCGGCGGCGGCGAGCGCCTCGATGACGGTGCCGAGCTGGTCGCCCAGGAGGACGCCATTGTAGGTGGAGTTGAAACCGATGCGGTGATCGGTCACGCGGTCCTGGGGCTGGTTGTAGGTACGGATCTTCTCGGAACGGTTGCCGTGGCCGATCTGGCTCTGGCGCTCGGCACCGAGCTCTGCCTGCTGCTTCTCGAGCTCCATCTCGTACAGACGGGCGCGCAGCATCTGCATGCAGACTTCGCGGTTCTGAATCTGGGAGCGCTGTTCCTGCGACTGCACCACGGTGTTGGTGGGCAGGTGGGTGATGCGCACGGCGGAATAAGTGGTGTTAACGCACTGACCGCCAGGGCCGGAGGCACAGTAGGTGTCGATGCGCAGGTCGGACTGGTTGATCTGGACGTCGATTTCCTCGGCCTCGGGAAGTACGGCGACGGTAGCCGTGGAGGTCTGAATGCGGCCCTGGGACTCGGTCTTGGGGACGCGCTGGACGCGATGCACGCCAGACTCGAACTTCATGACGGAATAGACGCGATCGCCCTCGACCTTGAACTCGATGGACTTAAAGCCGCCGGCCTCGCTGGGGCTGGAGTCGAGCACGGTGGTCTTCCAGCCGCGCGACTCACAGAAGCGCTGATACATCTTGTACAGATCGCCGGCAAAGATGGCCGCCTCGTCGCCACCGGCGGCGGAGCGAATCTCGACGATGGTGTTCTTGTCGTCGTTGGGGTCGCTCGGGATGAGCATGTACTTAATGTCTTCCTCGAGCTGGGGAAGCTTGGCCTCGTTTTCGGAGATGTCCATCTGGAGCATCTCCTTCTCATCGGCATCGGTAGTATCGTGGAGCATTTCCTTGGCAGCCTCGATGTCATCGAGCGCGCCGATGTACTCGCGCGAGGCAGCGATGAGGTCGGACTGGTGCGCGTACTCCTTGTTGAGACGCGTGAACTCCTTGATATCGGAGGCGACGGCCGGGTCGGAAAGCTTTTTCTCGAGCTCCTCGTAGGCCTTGATGATCTTTTCGAGCTTGTCGCGCATGACGGGACTCCTTTATATGCGTGAAGGTGAAAATCGGCAGAATTGATGGGGCGCACGGCGCCATTGCGGGGGTAAGTCCAGCTAGAGCATGTCGATCTTCAGATACATGCGCATCCCTTCGCGTACGGGGTACATAGTTGCGGTCTAACCCATACATGATAGCGTGCGCAGGCAAACCTGCATATAACCCGCACGGAATGAGTGGACGTAGCCGTTGGGACGTTCCTTAACGGCTAGTCGTTTAAGAACGTCCCCAACGGCTAACAAAGGAAGCGTCGCTTTATCACATTCTAGAGCGTTTGAAGCAGGGCGATGAGGAAGCGAACACCCTGGAGGTAGGCGCGGCGGGTGATGCGCTCGTTGGTGCCGTGGACGCCGCGGTCGCACTCGTCATCGTCGACCACAAACGCCGAAAAACGAATGCATTCGGAGCAAAAGTGCTGGTAGTTGGCAGCGTCGGTCGCGCCGATCACGGTCGAGGGGACAATCGCCAACGGCTCGGATGATCCGTTTTCCTCCGTCCCCTTTGGATCGCGGAAATAGCGGGCGGCGATGGAGCGAACCGCCTCGAGGCCGGGACCACCGATGCGCGGGGACGGCGAGGGCTCGGAGCTGCCGGGGCCCAGCTCCACTTCGACACGACCGGCAAGGTCCGCCCCGGCAACCGCCTCACGGCAGCGCGCCACAACGTCGGCCACGCTCGTGCCCTCGAGCATGCGGAAGTTAATGTTGGCCCACATATCCTGCGGCATTACGTTGGCGCCGGCGCTGCCTCCCTCGATCTGCGTGGGCGCGCAGGTGGTCGTCACCAGCGGATAGAGCTTCTTGCTGGCGAGGCAGTCGCGGACAATGACGTCCCCGTTGGCGGCAATCTCATCCGCCGTGTAGAGCCCCAGCTCGACGAGCTGTGCGGCAAGTAGATCGGTCACACGCGTCGGCCACTCGATATCGCAGATTGCGGCGATAGCGCGGCTCAGCACCTCGAGCGATGTGCCGCCGTAGGGGTTGGACGAATGCCCGCCTTCACTCTTCGTCTTGAGCACGATATCGGCGTAGCCCTTCTCGGCAAGGTCGGCATGCATAAGCCAGCCCTCGCCCGCGCCGTACTCGGCAGCCGAAACGATACGGTAGTCACCCTCGTCGATCAGGAACTCGAGCTCAACACCGCGCTCCTCGAGCACGCGGCCGATAGCTCCAGCGCCGTACTGCGTGGTTTCCTCGTCCTGGCCAAAGGCGAGCAACAGCGAACGCTTGTGCTCCCAACCGTGCGCCAACGCATACTCAACCGCCTCGAGAATGCCTGCGACCTGATCCTTCATGTCGATAGCGCCGCGACCCCAAATGTAGGTGTCGTCCACCTGTCCGCTAAAGGGGGCGTGCGTCCAGTCGGCCTCGGTACCCGGCACCACGGGGACCACGTCCATGTGGCCCATGAGCATGACGGGTTTGAGGGCGGAGTCGGAACCGCCAAGCGTCACCAACAGCGAATGGCCGACAAGCTCGACCTCGCCCGCCGCAAATACGTGCGGCCAGGCCTGCTGCATATACGCGCGCAGGTCGTCGAAGGGCTGCCAATCCACCGCCTCGGCATCCATGCTCGAAATGGTCGGAAACGACAGCACGCGGCCCAAGCGCTCGCACGCGCCGGCCTCGTCTATATCGGCAAAATCGTCCTCATGCGCAAAGAAGCGCCAAACCTCGGCCATGACATCCTTTCGATTGTGACGACAAAGGCCGCCCCACGGGAGCGGCCCTGCAACGTAAGCGTTTGCGGTCGGTTATTTGTCCTCGAGATAGCGAGAGAGGAACTCACGAGTGCGCTGGTGTTTGGGGTTGCCGAAGAGCTCGGCCGGCGCGGCATCCTCGAGCACCACGCCCTTGTCCATAAAGACCACGCGGTCGGACACCGTGCGGGCAAAGGCCATCTCGTGCGTGACGACGACCATGGTCATGCCGTCGGCGGCGAGCTTGCGCATGACCTCGAGCACCTCGCCCACGATCTCGGGGTCGAGTGCGGAGGTCGGCTCGTCGAACAGCATGATCTGCGGATTCATGCACAGGGCGCGCGCGATGGCCACGCGCTGCTTTTGGCCACCGGACAGGCGACCCACGGCGGCGTGCGCGAACTTTTCGAGCCCCACACTCGTCAGATGCTCCATTGCGACCTTCTCGGTCTCGGCCTTGCTCATCTTTTTGAGCGTGACGGGCGCAAGCGTGCAGTTGTCGAGCACATCCATGTTGTTGAACAGGTTAAAGCCCTGGAACACCATGCCGATGTCCTCACGCAGCTTGTTAATGTTGCAGCGCTCGGCCGTAAGGTCCTGGCCGTGGAACCAGATGTGGCCCGCGTCCGGGGTCTCGAGCAGGTTGAGGCAGCGCAGGAAGGTCGACTTGCCCGAGCCCGAGGCGCCGATGATGGTGACGACTTCGCCGGGGTTAACGGACAGGTCGATGCCTTTGAGCACCTCGAGCGAGCCGAAGCTCTTGCGCAGGCCCTCGACGCGGATGAGCGGGCCATTGGTCTGTGCGGCGGCCGTGGTGCTGGTAGTGGCGGTATCTGCCATGATGATTCTCCTCGTCTTGAGCCTAATTGGAGCTGGGCAGCGTTGCCGGGGCCTCGGCGCCGAGCTTTTTGCCAAAGGCTTCGAGCAGGCGGCTCGCCACGAGCGTCAGGATCAGGTAGACCACGAGCGCCACGCAGTAGACCTCCATCTGGCGGTAGTACACGCCGGCGACGGTGGTGGTGGCGTACATGAGGTCGAACACGCCGATGACCGAGAGCACCGACGAGTCCTTGATGTTGATGATGAGCTCGTTGGTGAGCGCCGGGATCGCGTTTTTAATACCCTGAGGGAACACGACCTTGCGCATAGCCTGCCACTGCGACAGGCCCAGCGAGCGCGCTGCCTCGGCCTGGCCGGGATCGATGGACTCGATGCCGCCGCGCAGGACCTCCATCATGTAGGCGGTAGAGTTGAGCGAGATGGTGACGAGGCCGGCGGTGAAGGTACTCCAGATCTGGTTGGCCTGGGCGGTCTCGAAGCCCATGCCGCGCAAAACGGTGAAGCCCGCGTAATAGATGAGTAGGCCCTGGACCATCATGGGCGTGCCACGCACGATGGTGGAGTAGATGGTCGCAAAGCCGCGGCCGACACTCTTAAAGAAGCGCACCAGGTCGTTGTCCACGCGATCGAAGGTCTGAATGCGCAAAAACACAAAGAGCAGCGCCAAGAAGAAGGCGATGACCGTGCCGAAGGTGGCAAGCGCGATGGTGATCTCGATGCCACGGATGAAGAAGTCGCCGCTCTTGTAGGTCATGTAGACCAAGCTCGACAAAAAGTCGCTGGGGTTGGAATCCGAGACAATGCTCACCTGCACCAGGTCGATAAACGACATGACGCAGCGGTCGACAAAGAAGATCGCCGCGATGACGACCACGACATAGCTGCCCAGGCGCGCGCCGCGACGGAAGCGCTCGGAAGCAAACGGCGACGTTTCGCGATAGTCGTTCCAGTGCATGAGCTTGGTGACCAGCGCTGCCGCCGACACGACGATCCAGGCCCACAGAATCGCCCAAAGGCAATCTTGGAAGATGCCGGTGGGCGCCAAAAAGCTCAGCGGCGTGGGGTTGCGCTGGCTAAATGCCAAGCCGAGCGCCGCGATAACGCTCGTGCCCAGGTACACATAACGGTGGTCGGCCTTGATAAAGGAGGCCAGACGATTGATGCCTTTCATGCTGCCTCCCTATGCCGGCTGACGGTCGAGGCACGCGTCCCACATTTGGTCGCGCTCCTCTTGGCTAATGCCCTTGAGTGTCTTGTCGATGAGCTTAAGCAGTTTGTCCGAGCCCTTGCGGCAACCGACATTTGCCGTGACCTCCTGCTTAAAGCCCTCGCCCTCGGCAAAGTGGATGGGGACGATACCGGGATTTTGGGCCATATAGCCCTTTTCGTTCTCAGTGTTGTAGGTCACGGCGTCGCACGTGCCCTGCAGCAGATTCGAGAACACCGTGGGGACCGAATCGACCGGGTTCTTGTGCACAACGCCCGGAATCTCGTCGATGACGGTATCGAGCATGGTGTCCTTTTGGCCGAGCACCGTGGCACCGCTGAAGTCGCTGAGCTTGGTGGCGTTTTGGTAGGGCGAGCCCTCTTTTACGAACAGGCCAAAGTAGCCAATGAAGTACGGGTCGGAAAAGCCGACGGACTCCTCGCGCTCGGGCGTGGCGCTCATGCCGGCGATGATGAGGTCAATCTGGCCGTTGTTGAGCGAGTCGATAAGGCCCGAGAAGCTCTGCTTGACGGCAACGGGCTCACCGCCAAGGGCCTTGCAGACGATCTTGGCGATCTGCACGTCGTAGCCGTCGGCATAGGCGCCCTGCACGTTATCGATGGGGATCGTGAACTCGCTGGCCTCGGAAACCTGCCAGTTGTACGGGGCGTAGGCCGCCTCCATGCCAATGCGGATCTTATCCTTGCCGATAACGGAATCGGACAGGTCGTCGCGACCGCCGCCTGTCGTGGGCTGAACTACTTCCAGCGTGGAGGGGCGCTGGCAACCGGCAAGTGCGCCGGCGACGACAGAAGCGCTCGCAGCGAGGGCGCTACCCAAGAAGATGCGACGACTGCACACCGGCTGGGCCTGCGCGTCGCGCTGTAGTCGAGGTTGCATCTGATGCCTTCCTGTTTTGCTTTGCTGACAATAAGACAGGATATACGCCCGCAACCAGCAACGCGGCATGTGCGCGAAAAATTAATAGACACACAGTAGTCGTTTAAGAACATCCCCAATGGCTACCTACCAAAAAGCCTCCCTGCCGGATGTGGCAGGGAGGCTTAGCGGGCGGGAAGGGACAAAGGGACTGTCCCTTTGTCACATCTAGAGCAAGGTGACGCTAAAGCTACGTTTATCGGTAGCGCCGGGAGCCAAGGTGATGGTGTTGACCTTGTGCTCAAAGACGTCGTCCTCGGTGTCCATGGTGGTATGACCGGTCCAGGGCTCGAGCGCCACAAACGGAGCGTCGTTGGCGGCAGACCACACGCCGATGTACTTAAAGCCCTCAAAGTCGATCTTGACGCCGTGGCCCGACTTGCGACCGCGCAGCGTGAGCGTGGAGCCCGGGGCATCGGTGAACATGATGGCATCGTTATCGAAGCTGCGGTGCGTAATGGGCAGCACGTCCGAGTTATCGGGAGCCTTGTAGCTACCCTCGAACGTCATAAGACCGTCGGGCGTGATGATGGGGACCTCGTTAGTCCAAGCCTCGGTAAACGCCAGCTCGTAATCCTCGAATGCCTCGTCCTCGGCACCGGGGGCAGGCACGTTAAATGCGGGGTGGCCGCCCACCGAGAACGGCAGGTCCACGTCGCCGGTGTTGGTGACGGCAAAAGTCTGGGTAAGCGTGGCGTCGCCGGTTAGGGCATAGGTCATGTTGAGCTTAAAGTGGAAGGGGAAAGCCTTGAGCGACTCGGGCGTATCGGTGATCTCGTAGGTGACGGACGAGCCGTCCTCGGAGACCTCGACCAGCTTGTGCTCGACGATGCGCGCGAGTCCGTGGCGCGGCATCTCGCAGGTGCCGGCCGCAGACGTCGCCGTGTTGTTGCGCAGCGAGCCCACAATGGGGAACAGAATGGGCGCGTGCTTGCCCCAAAAGGCCGGGTCGCCCTGCCACAGATACTCGTTGCCGTTGAGGGCAAGGCTCGTGAGCTGGGCGCCCATGGAATCGATGGCCGCGGTAAGGCCGCCGCGCTTGATGGTGGTGACGGTAGACATGCTACTTCCTCCAAAAGTAAACAACAGTGTCGAGGGCTATTGTCCCACTCTTGGCGGCGGGGTTGAGCGTCAGGCGCAGTTATTGAGCAATAGCGTAAAGGTCAAACCCGCCCTGTGGCGTGCTATCGACCGTATCGGGCGCCTGTGAATTAAAGCTCACCGGAACCATGCGCTTTGAGGCGCGGTAACGCGTGCCGTCGGTGGCGACGGGCGGCTCATCGACCGTGAGCTCGTAGTCGCCGGGCTTGAGCTCGATACCGTCACCTTCGGAATTGACGTATTGATACTCGTCGATTGCTTGTCCCTTGAGCGTGCGACCCACGATATGGACGAGCATCTGGCTGTCGCCGCGGGCGGTGTCCCATGTCGCACCGTCCTTAACCTCGACCGACACATGCACCGAGCGCGTGCGGCTGAGCGATTGCTCGACAGACATCTCGACCTTGGCGGCGTCTTGGCGCTGCTGCTCGACATGACCCCAGATGCTGCCGATCGCCGAGCAAGCGATAACGCCGGCCATAAAGGCGATGAGAATGGGGCCGAGCGGAGAGCGACGGCCCGCGTCTTCCTCGCGAGCCAGGTTGGGGCGATGGGTGGGGGCGGGCGCCTGGGCACCCTGCGCGGGCACGTCGAGTATGCTGAAGGATGCCGTGCTGCCGGGGTCGATGGTATGGCGCGGCTGTGGGGTCTTTGCCGGCGAGATCGACATATCAGCCGGCTCGCCGAGCGTGGCCGTGGCATCGGCCTTCGCCTCGTCGGCCTCGGCCTGGGCCCAAGCCTGTTCAAAGGTTAGGGGTTCGGCGGCATCGGAGGCGGCGTCAGGCTCGACAGCAGCATCGTTGCCGGTCTCGTCCTCGTCGCTCGACACGTCACACGGCGTAGGCTCGTCCCACTCCTCGTCCGGAGCCTCGCCCTCGCTATACCACCATTCAAAGTTATCGATATCCATACGGGGCGCCCCTTAGGCCTCGCAAATAAACACTTGCTAGCCTTATACCCCCAGATGGCACGGGAGCTCGCCGGCACAGACAGGAAAAGCGTCACAACATTCGACGCTTTTCCTCGTTTTCGAGATTTTCATCGAATGTTGTGACGGTTTGGGCAGCAGCCACACCACGAATGTGACGAAGGAACAGTCCCCTTGTCACATCTAGAGGGCGACGGGAATTTGGATGCAGCAGAAGTCCTCTTGGTGGGACTCGTCGTAGCTCGTGGTATCGAGGTAGCAAAAGTCGAAAGCGTTGCCAACGGGCTGGAGCGCGTGCTCGTCCATGCAGGCAACGATGGCGCGGATGCCCTCGGGCTCGTACGGCATACCCCAGCGGCTCATGCACAGGTATGTGCCCTCGGGCAGCACTTCGATGCCGATCTCTGCCAGCTCGGCGGGATCGCTCGGCAGCAGTTCCTCGGCACCGCGCGGCAGCACGGCAAAGGAGCCCGCGCCGGCGATAGGGTCGTCGGAATGCAGCGCCTCACGACGCAGCATGGCACCCCAGCCGCGCATAGGGCGCGTGCCCGTCAACGCACGCATGCGCAGGATGGCCCGCATGAGCGTGGGGTGAAGCATCGAGCGGCCGCGCTCGATATCGCCTGGAAACTCCTCAAAGACCACGTAGCGACGCTCAAACTGCTTGAGCTCCGGCCTGCCCTCGCGCTCGCGCCAGTAAACCGCCTCGTCGTAAAAGCTCAGGCGCTCCTGCACGCTCGCGCGCTCGGCTTTGAGGCCGGCGATCTGTTCATCGAGCGCTTGCACCCGCGAGCGCAGGTGATCGGTCATCTCGCTAATGTCGAACGTCGAGGCTAGGCGGTCGATCTCATCGAGTTCGAGCCCTAGGTCACGTAGCATGCAGATCAGACGCATGAGCGGGATCTGCGTGGGCGAATAGAAACGGTAGCCCTTTTCGTTAACCACGGCGGGTTTAAACAGACCGATCTTGTCGTAGTAGATGAGCGTTTGGCGCGAAACGTTAAACAAGCTCGCCATCTCGCTAATCGCATACATGCCCGTCTGCATAGGTCCTCCCGACACATCCCTTTTGCGCACAAAGCCCGCCGCCCACAGGGGCAGCGGGCTCAAACACTACTCGTATCCTACCCTAAAGACGCCTATGACCAGCGCTTATAGTTTGCACATGACACGCCGACGGCCTCGAGCGCCTTGGCGGCGATGTGATGCACCGCGTCATCGAGCGTGGCGGGGCCGTTGTAAAACGTAAGCATGGGCGGCATGAGCATGACGCCCGGCACGCGCGCCAGGCGCGCCATGTTGTCGATGTGAATGGCGCTGAAGGGCGTCTCGCGCACCATGAGCACCAGGCGGCGCTGCTCTTTCATCTGAACATCGGCCGCGCGCAGCAACAGGTTTTCGCTGTAGCCACTCGCGATGCCGGCGAGCGTCTTCATGGAGCAGGGCGCCACGATCATGCCGTCGACCGGATAGGTGCCGCTTGCGATGGCGGCGCCGATGTTCTTGTTGTCGTAGACCACATCGGCATGGCACGCAAACTCGTCGAGCGTCATGCCGAGCTCCTGCTCGATGGTAATCTCTCCCCCGCGCGTGACGACAAGCGCCGACTCGGCACCGGCCTGACGCAGGCATTTGAGGCACTCAAGGCCCAGCGCGGCACCGCTGGCGCCAGACACGCCAACGACAATGCGACGGGGACGGACAGAAGACTCAGGCATGACAACTCCTTAACTACTTGGTAGGGCTACTTACTAGAAAGCAATCTCCTTGGCCCACTTGTCCTTGTCGATCTCCATGAACTGCGAGCGAATGAAATTCTTCTTGAGGTCGAACGGAACCGTGCAGTCGAAGATGGCCTTGCAGGCGATGCCGTGCTCGCGAATCGTGGGGTCGAACGCGGGGTCGTTGGACGGGTCGAGCACGTGGCAGTGGCAGCCGGGGATGGTGATGAGGTCGACGTCGGCCTGGAAGCGCGTGGTCATGGCCCACATCACGTCGCTCATATCAAAGATGTCGACATCCTCGTCAACCAAGATCACATGCTTGAGCTCGGAGAATGCCGAGAAGGCGAGCATGGCGGCGTTGCGCTGACGGCCCTCGTCATTTTTGCTCGACTTCTTAAACTGCATGATGGCAACGAACTTGCCGCCGCCGCAGGGTGCAGCGTGGACGTTGAGCAGGCGACCCGGGATAGCGGTCTCGACCATCTTGTAGATGGAAGCCTCGGTGGGGATACCGGCCATGGACACGTGCTCGTGCGAAGGGCCGATGCAGCTCTCCATAATGGGGTTGACACGCGTGGTGACGGCGGTGATCTTGATCACCGGGCAGACCCTGGCGCCGCCGGTGTAGCCGGGGAACTCGGGCATGGCGTAGCCGTGGCCGTTGACGTCCTCGTTGATGGTCTCGTCGTGCATGAGGTAGCCCTCGAGCACGTACTCGGCATTGGCGATGCACTTCTGCGGAACGGTGACGCAGTCGGCAAGCTCGACAGCGTGGCCGCGCAGGGCACCGGCAATTTGCAGCTCGTTGAAGCCGAGCGGTGTGGTGGGAGCCTCAAAACCGCAGCACATGTACACGGCGGGGTCCAAACCGATGGAGATGGAGATGGGCATGTCTTCGCCGCGCTGGCAGTACTCGTCAAAGAACGCGCCCAGGTGACGGCTGCCGGGGGTAATCCACATGGCAAGCTTATCCTTGTCGACGCAGGAGAAGCGGTGGATGGTCACGTCGGACTGGGAGCCGTCGGGGCTCGTGCCGTAGGCGAGGCCCATGGTGATGTAGGGGCCGCCGTCGACGGGCGTGTTGGTAGGAGCGGGAACGATCTTGCGCAGGTCAAAGCCCTCGTCGGTCGCCTTGTACACGACCTCTTGGCAGTCGACGTGCGCACCCTCGGCGATCTGCTCGGGCGCGATCAGGTTCTCGAAGCGCTTGCCGATCTCGAGGCCCAGGTGCTCCTCGTCCAGGTCGAGCAGGGCGGCAACGCGCTTGCGGCTGGCAAGCATGCCGATGCAGACCTTGGCATCGTCAAAGCCCTTGACGTTGTTGAAGACCATCGCCGAACCCTCTTTGGTCGGGCGCATAACGGTGCCGCCGGCGCCGACGTGACGGTAGACGCCCGAGACCTCGGCGTCCGGGTCGACCTGAGTGTCGGTCTCGAGCAGCTGGCCCGGCATCTCGCGCAAAAAGTCGAGCGCGGAGCGCAGGTCGTGGATCTGGGAAGCATCGGTAGTGGACATAGCATGCTCCTTTCGGGAGAGTGCCCGGCGGCGAGGATGCCGCCGGGCTTGGTAACGTAATGGGGCCGCAGCGCTCATAGATGGGGCGCTCGGGCACTCGCAGTTCAAGCACTCGGCTAATTACAGCCAAGCACTCGACTGCTTACATCAGGCCAAAGAGGTGGAACCAGGCGGCCTCGACCAGCACGACGATAAAGACGACCGCGGTGAGGGGAATACCCATGCGCATGGCCTCTTTGGAGGTGTAGCCGCCGGCGTCCTTGCCCTCGCCGATAAGGATCGGCAGGTTGTGGAACGGCAGGATGTAGTGGATGTTGATGGACGTGAAGACGATGAGCGCCACGGCAAGCGGGCTTACGCTGGAGCCGGCCGCGAAGCTGATGAACGCCGGCACGCACACACCGAGCACGGCCATGACCGAGCCCATGAACATGTGGATGATCATGGAGAGCGCGGCGACGAGCAGGGCGAACAGGAAGATGTTCTCGGGCACGGAGCTGGGAAGCACGACGTCGGCGATCCAGGCGTTCATGCCGGTGGCGCCGCCCACGGAACCCACGGCCATGGCGGCCGTCAGGAACATGAGGGACTTGATGTCGACAGCGTTCCAGCTGGCAGGAGTGAGGACCTCGCCGATGATGGGCATGGCGAGTGCGACGCCAATGGCCAGGGTGACCCAGCCGATATAGTCGCCCGAGACGGTGAGCCACAGCGCGATGGCGATGACAAGCCACACGATGGTGCGGATCTCCTTGACGGAGAGCTTGCCGAGCGCGGCCTGCTTGGCCACGATCTGCTCGCGATCGTAGACGAGCTCCTTGCTGGGCTTAAAGAGGAAGAGGCCCAAGAACAGGGTGCACAGCAGCGCGACCAGCATAGGCACGCTCATGTACAGGAACCAGTCGACAAAGGACGGGCTCATGCCGCCGGCCTCGGCGCTGTACTGCGCAACGAGCGGGTTGAGTGTGGAGTCGCCCGTCAGGAAGAACATGGAGCCCGGGGCAGCAGCGGCAAACACGAGGAAGCCGAGCTTACCCTTGTCGTCGTCACCGTAGCCGGCGGACTCGGCGATGACCGAGACGACGGCGAGGATGAGGAAGGCGCGGGGGAACGGATGCGGGATCAGCAGCGACAGCACAAAGGTGAGAGCGAAGATCGAGATGATGAGCGACTTGGCGTCGCGCACGAACTTGAGCATAAACGCATAGGCGATGCGCTCGCCCAGGCCCGACTCCTTGACCGCGCTGGCGATGAGGTAGGCACCAATGACGAGCCACATGGTGGCTTTGGTCCACGAGCTAAACGTGGAGGCGACTGTCGCCGAGATGCTCGCGGCGCCCGTGTCGTCCACGCACACCTTGAACAGAACGAGCAGCGCGCAGTAGAGCAGGCCCACAAAGCCCGGCTGCGCCACGCCACATGCCCAGAACACCACCGTGGCGAGCGTCAGTGCCAGACAGGTCTGAGCGCCGACCGTGAGCTCGACCGTCGAGCTCAGCTCCGCCAAAGGAAGAAACTTCACCAGCAAAAAGACAACGATACCCAGCACAAAGCCAATTTCGCGCTTGGTGATCTTAAACGCCTTCTTTTCCGCTTCCATCTCCCCACCTTTCTTGTTGGGGGCGCTCCGGATTCGCGGCCACGTTGCCACTTAAAAAGGGGCGCCCGTTATCGGACACCCCTTACGTTGCGCTGTGTTGTGGCAATACAGTCAAGCGGGATTTTTGGATGAGAAGCGATCCTCTGGGCAAAAACCGTCACAACATTCGACGCTTTTCCTCGATTTCGAGATTTTCATCGAATGTTGTGACGGTTTGGACATGGCAAAGGGACTGTACCTTTGTTACATAGCGAGGGCCGTACGGATGGATGGGTCGCTGAGTGCCTCGCGGAGCCAGGGGGCCAGCTGCTCGGGGTGACCCTGCAGGTAGCCTTTGAGCTCGGACGGGGCCACGCGACGCACCTCCGAGATCTCCTCTTGGTTGATATGCAGCTCGCCCGGCTCAACATGGGCTGCGAACACCTCGCACCATTCGCACTCGCAGCGGCCGTCGCCGTGATCCTCGCGATACACCACGTGACCGAGGTGCTTGAGCTGGTCGGGCTCGCGCGCAATGCCAAGCTCTTCGTTGATGCGACGCGCCGTGGCGGCCGCGACGTCTTCCCCGGGGAGCGGATGGCCGGCGCAGCTATCGGCCAGCACCCCGCCCCACAGGCGCTTGAGCGGACTGCGGCGGCAAAGCAGCAGGCGCGCGTCCACGCCCTGGCCCTCGACCAGAAGCGTCAGAAATGCCTGATGCAGGATGCCCTCGCCGGCATGTGCCTCGATGCGATCGACAGGGCCAAGCGCCTCGCCGGTCGCGGCATCGACCGCCACGACCTCGGCGCCTGCACCGCCCTCATCCCAGCCGGCGCGCAGGATGCGCGCGGCGGCCTCCTCGAGCGCGGCGATGAGCTCCTTGGTGGTAGCGAGCACGCGCTGCAGATCGTCCGCAGTCGCATGCTCCACATGAAAGCCCGTGCTTGCAACTACCGGCACGCCAAAGCGCGTGGCCAGCGCCGCCGCGATATCGTGCGCCGGGATCTCATCTCGATGGCACGGAACGGCCAGGATGCTCACGGTCGCCGTGCGACCGGGCTCAGGGCGCGGAATGGCCTGCGCCGTGGCGCCCAGATGCGCGTACTCCGGCGAGCAGGCGTACACCACCATGCCGCGCGGCGTCACCGTCAACTGGGCCTCGAGCGCAAACTTGCCCTCGCCCACTGCAACCTTTGTCGTGTGCATACCCATGGGATCTCCTGTCGCCCGCGATGTACCTGAGACCATCTTCGCCTGTATTGCGACTATACAGGCAAGCGCAGCCTGCGACAAAGGGGGCAGGCACCTGACACATTCTGTTAGAGTTGCAGGGATTGAATCCCGCTTATTCATGCGACATTGGAGTGACAACCTTGACCGCCGCAACCACGCCTAAAAGTAAGTCAACCGCCGCCGCGCTCTCCCCCGCGCGCACCAAGCTCTGCCTGGCGCTGCTCGTGCTGTTGGGCTTCTCGCTCGGCTGCTCGGAGTTCGTGGTCATCGGCATCGAAAGCGACTTGGCAACGGAACTCGGCGTATCACTTGCCACTGCGGGCCAGCTCATCAGCGTGTTCGCGCTCGTCTACGCTATCGCCACGCCGGTGCTCGCGCTCAGCACGGGGCGATTCCGCCGCTACCAGCTGCTCGTGTGCTACAGCATCGTTTTTGTGCTCGGCAACCTGGTCATGGCGTTGGCGCCCAACTTCCAGGTGCTGTTTATCTCGCGCATTGTCCTGGGCTCCGTCTCGGGCGCACTGCTCGCCGTGGGTGTGACGTACATCCCCGAGCTGCTGTCCCCACAGCAAACCTCACTTGCCATCTCGGTGGTATATGGTGCGTTTTCCGTGGCAATGGTCTTTGTGACCTCGATCGGCAAGTTCGTGGCCGACACGCTCGACTGGCACGTGGCCATGTACGGCACGCTGACCTTTGCCGTTCTGATCTGCGGAGCGCTCGTGGCGTTTATGCCGCGCGCTGGGCAAACCGATGAGCCTGCCACCTTTCGCGAGCAGGCGGGTCTGCTGCGCGAGCCGAGCATCATCACCGGCATGCTCATCTTTTTGTTTGGCGTAGGCTCGGTCTATGTGTTCTACGGCTACGTGACGCCTTATCTTGAGCAGGTGCTGGGTATGGGAACCGTTCAGGCGAGCACCACGCTTATGGCCTACGGCGTGTTCTGCCTGATCTCGAACATCCTGGGCGGATGGATCGATGCGCGCTTTGGCATGAAGGCGCTGCTTGTGACGTTTGTGCTGCAGGCCGCGGCGTTACTCGGGCTGTTTGCTGTGGGCGGCACCATGCCGCTCGCGCTGGTCTTTGTCTTTAGCTTGGCGCTGCTCATGTACCTGTTCTCGGTGTCGTGCATCACGCACTTTATGGACGTGGCACGCAGCCGCCATCCCAAGTCGATGGTACTCGCAAGTTCGGTTGAGCCCATGGCGTTTAACGTCGGCATCTCGTTTGGCACCGCGGTAGGCGGAGCCGTGGTGAGCAGCATTGGCATTGCACACGTGGGCGCCGTGGGCGCCGCGTTCTCGCTTGTGGCCTGGGCGCTTACGCTGGTGACGATTAAGCTGGCACGTTGGGAGCGCAAGCGGGCGAGGGCGTAAGCGCAGATGCGATACTCGAGCTCGATGATGGCGATCGAAAGGAAACCGCATATGCAACGTGTACTGTTTATCTGCCATGGGAACATCTGCCGCTCGACGATGGCTGAGTCGGTGTTTACCGAGCTCGTGCGCCGCGCTGGGCGCGAGGCGGAGTTTGTCATCGATTCCGCAGCGACCTCAACTGAGGAGATCGGCAACCCGCCGCATCATGGCACGGTCGCCAAGCTGCGCGAAGTCGGGATTCCCGTCGTTGCGCACCGTGCCCGCCAGGTGCGTCGAGCAGAGTATGGCAACTGGGACCACATTGTCTATATGGATGCTGAGAACGCGCGTGGCCTGCGTCGCATCTTTGGCGACGACCCCGACGGCAAGATTACGCGCTTGCTCGATTGGACCGGGCGCCCCGGCGACGTGGCCGATCCCTGGTACACCGGCAATTTCGATGCCACCTACCGCGACGTGCTCGCCGGTTGCGCCGCTATGCTCGAGCAGCTGTAGGAAAGCGAGGTCGCAGGCCACGCCTTCGGCGCGAAACGAGCGTGGATAATCTCCCGCATGAAAAATGAGCGTGGATTTTCTCCCACTTTGAGCGTTCAAGTGCGCTCTAAACGGGAGAAAAACCACGCTCATTTTCTCGGCGGGAGATAATCCACGCTCAACTACTCGTCGACGATCTCGGAAAGCCAGACATTCAGCGTATCGACCTCGGGGCAGCAAAACTTCGCCGTACCGGGCTCGTTGCCAGGCACGGTTCCGCCATAGCGCAGGATATCGATATAGGGAAAGCCCACGTGGCAGGCCATGGAGCACATCTTGCCGCGGTCTCGGTCAAAGTCAAAGACGTCGCCCGGCTTATGACCGTGGTGGCAGCGGCACGTCCCCAGCTGGTCCACGCAGCTCACGCGGATACGCGGCCGCTTGCCACGCGGCGCGCCGAGCGGCCCGTTCTCGCCCGCAGGCTTGACGCCGCCCTCGCCAGCATTACTCATGGTCAATCACATCCAGGCAGGCCTCGATGGGCAGGCCGGCAGACTTATCCTCCTGCGCAGCATTGCGCTCGATAAGCTCGGCCACCACGCGCATGGCATCGGCCGTGGCGCGCTGCAGACTCCAACCTGCCATAACGCGGCCGACGAGCACTGCCGAGAACGTGTCGCCCGTACCCGGGAAATAGACCGGAATGAGCTCAAAGGGAATCGTGAAGTACTCCCCCGCTACATGGTCGTAACCGATAACCGCGTTCGTGCCATTGACCACGGCGCTCGTAATGACCACCGACTTGGCACCCAACTCGCGCACGGCGTCCACAAGGGCGCGGGCCTCATCGGGCGTGATCTGCTCTGCAATAGGCGTATCGGCGAGCAGACAGGCCTCGGTGTAGTTGGGCACCGCGTAGTCTGCGCACTCCAGCAGGTGCCGCATGAGGCCAATCGTGGACTCGGGCACGCCGGCATAGAGCTTGCCGTTGTCACCCATGATGGGATCGACGAACACCTTGGTGCCCTTTTGCGCACGGCGGTGGCAAAAGTCCGAGATGATGCGCGTCTCTTCCTCGGTCACGATAAAGCCGGTCGAGATGGCGTCGAACTCAAAGCCGAGCTCCTCCCAGATAGCGAGGCTTTGACGCACGTACTCGGTGGTGTCGTGGATGTAGAACTTGGGGTAGTTGAGCGTGTCGGACACAAGTGCCGTCGGCAGATTGTGGATACGGTAACCCATGTGCGACAGCACCGGCAGCATGGCGGAAAGCGCGACCTTGCCGTAGCCGCACATATCGTTAATCAGCAGCAGCTGAGTATTCTTCATGAGGGTCTCCCTTGTTTCGGGCGCGGCGCGGCAGCGCCACAGTGCGACTAAGTGTAGCGCAGGGGACGTTGTGAACGGGCGCTGGCACCGCAGAGGACGAATTGTTGCGGAAAGGTTACGGGAAGGAGGAAGTTAGTCGTTGGGGACGTTCTTAAATGACTAGTCGACACAAGGAGTGTCCCCAAATGCCGGCACATAAGGAACGTCCCTAAGTGCCGCTCGAACATAATAAGTTTGGTACCTTGACATTTATTTACCGTGCTCCTAAATTGGTTAGGCACAAAACAATTCAACTACCTAACTAAAGAAAGGAGCGAAGCTTAGATATGTGTGTTGAACCACTCGTCCTTCCGCATGAGCCCGGCGGTGACCCGTCGCAACCGGTAGACATACCCGAAGCGGTCAGCGCCGAAGACAAGCTTGCCAAGCGCATCCTCAATAATCTGGGCTTTTGCGGCCATTACATGCACTTTCATGGCGGAGGCGTATCCGGCAAGGCGCCCATCATCTGCCTGCTGGCCAAGCAACCCGGCGGCGAGATGTCGCAGCAGGAGCTCGGCATGCACTTTGACCTCAAGCCGGGATCGCTTTCCGAGATCCTGTCCAAGCTCGAGCTCAACGGCCTCATCGAGCGCAGCCGTAACCCCAAGGATCGACGGCAACTCACCATTCGCCTGACCGAAACCGGCCGGGAAAACGCCCGCATCGACCAGGCGGCCCGCATCCGCTTTAGAGAACGGGCCTTTAGCGCGCTCACCCACGACGAGCGCGAGGACCTCGCCGAAATGCTCGATAAAATCCGCGTAACCTGGGAGGAACTGGATGATTAAAACCCTCATGGGAAGCATCCGCGACTATATGAAAGTCACTGTTGCCACGCCGCTGCTCGTGCTTGGCGAGGTGCTCTGCGAGATGCTGATTCCATTTATCACCGCCAACCTGATCGACGCCATCAAAGACGGCGCCACCGTAGCCGAGATGCTTCCCACCGCAGGCTTTTTGGTGCTCATCGCGCTGACGTCGCTTGCTTTTGGCGCCGCGGCTGGTGTCACCTGCAGCCATGCGAGCTGCGGATTCGCCAAGAACCTGCGTCACGACCTGTTCTACAAGATCCAGACGTTCAGCTTTGCCAACATCGATGAGTTCTCGAGCTCCTCGCTCGTCACGCGCCTGACCACCGATATCAACAACGTGCAGCAGGCCTTTATGATGATCATCCGTATCGCCGTGCGCGCGCCGCTGGTATTGATCTTCGCCTTTACCATGGCGTTTATCATGGGCGGCAGCGTCGCCATGGTCTACCTGGTCATCATTCCGCTGCTGGGCTTTGGACTGTTCTTTATCATCTTTAAGGTGCGCCCCATCTTCTCGCGCGTGTTCCACAAGTACGATGCCCTTAACGAGTCCGTCGAGGAAAACGTCACCGGCATGCGCGTGGTCAAGAGCTATGTGCGCGAAGACTTTGAGAAGGAGAAGTTCGCGACCGCCGCGCGCGACGTCCAGATGGACTTCACCCGCGCCGAGAAGCTGCTCGCCTTTAACAACCCCATGATGAACATCTGCGTCAACGGCGCGTTTGTCGTCATCATCTACCTAGGCTCCAAGCTCATCATCACGAGCCAGGGCACGCTGTTCGACGTGGGCCAGCTCTCCTCGACCTTTACCTATGGTTTCCAGATTCTCATGAGCCTGATGCAGCTGTCGATGATCTTTGTCATGGTGACCATGGCCGACGAATCGGCACACCGCATTGCCGAGGTGCTGGCCGCCGAGCCCACGATCGCCAATCCCGCCGAGCCCGTGCTCGAGGTTGCCGACGGTTCCATCGACTTTGACCACGTGAGCTTTAAGTATTCCGCGCATGCGAAACGCCAGGCGCTCGACGATATCGACCTGCACATTACGAGCGGCGAGACCATCGGCATCATCGGCGGCACCGGCTCGGCCAAGTCCACGCTCGTTAACCTCATCGCCCGCCTGTACGACACCACCGAAGGCGCTGTGCGCGTGGGCGGCGTGGACGTGCGCGACTACGACCTGGACGCGCTGCGTCACCAGGTCGCCATGGTGCTGCAGAAAAACGTGCTGTTTAGCGGCACCATCGCCGAGAACCTGCGTTGGGGCGACCCGAACGCCACCGACGAGGAAGTCCGCGAGGCAGCGCATCTGGCCTGCGCCGACGAGTTTGTCGACGGTTTCCCCAAGGGCTACGACACCTGGATCGAACAGGGCGGCTCTAATGTTTCGGGCGGTCAGAAGCAGCGCCTGTGCATTGCACGCGCCCTGCTGCGTCGCCCCAAGATCTTGATCCTGGACGACTCCACCAGCGCCGTCGACACCAAGACCGACGCAAAGATCCGCGCAGGACTGGCAAGCTATCTGCCCAACACGACCAAGCTCATCATCGCCCAGCGCATCAGCTCCGTGCAGGACGCAGACCGCATCATCGTCATGGAGGGCGGCCGTATCGCGCAGATCGGCACCCATGACGAGCTGCTTAAGACGAGCGAGATCTACCGCGAGACCTTTACCTCGCAAAACAAGATGTCTGCCGAAGGTACGCAAGACGCCGACGACGTCTCTGGCGACGCGAACACGGCGGCAGACAACACCGACATGACCGCAACGCAAGCTCAGACCCAGGAAGGAGGCGAGGCCCATGAGTAAGGCAACGACCGCCGAGCGCGCGCTCAACCGCAAGGGCGGCACCATGTCGCGCCTCATCAAGACGCTCTTTGGCTTCTATCCCGTGCTTTTGCCCCTTGTCGTCGCCGGCGTGGTGCTCTGCGCCATCATCAACTCCATCGGCGCGACCTTCCTGCAGAGCGCCCTGCAGATTATTAGCGAATCGTGGCAGTCGGGCGATTGGGAAGCCGCACAGCCCAAGATTCTGCAGCTCGTGACCACCCTCGCCTGCATCTACGGCGTCGGTGTCCTGTCCTCGCTCTTCTGGAACCGCGCCATGGCTATCGTCACGCAGGGCTCGCTCGAGAAGCTGCGCGAGATGATGTTCAACCGCATGCAGGACCTACCGATCCGCTACTTCGACACGCACCAGCGCGGCGATATCATGAGCCACTACACCAACGACATCGATACGCTGCGCCAGATGATCAGTCAGTCGCTGCCCAACCTGCTCATGACGATCATCATCATTGTCACGGTGTTCTTTATCATGCTATACTACAGCGTGTGGATGTGCCTGGTCATCATCGCCGGCGTCGCCTTTATGACCTTTATGACCAAGCTGCTCGGCTCCAATTCCGCGCGTTTCTTCATTGCGCAGCAGACCGAGCTCGGCGTGGTCGAGGGCCATATCGAGGAGGTCATGAACGGCCAGAAGGTCGTCAAGGCGTTCTGCCACGAGTCTGCCGCCGAGGCCGATTTTGACGAGCGCAACGAGAAGCTCTTCGAGGTCTCGCAAAAGGCCAACATGTACGCCAACATCCTCATGCCCATCCTTATGAACCTGGGCAACCTGCTCTACGTGCTGGTGGCCCTTGCCGGCGGCATTTTCCTGGCACTGGGCGTGCCCAACCTGAGCATCTCGGGCATGGCGCTGTCCATCGCCGTCGTGGTGCCGTTCCTCAACATGACCAAGCAGTTCTGCGGACAGATCGGCCAGATCTCGCAGCAGATCAACGCCGTGGTCATGGGCCTCGCCGGCGCCGACCGCATCTTTGAGCTCATCGACGAGAAGCCCGAGGCCGACGAAGGCTACGTGACGCTCGTCAACGCACAGGTGAACCCCGAGACTTGGGAGTTCGAGGAGGCTGACCACCACACCGGCATGTGGGCATGGAAACATCCGCACCGCGCAACCGGCGAGATCGAGTACGTACCGCTGCGCGGCGACCTGGTCATGGACAACGTCGACTTTGGCTACACGCCCGACCACGAGGTGCTGCACGGCGTGTCCGTGTTTGCCAAGCCGGGCCAGAAGGTCGCGTTTGTCGGCGCCACCGGTGCCGGCAAGACGACCATCACCAACCTCATCAACCGCTTCTACGACATCGCCGACGGCAAGATCCGCTACGACGGCATCAACGTCAACAAGATCCGCAAGGCCGACCTGCGCCGAAGCCTGGGCGTCGTGCTGCAGGACGTGAACCTGTTCACCGGCACCGTGATGGATAACATCCGCTACGGCAACCTGGATGCGACCGACGAGGAGTGCATCGCGGCGGCCAAGCTCGCGGGCGCGGACGACTTTATCACCCGCCTGCCCGACGGCTATGACACCATGCTCACCGGCAACGGCGCCCAGTTGTCGCAGGGCCAGCGCCAGCTGATCTCGATCGCCCGCGCTGCCGTCGCCGATCCGCCGGCAATGATTCTGGACGAGGCAACGAGCTCCATCGACACCCGCACCGAGGCTATCGTGCAGGCGGGCATGGATAAACTCATGGAGGGCCGCACGACGTTTGTCATCGCGCACCGCCTGTCCACCGTGCGCAACTCCGACGCGATCATCTGTCTGGACCACGGCCGCATCATCGAGCGCGGCAACCACGACGAGCTGATCGCCAAGCGCGGGTATTACTACCAGCTGTACACGGGAGCGTTTGAGCTGGAGTAGGAACGGTTACTGACGGAGGGTGCCCCGGGGCGTCGGGGTAATTCCTCCGTGCTCAAACATTCTCGCTTCGCTGCGAAACTGCGCGCGGAGGAAATACCCCGCCGCCCCGGGGCACCCTCCTGCGCGCAATCAGCCCGTTGTTTAAAACGGAATAAAGGTTAGTGAGGCCCTGGCCGTTTGGCCAGGGCCTCGTTTTGTGTAAGCTACTTGAGGAGTTGGGCCATGGCGTTGACGAATTTTTGTACTTGGAGGGTGGGCTCGAGCGGGTAGTGCAAATAGACCGGCACCTCGCGACCGCATAGAAACGGTACGCCCACAAAGGCCGGGTGCACGCCCGACCACGCTCCGCAGGTGAGCACCGCATCGCCCTTTTCCTCCGCCTCGTTAAAGAGCGCAAAGTCGAAGCTATCCACGTCGATCACGTCCACGCCGCCGTCGGCCAACAGGTCGATGCGCAGGCTGTCCATAGCGTCGTTGCCGTGACGGAGCACGCGCAGGCGCATGCCCTCCAGGTCGGCAACCGTGATGCGCGTCTTGCGCGCAAGCGGGCTCGTGCGCGGCACATCAATATAAAACGGTACGTTGACGATAAGGAGCTTTTGGCAGGCGTCGCCCCAGCGCGGGGTCGAAAAACTCGACTGCACTACATCCACTTCGCGACCAAGACTGCGCATGACGGTCTCGCGCTCATCGTAGAGGTCACTCACCGGCACAATCTCAAAGCGCAGCGACGGCTCCAGCTCGTGCACACTCGGCCACATCGACAGCGTTTGGCGCCCCGGGCACATCATCGACACGCCCAGACGCACGGCGCCGCCATCGCCCGCTGCGCGTCGGGCACGGCGCAACGCATCCTCGGACTGACGCATGATCGAGCGCGCATCGTCTACCAGCAGCGCACCCGCCGGCGTCACCTTAACGCCCGAATGCGAGCGCTCGAACAACGTGATGCCAAACTCGGCCTCGAACCCCGACACCTGTTTGACGAGAGCCGAGGTCGACACACGTAGTTTTGCCGCCGCGCGCGAGAAGCTTCCCAGCTCCGCGGCGGCCGATATGGCCTCAAGTCGTCGATCGTACACGTCAATCTCCCGTTTTCGCGCCCGTGGCCACATGGTGCCACAGGAAGTTGTTTTCGCAGGTCATGCGCTCAATTGAGAATAAACTGCATCGCACAGTGTAAACCTATGGTTAACGCCATTCTAACAAATATGCAATTCACCTGCGCAAATGCAAAGCATACGATAACCAGCGAAAACCACGTGGGTCGATTAATGGGAGCGACCCACCGGGAGGCACAAGAAGGGAAGTTCCTATGAGCAATTGGCTTAAGCTCGAGGGCGATGTCTGCGCCGTGACCGGCGCGCTCGGCGGTATGGGCGTCGAGATTTGCCGCGAGTTCGCCCGCAACGGCGCCAACGTCGTCTTGCTCGACCTAGACGAGGAGAAGGTCAAGGCAGCAGCCGCCGACCTCGCCGCCGAGTTTGGTATCCACGCCGAGGGCTACAAGATGAACGCCACCGACGAGGCCGAGGTTCAGGCTGCCGTCGACGCCACCATCGCCAACTTCGGCCGCGTCGACGTTCTCGTCAACACCGCCGGCATCCTGCGCTTCGCCGCCATGGAGGACCTGCCGCTAAGCGACTGGGAGCAGGTGCTCAACGTCAACCTCACCGGCTACTTCATCACCTCGCAGCGCTTTGGTCGCGAGATGATCAAGGCCGGCCAGGGCCGCCTAGTGCACATCTCGACCGTTGCCAGCCACTCCCCCGAGACGTTCTCGGGCGTGTACAGCTCCACCAAGGCGGGCGTCAACATGATGTCCAAGATGCTCGCCGCCGAGTGGGGCCCCTACGGCGTCCGCTCCAACTGCGTCGAGCCCTGCTTTGTCAAGACACCCATGTCGGCAAGCTTTTACGCCGATCCCGAGGTCGAGAAGAGCCGCAGCCGCCTCATCGCCACGCGCCGCATCGGCGAGGTCAGCGATATCGCCAACGCCGTCATGTTCCTGGCGTCCAAGCGCTCGGACTTTACCACCGGCGACGCCATCAAGGTCGACGGCGGCTTCTCCAACATGATGGGCGACCTCACCGCCAAGCCCGGCGGCCGCCGCGCCTTTGCCGACAACTACCTCAAGAACAAGGGCGTCGAGCTCTGGTCCGATGAGTCCGGCGTCGCAAAGCCGACTGACCAGTAAACCAGCCCGGTAGAAAGGGGCGCGGGGCAAGCACCTCAGCGGCGTTTGCCCCTCCCCTCCCCCGTATCGATTAGAAAGAGTCCAATGGCTTCCAACAACTCCAACAAGGGTCGCGCCGTCGTGCTTTCCGCCGCGTGCGTCACCATGTTCTTCATCAGCTCCATCGCGCTGTATTCCGTCGTGAGCAAGAACCTGCTCGCCGTCTACCCCGAGTGGTCGAGCGCCCTTACCTGGGCTTTCCCGGTCTTCCAGACCATCATGGCCGTGACGGGCATCTTCGCCGGCCGCATCTCCGATAAGATCGGCCCGCGCAACGTCGTGATCGCTGCCGCCGTGTGCTACGGCCTGGGCTGGTTCATGTCCGGCACCGTCACCGAGCCGTGGCAGTTCTACCTGTGGTTCTCGCTCGTCGCCGCCATCGGCAACGGCCTGGGCTACAACCCGGCACTCACCACCGGCCAAAAGTGGTTCATCGACAAGAAGGGCCTCGCCTCCGGCATCACCCTGGCCGCTTCGACCGCCGGTCCCGCCGTGCTGTCCCCGGTGCTCGCCTCGCTGCTCATCCCGAGCCTGGGCATCTTTGGCGCCCTCAAGGCACTCGGCGTCATCTTCTTTGTGACGATCGCCGCCTCCGCCCTGTTCCTGAAGGCCCCCGAGGCCGGTTGGCTGCCCGAGGGCTTCGAGGCCCCCAAGGGCGGCGCGCACGCCGGCACCTTCGGTGACCTCACCCCGGGCGAGATGGTCAAGACCCCGCGCTTCTGGGTCCTCATCGTCACCTTCGCCTTTGCTGCCACTGCAGGCACCCTGCTTGTGGGCAAGGTTGCCTCCATCGCCGCCGTCCAGCTCTTCGCCGACCCCACGAGCGCCGCGGCCGTCGCCCTCGGCGGTGTGGTGGTCTCCGTCAACACCTGCGCCAACCTGGTCGGCCGTCTGTCCTTTGGCCAGATCATCGACAAGCTCGGCGCCTACAAGTCGCTGCTCATCAGCCTTGTCGTCACCATCGTCGCGCTCGTCATCATGTCGATGAGCTTTACGCAGAGCATGTTCTTTGTGGCGCTCGCCCTGCTTGGCTTTAGCTTTGGCGCCCTGCTCGTCATCTACCCGCCGCTTACCGGTGGCGCCTTTGGCACCAGCAACATCGGTGTCAACTACGGCATCATGTTCTTGGGCTATGCCGCTTCTACCTGGATCAGCCAGCCCATCACCGCCGTGCTGTATCACGCCGAGGCCGGCAGCGCCGCCTACCAGCAGTCCTTCTACGGCGCCATCGTGATCGCCGCCATCGCCGTCGTACTCACCGTCTACATGATGGTCTCCGACAGCAAGAAGAAGTCCGCCTAGTTATACCAATGTGGCAAAGGGACAGTCCCTTTGCCACATTCGCCAGCCACCAGCATTAAGGAGTCGAAATGTCTGAGCTCAACCCCGTCCGCATTGCCGTCATCGGCGCCGGCGCCATGGGCCGCAACCACATCCGCTTTGTCACCGAGGAGCCCGAGGCCGAGCTCGTCGCCATCGCCGACGCCTTTGAGGGCGCCCGCGCCACGGCCGAGGCCGCCGGCGTGCCGTTCTTTACCGATCCCGCCCAGATGATGGACGAGGTCAAGCCCGAGGCCGTCATCGTCGCCACCCCCAACGACCTGCACCTGGGCGTTGCCCGCGAGGCCATCAAGCGCAACATCGTGCCGCTGGTCGAAAAGCCGATCTCCAACGATCTCGAGGATGCCCAGGCCTTCGCCGCCGAGGCCGAGACCGCCGGCGTGCCCGTACTCGTGGGTCAGCACCGTCGCCACAACCCGTTTGTGAACAAGGCCAAGGAGATCATCGAGTCCGGCGAGCTGGGCAAGCTCACCGTGTCGAGCTTCCACTACATGATCTATAAGAACGACGAGTACTTCGACGTCGAGTGGCGCCGCAAGAAGGGTGCCGGCCCGATTCTGGTCAACCTGGTGCACGACGTCGACCTGCTCCGTTACCTGCTGGGCGAGCCCGTTGCCGTCCAGGGTATGCAGTCCAGCGCCGCCCGCGGTTTTGAGACCGAGGACTCCGCCGTGGTCAACGTCCGTTTTGCCGATGGCGCGCTTGCGAGCATGACCATCTCCGACGCCACCGCCAGCCCTTGGAACTGGGAGGCAACCGCTCGCGAGGATCCGCAGTACCGCCCCTTCGACGCCGACGCCTACTTTATCGGCGGCACCAAGGGCGCCCTGTCGCTGCCCCGCCTGCACCAGTTCTCCTACGACGGCGCCTCTAACTGGCACAAGCCGCTGCAGATGGAGATTCCGGCCGTCGACCCGGCGCTTCCCCACAAGATGCAGCTCAAGCACTTTGTGAAGGTCGTCCGCCGCGAGGTCGAGCCCGTCGTGACGCCGGCCGACAACGTCAAGACGCTCACGCTTCTCAACGCCGTCAAGGAGGCCGCCGAGACCGGCCAGCTCGTCGAGCTGTAACGCCTTAAGAGCGGCCGCGACAGAAACCCCATGCCGAGCCCCTCGGTCCGCCACAAATAAGCCCCTCTTCTTTGCCCCGCGAGCAGCCTCCTGCCCGCGGGGCTTTCTTTGCAGCCGCGGCGCGGGCGGGTGGTAGACTGGGTGGCTCATGCACCTGTAACGTACTCACAGACAGGAAGTCCCATGGATCTTATCGCCCAGCTCGCCCGCGAGCTCAACCTTAAGGCCGCCAACGTCGAGGCAGCCGTCAAGCTCATCGACGAGGGCAACACCATCCCCTTTATCTCGCGCTACCGCAAGGAAGCAACGGGCGGCATGGACGACGTTGCCCTGCGCGCGCTCGACGAGCGCCTGTCCTACCTGCGCAATCTTGAACAGCGTAAAGAGGACGTCATCCTGCTCATCGACGCCCAGGGCAAACTCACGCCCGAGCTCGAGCAGCAGATTCGCGAGGCCACACAGCTCCAGCGCGTCGAAGACCTCTACAAGCCCTACCGTAAAAAGCGCATGACCCGTGCGCAGAAGGCCCGCGAGGCCGGCCTGGAGCCGCTCGCCAATATGATCATCATGCAGGCATCGGCCAAGGGCAGCGCACTCGACGCCGCTGCGGCATACGTCAACGAACAGGCCGGCTTCGACACGCCCGAGAAGGCACTCGCCGGCGCCGCCGACATCGTGGCCGAGACGGTGGCCGAGGACCCGGAGAACGTCGCCGACCTGCGCACCTTTACGCAAAACACCGCCGACATCGTCGTCGAGGCCACCGACCCCGCCGAGAAGACCCCCTACGAGCCCTACTACAGCTATGACGAGCCGTTGCGCCGTATACCCAACCACCGCGTGCTGGCTATCGACCGCGGTGAGCGCGAGGGCAAGCTCCGCGTGCGCGTGAACGTCGACGGCGTTGCCGCCACGGCGCGCCTCAGCAGCCGTTGGCCCCGACGCCAGGGCGTGTTTGCTCCCATCTTCGATGCCGCCATCGCCGACGGCTACAAACGCCTCATGGCTCCCTCGCTGGAGCGCGAGGCCCGCGCCAAACTCACCGTTCGCGCCCAGACCGAGGCCATCAACGTCTTTGCCAAGAATCTCGAGGGCCTGCTCTCGGCGCGCCCCGTGCGCGGCGCCCGCGTACTCGCGCTCGACCCGGGCTACCGCACCGGCTGCAAGGTCGCCGTCATGGACGAGACCGGCAAGCTGCTCGACCACGGCGTGGTCTACCCCACCAAGCCGCGCCACGACGTCGCCGGCACCAAGCGCGAGCTCGCCCGCCTCGTCAAAAAGGACGGCGTCAACACCATCGTCATCGGCAACGGCACCGCCAGCCGCGAGACCGAGGAAGTCGTCTCGGAGTTCATTGCCGAGCAGGCGTCCAGCCTTCGCTACACCATCGTTAACGAGGCCGGCGCGTCGGTGTACTCCGCCTCCGAGCTCGCCAGCCAGGAATATCCTGACCTGGACGTCACCGTACGTGGCGCCATGAGCTTGGGCCGTCGCCTGCAGGACCCGCTGGCAGAGCTCGTCAAGATTCCGCCCCAGTCCATCGGCGTGGGCCAGTACCAACACGACCTTGACCAGGCCGAGCTCTCGCGCACCCTGGGCCACGTGGTGGAGGACGTCGTCAACCGCGTGGGCGTCGACGTCAACACCGCGAGCGCAAGCCTGCTGGGATACGTATCGGGCATCACGCCGAGCGTGGCAAAGAACATCGTGGCGTACCGCGAGGAAAACGGCGCCTTTACCGATCGCCGCCAGCTTAAGAAGGTCCCCAAACTTGGACCCAAGGCATATCTCAACGCCGCGGGCTTTTTGCGCATCAGCGGCGGTAAGAACCCGCTCGACGCGACAAGCGTCCACCCCGAGAGCTACGAGGTGGCCACGGCCGTCCTGGAGCGGGCCGGCGTTGCGGCAAGCGAGCTCAGCCGCGGCGGCGTGCCCGACATCGAGCGCCGTCTGGGCAGCATTTCGGCACTGGCAAGCGACCTGGACTGTGGCACCCTGACGCTCATCGACATTGTCAACGAGCTCAAGAAGCCCGGTCGCGACCCGCGCGACGACGCGCCCGAGGTGGTCTTTAGCCGCTCGGCACTTTCTATTGACGACCTGGAGCCCGGCATGGAGCTCAAGGGCACGGTGCGCAACGTCGTCGACTTTGGCGCCTTCGTCGACGTGGGCGTGCACCAGGACGGCCTCGTGCACATCTCCAAGCTGGCCAGCCGCTTCGTCAAGCACCCCAGCGACGTGGTGCGCGTCGGCGACACGGTGAAGGTATGGGTAGAAAAGGTCGATCGCGACCGCAAAAAGATCTCCCTCACCATGGTGCGGGGCAAATAAGCCGCTGCAGGCGCTCGGCGGGTCCCATTCCGCCGAGCGCCTCTCCTTCTAAAACGATTTGGCGATATCCCGAAGTGCGAGACGCCGTTTCCGCTAATCATCACCTGCAATTTTTGAGATATTCGGCCTCGCTGGGCCGCGATAACACTTCTTCAAAGTGCAAGCTCAACAAATAGGCATCAGATATTCCACAAACGTCCCATATCTGCACCCGCAGAGGTGCGGTACGGGACGTTTTTCAGCCATATTGGCAATCTTGACGGCACTCTGAGGCCGAATATCTCGATTTCTGTTGGTGGGACACTTATGGGCACGAGCCGCAAAGACCTCGTTTGCCCGGTAGAGCTGTTCAACCACGTCAAGCATGAGATCTTGCATGCGCGGAACAAAGGGATAATCGAAGGGTCTTGGGCGACTTGCGCGTCGCCCCGAACACATAGCCGGCAGGGTCCTTTGCCTTGGCGATGACTGCCAACTCGGGGCCGGATCGTTTTCGATACTTGATAGATATGGATTAGAAGATCATTAGATTACAGGTTGATCCATAATGCGGAACCGCGTTGTCCACGCGATGCCGTCGGAGCCCACGCCGCCGTCCGAGGTGACGCCGGCCGCGTAACACGAATCGTCATCCGGCGAACGAAGCCGCCAGTGGCACGCGGCGTTGCCATCCGAGCCCAGCCCCATTACTGCCCGAGACAGTTGGCGGGGTAGCACTGTCGACCCCCATCGGAATAAAGGTAGCGATTCAGCTCAGGACCTACCGACGGGTTCGTGTCGGCAGCCCCGGCCTTTCCTTTGCCTAGCGCGACCCTCGCGAAGCGCGTGAGCGATAGGGAAAGGAAAGGCCGGGGCGAACAACCCGCGGCGCAGCCAGTGTTCGCGTTACGGCAGGATATGGAAGCCCAAAGCGGCGATATCCTTGGCAAAGCCGCGCACGGTATCGAGCGAAACCTCATACGGGTCGCGACCGATGTTCTTGCGCTTGGCCAGGATGCTGTTGGGCACCGTGATGATCTGACAGCCGCAGGCCTGCGCCTGGTAAATGTTGATAAGCTCGCGCGTGGACGCCCACAGGACCTCGCAGTTGGGCTTGGCGGCGGCCTTCTTGACCGACTCCGTCATAAACGGAATGGGATCGACACCCGTGTCGGCGATACGGCCGGCAAAGAGCGAGATGATGGACGGCGTCTCGGCGTCGACAGCGTCGACCATCTCGTCGACCTGCGCAGGCGTAAAGATGGTGGTGACGTTGACCTTAATGCCGTCGGCGGAAAGCTTGCGCACCAACTCGGCCGTGGACTCGCCCTTGGTAGTCACGCACGGAATCTTGACGTAGACGTTCTCGGCCCAGGTAGCGATCTCGCGGGCCTCGACCTCCATGGTCTCGACGTCGTCGGCAAAGACCTCAAACGAGACGGACACATCGGTGATGTGGGCCAGGACCTCCTTGGCAAACGCGCGGTAATCCGTCACGCCGCCCTTCTTCATAAGGGACGGGTTGGTCGTGAAACCCTGAACGTTGCCGTTCTCGTACATGTCGAACATGCCCTCGAGGTTTGCACCGTCAGCGAACACCTTGATTGCCATCTGCCTGATTCCTTTCGTTAGCATACGGCCGATAAACTGCTAAACACTTTACCTACGTTTATCAAGGCGTGAGCTGCGGGTTTTCATCTTCTCGGCGAACGGTTTTGCAGTTTTACCATTTTTATATCGACACCCCAGCGGCAAAACGTTTTTGCTGATCATCGCGGTTGATTCCGTTCGCGGCGCAGAGACAGCGCTTCACCGGTGCGTTTTCACAACCAGTCCAAAACAAAAAGCGGTGACGCCTCATTTGAGACGTCACCGCTTCCGTGTAGGAGCCGGTTATCGGAGCTCCGCCCGATTAGGGCTTAACGTATGCCTGGATTACTCTTCCTCAACGTGATTGATCACAGCACCCTTGGTGTGGATGAAGTTGGGGATGAAGGCAACGACCAGAAGGACAGCGAGAATCGCGTAGACACCGGTGGTACCGAAGGCCTCGGCAGCGCGGCCAAGCGTAATACCAATGACGGAGAAATCGAAGTCGCCGAACGTAGTGTTCTTGAAGCCAAAGACGTCAAGAACGGGCAGGAGCAGGGCCGGGGCAAAGGTGATGAGCAGGCCGTTGACGAAAGCGCCAAGAGCTGCGCCCTTGCGACCGCCGGTAGCATTGCCGTAGATGCCCGCGGTAGCACCGCAGAAGAAGTGGGGAACCATGCCCGGGATGATGAAGATGCCCAGGGTAGCGCCCACGATGAACATACCGACCACGCCACCGATGAAGGAAGCGACAAAGCCGAGGATAACGGCGGTGGGAGCATAGGGGAAGAAGACAGCGCAGTCGACGGCCGGGATGGCACCGGGGATCAGCTTGTTGGAGATGCCCTGGAAAGCCGGGACCAGATCGGCGAGGATCATGCGGACGCCGTTATAGACGATGGTGACACCAACGGCGAAGGACAGAGCACAAGTCAAGGCATAGACGATCACGTTGTCGCCGCCAGCGGTCTTGGTAACGACCGCAGGATCTGCAATGTAAGCGGCGAAAGCGGTAACCAGGTAGAAGAAGGCCATGGTAAGAGCCGTGGAGATGGTAGTGTCGCGCAGGAAGGCGAACTTCTCGGGAACCTCGATCTTCTCGGTGCTGTTCTCCTCGGCGTCCTTAGCAAAAAGCGTACCGACTGCAGCGGAGATGTAATAGGCGAGCGAACCGAAGTGGCCCATGGCGATTTCATCGCCATCGGTAACCTTCTCGGTGAAACGCTGACCAACGGCGGGAAGCATAGCGCTCACGAGGCCCAGGAACATGCCGCCCACGATGACAAGCTGGACATCCTGGAAGCCAGATGCCTGCAGAACGGCAGACAGCAGGCAGGCCATAAACATGCTGTGATGGCCCGTCAGGAAGATGTACTTAAACTTGGTAAAGCGGGCAATGATAATGTTCACGACATAGCCGAGAATCAGGATCATCATGGTCTGAACGCCAAGGACGCTCTGAGCCATCGAAACGACGACCTCGTTGTTGGGCACGACGCCGGTGATGTGGAAACCGGTCTCGATGAAGGTACCCAGCGGAGCAAGGTTCTCCTGAACAACAGCGGCGCCGGCGGACAGCATGATGTAACCAAGAATGGGCTTCAGGGTGCCCGTCATCACCTTGTGGGCAGGACGCTTAAGCGCGACAAGGCCCACAAAGGCAAATAGGCCCATAATCCACGCTGGCTTGGTCAGAATCGATTGGATAAACTCAAGTATGGGAAGGATGGCTTGCATCTGCGCTTCCTTTCTCTCTAACGTGGGCGCGTTTCCCTCTTCCACAGGGAACCGCCCTTTTTTGTGCCGCTTTAGGCGTTAGCGGCGGCCGCCTTGATTGCCTCGAGGGCGTCTTCGCGGATCTTCTTCTTGTTCACATAGCTGCGAACGATCACAACGTTGCCGTGGAGCTCGGGGGCGAGTTCCTTAACGGTGATGAACAGATCCGGATTTGCGGAAGAAGCACCGTTCAGGTCCATAGACTCAACGTCGGCCTTGATGCCCTCCTCCTCGCAAAGCTCCTCGACTTTGCCAGCGAGCATCAGGCTGGACCCGATGCCGTTTCCGCATACGGTGATGATATGCATGGCAACCTTCCTCTCCTACACGTGACGGTTTTCCGTCTATCCAAAAGCGGCGACGCATCGCCGTGCCATTAAGGCCTAAAAGAATGAACGCATGGTCTCCAAAACCTGCTCGGGCGTATCGCATGCGCTGAGCTTGGCAACGCAGTCCTCGTCCTCGAACATCTGCGAAAGCTCCGCCAAGCAGCCAAGATGAGCCTTGGGGTCGGGTGCGCAAATACCCACGAGCACGTGAACCGGATCGAAATCCTCGTGTCCAAACGCAATGGCAGGGTCAAGCGTGACGATACAGATCCCCGCTTCACTCACATTGCCATCTGCCTGAGCGTGGGGCATGGCGATGCCCTCTTCCAAGACCATATAGGGGCCGAATTTGTGAACCGATGAAATCATGGCGTCAACATAGCTCTGGTCGCATTTGCCAGCGTCTACGAGCAACTTGCCGCATGTCCTGATCGCTTCCTCCCAGTCGGAGGCCTCGACGTGGCAGGCAACAAGCTCGGGCTTAAGAAGATCGGTCAGCATGCTCGTCCCCTACTCCTCGGGCAGGATATGAAAACCAAGCGCCTGAATGTCGCGGGCAAAGCCCTTGACCGTATCAAGCGAGTACTCAAGCAAATCTTTCCCGAAATTCTTGCGCTTGGCAAGAAGGGCATTGGGGACCGTAATGATCTGGCATCCAACGGACTCCGCCTGGAAGATATTGAGGACCTCGCGCGTAGACGCCCAGAGAACCTCGGCAGCAGGCTTAACGGCAGCCTTCTTTACGGACTCCGCCATGAGGGGCAGCGGATCGACGCCGGTATCGGCAATGCGACCGGCGAAGATGGACAGAATAGAGGGGGTCTCAGCAGAGACGGCATCGACAAACTCGTCGACCTGCTCGGGCGTGAAGATAGTGGTGACATTCACCTTGATGCCGTCGGCAGAAAGGCGCTTGACCAGCGCGGCAGTGGACTCGCCCTTAGTGTTGAGCGCCGGGATCTTAACGTAGACGTTGTCTGCCCAGGTTGCGATCTCGCGAGCCTCGGCTTCCATACCAGCCTCGTCGTCGGCGAATACCTCAAAAGAAACCGACACATCGGTAATGTGCTCAAGAACCGTCTTGGCAAAAGCGCGGTAGTCAGTCACGCCACCGGCCTTCATAAGGGAAGGATTGGTCGTGAAGCCCTGAACGTTGCCATTGTCATGCATGTCAAGCATGCCTTCGAGGTTAGCGCCGTCGGCAAACACCTTAATCGCCATGTTCGGTCCTTTCTCATCTAGCACTATTGCTATCGAAAGCCTTCTTCTTTGTTTCAAAAGCTTTTCGGCTTTCTTTTATAAACTATTTCAAAAGCCATCGAAAGCTCAATTGTCAACTTTCCGTGAACGGTCGAATATCGGGTGTGAACGTACTTCTTTTGGGCGGCACCTTCAGAATGAGACTCTTTATAGCCCGTCTACGTGCGAACTATCTGCTACGCATGCATTTGTGACATGCCCTTCCGTTCTTTTGATTCATTCGAATTTGCCTTGTTCTTTTCATATCGATACGTTATATTTCGATTACGAAAGGCGCATCTTTTACCTTTTGTTCAAAAGGAGCGGCATATGGCATCTACTTCAGACCTTTCACCGGCCGAGCGTCAGCGATTTATCATGAATTGGCTGGCCGAAAAGCCAAATATCTCGGTATCCGACATCGTTCGCCGTTTTTCGGTTTCGGAAGTCACCGCACGGCACGACCTCATCTCGCTGGAATCCGAAGGCAAGCTGCGTCGCGTACGCGGCGGAGCGGTATCGCTTTCTCGCTCCAACGCAATCTCGTATCCCGAGGAGCGCATCAATGTCCAAGTCGAGGCCAAGGAGGCCATCGCCGCAACCGCAGCAACTCTTGTTGATGATGGCGATGTTCTGGTAATTGATATCGGCACCACAGGCTTTTACTTCGCTAAGGCCCTCATGGACAAGCGTGAGATCACCATTATCACCGGCGATCTTGCAATCGCGAACTACGCCAGCTTCAATCTCCCCAATGCTTCGGTAGTGCTGCTGGGCGGCTCCGTGCGCAAGGGGCACCTCTATCTCGCGGGCGCACTGACGCTCGACTGCATGAGCAAACTACATGCCGACAAGGCGTTTGTCAGTGCCGACGGATTCCACCCCGACCACGGTTTTACCGTCGAGCACGACTTCTCGGCCATGATCAAGCATATGTACCTTACCAACTCAAACCAGGGCTACATGATGGTTGACCAGGGAAAGTTCAACAAAACCAGTTTTTATCAGTCCGCGCAGATCGATGACCTCGACGGCATCATCGTTGATGGAGACGACGAGGGCATCATGACGGCGGCGATCGAGAGCAGTCGCAGTCATCCCAAGCTCTATATTGCAAAATAGCTCAAATGGCCGGGTCGCCCCCACTGCGGGCGACCCGGCCATTTATTAAATCAACCCAAAATGCTGCATCGCTGTGACGGTGCCGTCGTGTGCGACGTCGTCGGTCACGTAGTCGGCGACCGCCTTGACCTCGGGCATGGCGTTGCCCATGGCGACAGCCGTCTCGACGGCGGCAAGCATGCCCAGGTCGTTGCCCGAATCGCCAAAGCCAAAGGTGCGCTCGTTGCCCGTGCGGCCCAGATACTCCAGCGCACGTGCCACGCCCACGCCCTTGTCGATACCCTTGGGGCTCAGCTCGCGATTCTGGCCGCCGGTATTGCACAGCTCAAAGTTGCGATCGATAAAGCCGTCGTCGTTGGCCACGCGAGCCAAGCCGGGCGCGTTGAGGCACACCTTGCCCACACGCAGATGACCGTCGATGCGCATTTCTTCGGCGCTATGCACCACAGCGGTGCCGATCAAAGACGATTGTTCAACGCCCGCAGGCTCCAGCGCAAAGGTTGCCTCGTTGGCCTCGAAAAAGGCCTCGAACCCTGCCGCAACAATGCGACGCGCAAGCTCCTCGACAATGCCCCCGTCAATGCAATCCTCGTGCACCACACGCCCCTCGACCTCGAGCGTGGCGCCCGCCATGGCCACGACGCCCGCGGGGTCGAGCGCACGCAGGCTATCGGCGATAAGCCACAGGGGGCGACCCGTGCAGATAAATGCCTTGTGCCCCACATCGCGCAGTGCACGGAACGCCTCAACCACCGTCTGCGAGGGACGAACCGCCGTAAAGTCCTTATCGGTCATATCGTCGGGGTCGAACGACGTCAGCGTGCCGTCCACGTCAAAAAACAATACGGCGGAATCGGGGCACGCATCAATCATATGGGTTCCTTTCGAGGATAAGGGCAAACGAAGCATCCATCATATAATGGAGCGACGCAACCAGAGAGGTCACCCATGGAATTTTATGCAAGCTGCCCCGAGGGCTTTGAGTCCGCACTCGCCGACGAGCTTAAACGGCTCGGGCTTTCGCATGTCCGCCGTCTCAAGGGCCGCGCCACGTTTGAGGGCGAGCTCGAGCAAGGCTACCGCGCCTGCCTGTGGTCGCGCCTGGCCAGCCGCGTGTTTGTGGTGCTCGGACGCTTTGAGGCACAGGATGCCGACGAGCTGTACGATGCCGTTTACGACATTGCCTGGGAAAACATCGTCCGCCCCGGCGCCACCATTGCCATCACTGCCCGTGGTGTGACCGAGCAGCTGCGCAACACGCGCTTCTCGGCCCTGCGCGCCAAGGACGCATTGTGCGACCGCCTCGCCGAGACCACGGGCCGTCGCGCCGATGTCGATGCCGCCGACCCCGATGTCCACCTGCTGCTTTCGTTGCGTCAGCGCCGCGCGAGTATAAGCCTGGACCTTTCGGGCGACCCGCTATTCAAGCGCCTGCCGCCCGCCGCGACTCGAGCCGGCGAGGGCGCGCACGTGCTGCGCCCCGACTACGCCGCCCTGGTGCTTTCGCAGGTCGGCTGGACCGCGCTATGCGAGCGCGAGTTGACGGCCGACGACTACGAAAACGAGGCCCTGCCCACGCTGATCGACGCCTCGTGCGCCGGCGGCGGCCTGCTGCTGGAGGCCGTGAACATTCTGACCGACCGCGCCCCGGGCGCCGCACGCGAGCGCTGGGGCTTTGAGGGCTGGCAGCTGCACGATGCCGCCCTATGGGAGCAGCTGCTTGCCGAGGCGCGCGAGCGCGAGGCGGCGGCGCGCGAGCGCCAGGCGCGCATCGTGGCCGTGGACATCGACCCCGCCGCGCGCAAGACCGCCGAGCGCATGGTCAAGTGCGCCGGCTACAAGCGCTTTGTCGATTTTTGCGCCGCTAAGCCCGCCACCGTGCTGGACCATGCGGGTGCTGTCGCCGGCGTTGCCGTGGTCGCAGACACCACCGAGACGCCGCTTTCGCTCATGCACGACGCCATGACGCTGGTCGGCGAGCTGCGCCGCGCGCCCGAGCTCGCTACCGCACCGGTCGCCGCGCTCACTCGCGACGGCCTTATGGCCCGCGCGCTCCATGCCGAGCCCGCGCGCTCCATCGCCGTCATGCCCAACAACGAAGAGGCGACCGTCGAAGTCTGGCCCTCGCTCGACCACGCCGCCGCAGCGTTTGAGGCTGCGACCGGTGCGGATGCCGAGGCCGAGATTGCGGATGCCAACGAAGTCAACGATGAAGCCGCCGCTTCCGCCATGCCCGAACCTGCCGCCACGCTCGACCTGGGCGACGGCAAGCCGCTGCCCGTGCTCATCCCCGAATCCGAGCAGTTCGCCAACCGCCTGCGCAAGAACGCTCGCCTGCGCCGCAAGTGGGCCAAGCGCGAGGGCGTGAGCTGCTACCGCGTCTACGATGCCGACCTGCCCGACTACTCCGCCGCCATCGACCTGTACGAGGGTTGCCCACAGACTCCAGGCCGCTGGCTCGTCATCGCCGAATACGCGGCGCCCAAGACCATCGACCCGGCGCTGGCCCAGGCCCGTATGCTCGACATCTTGGCCATCGCGCCGCGCATCCTGGATGTCCCAGCCGAGCATGTGCATGCCAAGGCCCGCATGCGTTCGCGCGGCGGCTCGCAGTACGGCAAGCAGGGCGCCGGCAAGGGCGCATCGGGCGAGCGCGCCAATATCGCGCGCCGTCGCCTGCCGCTCATCGAGGAGGGCGGCCTTACCTTTGCCGTCAACTTTGACGACTATCTGGATGTGGGCATCTTCCTGGACCACCGCGTCACCCGCAACCTAGTGCGCGAGCACGCCAAGCAGGCGCGCCGCTTCCTCAACCTGTTTGCCTACACCGGCACTGCCACCTGCTATGCGGCAGACGGCGGCGTCGAGGAGACCGTGACGGTCGACCTCTCCAACACCTATCTGGACTGGGCCGAGCGCAACATGCGCCAGAACGGCTTTGTGGGGCCTCAGCATCATTTTGTGCGTGACGACGTGCTCGCCTGGATTCGCGACCAGCGCCAGACGCGCAACCGCTGGGACCTGATCTTTGTCGACCCGCCCACGTTCTCGAACTCGTCCAAGATGGGCCGTCGCACCTGGGATGTTCAGCGCGACCATGTTGAGCTTTTGGCCGGCGTATCGCGCCTGCTCGCGCAGGGCGGCCATGCCATCTTTAGCTGCAACCTGCGCGGTTTCCGCCCCGAGACGCGCAAGCTTGCGCGCGCAGGCGTGGTGCTGGAGGACATTACGGCGCAGACCATCCCCGAGGATTTCGCGCGCAACCAGAAGGTGCACCACTGCTACATCGTGCGCCGCCTGCCCATCGAGGACGCCATGGCCGAGGTCGGCTTTAGCGCCGAGGAAATTGCTGAGCGCGTCGAGGAACTGCGCAACCCCGGAGCCCGCAAGCCTCGCGCAACGGCGCCCGCGCACGCGCAGGCCGGCGTCCGAGGACCGCACGGCGACGACAAGCCCGCCTGCTCAGGCAAGCCCAAAAAGAAGAAGTTCAACGCCAGCAAGCCCAAGGGCAAATAAACAAAGTTGCGGTGGAATAGTTCCTAAAAATGCCTGGTAAAGGCCCAAACAGGAACTATTTCACCGCAACTCATATTGGGATGGCGGGTGCCGTCCTAGCCTTGGGTGACCAGCCGGTAGCCAATGCCCACGTGCGTCTGGATATAGCGCGGGTGCGCGGGGTCGGACTCGATCTTCTTGCGCAGCGTACCCATAAAGACACGCAGGCTCGCCAGGTCACTCTTGGTCGCCGTGCCCCAAATCTCGTGCAGGATAAACTGGTGCGTCAGCACCTTGTCGGCGTTGTGTGCCAGCAGGCACAAGAGCTTGTACTCGATCGGCGTCAGATGCAGTTCCTCGCCATCCATCGTGGCGATGCCGGCATCAAAATCGATATGCAACTCGCCGGTATCGAACGAGCCCTCGGAGACAACACCGCCCGCCTGCGCATACGAAAGGCGCCTGAGCGTGGTGCGAATGCGCGCGAGCAGCTCCTCGACCGAAAACGGCTTAGTCAGGTAGTCATCGGCGCCGGCATCGAGCGCTCGGATCTTGTCCGCGTCCTCGCTGCGCGCCGAAACCACGATGATCGGCATGCCCGACCACGCGCGCACCGACTCCACCACCTTGACGCCGTCCATATCGGGCAGGCCCAGATCGAGCAGCACAATGCTCGGCGCCTGCGACGAAGCGGCGGCGATGGCGGCGTGGGCGGTCTCCACAGCCATATGGCGCAAACCGTGCGCCTCGAGCGCGGCGACGATAAGGTTGCGGACGGCGGGATCGTCCTCAACGACCAAGATGAGCGGCTTCACGGCAGAGTTCGGCACAGCGCTACTCCTTATCAAACGAAACGTCGGCGGCGGGAAGCTCAATCGTAAAGACCGAACCGTGCGGGTCCGCCGCGGTAACCTCTATGCTACCGCCATGTGCCAGCGCAATGGAGCGGCAGAGCGAAAGCCCCAAGCCCACACTGCGGCAGCTGTCGGCCAGGCCATGGTTGGCGGTGTAGAACGACTCAAAGATTCGCTCGCGGTCCTCGGGCGCAATGCCCGGGCCGTCATCGGCCACCGAGCACGCCACGCATCCATCATGGACGCCAATCGAGATTACGATATGCGAGCCCGCAGGCGTATAGGCGATGGCGTTGTTCACCAGATTGACCACCAGCTGCACCATCAGGCGCGCGTCGACGTTGACAAGCGCCGGCTCATCGCACGCCACCACCTTAAGGTCGTGCTCGCGCACGGCCGGGTTTACGTGGCGCAGCGCCTCCTCGACGATATCGTCCATGAGCTCGAGCGTAGTCGACAGATGCATGCCGTCGCCCTCGAGCTTGGTGATGGCGAGCAGATTCTCGACAGTGGCGTTGAGCCATTGCGCGTCCGAGCGAATGGATAGGAGCATGCCGCGGCGTGTCTGGTCGTCGAGCACGGCCGTGCCGGTCGAGCCCTGGTCGAGCAACACGTCGGCATTACCCGAAATACTGGTAAGCGGCGTGCGCAGATCGTGCGAGATGGAGCGCAGCAAGTTGGCACGCAGCTGCTCGTTTTTAGCGAGCACAGCCGCCTCCTCGCGGGCCTCCATGGCGCGGGCGCGATCGAGCGCCAGCTCGCCTTCGCTCACGATGGCATCGGCAAGCGTCCGCTCCTCGGGCGTCAGCGCATCGGGCTCGGCGACAATGGCGAACACCCCCACCACCGAGGCGGGATCGCCCGCGCGCACCATGGTGTCGCCCGAGCGCACGGTCAGGTATATGCCGTAGAACGCCGAGGCGCCATAGGTGGCATCGAGCGGCGTTCCCACATAGGCGGACGCCGAGAGCCGCGGCGGCATCTGCGGCGCCAGCTGGTGTACCGGCGCGGCATCGCCCACGGCCGTGTACGTCGTGCGCGGCAGCAGGTCATCGTTATCGGCATCGGCGCTATACCACACGACCGGACAGTCCGAAAGACGCGCCAGCTGCGTTGCCATAGCGTGCACAATCTGTTGCTGATCGCCACACCGCTGCAGCATGCGGTTGGTCTCGAGCACCATCTGCGTGCGACGGTCGCTGGCGGCGGCCTGCGCCAAGGCGCGGCGCAGGGCCAGCGCGATCGAGCTCGATACGAGCGAGACCGCAAACATGATAAAGAACATGCCGGGATAGACGCGGTCGATAAACGACAGCGCGTAGCGCGGGTCGACAAACAAGAAGTTGTAGAGCGCCACGGCGGCAGCCGAGCTCAGCAGGCAGTACAGGCGGCTCCAGGTAAAGAAAGCGCACAGCTGCACGGCAAACACATAGACGATCATGATGCTCGGCGCGAGCCCCGGATGGTCGAGCAGCGCGCCCACAATCGTCGCCGCGGCTAGCAGCCCCGCCGATACGCAGGCGTCATACAGAGGACTGCGACGCGTCAGCGTTGTACGCCGCCACCAAAAGTTCTCGGCAATATCGCCGTCCGCACGGACGTCCATCAGCGCCCCGCCCCTCTCTCAAAAACAAAAACCACCACAAAGGGACAGGCACCTTTGTGGTGGTGGCCTCCTTGTGGTGGTTTCAAGTGTATAGCCTTTGCAGCCCGCAGTCGCTAGACAAACAGCAGACGTCGACTACGGGCGCTCGTCGGGAGCCAGGCGCTGCATCTTGCTCACGGCCTTAAACTTGGTGAACAGCGGCACGTACTCAAAGCTCACGTTGGAGTTCTCCAGGCCGTACCAGCGCGCAGGCGTGCCGGCGGCGCGGCGGATGATGTACTTGAGCGTGATGGCCGTACGCTCGCTGGGCTCCACGTCGCTTTCGGGCGCCAGCAGCTTGCGGATCATGACGAACTTAAACGTACCGATGTTGCCCGGGTCCTTGTAGACCGAGTAGTCATGCGTCTGCGCCGGCAGCTCGCCGCTGGCAGCCAGGTCCTGAACAACCTGGCGCAGGTAAGCATTGACGCGCTGGTTGATCTTATAGCCCAGGTACAGATGCACGCGGAATACGTAGTCGGTGCCGAACGTCTCGACCGAGTAGGCAAAGGTATGCGGCTCCTCCATGGTCTCGACATTCACGAACCACCAGGCGCGAGCGCGCTTGGGGTGCTTATCCAAAATCGAGTAGACGATATCGCGGTCGATATAGTCGGTGTTGGTGTCCTTGGTCAGGTACACGATGTTGTCGCTCATGAGCTCGTAGCGATCGTCGTCGCGCAGGCGTTTGAGCTGCGGCAGATAGCTGCGCAGCGGCAGCAGCGTAAACTGACGTTGCTCGACCGCCGTACCGTTGTACCAGCACACCATGATGCCCATGATGAGTGCAGCCATGAGGATGGTGAAGTAGCCACCGTGGAAGAACTTGGTGAGCGAGCTCACAAAGAAGAAGCCCTCGAGCAAAAGGAAGAAGGCGGCAAAGATCCACGGCGCGACCTTGAGATTGCGCTCCACGTGCAGATAGAAGAAGAGCAGCATTGTCGTGCACATCATGGTCAGGGTAATGGCCAGGCCGTACGCGGCCTCCATGTGCGCCGAGTTCTGGAACAGCAGCACCACGACGACGCAGCCCACGAGCATGACGTTGTTGACCATGGGGATGTAGAGCTGGCCCTTGGTCTCGGCAGGATAGAAGACCTGCATATGCGGCATGAGGTCCAGGCGGCTGGCCTCGGACACCAGCGAGAATGCGCCGGTGATGAGCGCCTGCGAGGCGATGATGGCCGCGACGGTGGAAAGGCCGACGGCAAAGGGGCGCAGACCCGGGGCGAGCATCTGGTAGAAGGGGTTGAGGTCGGCGATACCCATGAGCTCCGGGTTGCCGGCGTTGTTGATAAGCCACGCGCCCTGGCCCATGTAGGACAGCAGCAGGCAGCACTTAACGAACGGCCAGGTGGCATAGATGTTGCCGCGGCCCACATGGCCCATGTCGGAATAGAGCGCCTCGGCACCGGTGGTAGCGAGGAAGCAGCTGCCCAAAATCATGATGCCCGCATGGTTGTTGGGGCTCAGCAGAAAAGCGATGCCACGCAACGGGTTGAGGCACAGCAGCACCGCGGGATACTGGCAGACAAAGAACAGGCCCGTGCCGCCCAGGAACAAAAACCACAGCGTCATGATGGGGCCGAAGGCGTGACCGATCTTGGCCGTGCCGATGCGCTGCACCAAGAAGAGCGCGATGATGATGGCAAGCGTGATGGCGACGACACGACCCTGGTCGTCACCGAGCACGGCATGGACCGCCGGGATGGTGCGCAGGCCCTCGATGGCCGTGGTGACGGTAACGGCAGGCGTCAGGATGCCGTCGGCGAGGAGCGCCGCGCCGCCCAGCATGGCGGGGATGATGAGCCACTTGCCGCAGCGCTTGACCAAGCTGTACAGGGCAAAGATGCCGCCCTCGCCGTGGTTGTCGGCGCGCAGCGAGATCAGCACGTACTTGACGGTCGTCAGCAGCGTGACCGTCCACACGACAAGGGAGAGCGCGCCGAGCACGAACTCCTGCGTGACGCTTCCGATGCCGCCGTTGCCGGCAACGAGCGCCTTGGTTACATACATGGGGCTGGTGCCGATATCGCCATACACCACGCCCAGCGTGACGAGCATCGCCGAGATGCTCACAGGAATCGCAGCGTGCGAGGCTACTTCCTTTGCCTTTTGTTCCATAAGCCGGTTTCCTCCCAATTTTAACGTTCGACGGGATTATATGTAATCAGCACATATTTTAATGGCACCGTTTTCCCAGCTAGATAAACATTTATGCGGCCTTTAGGCCACCGCGGCGATATGGAATGCGACAAGGGGACGCCCCCTTTGTCACATCCGTCATTTGCCGAGCCAGTTTTTGAACCACCATTCCATGGAGCGGCTCATCTCGGCCATAAAGGGACTCGTGTGCTTACGGGTGTAGATGTCGATGACGCGCTCGCCCACCTCGCGGGCGTGCGGGCGAAACATCGCATCCATCTCGGCCACCTGCGCATCCATCGTCGCGGCGTCGGCGCGACAATAACGCTCCTCGTGCACCAGGTTCACCACGGGATGCGCGATTGCCGGGCGCTCCTTACGGGGCGTGCCGATGATGAGCATCGACAGCGGCATGGTATAGGCAGGCAAGTCCAGCAGTGCGGCAACTTCCTCGGCGTTCTCGACGATATCGCCGATATAGCAGCTCCCCAGCCCCAGAGATTCGGCGGCGACCACGGCGTTTTGAGCGGCGATCACGGCATCCTGCGCCGCGATGGCAAAGTCGCCCAAACCCGGCGCGCGGCGGGGCGCCTTGCCCGTGCGCTCGACAAACTCGGGTTCAAAGCAGCCCACGTGCTCAAACAGATCGATCCACTTGGCATAATCGACCACAAATATAAGTGCCCAGGGCGCCTTGGCGATCATGGGCTGGTGATCGCACAGGTCGGCCAGACGGTCCAGCGTAGCCTGCTCGCGAATGCTCACGATGGAATACATCATCATGGCGCCCGCCGACGGCGCGCGACTCGCCGCATGCAAGATCGCCGCCCGCTGCTCGTCGGTCACCGCCACGGGACGGCCGTCGTCATCGCGCGCAAAAGCGCGCGTGGACGAGCGGTGCTCCAAAATGTCCAGTACCGCGTTGCCCGTAGTCTCGACCGGATAGCCGCACGTATCCACGCCCGCAGCTCCGCCGCAGTACTCGGTGCCCGTCATACAAACCTGCTCGCTCATCGCCCTACCCTCGCCATTTCTTTAAGAAGCCTTTACGTTTCCGTGTAATTCCCGTCCATTATCGCGCAGGCCGCCACTACATTGCGCCACACCGCCGCACATGCGCGTTAATATGGCTGGTTGTTGTGCGCAGCCCGCAAATGCAGCGCATATTTAGGTAACAATCGGGTAAACCCCCGCTTTCGTAGGTTTTAAGTTTGTGAGGAGTCTCAGCATGTTCGCTGCCGCCATCTCGCTCGTCGGTCTTGCGGCGACCGTCTACCTTGTCTTGCGCGAGGCCAAGGCCATTTGCGCAAAGTCGGGCACCGTTGCCAAAAGCGCTCTTGGGTGGAGCGTCGCCTTCGGCCTGTTCCAGCTCTTTTTGACCATTTGGGGCGCCATTGGCCTCGTCGCTCAAAACGAGCCGCTCGCCTTTGTGATGCTCATCCTGACCAACGCCATCCTCACCGGATGCGCTTGGGCCAGCATCGCCCGCGACCGCATCGCACCGCGCGCCTTTGCGTTCGCCTCGGCCGACGCTCCCGCCCCCACTGGCAAGCTCGCCCGCCTGCGCGGCGCCTTTGTGGGCAAACCGCTCGTCGCCGCCATCTTGTGCCTGCTGCTCGCCGGCGTCTTTGCGCTGCTGGGCATGGAGGTCTCGTCCAACCACGACTTTACCTGGGTCTACCCCCTGTGCATCCTGCTCGAGTGGGCCATCATCACCGTGCTCATGGTCGGCCTGTTCTTCCTATTCCAGCGCCACGGCGCAGCTCCCGCGGTCCTGGCCTTTGCCCTCTTTGTCCTGGGCATTGCCGAGTTCTTCGTCATCACGTTTAAATCCATGCCCATCCAGCCGGGCGACCTTTCGGCCATCTCCACCGCCGCCGCGGTCGCCGGCAATGGCTACACCTTCTCCATCTCGCTGTTCTGCGTGCTGTCCATGGGCTTTACCGCCATCGCCATGCTGCTATGCGAGTACGCCGGCCTGGTGGCGCCGCATCGCCAGAAGGGTGCCGCCAACGCCAAGCGCATGCTGCTCACCAACCTGCTCGTGGCCGTGCTATGCCTGGGCGGCGTGACCGCGCATGTCACGCTCATCGACTACTACAACACCCTCGGCATCACCGTCTACACCTGGCGCCCGCTCGAGAGCTACTGGCGCGAGGGCTATCTGCCTGCCTTTATTAGTGCAGCGCAGTCCATCAAGCCGCCCAAACCCGCCGACTACTCTGTCGATGACGCCAAGGCCACGCTCAAAAAGTACGCCAAGGCCTACGACAAGTCCGACGCGGCCAAGAGCGACGAGCGCGCCGCCGCAAAGGAGCAGTTCGACAGCGAGAAGCCCACGGTCATCGCCATCATGAACGAGACGTTCTCGGATCTGTCGATCTACCAGAACATGCGCGCCGGCTACGAGGGCCCGCAGTACTTTAAGAACCTGTCCAACTGCCTTAGCCGTGGCAAGCTCTATGTGAGCGCCTACGGCGGCGGTACCGCCAATACCGAGTTTGAGTTTATGACCGGCAACTCCATGGCCAACCTGGGCTCGGGCGTGTACCCCTACACCATCTACAACATGGAGACGACCGGGAACCTGGCAGAGCAGTTCAAATCGCTCGGCTATTCCACCACGGCCATGCACCCCAACCACGCCACCAACTGGAACCGCGAGAACGTCTACAAGGACTTTGGCTTTGACCAGTTCCTGTCCATCAACGACTTCCAGGGCGCCGATACCCTACGCGGCATGGTGACCGACCAGGCTACCTACGACAAGATTCTGGAGCTGCTCAACCAGAACGCCGATCCGCAGTTTATCTTCGACGTGACCATGCAGAACCACTCGGGCTACGACACGGGCCTGCTGCCGGCAGATAAGCAGATGCACCTCAACATCGACACGACCGATCTGGACGCCAAGACCGTCGAGGACGGCACGCTGTCCGATGTCGACGAGTACGTCTCGTGCATCGAGCAGTCCGACCAGGCGCTGCGCTACTTCCTCAACGCCCTGAGCAAGCTCGACCGCAAGGTGGTCGTGGTGTTCTGGGGCGACCATCAGCCGTTCTTCCCGTCCAAGTTCAACGATAAGTGGTTTACCGACGAGGACGACGCCACCCACCAGGAACGTCTGTGGCAGACCGACTACATCATCTGGGCCAACTACGACGTCGCCGGCTGCGACCAGACAAGCGAGGTCGACGACCTGTCCACCAACTACCTGTCTACCCAGCTCATGCAGCTGATCGGCGCACCGCTGACCGACTACCAGAAAGCGCACATGACGCTGCGCGAGTCGCTGCCCGCCATCAACTCGGTGGGCTACGAGGACGCCAGCCTGCGCTGGGCACTCTCCTCCAACGTCACCGGTGACGACGCCGCCGCAGCAGCCGCCACCAAGGCGCGCGAGGATTACGCCAAGATGCAGTACTACGAGATGTTCCGCGACGGCAAGAACGTCTACACCGAGCACTTCCAGACCGAGGCCAACGAGACCGACCCCAACCTGGCGCCGGGTACGACCAAGATCAAGTAACGGGGTCGGGGGCCCAGCGCAGGTGGGGATGCCGGAGGGGCGAAGTTCGCTGCTCTACAGTCCTGCTCGCACGGAGAGCACATTAAGTGCTCTCCGGCTCGTGCGGAACTCGCGACGAACTTCGCCCATCCGGCCTCCCCACCTGCGCCCCTCGCCCGTTGCGGGTCGAGCGGGCTGATGAGAAGTAAAGTATGAAGGGACCCCAAAGGGGTCCCTTCTATTAAAGTTCGACTAGAACTCGTTTTGAGCTTCTGCGTTGGCTTTTGGTCCGTTCAGTACAGCCAGCTTCGTCTAAATCCGAGACACTGCGCTCAGCTCGGCAGATTTCGGAGCGCAAATCATGCCAGCCGCGCTAATCGTAAGTGTTATATACAAACCGCTCACCACTAGCCGAACCTTGCACCGCCTCGTGTTATCCAGCTCCCTCGTCTCTAGCTCAAACACGGTCGGGCTCACCCATGCGCAACATGCAAAGAGTGTCCTTGAATCCCAATCGGGAGCAGTGTCGTGCTCCCCCTCATGCGTTGCAAACTGGAATAGATCCCCAAGCGGCTTTATTTTCTCGGGATTCTCTTTCCAAACGCCTTTCGATGCAGAAACGGCATACCTCTCTCCATTTTTAATGAGCGAAAAGCAGACATCACCATTCTTAAACTCGAGCTCGAATCGCTGCATGCCATAATCGTTGTCAATGAGCTCGTGACTTCCGCTTAATACGCTTTCACTGCGCCGACCACCGTGCTCCGAACCGGCAACGACTGGTAAGCTTTCAATCGGCTTACTCCCGCACAAGTGAGACATGCCCAATACGCCATAGAGAGGATCGAGCAAAGCCTTGCTCCCCGTCGTCGAACTCGATACCGCCACGACAAGATTGTCCTCGGGGCGCACATAGCACAACTGTCCAAATAGACCAGCGCATCTGTACCCACCGCCGCGGCACATCCAAAATTGATAGCCGTATCCGTTATTGTCCTCCGTTGCCTCCGGTGGATAATAAGGCTGCGTCTCGACCTGTTTAGTTGTCGCAGCATCAATCCACATCCGCGGGATGATTTCTTTACCGTCCAGCATTCCCCCATCAAGAAGGCACTGCCCAAATTTAGCCAAGTCGGGCGTAGAGAGATGAAGGCCAAATCCTCCGGTGCTGTGATGCCCAGCGTCCTCCTCCCACCACCATTGCCTTATTCCAAGCGGCTCAAACAGATGCACACGAAGGTACTCGGACTCCTTCCGACCACTCACCCGCTCAACCAGCAAGCTAAGAAGGTGCGAGCACAGCGAATCGTAATGAAATCGTCCGGCAGGGTCCCAATCCATCTCGCGCCCAACAACTTCGAGCGCCCAATCATCATTGCCGCCGAGATACGAAATGCCCGCATCCTGACCAAGACGCATCGTCAAAAGTTCTCTGATCGTCACACCCAGCATGCGTTTATCGACCACATGACTTCTATACTCTGGGAACCAATCGATCCAGGGAGCGTTAAGGTCGATCTTACCCTCGTTCACCAAATAACCGATTGCAATCGAAGTAAATGACTTGGTTACCGAATACAGCGGGTGCACGCAGTCAAGCTTAAATGGGGCGAGAGAACGGGCAAATACCGTCTCGCCATTTTGATTAACCACAATGGACCGCACTTCCACACCGAGCTTTCGAAGTTCGGCCAAGTACTCATTTCCCAAGTCCTCATTAAATATGACACCCATGATTACATTGTCCTTTTCGACGGCATGCATCAAACCAGAAGCCGCCCCGCTGCTCGCACAGCAAGGGCGGCCCTCCAAACAAGAAGCAACAAAGCTACTTGGCAGACTCGAGCTGTTCGTCCTTATACGTTGCATATGTTAGGACAAACGACACAATACTCGAAACCACAATACCCGCAATGACGAAGAGTAGGCAATTCACACCCATGGCACCCGAAGGATCGATGAAGCCCGGGAACGCGCAGAAACCGCCGCCAGTAAACTCGAACATCTTAGTTCCCAACGCACCGATGATCAGACCGCCTGGCACCGAAGCAATGCAGCTAATGATAAACGGCTTTTTGCGCGGAAGCGTAATGCCATAAATACAAGGCTCAGTAATGCCAAAGAAGAATCCTGAGATAAACGCCGGCCAGCCAAGCTCCTTAAGCTTGACGTCCTTAGTTTTGAGCAGAATGGCCAAAACAGCGAAGGACTGAGCATAGGAGCAGACCATGTAAGGAGCCATCACAATATCCCAGCCCTGCGAAGCAATGTTCACGAGCATCAAGGCGATAACGCTCCAGTGGAAACCAAAGATAACCATAACCTGCCAAATTGCAGTCAGCACCACGCCGCCGAGTGCGCCGCCGATAACCGGAAGGCTATAGAGCGAGTTGAACAGCAAGCTCATGAGGTTTGTGATGAACGTTGCAATAGGCCCGATAATCAGGTAGGTCGCGGGAACCATGACCACAAGCACGCACGTAGGAACAAAGAAGAACTTGACGTACTCAGAGAAGTGCTTGCGGCACCATTTCTCAAGCTTTGCGGCAAACCAAACCGAAAGGATAATGGGGATAACTGAACTCGTATATCCAGAGGACGGCATAATGACCGGGATACCGAGGAACGTCGTGTAGTAGTTCATCGCAAACGGCGTGTTTGCCAGAACGGCGCCGAGCACCTTGCCGCTGGTAATATTCACCATGGTCGGATATGTAAGCGCGATGCCGAGCGTCATGCCGATAAATTCGCTGCAGCCAAACTTCTTTGCAGCCGTATATCCCAAAATAATCGGCAGGAAGTAGAAAAATCCATCACCGGCAGCATAGAGTATCTGATAGATACCGTCATTGGCGGTAACCCAGCCGAGTGCCACAAGGATACTTAAGACACCCTTGATCATGCCCGCAGCACAGAGAACAGCAAGAATGGGTTGAATTACACCCGAAATCGTATCGATGAGCGCACTCACGAGATTTCCGTGTTTGACTGGCTCTCCGTCCTCATCGACCTCGCCAAGGCCTTCCACGCCGGAAGCCTTCAAAGCAGCATCGTAGGCATCCTCAACAACGTTGATTCCAACAACAACCTGGTATTGGCCATTGGCCTTAACAACCTGAACCACGCCCTTTAAGGACTCGATGGCCTTGGTGTCAGCCTTTGATTCGTCACGCAATTTAAAGCGGAGACGCGTCATACAATGCGCAATGCTTACAATATTCGAGCTACCGCCCACTAAGCCAACGACATCTTCGCCAAGCTTACGATTAGTGAGCTCTTTACTCTCGCTCATTTTTTCTCTCCTCAGTGCGACCTTCATCGGCAAGTCACCCGCCGGTGCTTTGGCTTCTTAATGAAACTCAGGCCAGAAGTCCTTATTTGCTTCAATCAGCTCATCGAGAATCTGCTTTGCCACAGAAGCCGAGGGAACGGTCTTTGAAAGTGTCAGAGCCTGCCAGAGCTCCTGATACGAATGGTCAATCCAGGCGGAAACAGCCAGCTTTTCAACCGACACCTGCTGCTCCATCAAACCCTTTTGGAATTGGGGAATGCTGCCCTGATTTATCTTCTCGAATCCGTTGGCGCCCACAATGCACGGAATTTCAACCATAGCCGTTGAATCAAAATTGGAGACCGCACCATCGTTGGGAACGATCAGAGTAAAATGCTCCCTCGTGTTTTCGGCCAAAGCACGTGCAAGGTCAACAATATATTCCGCGTGAGTATCCGGCTTGAGATTAAATCCCCGAGCCGTGCCCTTCTCGGCAATATTCCGCGCCGTGGTAAAGACGCGCTTCTCGCGTCCCTCCCTCACTTCATCGGTACGCGTATGATTCGAGTCAGTATGAGCAACAACATAATCCGAGAAAAGGTAGTATTTGAGATATGTATTTGGGATCGTATTCGGGTCAAGCGCGTAGACATCTTTCGCCTTTCGGAATGTTGAATCCCACGATGCATCGACAAACTCGAGTCCGGAGTCTTTGCCTGCATAGCCGTTCTCTGCCATATTGGCCTTGATTGTCGGCATGAGGTCATTGCCCTCGTGGTCGAAGATATGTGTCCACCAACCGAAGTGATTCAGTCCGTAATAGCCGATTTCAAGGTCCTTGTGGTCCTTCAAGCCGCACATCTGCGCCATGATATCCATGAGTGCGATTGGCATATCACAGATATTGATGATGCGCGAATCGGGACGAAGTCGACGAGTCGCCTCGGCCACAATCGCCGCAGGATTCGAGTAGTTAAGCATCCAGGCGTTGGGTGAATACTTCTCCATGTAATCGAGAATTTCAATAACGCCGCCTATAGAGCGAAGCCCGTATGCAATGCCGCCAGGTCCGCAGGTCTCTTGACCCACGACCCCATATTTCAACGGTATCTTTTCATCCTTTTCGCGCATCGCATACTTACCGACGCGAATTTGAGCGAGAACAAAATCAATTCCAGAAAAAGCGACTTCAGGATCGGTCGTGTAATTAAAGGCTACCTCCGGCGCTTCTTCTTTGATAACGATTGCGCATGCTTTTGCAAGAATCTCCTGGCGCTCAGCATCGTTATCGTAAAGAGTGATCCTGCTAATAGGGAAAATATCCCTCTTCGAAAGCAAAGTCAGTACGATGCCCGGCGTATATGTGCTTCCGCCTCCCGCAATCGTTACAGCATACGTTTTATCTGCCATCGAATGTCTCTCCTCTCCTGTCTAGACATGTCTATGTCTTGCCTAAATATAGAGTTTCCTATTAGCATTTGTCTAGACAGGTCTTTGTTTATGGATGAACGGTTGTCTTTTTTCCGTAAACGGTGTTGCCGGAATCGATTTATAGTTAGGAACGGCGTTTTTCTTTACAAAGGATTCAGGAGGCTCACATGGGAAAGTCCCTATACGGTGAGATATATTGCAGCCTCAGATCAGAGATAACTAGCGAAGCCATTCCCGTTGGGTCCTTTTTGCCCTCGGAGCTGTCTCTCATAAAGAAATTTAATTGTTCGAGAATGACTGTCAGAAAAGCAATATCACTCTTAGCAAACGAAGGTCTTGTTCAATCAATCAAAGGCCGAGGCGTTAAAGTCATCAGTACGCCGCAAAATGGACTCGACAAAGAAAGCGCCTTCACCGTTTGCGGCCTCTCGTCATTCACAGAGTCCGCCCGTGTTATTGGCGCTGACTCCCATTCTAAAGTAATCTTTTTTGAGCATGTCACAGCTGACGAAGAGCTATCCGCACTGACAGGAATGACAGTTGAAGCAGATTTGACCCATCTGGGGCTTTTGCGCACGCTCGATTCAAAACCCGTAGCCATAGACCGCCATTACTTCTTGACCGAAGCCGTGCCGGGAATCAATGAGGATAATGCCATCAAATCATTATTCCGCTATATCGAAGATGATCTGGGGAAAACGATTTCCGTTAGTCAAAGATCAATCACGATTGAAAAGCCTACAAAGGAAGACTGCGAGCTGCTCAATATCCCAGAAAACGACTATCTGGCAGTTATGAGGAGCAGGACATTCGATTCTCTTGGGCTACAGTTTGAATACGTTGAGTCAAAATACATTCCGAGCATTTTTCATTTTCATGACACTGCGACACGAACACCGCTGCCGTAATTCTTGGCTCAGCAGCATCGCCATGATGACCCAGACGCAATGAGCGGGCCAAAAGTCTAAGTCTGAGCCCACTTGTCCGTCGGGAAACCATATCCCACTCCGACTACAAATTCCGGGTCGCACTTTCCGCCAAGGCCCTCAACCGGAAACGGCATCCCATTTCTCGGCCGAATACTGGGATGCGGTTTCCACAGAGCCCCTCAACGGGAAACCGCATCCCATTCCAAAGGCGGGACGCAGCTTCCGCAACCCCACCCATCCGGAAATCCCATCCCACTCCGCACACATCCGGGCATAGAACAATCAGCTTATTAGGCCTTCCATCAATAAAGGAGCGCCCTCGTGTCAAGAAAAAAGCCTCGAGAACTTCGAGGCTTTCACATTTGTATTGTTTTGCACGAAGGACCGCGAACGGCGAAGCTACTCTCCCAGCACGGCCTTCTTTGCGGCTGCGGCCATGTTGTCCAGATCCTCCTTAGTGGGGTGATCCTTTGCGGCAACCCAGTTGTCGAGCAGCATCTTAAATCGGGCGTTGTCGGAATCTTGCTCGAGCATGGCCTCGTAGCGCTGCTTGACCGCGGGGCCCATCTTGCCCTGGCACATCGCCCAGCCTACAAGCTCGGCATCATTGGCCAAATTGGACGACACGCGGTCGATAATCTGCTGAAAATAGCTCTGGTCGGCACCGAAGCCGCAGGTGCCAAACAAAAAGACGCGCTTGCCATGTAGGGCGGAAAGCAGCGCCGCCACCGAGGGCGTGCAGGCGCCCTTGTCGCACCAAAAACCAACGAGCACCGTATCGGCAGCGCAGGCACCCTCTGCCTCGTGCGCGACCTGCTCCGGATCTGCATCATCGCTCAACGCGGCGGCATGGACAAACTCAACACCTGCAGCCTGCAGCGTGCGCTTGATCGCACCCGAAACCATCCTGGTATTACCGCTCTTGCTGTTAACCACCAAAGAGCACGTCATAGTCACGTTGCCTCGTATCCCCCAAAACTAAAGCCACTAATGCAATTTATTAGATGAATATCTTAGTACTAACGTGACAGATGTAAACCACCGTCTGTCGATTGATTAATTTGCCCCGCGGGCTTGCTCACTGGGCGAATTGGCTGCGGTAGAGTTCGGCGTAGAAGCCGCCTGCCGCTAGCAGCTCGTCGTGCGTGCCGCGCTCGATAATCTGGCCGTCGCGCATTACCAGAATGCAGTCGGCGTTGCGGATCGTCGACAGGCGGTGCGCCACCACAAAGCTTGTGCGGCCGGCCATAAGCTCGTCGAATGCCGCCTGCACCTGCAGCTCGGTGCGCGTATCGATACTCGAAGTCGCCTCGTCCAGCAGCAAGATAGCCGGGTCGGTGAGCATGACGCGCGCAATGCACAGCAGCTGCTTTTGGCCCTGGCTAAACGTGCCGCCGTCCTCGCCAATCACCGTGTCGTAGCCTTTCGGCAGCTGCACGATAAACTTATGCGCATGCGCGCGCTTGGCCGCCTCGATGACCTGCTCGCGCGTGGCATCCGGGCAACCGTAAGCGATGTTGTCCGCCACCGTGCCCTCGAACAGCCAAGTGTCCTGCAGCACCATGCCAAAGGCGCGGCGCAGGCTCGAGCGCGTGTAGTCGCGCGACGAACGCCCGTCTACCGCGATGCGGCCGGCATCGATATCGTAAAAACGCAGCAGCAGGTTGATGAGCGTCGTCTTGCCGCAGCCCGTGGGACCGACCAGGGCAAAGCGCATGCCGGGCTTGGCCTCGATGCAGATATCCTGCAGCAGCTTGCGATCGGGCACATAGCTAAAGTCCACATGCTCAAAGGTCACCTCGCCCTGCGGGGCAGCAAGCTCCACGGCATCTGACGCATCGGGCTCTTGCTCGCGGGCATCGAGCAGCGCAAACATGCGACGCGCCGAGGCATACGCCGTCTGAATTTGCGTAATGACGTTGGTGACCTCGTTGAACGGCTTGGTGTACTGGTTGGCGTAGGACAGGAAGATCTGCACGCCGCCCACCGTAAGCGCCGCCGGCACACCCGTGATCACGCCCACGCAGCCGATCACGGCGACCACAGCGTAGATGATGTTGTTGATAAAACGCGTGCCGGGGTTGGAGAGCGAACCCATAAACTGCGCGCGCTCACCTGCCGTATAGAGCTCGGCGTTGAGGGCATCAAAGCGCAGCTGCGCGTTGGGGCCATAGGCAAACGCGTCCACGAGCTTCTGCTCGCCTACGTACTCCTCGATATGACCACCGAGCTGCCCTTGAATACGCTGCTGCGCCGTAAAGCTCTTGTTGGAAAGCTTGGCGATGGCGCCGGCTGCAAAAATGGAAAGCGGCGTGACGAGCACCACCACGAGCGTCATGGCCAGGTTAATGGAGAGCATAAACGCGAGCGTGCCCACGATGGTGATAACGCCGGTGAAAAGCTGCGTGAAGCCCTGCAGCAGACCGTCGCCCACCTGGTCGACGTCATTGACCACGCGGCTCATAAGGTCACCGTGGGCATGGCTGTCGATAAAGCTGAGCGGCATACGGCTGAGCTTGTCGCTCGCCTCCACGCGCATGTCACGCACCGTCTCGTAGGACAGGCGGTTGACGCAGTAGCCCTGCAGCCACTGGAAGGCCGCGGCACCTACGACGACAATCGCGAGCTTGGTGACAAGCGGCAGCAGTGCATCGAAATTCACCTGGCCCGCGGCAACGATCAGGTCGATGCCCTCGCCGATGAGGATGGGCGTATAGAGTTGTAAGATCACCGAGATGGCAGCGCTCACAAACGACGCCGTAAACGAAATACGGTGCGGACGGACGTAGCCCAGCAGACGGCGAGTTACCGCGCCCACGGGGTAGCGCTCGGGGTCGCCGGGCTGACGCGGGCCGTCACCCAAGTCGTTGAGGTTATCGTTGCCGGACACGTTGGCCGTCATCGTGGCGACCGAACCGGAAGAAGTATACGGATTCATTTAGCAGCCCTCCTTTGCGCAAGTGGATGCCGGGGCAGCCGGGGCGGACGCGGGACTTGGGACGGACGCGGGCGCCGCGCTCCCCTGCTGGCCCTCGAGCTCCTCGCGACGAAGCTGCGACTGGCAAATCTCGCGATAGAGCTGGCAGTTTGCGTACAGCTCGTCGTGCGTGCCCAGGCCCGCGACCGAACCGTGGTCGAGCACGCAGATCATGTCGGCGTCGCGCACGGTCGAAACGCGCTGGCTCACGATGACAGTCGTCAGCGGCAGCCCGCCCTCGGCGGCACCGAGCACGCTGCGCTCGCGAATGGCATGACGAAGCGCCGCGTCAGTCTTAAAGTCGAGCGCCGACGCGGAGTCATCCATGATCAGAACCTGCGGCGAGCCCACCAAGGCGCGCGCGATAGTCAGGCGCTGACGCTGACCGCCACTGAAGTTCTTGCCGCCCGCCTCGACCGGGGCGTCGAGCCCCTGCGGCTTGTTGCGCACGAACTCGCTCGCCTGCGCCATCTCGAGCGCCGCCCAGAGCTCCTCGTCGGTCGCCGACTCGTCACGCCAGGTCAGGTTGCTGCGGATGGTGCCGCTCACCAGCGACGCACGCTGCGGAACGGTCGCAACCACATGGCGCAGCTGGTCGAGCGGCCAGGCGCGCACGTCGGAGCCCATCACGCTCACACTGCCGGTGCCTGCATCGTACAGGCGCGGGATGAGCGAGACGAGCGTGGACTTACCACTGCCCGTACCGCCGATAATGCCGAGCGTCTTGCCCAGCGGGAGTTCCAGCGTCACATCGTTGACAGCATTGGCCGCGCCGGCGCCAAACGAGAAGCTCGCATGGCTCAAGCTCAGCGCAGGAACGGGAGCGACATTGCCCGGCTTGGGCAGCGCGACCGGCTGGTTGCCCTCGTCGGTGATGCTCGGCACGCAATTGAGCACCTCGTTGATACGTGACGCACTGGCGCTCGCCTTGGTAAAGACCACGACCAGGTTGGCGACGTACACGATGGAGGTCAGGGTCTGCGTCATGTAGTTCACAAACGCCATGACCTGGCCCTGCGTGAGCTCGCCCACGTCGACCTGGATGCCGCCCACCCACAGGATGGCGCACACGCCCAGGTTCATCACCAAAAACGTAACGGGGTTAAGGATCGACGAGAGCTTGCCCACCGCGATGGCAGTATTGGCCTGGTCATCGGCAGCTTGGGCAAAGCGCTCGCGCTCGTGGTCCTCGCGCACGAAGGCGCGAACCACGCGAGCGCCCGAAAGGCCCTCGCGGCAAATGAGCGCGATGCGATCGAGCTTTGCCTGCAGCTGCTTGTAGTAGGGAATGCAGCGCGCCATGACAAACCAAAACACCAGGCCGATGGCGGGCGTGCAAATCAAGAAAATCACGCCAAGCTTAAGGTCGATGGCAAGGGCCGCGACCATGGAGCCCACCGCCAGGAAAGGCCAGCGGATGAGCATGCGCACGCCCAGCGCCACGGCAAGCTGCACCTGGTTGACGTCGTTGGTGATGCGCGTGATGAGCGACGGCGTGCCAAAACGGTCGAGCTCGGCATAGCTCAGTTTGTTGATGTGCTGGTAGAGCGCACCACGGATATCGGTGCCCATGCCCTGCGAGGTGAGCGCCGCCATCTTTTGGCAGACGAGCGTAAACGAGATGCCGATCACAGCCATGGCGGCAAGCACCATACCGTAACGGACGACGGCATCCACGTCGTGCGAGCCAATGCCCTTATCGATCATCTGGGCAATCACCAGCGGCGTAAGCAGGTCAAAGATCACTTCGATCAACTTGCACGCAGGGCCGATCACCATATATCGGCGAAACTTACCACCAAAACGCCTGAGCAACTCAATCATGTATAGGCGCTCCCTATCATCATCCACATTCAATTCGAACCATGATAGTACCGCCACCCCAAAAGAAGCGTAAACAACTCGTCATTTCTAACGGGATTCAGTTTTCAGAGGAGCATACGCGCACACCCAGCCAGTGGCGGGCCAATCGCTTGGTATACTTACATTAGTGCTACCAAGTTAGTCGCCGACCCTTGAAATGAGGTGCCGAGATGAACGACATTCTCGCAAGAAGAGCAAGACGAGCAACTGTGGGCATCGCCCTTTCCGCGGCACTTGTCGCGGGAATCGCCCCCCCCCGTAACGGCGATCGCGGCAGAAACCAGCTCCCCCACCGGTGCAGTTGCCTTGCAGACGGAAGATGCGACCGCCGCAAAAGAAAAAGCGTATGCAGCCATGCAGGAAGCGCTCAAAAACCTCGAGGTCGCAAAAGACGCCGCAAGTCCTGAGAAAATTGCGAGATTCAATGATGACATTGCCCGTTTTCAAGAGCTCCGCGACAAGATGGCGGCGCAAGCCGCCGAATTGAGGGAATCCCTCCCCACCATGCAAGCGGACATCGATGCAGCCCAAGCCAAAAACGACGAAGCCATCAACCGGGTAAGCAAGCTCCAGAAAAAATTAGACATGAAGCTTGAGGAGCTTAAGGCAGTCGAAGCACTCGGCGACGAGGAGCTTGCCGAAACTATTAAACAGCAAATAAAGTCGTTGCGCCAAGAGATCGTAACGGCAAAAGCGCGAGTTGACTTTTGCGAAATGGAGCTCCGCGAGGCCCAGGACCGCCTCAAAAGGCAGGAAAGACAAGTTAATGACTGTGAACGTGCTGCAGAGAAGTATAAAGCCCATACCGACCAGTTCATGGCCTGGCGAGATGCGCTCCTCGACAATTTGAAAAAAGCGCAAACGGCCTATGACGACGCCTGCAAGGCATACGAAGAGGCAAAGGCCGCGGCAGACAAGGCCGCCTCGCCCGAGATAACGAAACCCGCCGAGACGACGCCTCCCTCCAACTCGGCGCAACCGGCCGAGGCGACACAGCCCACCGGCTCGTCCGCAACCGGTAAAGACACCTCGCCAAACTCCACCAAGCAGGCGAACTCGAGCAGCGGCAAACAAGCAGATACGACCGCCGACAAGCTCGCGAACACGGGCGACACAACACCGAGCGCAATCGCACTCGCAGGAATCGCCACCGCAGGCCTCGGAATAACCGCCACAGCCACACGCCGCATCAAGAACTCAAAATAGCTGCCAGCGGTTATTGTCTTCGCCAATCCACAAGCCCAGAGACAAAAAGAGGCCCGTTTCCCCAACCCAGAGAGACGGGCCTCTTTAACTGCAAGAATTCAAACAACAGCACCGCCGCCTCTTGAACCACGTAGCCACCGCGCTCCAGACAACGCCAGCGAGCAGCAAAAGGCACGGGATTAAATTATTCAGATAAACGTGACCCTTCAGGCGATTTTGGTCGGCTACCCGCGAGTGCCGGCAGGGCGCTTGGTAGTCGAGCGATCCCGCAGGCGAAGCCGAGGACCAGCGAGACACCAAGC
>CABQQA010000011.1:0-76233 GCA_902466075.1 uncultured Collinsella sp.
TCGACACCGCCGAGTTCGCGATCCCCGGCCTTGACGACGAGTTCCGCGTCATCGTGTCTCCGTGGATTCTCTCCTCGCTGATCACCGACCGCCTTGCCGCTTACTACGAGACGGTCACCAAGCACAACCTCAACTACCGTCGTTACTATCACCAGTTCGACTACTAATAGTTAACCACTCATTTAAGAAGCACCCTGCCCGGGCGCATGCGTCCGGGCATTTTTATGCCGAAATTCGCAAGAAAGGGGAATCGAATGAGGCAGTTTATCGTGGCGTCCCATGCTCATTTCGCGTCTGGAATCGTCGAGAGCATCGGCCTGCTCTCCGGCGAGCGCGAAAACGTCCATGCGCTGTCTATGTATGTCGACGGAAACGAGGACCTGGTCAAGGAGGCCGCAGCGATTCTGGACGACTTTGCCGCGGACGATGAGGTTGTCGTTTGCACCGACCTCTTTGGCGGCAGCGTCAACAACGAGTTCACCAAGATCGTCCAGACGCGCCCCAACACGCACCTGGTGACCAATATGAACCTGCCACTCCTTATTCAGCTGCTGTTCGTGTCCGATTCCACCCCGATCGATGAGGCCATTCGCCAGATCGTCGAGGCGGACGACACTAAGGTCAAGTACGTCAACGACCTGCTGGGGCAGGCCGAACTCGACGAGTTTTAATCGCTAGGAGCACACCATGATTCAGATGATTCGCGTGGACTATCGACTGCTTCACGGCCAGGTTGCCGTTAGCTGGACCTCGGCTCTGGGTGCCGACTGCATCCTGTTGGTGAGCGACACGGTCCTCAATGACAAGCTTCGTCTGCAGGCCTTGTCCCTTGCAAAGCCGGAGGGCTGCAAGGTCGTCGTCAAAAACACCGAGGATGCCGTCAAGGCGCTTCAGAGCGGTGTGACCGACAAGTACAAGCTCTTCGTGGTTTGCGAGACGATCCAGCAGGCCGGTGCCGTCGCCAAGGCGATGGGCGTCAAGAAGATCAACCTCGGCAATGTTGCCTTTAGCGAGGATGCCCGCCAGGTCTCGACGAGCGTATTTCTCACGCCCGAAAACGAGGCATACGTCAAAGAGCTGCTCGGCGAGGGCTACGAGCTGTTCATTCAGATGATTCCGGCAGATGCGAAGACTGACGCCGCGAAGGTCATCGGTTAGGGGCCATTATGGTTATCAAGACAATCCTGATTTTCCTTATTGCCCTTTTGGGTTATTCCGAGTGGCTGACGGGCACGAGCTACCTCCAGCGCCCGATCGTGCTCGGACCTCTGGTTGGCCTTGTCATGGGCGACATGGTGACCGGCACGATCATGGGCGCCACGATGGAGCTTGCCATGGTCGGCGCCATCTCGGTCGGTGCGTATAACCCGCCCGATACGATTTCCGGAACCATCCTGGGCGTGTCGCTTGCCATGCAGGCCGGTGCGGACGCTTCGGCGGCCCTGACCCTGGGCATTCCCATCGCAACGATCGTCCTGGCGCTCGATACGGCCCTGGGCCAGCCGGTGATGCTACTGCTGGTGCACCGTATCGACAAAAACGTCGAGGACGGAGACACCAAGGCCATCACGCGCAACATGCTCATCGCCGGTTATGCGCAGAGCTGGTGCGGCCTGCTGATTATTCCCCTGGCATTCTTCTTTGGCGCCGATGCTGTTGCCAGCCTGCTCAACATCATCCCCGATTTCGTTCAGACCGGCATGGATGTCGCCGCCGCCTTCTTGCCCGCACTCGGCTTTGCGATGCTGGCGCAGATGATTATGAACAAAACAGTGGCTCCGTTCTTCTTCGCTGGCTTCTTCCTCGTCGCCTACTTTGGCATTAGCACGACGGGCGTGGCGATTTTTGCCGCGATCATCGTCGTCGCGATGACGGTTTTGGGTGACAAGAAAAAGGCGGAGCAGCCCGCAGTGGCAACCGAGGATCCTGCGATTGGGAGTGGGTTCGATGAGTTTTAAGTTTGAGTCTTCTTACGACGGGCTGATTTCCCGCGCAGACCTTAAGAAACTGTTCTGGCGCTCGATTCCCTATGAGCATTCCTGGAACTACGAGCGTATGGGCCATATCGGCTTTATGTGGGCCCTTATGCCGATCCTGCGCAAGCTGTATCCGCAGGATGCGGACTTTAAGGCCGCCCTTAAGCGCCATATGGAGCTCTATAACGTCACGCCGTACATCTCGACGCTCCCCATGTCCATTGCTGCCGCAATGGAAGAGGTCAACGCTACTGACGATAGCTTTGACACGAGCGCGATCTCTAATGTCAAGCTTGCTTTGATGGGACCGCTGTCCGGCGTGGGCGATGCCTTCTACTGGGGCACACTGCGAATTTTGGCAACGGGTGTCGGCACGTCGCTGGCGCTGCAGGGCTCTATTCTTGGCCCGATTTTGTTCCTGCTCGTGTTCAACGTCCCTCACTACATCATCCGTTACCTGCTGACGTTTGTGGGATATCGCTTTGGCTCGGACATGATCAGCAAGGTCCAGGAATCGGGCATTATGGACACGATCGTCAAGATGGCCTCTATCATGGGCGCCATGGTGATCGGAGCTATGACCATGGAGATGGTCACCGTGGACATTCCGCTCATGGTCGGCGCGGGCGATGGCGCTCAGACGCTCGCCGAGCTGCTCAATGGAATCTTCCCGGGCTTTGTCACGATGGGGCTGTTTGGAATCGTCTATCTCATGCTCAAGAAGAAGATGAATCCGCTGCTCATCATGCTCGTGATCCTGCTCGTGAGTATCGCCGGCGCGTTCTTTGGAGTGCTTGGTGTTCAGTAGGGCATCCGTCATAATTAAAACAATGTAAGAGGGGGCGTCGCGCACACTGTGCTGCGGCGCCCTTTTGCCGAAAGGTGGACAAGATGGAGTATCCGCAGCTTGCCGTCATGAATATCAGCCATCGTTATTTTGACCTTGAGGAGTTCTTTTCCTCGGCAGCGGCCTCGGGCTACACGTGTTGCGAGCTTTGGACCGGGGCGATGCATCTGTATGTCGATTGCCATGGATACGATTCGCTCGAGCAGGTGCGGGAGCTGTCGCAGCGGTATGGAGTTCGGATTGTGGGACTTTGTCCCGAACAGAACAACCCCAAGCCGTGGAATATCGCGGCGCGCGGGAATGAGGCGTGTGCCCGCACGCTCGCGTACTTTAAGAACGTTGTGGATATCGCGGCGGAACTTGGAGCCGAGCAGGTCATGGTCTCGAGCGGCTGGGCATTTTTGAACGAGCCGATCGAGGATGCGTGGGGTCGCAGCGCCTCGATGCTGCGTGCGATTGCCGAGCATGCGGGAGAACGCGGCGTGCGACTGGTGCTCGAGGCCCTGCAGCCGATTGAGTCGATGATCGTGAACTCGGCGGCCGATACGAAGCGCATGATCGAGGCAGTTGATCATCCGGCACTTAAGGCATGTCTGGATATGGGCGCCATGGCGGTGGCGGGGGATACCATCGACGATTACTTCGATCTGCTTGGCGATGATGTCGCCCACGTGCATTTTGTCGATGTTGCGGCAGATGGCACGACGCATCTTGCCTGGGGTGACGGCGACCGCGATATGCGGGCTGACCTGGATAGGCTGGTGGCGCGCGGCTATCGCGGAGTTGTTTCGGCCGAGACCTATGACGGGCGCTATTTTGCCGACCCCGCAGCTGCCGATGCGCAGGTAATGGCAGAGTATCGTCGTGCGATTGGCGCCTAGGTGGGGTTGGGCTGCGGCAATCTGCCCCATGTTTCCAAATGAATACGGTGTGAGCGGCTGCGACGGATTTCCCCCGCAAACACTCTAGTATGCTAAAGTACCCAGAAGACCGGCGGAGCTATGCCGGTCTTCTGTTCTATACGAAGCACAGCATGAGGAGGCTCACCAGATGACGGCCACACCGTGGGGATTCCGGGACATATTGCCCGAGGAGGCTCAGGCACGCGAGGAGATCGCATGTACGGTGAAGGGCTGCTTTAGGGAGCATCATTATCTGCCGGTTGAAACGCCGCTGCTCGAGGACAAGGGTTCGCTCGAGGAAGGTGGCCGCATTGCGGACACGCCGTTTAAGCTCTTTGACGATGACGGGCGTTTGCTGGTGGTTCGTCCCGACAACACGTTGCCGATCGTGCGCTTGGTTTCGACCCGCATGCGCGCGGCCGATCTGCCGCTGCGCCTGCGCTACGAGGCGCCGGTGGTTCGCGAGTGCCAGCGCAATGCCGGCGGCTCGCGTCAGTTTACGCAGCTGGGCTTTGAGCTTATCGGTGCGGGCGATGCCGCGGGCGATGTCGAGATTGTCTCGCTGGTAGCCGAGGCCGTGCGCAAGCTGGCGTTGCCCGATGCGCGCATTATCGCAGGTAGCGTTCGTCCTTTTAAGGAGCTGCTCGCGGCGTGCGAGGATCGCGAGCTGGCTGCCGAGGCCCTGCGCTGCGTGCACGCCAATGACTTTGTGGGCCTCGATGCCCGCGTGGCGGCAAGCGCCGAGTCCGAGGCCGTCAAGGCCGCCATTAGTGAGCTGCCGCGCTTGCACGGCGGTGCCGAGGTACTCGACCGTGTGGACGCGCTGCTGGAAGCTGCCGGTATCGTCGCGCCGCTCACGCGCGAGCTGCGTGCCCTGGTCGAGGGCCTGGCGCCCGAGGACGCCCAGGTGCTGTCCTTCGACTTCTCCATCATGAACTCGTTCGATTACTACACGGGCCTGGTCTTTAAGGCCTATGCCGGCGGCCTGCCCGATCCTGTCGGTTCGGGCGGTCGCTACGACTCTATCTTTACCGGTGCATTTGGCGACGGCATCGAGGTGCCGGCGGCGGGCTTCGCCTTTTCGCTCGAGCGCCTGGAGGCCGCGCGCACCTCGGCCGAGGACGCCGCTTCCGATGGCGATCACGCCTCGGGCCGTGGCGCCGAGGGCCCGCTGCGCATCGCCGTGCCCAAGGGCTCGCTTAAGGCCGACACGCTCGACGTGCTCGAGACCGCGGGCTTGGACGTCTCTGAGCTGCGTGACCCCGGCCGTCACCTGATCGTGCGCGGCCGCGACACGCGTGCCGGCAAGGGCGCGGTCGGCGATATCGAGTTTGTCATCGTGCGTCCCAGCGATGCGCCTGCCTTTGTGGGCTGCGGTGGTGCCGATTGCGGCATCTGCGGCTGGGATTCGCTTATCGAGGCCGACCTCAACCTGCTGCAGCTGGTCGATCTGGGCTACGGCCTGTGCACCTTTATTGAGGCTGAGCCCGCTTGGCGCGCCGGTCAGGCCGAGCGCAACTATGCCCGCCGCGGTTCGCTTCGCGTGGCAACCAAGTACCCGCGCATCGCGAGTGCCTGGTATGCCGAGCGCGGCGTGAACGCCGACATTGTTTCGCTGCACGGCAACATCGAGCTGGGACCCATCGTCGGTATGACCGATCGCATCGTGGATATCACCGCCACGGGCGCCACGCTGCGCGACAACGAACTGGTCATCACCGGCCGCATTATGGACTGCACGGCCCGCTTCTTTGTCAATCCGGGCGCCGCACGTCTGGATCCGCGCGTACGCAATCTGGCAGATCGCTTGGCGGCAGCCGTGAAGGACAAGCATTTTGAGCCCGTTGCGGGCTCGGCACAATAGCGCGAGCACGCACGGGCGCCCCAACGTCCGGGCGGCGGGCCGACAGACGCCGCCGCCCGGCATCTCGTTTTCCAAACGCAACCTCGACCGATAGGGGATACCGATATGAAGACCATCAAGCTTGCTCCCGGTGAGCGCCTCGTTACCAACCAGCTCAACCGCAAGGGCGTGCTGCCGCAAAACATCGTCGACGCCGCCCGCGATATCGTGGCCAACGTGCGCGCCAACGGCGATGCCGCGGTGCGCGATTACTCTCAGCGTTTTGACGGCGTTGAGCTGCAGAGCTTCCGCTTGCCGCAGGAGCAGATCGATGCCGCGCTCGAAGGCCTCGACCCGGCCTTTGTCGCCGCGCTTGAGAAGGCCGCGCGCCAGATTCGCGAGTTCCACCAGCGCGAGGTCGAGCAGAGCTGGTTTACCACGCGCTCGGACGGCACGATGCTCGGCGTTAAGGTGACCCCGCTTGCTGCGGCCGGTATCTACGTGCCGGGCGGTCGTGCACAGTACCCTTCCACCGTGCTTATGAACGCCATTCCCGCTAAGGTGGCCGGCGTCAAACGCGTGGTCATGGTAACCCCGCCGCAAAAGGATGGACTGATTAGCCCGTATACGCTCGCGGCCGCCAAGCTCGGCGGCGTGGACGAGATCTATATGGTGGGCGGCGCTCAGGCCGTGGCCGCACTTGCGTATGGTACCGAGACCATTCCGCGCGTCGACAAAATCACTGGACCGGGTAACGCCTTTGTTGCCGCGGCCAAGCAGATCGTCTCGGGTGACGTGGGTATCGATATGGTCGCCGGTCCCTCCGAGGTCTGCGTGCTGGCCGACGCCACGGCCAAGCCTATGGTGGTCGCGGCAGACCTGATGGCCCAGGCCGAGCACGATCCGCTGGCAGCCTGCTATCTGGTGACTTGCGACGAGCAGTTTGCGCGCGAGGTCGAGGCTGGCATCGACATCCTGGTGGCGCAGTCGCCGCGTGCCGAGATCACGCGCGCTTCGCTCGACAACGAAGGTACCATCGTGGTGGCCGCCGATATGGCTGCCGCCGTCGAGGCCGTGAACACCGTGGCGCCCGAACACCTGGAGCTGCACTGCAAGGACGCGATGGGCCTGCTTGGCGGCATTCGCAACGCCGGCGCCATCTTTGTGGGCGCTTGGAGCTCCGAGCCGCTTGGCGATTATGTTGCCGGCCCCAACCACACGCTGCCGACCGGCGGCACGGCCATGTTCTCCAACCCGCTTTCGGTCGAAGAGTTCGTTAAGCGCTCGAGCGTCATTTGCTATACGCCCGAGGGTCTGCTCTCCGACGCTCCCGCTACGCAGCGCCTGGCCGAGGCCGAGGGCCTGTGGGCGCACGCGCTCTCTGCCGCCCTGCGTCGTCGCGTGCTGGAGCAGGGCGAGGATGCCGTGAGTGCCGAGTCGCTGGCTGCGGCCGACCTGACCAAGGTCGCCTGGCCGGGCGACGCTGTGGCGACGGTCGCCGAGGGTGTGGACCTGGCGGCTGCAGGCTCGGATGGCGCTGGCGCGACCGGCGAGGAGGCCTAACATGGCCGAACTTACGCTGCGCATGAAGGAACTCGTCCAGCCCTACCTGGCCGGCATTGAGCCCTATGATCCCAACTTTACGCCTACGCGCATCAATCTTTCGGCCAACGAGAACACCTATCCCGTGCCTGCCGGCGTGCGTGAGGCAATCGATGCAGCCCTGGCTGCCACGCCGCTCAACCGCTATCCCGATCCCATGTCCTGTGACCTGCGCGATGAGCTTGCTGCCTGGCATGGCGTGGCGCGTGAGAATATTTGCGTGGGAAACGGCGGCGACGAGCTGCTCTATAACTACCTGTTGGCGTTTGGCGGCGCGGGGCGGACCCTGCTCAACTGCCCGCCGTGCTTTAGCGAGTATGCGTTCTTTGCATCGCTCTGTCAGACCGAGGTGCGCGACGTGTGGCGCGACCCGGCGACCTTTGAACTCGACCAAGCGGCGGTGCTTGCAGCGGCGCCTGAGTGCAACCTGGCCATCGTGACTTCGCCCAACAACCCCACGGGCGACGTGGCACCGCTCGACTTTGTCGCGGCCCTGTGCGATGCGTGCCCCGGCATGGTCATGGTCGACGAGGCCTACGTTGAGTTTGCGGACGATTCGTTTGGCGCGGCTACCACGGCGCAGGGGCTTATCGCCGAGCATCCCAACCTGGTGATTCTGCATACGCTGTCCAAGGCGTTTGGCGCTGCCGGCACGCGTCTGGGCTATGTGATCGCGGCGTCCGAGGTCATCGATGTGTTTGCGGCGATTCGCCAAATCTACTCGGTTAACGTGCTGAGCCAGGCCGCCGCGCTTGCCTGCGTGCGTGCCCGCGATGCGTACGCGCCCGTAGTGGCACAGGTTGCATCCGAGCGCGAGCGCGAGCTGTGCGCCCTACGCGCAATGGCTGCCGAGGGTCTGACCGTGGAGGCGTGGCCGAGCGCGGCGAACTTTGTGCTCGTGCGCATGCCGCATGCCACGCGCGTGCGCGAGCGTCTGCGCGACGAGTATTCGATTTTGGTGCGCGACTTTAGCTTCGCGCCGGGGCTCGCGGACTGCCTACGCATTACCGTGGGTACCCCGCAGGAAAACGACGAGGTGCTGGCTGCGTTTGCCGCGCTGGTGAAGGAGGAGATGTAGATGGACCGCTATGCCGAGGTGACCCGCAAGACGGGCGAGACCGACATTGTCGTAAAGCTCGACCTGGACGGAAGCGGCGTGTGCGATATTTCGACCAGCGTGCCGTTTTTCGACCACATGCTCAACGCTTTTGGCCGCCATGGTCTGTTCGATCTGACGGTGCACACGGTGGGCGACGTGGAGGTCGATGCGCACCACACCGTCGAGGACACGGGTATCGTGCTGGGCGAGGCGTTTTGCCAGGCGCTGGGCGACAAGGCGGGCATTACGCGCTTTGCCGACGCGGCGATTGCCATGGACGAGACGCTTGTGATGGCTGCTGTTGATATTTCGGGCCGCGGGCAGGCCTACTGCGAGCTGCCCGTGCCGACCGAGCGCGTGGGCAGCTTTGATACCGAGCTGGCCGTCGAGTTCTTCTACGCTTTTGCGCGCGACGCCAAGCTCACGCTGCACGTGCGCGAGCTGGCGGGCGGCAACTCGCATCACATTATCGAGGCCGCCTTTAAGGCCGTGGGCCGCACGATGCGCCGCGCCTGCGAGCTCGATCCCCGCGTGCAAGGTATTCCCAGCACCAAGGGCTCGCTGTAACCTGCCAAAAAGGGACAGGTTTATTTTGGCAGGTTTTATCTGCGGAAATGCCGTCTCATGCAGTGGGTGAACGTTTAACCGACCAAAATAAATCTGTCCCTTTTTGGCAGGTTTTGAATGGGGAAAAGGAGGGTCGCGTGGGCGAACCGAAGGTCGTGGTGGTCGACTACCACAAGGGCAACTTGTCGAGCGTTGCGCGTGGGCTTGCGCGCGCCGGTGCCGCCGCCTGCACGTCGGACGATCCGGAGCAGATCCGCAATGCCGACGGCCTGGTCATCCCGGGCGTGGGCGCGTTCTATGACGCGATCGCCTTTATGCGCCAGAGCGGCGAGGCGGACGCGGTGCTCGATGCCGTCGCCGCCGGAACTCCGCTGCTCGGCATCTGCCTGGGCCTTCAGCTGTTTTTTGAGCGCGGCGACGAGGGCGTGCCGGCGGACGAGGGCGCGGACGCGGACGGTAATGCCTCCGAGCGGGCTGACGGCCCCTGGATCGATGGCCTGGGTATTATGCGCGGTTCGTGCACGCGCTTGGAGTCGAGCCGCCTGAAGGTGCCGCACGTGGGCTGGGACCAGGTGCACATGACGCCCGCCGGCGCGGCCGATCCGCTGCTTGCTGGTTTTGCCGAGGGTGCCAACATGTATTTCACCCACAGCTACGCGGTGGCCGACGACGCCGATGCCGCCGATGTGCTGGCGCGCACGCACTATACGCGGAGCTTCCCGTGCATCGTGCGTCACGGCAACGTGTGGGGCTGCCAGTTCCATCCCGAGAAATCTTCCGCGCTGGGTCAGCGCATCCTTAAGAACTTCGTCAATATCGTCGAGGAGGCCGGCCGATGATCCTGTTCCCCGCAATCGATTTGATCGGCGGCAAGGTCGTGCGCCTGGAGCGCGGCGACCGCAGCCGTTGCAAGGTATATTCCGATGACCCCGTCGCCGTTGCCCGCTCGTTTGCCGAGCAAGGTGCAAGCTGGGTGCACGTCGTCGACCTGTCCGCTGCCTTTGGCGAGGACGAGGACGCGTGCGCTGCCAACTCGGCGGCAATTAGGGCCATCTGCGGCGTCGATGGCCTGTCCGTGGACGTGGGCGGCGGCGTCCGCTCGCTCGCACGCATTGACGAGCTGGCCGGCTATGGTGCGCGCCGCATCGCGCTGGGGACCGTGCTGGTGACCGAGCCGGGTTTTGCCGAGGTGGCAGCGCACGGCTTTGGCGAGCTGCTGGTGGCAGACATCGCCGCCCGTGACGGCCAGGTCAAGGTGAACGGTTGGCGCGATGGCGCGGGCGTGGCACTCGATGATGCCGTGGCGCAGCTTTCCGAGCGGGGCTTTAAGCATCTGGTGTATACCGACATCGCGCGCGATGGCATGCAGACGGGCATCGATGTGGCGGCGTATCGCCATGTGGCCGAGGTCGCGGGCTTCCCCGTCGTGGCTTCCGGCGGCATCTCGACGCTCGACGACATCCGCGCACTGGCCGCGGTGGGTGAGGGCGCGATTGAAGGTGCCATCACCGGCCGTGCGCTCTACGAGGGCAACTTTACGCTGGCCCAGGCGCTAGCCGCCGCCCGAGGGGAGGAGTAGCCCATGCTTACCAAACGCGTGATTCCCTGCCTGGACGTCAAGGACGGCCGTGTGGTCAAGGGCGTCAACTTTGTGAGCTTGCGCGATGCGGGCGATCCGGTGGAGCTGGCGCGCGCCTACGACCGCGAGGGTGCGGACGAGGTCGTGTTTTTGGACATTACCGCGACGAGCGATAACCGCGCAACGACCATCGAGATGGCGGCGCACGCGGCCGAGGAGCTCGCTATTCCCTATACCGTGGGCGGCGGCTTTCGCGACTTGGCGGGCATGCGGACCATGGTTGCCGCCGGTGCCGACAAGGTGTCGCTCAACTCGGCGGCCGTGCGTGACCCGTCGCTGATTAGCCAGGCTGCCGCGGCTTTTGGCAGTCAGGCCGTGGTCGTGGCGATCGATGCCAAGCGCGTCGGTTTGCCCGGAGAGCCGGGTGCCGACAAGTGGGAGGTCTTCACGGCGGGCGGCCGCAACGCCACGGGTATCGACGCGGTGGCGTGGGCCGAGGAAGCGGCTCGTCGCGGCGCCGGCGAGATCTTGCTGACCAGTATGGATCGCGACGGCACCAAGGCCGGCTTTGACCTGGCGCTCACCCGCGCCGTGGCACGCGCGGTGCCGATTCCGGTGATCGCAAGCGGCGGCGTGGGCACGCTCGAGCATTTTGCCGAGGGCGTGATCGAGGGCGAAGCCGACGCCGTGCTGGCGGCCAGCGTCTTTCACTTTGGAACCTCCAGCATTCGTGAAGTCAAAGAATATATGGCCTCTCAAGGTATTCCTGTGAGGCTGGACTTCTAATGCTGCGGCTTGCCCAGGCACCGCATCTTGCCGCTCAAACCGTCGCTCGCGTACCAAAGTACGCGTCGCTCCTCTTTCGCGGCAACCTGCGGCACCTGGACAACCCTCGCCAACCTGCGATGTTTAAATTGGGGAATTGAAATGAAAGAAATTACTACTCCAGCGGATCTTAAATACGACGCCCACGGGCTGATTCCTTGTGTGGTTCAGCAGCATGACACCGGCGAGGTGCTTATGGTTGCTTGGATGAACGAGGAATCGGTGGGGCTGACGCTCAAGACCGGGACCACGTGGTTTTGGAGCCGCAGCCGTCAGGAGCTCTGGAACAAGGGTGCGACGAGCGGCAACATACAGGAGGTCAAGGAACTTTGGGCCGACTGCGATAGCGATACGCTGCTGGTCAAGGTCGACTCGCCGGGTCCGGCCTGCCATACCGGCAGCCGTACCTGCTTCTTTAAGAAACTCGCGTAGGGCGGGCGCTCGATTAGACGCTCGGTTACCAGAAAGGATTGAACTATGGGTGTACGCACCGCAAATGTTCAGGATGGAAATATCGGCGAGACGCTGACGGGACTGGCCGAGGTGATTCACGGTCGTCGCGATGCGTCGCCACAGGAGAGCTACACCGCTCGTCTGTTGACCGACGTCGAGGATGAGCTGCTCAAGAAGCTTGCCGAGGAGGCGAGTGAGGTGATCATGGCCTGCAAGGATAACGACCACGACCACATCCGCTACGAGGCTGGCGACCTGGTCTACCATCTGCTCGTAACGCTCGAACGCTACGGTATCACCCTCGACGAGCTGGCCGGCGAACTCAACGCCCGCCGCCGCTAGTCATTTAAGAACGTCCCCAATGACTAGTTAGGCGAGGGGCGTGGGTTCCCATTCGCCGGTGGCGTGGGGGATGTCGAAGGTTCGGTAGCCGCAGTCGTAGGCGTGGGCCTGAGCCTCGCGGATGTTCCAGCAGATGTCGCAGGCGCGGTGTGCGTCCGAGCCAAAAGTAATCGGCACCTCGGCGTGGGCGAAGCAACGCAACAGCCCGGTCGCGGGATAGTAGTCGTCGAGACCCTTGCGCGGCGCGGCCGTTGAGACCTCAACGCGGCGACCCGTATCGTGGGCGCACTCGGCCATCTGCTCCCAAAACGGCGCCGGGTCAAAGTCGGGCGCAAAGCCTTCCTTCGAAAAACGCATGACCAGGTCGGGATGGGCCATCACGTCAAAGTTGAGTGAGCTTTCGCAAGCGCGGCACCAGTCATCGACATAGCGCTCCCATACGCCGCGCACGCCTAAGTTTTCCCAAACGTGTAGGTTGGTGTCGTCGTCGATCCAACCGCAAAGGGAATCGGGCGTATCGGGGCGAGCGACGTTTTCCGTTCCCACCGTACCCGCGGCACCGGCCATGATATCGCCGGGGTCGCCAATCCAGTGCACGCTGCCCAAGCGCACCACGGCGCCCTGGGACCAGCGCTCTACCAAGGGCTCGCAGCCCTCGTACCAATCGCATTCAAAACCGTAGATAAAGGTGAGCTCCGGCGCAATCTGCGCGGCGAGTTTGCGGGCGTCCTCAAAGGCCAGACGATGTGCCGGCAAGTCGCCCTCGACGACCTGCACCTCGCAGTTGGCATCCATGCTGGCGGGCAGGGTGAGGTGGTCGGTCGAGACCATAACGCGGCAGCCGGCGGCGGTGGCGGCGCGGACGTTGTCCTCAAACGAGGCATGGCCGTCCGAAAACGAAGTATGGGTGTGGCAATCGACCAGCGGGCAGGCGGGCATGGCGACTCCTTTGCATTTGGCGAATCCGCCCCATTGTAATGGTGCAGCTCTCAACACGCCGCGCACGCCAGAGCTCGAAATCGATTGGAAAGGCTGCGTGGCGCGCGGTGCGGCCTCGCTTGCTCTCAAAACGTGTACGTCAGCCTCCAAAACCGACAAAAAATGACATGTTTGGAGGCTGATGTACATGTTTGGATGGGGACGAGGGCGGCGACGGACGAAAGTCACGCTTGCGCCACGTCCGATGTGCTAGCGTTTGGGTGAACAAAACGAGCCCGTGCGGAAAGGAGCCGGACCGTATGCCATGCGATAGCAAATCCCCGCTGTCCCGCGAGACCGATGCGCCCGAAACCATCGTCAAGCTGGAATGCGATATCGACGACGCGTCGCCCGAGGTGCTCGCCTACGCCGCCGACCGCCTGCGCGAGGCCGGTGCGCGCGAGGTGCATTGGCTGCCCCTCTATTGCAAAAAGGGCCGCCCCGGCTGGCAGCTGCAGGTAATCTGCACCCACGAGGATATCGAGCGCCTGCAGACGATTATCTTTTTGGAGACCACGACCAATGGCATCCGCCGCCAGGTTATGGAGCGCGTTTGCCTACCACGCCGCTTTGAGCGCGTAGCGACGCCATGGGGCGAGGTATCCGTTAAAGTGGCCACTCTGCCCGACGGCAGCGAGCGCGCGGCGCCCGAGTACGAGGACTGCGCCCGCCTTGCCCGTGAGTGCGACGTGCCGCTCCAGCGCGTGATGCAGGCGGCACAAGCCTCGGCACTGCGATTTGAGTAACGCGGCCGGTGGCACGCCACGTCCAGCCCCATCAACCCCACCCGAAAGGACCATCATGAAATACCTCATCGCCTCCGACATCCATGGCTCGGCATACTGGGCCGAGCGCCTCTGCACCGCCATCGAGTCCGAGCAGCCCGACCGCATCGTCCTGCTGGGCGACCTGCTCTACCACGGTCCGCGCAACGATCTGCCGCGCGACTACGCCCCCAAGCGTGTGATTCCGCTGCTCAACGCCCTGGCCGACCGCATCATCGCCGTCCGCGGCAACTGCGACGCCGAAGTCGACCAGATGGTGCTCAACTTCCCTGTCATGGCCGACTACGCCACGTTGTTTGACGAGACCGGCCGCGAGCTGTTCCTGACGCACGGCCACGTTTTTGGCGCCGGCATGCACAACAGCGTCGATCACGCGCCCGCGCTGCCCGAGGGCTCCGCGCTCGTCTACGGCCACACGCACATCAAAGTTAACGAGGAGAGCGCCGCGCACCCGGGCCTGTGGCTCTTCAACCCCGGCAGCGTGAGCATCCCCAAGGACGGCACGCACGGCTACGGCATCTACGAGGGCGGCGCGTTCCGTCACGTGGTCCTGGAGGAGGGATAACCATGGCGCAGCACATGGCTCAGCAAAATACCGAGGGTTCGCGCGATCTATCCACGCTGGTAGACGCGTCGGCCGAGCTGCAGCATCTGGTGCAGACCATTTGGCGCCTGCGTCAGCCCGACGGCTGCCCGTGGGACCGCGAGCAGACGCACCGCAGCATCGGCAAAAACATGATCGAGGAGGCCTACGAGGCTCTCGATTGCATCGAGGCCGACGACGCGGCACACCTGCGCGAGGAGTTGGGCGACGTGCTCATGCAGGTCGTACTGCATGCGCAGATTGCGGCGGATGCCGGCGAGTTTTCGCTGGCCGATGTGGCGCGCGATATCGACGCCAAGCTCATCCGTCGTCACCCGCACGTGTTTGGCGATGCGGATGCCGACAACTCCGACGAGGTGCTCAAGATTTGGGACGAGGTCAAGCTTGCCGAGAAGGCCGCCAAAGACCAGGCCGTGGCGGCAGGCGGGGCCGCACCCGAGGGTCTGCTCGACGGTGTGCCCACGCACCTGCCGGCGCTGATGCAGGCTCAGAAGGTGTCGCGCAAGGCGGCTGCCGTGGGCTTTGAGTGGGAGACGGTCCAGGACGTGTGGGACGAGGTCGCTGAGGAGCGTGCCGAGTTTGAGGCCGAGGCTCCCGGCTCGCCCGAGCGCGAGATGGAGTTTGGCGACCTGCTCTTTGCCCTGGTCAACGTTGCGCGCAAGGAGGGAATCGACGCCGAGAGCGCCCTGCGTGCCAGCACGGCAAAGTTCCGCCGCCGCTGGGCCGCGATGGAGCAGATGGCGGCCGACGCCCACGTGGATCTGGCCGAGCTTTCGACCCACGGCCTCAATGACCTCTGGGATGCCGCAAAGGCAGAGGAGTAAGACTGCGGGGGCGACGGGACGGACTTTCTCATCGCCCCCATTATTTTTCAAAAAGATTGTATCCCTTGGCTAACTTAGGGCATAATGCAAAAAGTGCGATAAGGCTAACTTATGAACCTGCGCGCCACTGTAGCGTGCAAGCCGTGTCGCCAAGCATTCAACCCGTTTCCAAGTGAGAGGGAGACAACATGAGCGATATTTTGGATGTCTACGGTCGCGAGGTACTCGACAGCCGCGGCAACCCCACCGTCGAGGTCGAGGTCGTGCTCGAGGACGGCAGCTTCGGCCGCGCGATGGTGCCTTCGGGCGCTTCGACCGGCGCCTTTGAGGCATGCGAGCTGCGCGATGGCGACAAGGGCCGCTACCTGGGCAAGGGCGTTTCGCAGGCCGTCGAGCACGTCAATAACGAGTGCGCTAACGCCGTCGTGGGCCTCGACGCCTTCGACCAGCGCGCCGTCGATGCCGCGCTGATTGCCGCGGACGGTACCCCCAACAAGACCAAGCTCGGTGCCAACGCCATCCTGGGCGTGTCGCTGGCCGTCGCCCGCGCCGCTGCCGAGTCGGCGGGTCTTTCGCTGTACCAGTACCTGGGCGGCGTCAACGCCCATCTGCTGCCCACGCCCATGATGAACATCCTCAACGGCGGCGTGCATGCCGACAATAACGTCGACTTCCAGGAGTTCATGATCATGCCGGTGGGCGCCCCGAGCTTTGCCGAGGGCCTGCGTTGGTGCGCCGAGGTCTACCACACCCTCAAGGGCGTGCTGCACGAGGCGGGCCTGGGCGGCGGCGTGGGCGACGAGGGCGGCTTTGCGCCCAACCTCAAGACCAATGCCGAGCCGTTCGAGTACATTACCAAGGCCGTCGAGAAGGCTGGCTTTAAGCCCGGCGTCGACTTCATGTACGCCATGGACCCGGCCTCGACCGAGTTCTACAACGCCGAAACCGGCATGTACGAGCTCAAGGGCGAGGGCGTGGAGTACACGAGTGCCCAGATGGTTGATTACTGGGAGAAGCTCGTCGACACCTATCCCATCATCTCCATCGAGGACGGCATGGCCGAGGAGGACTGGGACGGTTGGGTTGAGCTTACCCGCCGCATTGGCAACAAGGTGCAGCTGGTGGGCGACGACCTGTTCGTCACCAACACCGAGCGCCTCAAGAAGGGCATCGAGCTGGGTGCCGCCAACGCTATCCTGGTCAAGGTCAACCAGATCGGCACGCTCACCGAGTCGCTCGAGGCCATCGAGACCGCCAAGGAGGCCGGTTACGCCTGCATCGTGAGCCACCGCTCCGGCGAGACCGAGGACTCCACGATCGCCGACCTGGTCGTGGGCGTCAACGCCGGCCAGATCAAGTCGGGCGCCCCGTGCCGTAGCGACCGTATCGCCAAGTACAACCAGCTCATTCGCATCGAGGACGAGCTCGAGGGCAGCGCGCGCTACGCCGGCAAGGCCGCGTTCTACAACATTCGCTAAACGGGCGAATTTGGCGAGGGGGAGGCTGACTCGGTTCCGCCCCGCCTTGGCTGGACGCCGCAAAGCGCTGTGGGCGCTGGGCTATATGGCTCAGCGCCTTTTTTATGACGAGCAAAGGCTGGCGAAGGCGGTGCGGGCGCTCGTGCTATAACTAGAATACTTAGCGCAAACAAACCTCAACCGCACAAGGCGCACATGGATCAGATTTACGACAACAGGTACTATTCCGCCGGTTCGCGCGAGCCGTCGCTGCACCGTGCGCGCACGGTGCAGCTCGGTGGGTCCGCCTACGCCGGCGTCGGCCGCCCCGCGCAGCGCCCGACAAGTACCTCGCGCCCCAATGCCCAATCAAATACTTTGGCAGATGGACCAGTGCGCCCGGCGCGTTCGTCGCATGCATCGCGTCTCTCGACTCAGGCACACGACAAATCGAGCAGACCCTCGAGTCGTCTTTCGGGCTCGGACTTTATGCATTACGCCAACGACAACGCGGTGGTCAAGGCGATCTATGACTTTACGCATGGCTCTCTGCGTCCGCTGTTTATCGGTATCGTGGTGGCGCTGGTGCTCGTGAGCCTGTATTTTCCCGTGCGCGATCTGTACGTGGCAAAGCGTTCGAGCGATATCTTGGCCAAGCAGGTCGAGATTCGCCAGCAATACAATGATGAGCTGCAAAAAAGCGTCGACAAGCTGCTCTCGGAGGAGGGTATCAAGGACGCGGCGTCCGAGGACCTGGGCCTGGTGATGCCCGGCGAGAAGAAGATTGACGTGCTAGGCTTGGACGACGATTCGGACTCGTCGTCGAGCAAAAAGTCCTCAAACGCCAAGAAGGCCAGCGAAGTGGCCAAGGAAATCGAAGAAGTCGGCAAGGACGCGCCGTGGTACATCCAGGCGCTCGACATGCTGTTTGGGTTTAACGGCGTCGAGGGTCAGACGGTCGTGTCCAACGGCAAATAGCGCCCGGAGGGGAGCCCGCAATGACAAATTGCAAACGCTATAAGGTGGCCGCGATCGACCTGGGAACGGTGTCGTCGCGACTGGTGTTGGCCCAGGTCGAGGGCGGAGCGATTGTGGAATCGTCCAAGCATACCGAGATTACCGACCTGGGCGAGGGCGTGGACGCGACGGGGCGCTTCTGCGAGGCGGCTGTCGAGCGTGTGCTCGCTGCGTGCCGCATGTTTGTGGACGAGGCCCGTGCCTTTGGGGCCGTGTGCGTCTGCACCACGTGCACGAGTGCCGCGCGCGATGCGTCCAATGCCGCGCTGCTGCTGGACGGCCTGCGCGAGTTGGGGCTCAAACCACAGGTGATTCCGGGCGAGGTCGAGGCGCGCCTGACGTTTTTTGGCGTGGCGCACGACTTTGCCGGCGAGCGCATCATCGTCGCGGATTCGGGCGGCGGGTCCACGGAACTCGCGACGGGCGTATACGCTCCGGAGCGCGGCGTCTTTGCGCTGGAGGGAACGCGCTCGCTGGACATCGGTTGCCGTCGCGTGACGGAGCGCTTTTTCTCTGCGTTGCCGCCCGCGGATGGCGAGCTTGCTGCCGCTGCCGCGTGGGCAGGCGAGCAGTTCGCCGCCTATTTTGAGGGCCTGCCTGTCGACTTTGAGCGCGCCGAACGCTTAGTCGCGGTGGGCGGCACGGTGACTACGCTGGTGGCTCTGGTCCACGAGCTGGAACCGTACGATTCGAGCTTTGTGCACCTACGCGAGCTGTCGCTGGAGCAGGTCTCGGCCGCTATCGAGCGCATGTCTGTGTTGGACGCGGAAGGCATCGCCGCGCTACCGGGTGTACAGCCCAAACGCGCGGGCGTGATCTTGGCTGGTGCCGTGGTGATTCGCGAGCTTATGCGAGCCGGCGGCTACGACACGCTCACCGTAAGCGAGAACAGCCTGCTTGCCGGCATGGCCGCCACCATTAACGAGGTTCTCGACGGCGCGACCCCCACCATCGCCTGGACCCCGAGCCTGAGCACCCTTTAACCATCCCCTCATAAGTTGCGGTGAAATGCGGACTAAAATCGCCCTTTCGGGCCCCAACCAGTCCCTATTCCACCGCAACTCAACAGCCGGCACCTAGGGACGTTTTTTTCTGCCGGCACCTGGGGACAGTCCTTGCTGAGCGCCTCCGCAGCCTTTATGCCAGTTTGTCGATTTGCCCAATTTCCCAAAGCGGAATATTGACGAGCGTGTCCTCGTCTCTATATGCCGCCAGAGAGCTCCTCGCGCAACGCTCGAGTTTGAATTTTTCGCAGGCTATTTTCAGACTCTTCGCTTTAAGGTTCTCTGCCGCCTTGACCTCAAGCGGAAGCACGGTTCCCGCATGGTCGATGGCAAAGTCGGTTTCGGCATTGCCAGAGGTAGAGGACCAATACACGGGAGTTTTGTCCTGGAGCAAAAGCTCCTGCGCGACGTATTGTTCGGTCAACGAACCTTTGAACTCGGTAAAAACAGCGGATCCGTTAAGAACGATGGCCGGAGAGAGACCGGAGAGCGCTCCGAGGATGCCGGTGTCGATGCAGAACAGTTTGAAGCCCGAGAGGTCTTCGTAGCTCGAGAGCGGTGCCTTTAGAGCGGAAACACGTGGCACCTTATGAACGATTCCGTAGTCCGTGAGCCACTGGAGGCTTTCCTCAAAATCGCGTGCGCGCGCTCCAGGGCGAAGGGCGCCATAGACAAACTTCTTGTTCTCCTTGGCAAGCTGGCCGGGAAGGGATTTCCAAACCAACCTCATGCGCTCGACGATGCGGGCGGGTGCATGTTTGCCAAAATCGGATTCGTAAGCCTCGATGATTTGCTGCTGAAGCCTTCGGGCTTCAATGAAGTCGCGTGTCTCGGCGAAAGCGGAGACAACTTCGGGCATACCACCGACAACAAGGTATTCCTTGAGCAAGTGCACGAGCTTTTCGGTGACGTTTGCTAGAAGGTTCATGTCTGCGGCAAGGATGGCGTCGGCGAGCGGGTTGCCGTCGACGGCGCGAACGAACTCGGCAAACCCCATGGGACGCATGGTGAGCTGGTCGATTTTGCCGACGGGAAATGACTCGTTTTCGCGTCGGAGCGCGAGGCCCATATAGGAACCGGCTGCTACGATGTGGTATTCGGGTGCAAGCTCGTTGAAGTACTTGAGCGAGGTGATCCCGCGTGGCGCCTCTTGGATCTCGTCGAAGATGATGAGCGTGTCTGTCGGCGTTACGGTTTGGCCACGTAGGAGCTCTATCTGGGAGATGATGCGCTTGGGGTCGAGGTCCCCATCGAACAGCGAGCGTGTGCTCGGCTCGAGCATAAAGTCAAAACGAATGACGTTTCGATACTGCTGGCTTGCGAATTCGTTAAGAAGCCAAGTCTTTCCTGTCTGGCGGGCTCCCTTAAGCAAGAGAGGTTTGCGATTCGCCCTTGATTTCCAAGCGATAAGTTCACTCATAAGCTGTCGTTGCATATTGCCTCCCAACCCTCTCGGCTAGTATAAGACCATTTGGGCGTTTCCATCGGAAAATGTGCGAGACAACCACGTTTTTCCATCGGAAAATGTGCGAGACAACCACGTTTTTCCATCGAAAAATGTTGGAGTGCCAATCTAAGTTGCGGTGAAAAAGTTCCTAAATGAGCTGGTAACCAGTCAAAACAGGAACTATTCCACCGCAACTTATCATCCGTGTCGGCATCCACAAGAAACGAGCCCGCGTCTCCGGGGGACACGAGCTCGTAGGCAATACATGGTAGGGGCGGTGGGACGTCTGCGTATTTGCTGCGCAAATCCGCACCGGCTTCGGCCGCCTGCCGGCGCCCTCGCCGGCTCGCTGCGGACGCTGCGCGTCCGCTTGACGCTCGCCCCCTCGCGGGTTCGAGCCCCACCAGCATCTAAAAGAAACGGGCCCGCATCCCTTGGGGACACGGGCCCATAAACAATACGTGGTAGGGGCGGTGGGACTCGAACCCACAATCCTTGCGGCGAGAGATTTTAAGTCTCCTGCGTATGCCAATTCCGCCACGCCCCCGTGAGACTAGAAGTCTAGCACAAGCCGTCCGTTACGCGTTGACGGCCATCGAGTGTTGGCCCGACTTCTCCAGGAACTCCTGGAACTTGGCCTCGTCGCCCTTGTTCTTGTACTGCAGGGCCAGCAGGTATTCCAGGCGGCAGCTCTTGACCTTGTCGTCATCGGCCTCTTCGAGCATGCGCTCCAGCTCGGGAATGTCGTTGTGGCGCTTGAGGATCATCGTGTCGTACATCAGCTGGCATTCGTGTGCGACTGCCTCGGCCTGACCGCCCTCAAAGCCCTTGATCTCGTGCAGCAACTCCTTGGACTTTTTGCGGTCCTCCTGGCCAACGTAGTAGTTAAAGGCCTTAATGACCAGGTCGACGCGCTGCATCTTGGGCAGGTTGAGTCCCAGCAGCAGGTCGAACATCTCGCTGGCGCGCTTGTGGTCCTCGCGCAGCAGATAGGAGTTCAGGCGCAGGTAGTCGCGGTTGTAGCGCGGGTACAGCATGCTGGTGAGTTTGTCGTCGAGCAAGCGATCGAACTCGTCCCACTGCTTAGCGGCCATAAGCTGCTGCAGGCGTTTAAACGTGGTGCGTTTTTTGACGCTAAAGAACACCGACACGGCGATACAGATGATAACGACGGCGGTCCAGAGTGTGCGGGAATCGGGCATATTAGGGTCCTTAGTCGCTCATAAAGCGAGCGGTATGACAACACGTACTAGATGTATTATACGCAGCGCGCAAGCAAACTGGCATAAAAGCTCATCGAGGCTAAGTGCCATCGCTCGCTGCGGTACACTTACCTAAAGTAAACCATGAAGGGAGACATTACCTATGAAGAAGATCGTTTTGGCTTGCGGTGCTGGCGCTGCTACTTCCACGCTCGTTGCCCAGAAGGTCGCCACCATGCTCGATGCCAACGGTTATGCCGGCAAGTACGAGATCGTGCAGTGCGCTATCTCCGAGGCCAAGGATTACTGCGACGAGGGCGCTGACCTGCTGATCGCCACCACCGTTGCCCCCGAGGGACTCACCTGCCCGTACGTGAGCGGCGTGCCCTTCATGACCGGCATGAACCGCGTCGCTGCCGAGAAGGCCGTCCTCGACGTCATGGCTCAGTAGGCGCTGACTGTATGAGTGAGCAGAACGCCAACCCGGTCGAGCTTTTTGGCATGCGCGTTGCCCATGTGGGCATCAACGCCACCGACCCGGTAGACGCCTTGGAGATCGCGGAGCTGTTCTCGACGATGATGGGCCTGCCCGTTATCGAGACCCCGGTTTCGTACTTTAACGATTCGCTGGTCGAGGTTATGAAGCAGAACGGTCGTGGCACCAAGGGCCACATTGGCTTTGCCGTCAACGACATCGATGCGGCCGAGAAGTGGTTTGCCGAGCGCGGGCTCGAGGTCAACGAGGAGTCGCGCGCGCTGCTGCCCGACGGTAGCACCAAGCTCGTGTACTTTAAGCGCGAGTTCGCCGGCTTCGCCGTGCACCTGTGCCGCGAGTAGCGCACGAGCTGCTATGGCTAACGAAAAATGGGGTAAGGCGCGTGGCTTTGCCCCATTTTTAATGCCGAGAGGGTGACTGACGGGCTGCCGTAAATCGAAGGTGAATGCTTTTCCGCGAAGTGAACGAGTGAAATCGAGCCCCTGAAGCATCGACACTTTTACGTCGCTCTTTCCTGCGGTTTTGTCAGGTATTTCCTGCGGTTTTGGCGCCAAAAAGTGCGGATGCTTCGGGGGTCCAAAATAGGTCGCTCACTTCGCGGAAAAGCATTCACCTTCGATTCGTGAGAGACGCCCCTACCGTGGCAGCCGAATCGTAAAGCGGCTGCCGACGCCCTCGACTGAGGTCACGCCAATGACACCGCCGTGGCTGTCGACGATCCACTTGGCGATAGCGAGCCCCAGGCCCGAGCCCTGTGCGCCGGCATCGCGTGCGTTGTCGGCACGGTAGAACCGCTCGAAAGCGTGAGCTGCGGATTCCTGGTTCATGCCGATGCCCTCGTCCTCAACGCTTATGTCAATCGCGCCCGTGCCCGCATCGGGTGTTATGGCAAACGTGACGGTCGTGCCTGCGTCCGAATACTTGGCGGCGTTTTGCACGATCACGCGCAGCGCCTGCTTCACGAGTGCCACGTCAACCGATGCGTTGCAGCGCGGGTCGCCGGTAAGTGCGGCATCATACGCCAGCCGATATGTGTGCCCGGCATCGATCATCTGTGATTCTTCGCAAACCTCGCCGACCAGTGCAGCCAGGTTGGTATTCGCGCGCCGCAGCACGGTGCGACCGGCATCGCCGCGCGCTAAAAACAGCAACTGCTCCACGAGCTCCTGCATATGCTCGCTTTCGGCTTTGAGCGAGGCGATGGACTCTGCCAGCACGTCCGGGTCGTCTTTGCCCCAGCGGTCGAGCATGTTCACGTAGCCCTGAATCACCGCGATGGGCGTGCGCAGCTCGTGACTCGCATCGTTGACAAAGCGCATCTGCTGCAGCTTTGCCTCTTGCATCTGGCGCAGCAGGCGGTTGAGTGCGACCTCGATGCTCGCCAGGTCGGCGTCGCCGGTGGTGACGCTCGGCGAGTCGACGCTTGCGCGCTCGATGGCCTGCTCCAGCGTTTCCATCTTGCCGCCGGCGAGCTGCATGCGGCCGAGCTCGTCCACACGCAAGGCCAGGTCGTTGAGCGGCGCCATAGTGCGGCGCACGCGGCGGGCGCCGCCGAGCATGTTGAGCACGCTGATGACCTGCCAACCCACAACGACAAGGTAGAGAGGCCATAGCGCGACGAGGTCCTGCGCGAGGGGGAAGGTCTTGGTGGTGCGCGCAAACTCGACGGTATAGGTGAGCGTTGTCAGGTCCCAGCCGCGCGCGGGCGTCAGTGACATGCCGTGAACGCTGGCGCTGGGGATCCATCCCGCGGTAAACGCGCCATCGGGCAGCGTCTGGTTGTAGCCATAGACGAGGATCGCCGCCGCAACAAGCAGCAGTAACAGATCCAGCCAGACGTAGCTCACCAAGCGGCGCCACATATAGCTCCAGTTGATGGCGCGGGCGATGGAGGTGACGCGCTTAGCCTCGTCGTTACGCGCGGCAGACATAGCCCACCCCGCGCACGGTCTGGATGATGCGGGCACCGCCGGCGTCTTCGATCTTGGCACGCAGGTGCGCGATGTGCACGTCGACGTTGTTAGTGTCGCCCACGTAGTCGTAGCCCAGCGCCTCGTGCGCGATGCGCTCGCGCGTGAGCACGGTGCCGGCATGTGCCATAAGCAGGGCGAGGACGTCGAACTCGCGAGCCGTGAGCGCGATGGGCGAGCCGCCGACCGTGACTTCGCGGCGGTCGGGGTCGAGCGCAACCGAGCCCACGGTGAGCACGGCGGGGGAGGGCACGGCAGAGGTCTTGGCCGAGTCGCTAGCCGGGGGTATCGCAACGGCGCACCCGCCCGCACCGCCCGCCCCAACGCCGCCAACGCCCGAAGCCGCCCGCACGGCCTCCGAGCGCTTCAGCGCCACGCGGATCCGTGCGAACAGCTCCTCAATCGCAAATGGCTTGGTCAGGTAATCGTCGGCGCCGGCGTCGAGCCCGGCCACCTTGTCCATCACGGCATCGCGCGCGGTGACCATGATCACCGGCACATCCTTGTGCTTGCGGACACGCCGCAGCACCTCCATACCGTTGAGCTGCGGCAGCAGCACGTCGAGCAGAATCAGATCGTAGTCGCGCTCCAGCGCCAGGTCAACGGCGGTGCGGCCATCGGCGGCGTGCTCCACCTGGTAGCCCTCGTGCTCCAGCTCGAGCGTCACAAAGCGGGCGATTTTCTCCTCGTCCTCTACAATCAGGATCCGTGCCATACGTGCCCCCGTCTGCGATTACTTGTCGTCGTTGAGATTTTGCTTGATGTCGTCCGCGGCATTGGCAGCGCTGTCCATCAGGGTGTTGATGCTGCCGGGCACGTCGCCGTCGCTATCGATGCGGTAGCGCATGCCAAAGAACAGGCCAATGAGCATCAGCCAAATCGTGGCGCCCCAGGCAAACAGCGCGACGATGGGGATCAGGATGGGGATGTTGAGGATGATCGCATCGCGGCGCGTGGCGATAAACTTGGTGTCCAGGCTCAGGCGGAAGAGCTTTTTGAGGTACTCCCACACGCTGTCCATCTTCTTGGAGAAGTCGGTCTTTTCGCTCGACTTTTCGTAGGCGGCCTGCGCGGCGACCATCTCGGCCGAGGGCTCATCGACTGGCGCGGACTCGGTGGCGGCGTACGCCGACGTGGTCTGGGTCTTGCCATGCGACTCGAGCCAAATGATGGCATCCAGCACGTTGCCGTCGGCGGCGTCGAGCGCGGCCTTGGCATCGGTGTAGCTCACGTTGCACTTGGTGCGGATGGTTTCAACTTTTTCGAGGTCGTCCATGACCTGTCCTTTCGTTCGATGGGCGCGACGCCGGGCGATTTGCCCGGGCACGAGCGTTGCGTTCGGCGGCCTGCGTGGTGCCGCCCCGCCCTTGGTCGAACTCTATAGTGCAGGTTATAGATTAAGCGATTCTTGAGCCAAGATTAATGTTGGATGAGTTTTTGGGTGGTGCGGAGGCGGGCAGGGGCAGAAAAGGCAGGTTTTGCGTGGCGTGAAGGAGGGGCGGTCTGATCTTTGGGATAGCTGATAGCGAGGTCTAATACTTTTCCGAGAAGTGAATGAGTGAAAACGGACCCCCGAAGCATCGACACTTTAGAGGTGCCGCTTCCTGCGGTTTCAATGCTGAAATCCCACGATTTTGCCGCCGAAAAATGCGGATGTTTCAGAGGTCCAAAAACAGCCGTTCACTTCGCGGAAAAGTATTAGACCTCAATAGCGGGGGATGGGGTGCCGGTGCAAAACGGCGTCAGAAATGGGGTAAACAAGGCAAACGAATCTAATGGATCAAAAATCACGTTGCAAAAGTATGAAAATATCCTACAATTGCAGCATGAAGTACTTTAGCAACATAACGGCGATAAGCGAGCTTTCCGAGAGCGAGGGCGTGTTCACCACGGCCCAGGCGGCTCGCATGGACATCTCTCGAGATGCGCTGGCGCACTCATGCCGCGCAGGGCGTCTTGAACGGATATGCCACGGCGCCTACCGGATGTCTGGAACGCAGCGCCGAGACACCGACGAACTCAACGCCTTTTGGAAGCTCACCAATCCCTCCCTTTGCGCGTGGGAGAGAAAACGTCAGTGGGATGGCATCGCCGTGAGCGGTACGACAGCGGCGAACCTACAGCAAATGGGCGATTTCTATCTGTCACCCTACAGGATGACCGCGCCCATGCGTATCAATACAAGAAACGAATCCCTTTCTTTTGTAAAGCGCGAGATTGCTGAGCGGGACATCGTTTGGCTCGACGGCCTGCCGGTAACTAAACCCGAGCGCACGCTTGTCGATCTTTGCCTCGATTGCGAGGATCCCTCATTAATTATCGATGCCTATCACGACGCGCTTGGACGTGGACTCGATATACAACGGCTGAAGGATCTTGTAGAAGAGAACTCTAAAACCGCCAAACGACGCGAGCTGATGGCGCCTTTGCTGATGGTACTGAACGGGTAATGCGAAACGGAGGACATGGTGAAGTACAAAACGCCTGCCGCATTGGAGATGGCTGTTAGGAATGCCGCAAGAGAATCACCAATGGATACCAATCGGGCAATCGTTGGTTTCTACTTTCATCGCTTCCTATGTCGCGTTTTTTCAGAAGATGACTGCCGTTTTGTGCTTAAAGGTGGTCAAAGCGTCCTGGCGCGAACGCTCGATGCGCGTGTCACAAGAGATATTGACTTGGTTGCTCAAGAGGAGAGCCTCGAAGAGGCTGTTGCCGATCTGGTGCGGGCGGCTTCGATTGATCTGGAGGATTTCGTTTCGTTTGTCTTTGATCGTGCAGAGCAGATCAAAGAAGAAGATGAGTATCGGTGCGGTGCTAAGGTATGGTTCACCCCCTTTATGGGAACCAAGAAGCTACAGCCAATTTCAATTGACTTGGTAATTGATGAAGTGCGGGGACTTGAGCCTGAGGTTCTCGCGCCGATCGATCGTTTGAATATCGAGGGGCTCCCAGTCTGCGACTATCGAGTATGCCGAGTGGAGAGCGCCCTTGCAGATAAATTGCTCGCAATGATAGAGATGCATGAGGGCCGTGCCTCTTCGCGAATCAAGGATATAGTCGACATCTTGGTGTACGCGAAAACTTGCTTCATCGATGGGGCTACACTTATCGAGAGAGTCGAGAAAGAAGCGTCTGTCCGCAAGGTGGCAATGCCGGAAGAGTTCGTGGCGCCTCTCTGGTGGAAACAAAATGGTTCTGCGCAGTATGTAAAGATGGCTAGGCAGGCGGGGGTACTTGATCTCGCGGGGAGTATCACTGGAGCAGAAGAGGTCGTCAATCGGTTGTATGCTCCGTGCTTCGATCGTTCGGAGAATGTGCGCAAATGGAATCCCCAGACTACGGGATGGGAGTAGCCCAGACAGTTAAGCCGGCGGCAGGAGCTGGTCCCGCCGCCGGCTTGGGGCGTTACTGCTGCCTATGTGTTACTCGCAGATTTGGTCGAGCACTTCGGTGATGGTCTTTTTTGCGACTTCGAGGTTGCGCTGGGCTTGGGCGACGGCAGCCTCGGCTTGTTTCTTTGTTTCTACGACCTCGGCAAAGCGATTGATGGATTCGCTGTACTCGCGCGTGCGCGGGTCGAGCGCTGGCGGGACTTCGATCTCGAACAGGTCGTTAGGGCGGATGGCGCGGATGCTGGCTGCTTCGGTTAATGCTTGAATCAGCTGTGCCCCATGGCCTTCGGTAAGGTATCCAACGATTATCTCCGAAAACACTACGCGCTCCTCTTCGGTCATCGTTTGGAACGACGGGCGAATGACGGTGGTGTTATGCGAAGCAACTAGGTGTTGCTTCGCGTCATCGGCGCTGACGACGAGCAGGTTGGACGCGCCGTAGCGACCCAGCATGCGTGGCATGACGATATCTCCAGCGCGGAGCTCATATCGATCGAGAACGCTGGGGTTCACCTTTACGATTTTGGAATCCGAGCTATTTGCACTCTCTACAGCATATGCGGGTAGAAGGTTGCCATCTTGAAAATCCTGAGATGAGATGCGGCGTACCTCGATTGCATCAATGTCGTTTGATGTGGTGCTCTCGCGGGGCATAAATGGAGCTACTCGCGTAAAAGCGTCACCGAGCGTAGCCCTGTAGTTTCGGGTGAGGCTGATAAGGCTGATTTTGCCTTTTGAGAGGGCTGCGCGATGCAGCAGCAATTCACGCGTGGCAAAAGTGGACGTTTCGATAGGCGTTGATCTGGGCGTATTGGTATCAATGCGGGCCCAGTCGGGGGAGATGGAAAAGGTGATATCTGAGTAATACGATGTTTCTGTCACATATCGAAAACGCGGCCCGGATTCGATTGCGCTGAGAAATGCAACGCTGCGATTTCCTGAAGACAATATGAGAAGCGCGCTTGTCATGTAGGGCCTGGGTTCAGAAAGTGGCAAATACACGACGCTCTCGATGAGTCCTTCGCGTATCAGGATCGTGCGCGCCTGCTCGGCTTTATCGAGTAGGTCGGCGGGCAGCACTACGGCTGCGCGAGTGCGATTCGAAAGGGCGAGCGCATACAGACACCAAATAAAGGGACCCCAGTCACAGAAATCGAGGTAGCCGGGCTCTAAGTAATCGATCAAGGCGATACATTCTTTTTCGATGTCGTGTTTGCCCGTACGGTAATACCCCGATGCGTCGATAAACACCGGAGCCGCATCGCCATTGCCCGCGCCCTGCCTGCCGGGTTCAAGCTCGCAAATATCGGGTACGCCGTTGCTGTTCAGGCTGAAACATTCACGAAGCGCCTTACAGTCGATGGCGCCAGGCAGACGGACGGTGAGTAGACGGCTGCCCTGCTCCAGATTAAGCGCGCGTGAGAGGGCGGCGGCGGTGAGACGTGGCAATGATGTTGTTTCACGCATGTATAGAGCCCTTTCTTCTTAGTGGGTTATATATTAGCAGAAAATTTTGATAATTTCTAATGACGAGAACAGAGCACTGTGCTATTCTCGAAGTAATCCAAAACCAACTCAATACAAACTGCTTGATGCAATCGCTACACAGCCTTTAGGTAAACTGCGCTATCAAGCAGGGTGATTTCACTAACGAAGCTACAGGTTAGGTCGATTGTCATCGTCCATGCCTCAGACCATTCTAAAACATAGAACAGACTTATCGACAAACATCCGCAACCGGATAGGAAGAAGCATTCATGAAGAATGAAGACAGCATTTACGAGGTGTTCCTCAACACGATCGACGAAGATCTCCGCAGCATGTGCAAAAAGAACGGGAAGGCAGAGATGCCGTTTCCGTATCCGTACTGCGGCGAGCAGGATACCGAGCGCTTGGCCAAGGCACTCGTTGACGTGCTGGAAAAGCACTCGCCCGATATTCCCGGGCTGGTGCCCGAGCAGTATCGAGACGATGTGCACGAGGCCCGCGAGCTTTTGGCCGCAGCGTCGCTCGCTTTGTTGTCGCTGTATTTTCCCCAGCGCGATAACTGCGCGCACTGCATGGCCATCTTAATTGGCATGTTTGAGCACGGAAGCAATCCGCGCTTTAAGTCGAGCGGTGTGCGCATGTTCGAGCAGGTTACGACAGGTATGAAGTACTCGTCTGAACAAGGTGGATATATTCTGTCTCGCTTTGTGCGAAGCATTGACTACAAAAGACCCTGCGCCCACGTGCATCGCGATGGGTCGCGCGGTTTTACGGCGGACGAGGACGATGCCGTCATGTTTTATAAGCGCTATCTCAAGGTGCAGAGACACGTATTCGATACCAGTCCGCGTTTCAACTTTGAGCTATGCGTCAAACGCCCGTTTGAGGCTCTTTCGGACAATCGGGAGAACTTTTATTGCATGGAGGAAAAGATGGAAATCGATTTGGCAACTAAGGTACGGGAGCTCCAGGACCGCTACACCCTCAACTTCGCTCAGGCCAAAGAGTATGGCCTGCTCGACAAGCTGATGATTGATGCATTGCTTGCATATCTGCGCGACGGGTCAGTCTCAATCGCGGCGCGCGAGAGCTATGTGGCGCAAACCGAGCGTCTGATTGACGGTGCGGTCAAGTTGCCGTGTGCGACGAGCCCCAAGGAGGGCGCAGACGTCGACCGTATTTCCTAGCAATCACGCAGAACTATCGACAAGAAAGGGGCCGTGCAATGTCGGTCATTAAGATGTACGGCTACGAGGCCGCGCAGCAAACGGAGTATCAGACCAAGAAGTGGGCGACCAAGGAGGAAATGCAGACGCTGTCATCCGGCGATGAGCAGCGCGATGTGATCTTGGCGCAAGGTGCCACGGTGGCTTTCTACGAGGGCGACAAGCACTGGGAGACGAGCGTGTCCAACAATGTGTTTGCCTTTGGCGGTACCGGCAGCGGCAAAACGGCGAGTTTCATTTTGCCCAACCTGCTCAATCACCACGAGTGCTGCTATGTGGTCACGGACACCAAGGGCGAGCTGCTGCGCCGTACGGGGAAGGGCTTCGAGGAGGACGGCTACGAGGTAACGGTTCTCGACACCATCAATCCCGAGCAGTCGTCCGGGTACGATCCTTTGCGCTACGTGATGGATGTCGAGGATATCCCCACCACAGTGGCGTCAATCATGGAGGGGGTCGATCCTGACAGGCGTAGCTTTAGGGACGATCCGTTTTGGGACAATGCGAGCGATCTGCTACTTCGAGCGATTATTGGAATCCTGTTCCTCTTAGAGTGCCTTGCCGGCACATTTGCGCCGGACGGGGATCCCGCAGCTCCGCGACGCTATCTTAAGATGAACAACGTCTTTAAGCTGGCGGCACTCATCAAGGTTACGGGAGATGGCGAGGGACGATTTCCGCTGGATCACCTTGTGGAGCAGGTGGAGTCCAAGGAATTTCTTGGCAAGTATGATTCTGCGAACGCGGACCTGTATGGCGTTGAACAGTATCGTGATTTTCGCGGGGCAGCCGATAGAACGCTTAAGAGCATTCTGATCACGCTTAACGCGACCATCTCGCGGCTTAAGACCCCCCAGCTCATGCGCGTCTTTGAGAAAGACGAGATGCGCCTCGACCGTATCGACGAGGGCAAGCGCGTAATCGATCTTAAGGTGAGCGACAACGACTCGACCAATGCATGGCTTGCGAACGTTGCCCTTAAGCAGCTGTTTAACCTGGCCCAGCGCCGCGCTGATTCCAACCCCAGCGGGCATTTGCAGCGCCACGTGCACTTTATTCTGGATGAATTTCCCAACGTGGGCCGCATTCCCGATTTTGAGCGGAGTATTGCGACCGTGCGCAGCCGTGGCATTAGCTTTTTGATGTGCGCGCAATCGCTGAGTCAGCTCGATGGTGCGTACGGCAAATCCGCAGCGCTTACCATCCTCGATAACTGCGACAGCTTGATCTATATGGGCGGCGGCAGCAACATCGCGACACAGGAGTACATAAGCAATCTGTGCGGCGAGTCGGTTCTGGGCACCAATTACGTGGGCGCCGAGCGTACTGCCGTCGATGTGCGCGGTTGCGTGATAACCCCGGGCGAGGTGGGGCTTATGCCGCGTACCGACTGCCTGGTCAAAGTAACCGGCATGCGCCCCTTCCGTGCCAAGAAGTATTTTTGCGGCGACCATCCCAATGCGGCCAAGTGGCTGAGGGATTAGTCCTTGCAGCTTCGCGCGCTCCATCTTGCCTATTTGACCGCACGGCTTCCATTGGCCGCTAGCCGTGCGGCCTCGTTTTACTTCCTTACCGATTCCGTTTAGAAGGGAATTACCATGTCCGTTATGTATCGTGAGCCTAGCATTATCAAGAAGTCCAAGGACGGTCGCGTTGCCGCCGTCGATATGGCAAGTGAGCTGCTTAACAGCCGCGTGCTGCTGCTGGAAGGCGAGGTCAACGATGTGACCTGCAATGGCCTTATTAAGTCCATGCTGGTGTTGGAGCATCAGAGCGCCACCGAGCCCATCACCCTCATCATCAACAGCCCGGGCGGTAGCGTTACGGCGGGGCTGGCGCTCATCGACACCATGCAGTCGCTCGACTGCCCCGTGATCACGGTGGGCGAGGGCGTCGTGGCCTCGATGGCCGCGGTGATCTTGGCCTGCGGCGACCACCGCCAGGTATACCGCCACACGCAAGTGCTCATCCACCAGTTGATGGGCGGCACGGGCATGGCGCAGCAGACCGATATCGAGATCGTGGCCCAGCACACGGCGGCCATGCGCGCCGAGCTGGACGAGCTGCTGGCCGAGCATGGCAACCTGAGCGCCCAGGAGTTCCACGAGCTCACCGAGCGCGACTGCTGGTGCAACGCCAGGCGCGCTCTGGAGTTGGGTCTGGTGGACGAGGCGATTGCTCCGAGTAAGAAGGCGCTCTAGCGGGGCTCATGTCTTGTGGGCATATAGAGCGGGGCGAACGATCGCGTAGTTTAACGGCCAGAAAGAGGTTGAACATGAGCAGGATTTGGGATGTCGACGGCATTGAGTGGGAAGACCTGCCCACCGTGAGCGACCTGCTGTGCGCTGCGGACACAAAGATCCTGGCGCGCGAGGTTGCCCTGCGATACGGCGGCAAGCCGGACGGCCGCGGCCGTGTCGATAACGAGCGCAGCTTAAAGCGCGCCCGCCGCAAGGTCAAAAAGCTGCGCAAGGTTGACCCCGAGCCCAGCGACAATATCGTCCTGCTGCCCAAGCACGTCATCAATCGTCGTGGTGCAGGCCACGGCTTTGGCTATTACGACGTGGAGCCGTGCATCTTTACACGCGGCGGCGTTCAAATGCTAGGTGAGGATGTGCTCGCCAAAGTACGTCCGTGGGAATTGATCTTGATGGATGATGAGTCCGCGAGCGAAATGCTGGGCTATCGCGTATGGCTCGGCGGCGAGTGGGACCTGTGCGAGCGCTACCGCTTTTTGGCCGTGGTGTGCGTTCGCATGCTGAACAGCATCCGGGCGCAAAAGGAGCTGCGCAAGTGCCTCGTGCAGGGCGAGACAGCCTGTGATATGGACGAGGACGAGGCGATCGAAGGGATTCGCCGCGACGTGCTGTATCCCGAGGAAGTGATCAACGCCAAACTCGGCGGCTATTGGGATGCGAGTTTGGGACTCAACCTGCCCTGGAAGAACGAGCACCGGCAGACTTGCACGCGAATCGACAGGGCTATCGATGACCTGTTTTCTAAGGAAACGAAGCGCTGCGCTGCCGAGCTTGGGAAGAAACTTGAGCGAGGGTATGAGGAGCGCAGGGAGGTGCCGTTGTTTCAATCATTCACCGACGAATGAGAAAAAGGCGGCGGCCGCGGTCCCCCGCGGGATTATCCTGGACCTATTACGTGAGCGGTGCGCGGGCGAGGAGCAATCATGGCTGGTCGTGGAAGCAAATGGTCGAGGGAAGAAACCCTTGCGGCTCTGTTTCTGTACCTCGCCCTACCATCGAAAAAGGTTGATGATACAAACGAGGATGTCCAGGCGCTAGCTAAGGCCATTGGCAGAACGCCGGGCGCGGTTGCTCTAAAAATCTGGAACCTTGCATCATTCGATGAGCGTCGACGTGCTCGCGGCAAGGTTGGAATGACCCATGCAAGCAAAATGGACAAGATGGTTTGGGCTGAGTATTCCTCTGCTGGTGATGAGCTTGTCGAGGAGGCGACTGAGGTTTTCCTCAACCGTTTCGATTTTAAAGAACCGCTAAGTGATGAGCTGAAAGAGACGATCGGCTTTGATTTGCCAGAGGGCAAGGAGCGCGAGGCAATTGTTTCGATGCGGGTGAACCAGGAGTTCTTTCGAAATACCCTGCTCGTCAATTACGATTCAAGATGCTGCTTGACGGGGCTAACGAACAAGGCTCTGTTGGTTGCTAGCCATATCAAGCCCTAGAAAGTCTCTGATCCAAAGACGGAGCGACTCGCGCCCGACAACGGCTTGCTTTTGAACGCATTGCACGATAAAGCGTTCGACCGGGGACTAATCACCATTACGAAGGACCTAAAGATAGTGGTGTCTAGCGTGGTCGAGCACGAAACTCCTGAGGACGAGTACTTGTGGCGCTACAACGGAGAGCCGATTACGCTTCCGAAACGATTCGCCCCAAGAGCTGAGTTTATTGAATATCACAACGATATGGTGTTTAAGGGGTAGGGGTCCGTATGGAAAGCCCGAGTTGAAAGCGATTGTTGTTAAGACGTTGCTTAAGCGTCCTCGTTATCCGGAGACATTTTTAGTATTTGAGGGTCGTTATTAATTATTAGGAATGATTTTCGAAGAGTATTGGCTTTATTTGGCTTAACGATGGATATGGGGGTGCGTGCCATGCTTCGCTGCCGATTCTTGGGTTGAGGAAAGGGATATTGATGTGCGCAACGTGTGTTGTGTCCCAGCTAGCGTCTAAACTAAAATCCTTGAGTCTGAACATGGACGGCGCATCGGAGGTTTGATGTCGGTAATTGTTCCCCCCATTAAATGCCAGGGAATTAAAACGAAGCTAGTCCCCTTCATTGAGGAGACAATAAACTGGGATAAGCAGCAGGGGATATGGTACGAGCCGTTTTTGGGGAGCGGGGTTGTGCTATTTAACGTTTGTCCACAGAGAGCGGTGGTCGGTGATCGCAATCAACACATTATTGATTTTTATAGAAGCGTGCAGCGGCATGAAATAACATCAGAGTCTATGCGGGAATACCTTGAACGCGAATCTGTGATGTTGCGTACTGGTGGAGCGGAATACTACTACGAGGTAAGGGACAGATTCAATACAAGTCATTCACCGTATGATTTTATCTTCTTAAATAGGTCCTGTTTTAACGGCGTTATGCGTTTCAATAGGAGCGGGATGTTTAACGTTCCATTTTGCAAGAAGCCCGAGCGTTTTTCCAGGTCGTATATAACTAAGATATGCAATCAGATTGATAGGGTGCAGGCTGCCATGGAAGGCAAAGACTGGGAGTTCAAATCTTGCGATTGGAAAGAGATTATGCGGGCGCCAAGAAAAGGCGACTGTGTTTATCTCGACCCTCCTTATATCGGCCGCGATACAAATTATGTGGGTGAATGGCCAGAGTCTGAAGCTGTTGCTCTGGCTGATGCTGCTCATGCGACTCAGGCGGATGTCTATCTTTCCATGTGGAAAGAGAATAAGTACAGGGTGAATGAGCATATTGAAAACTGTTGGAGTGATTTTGAGTGCTTTGAATTCTCCCATTTTTATCACGTCGGCTCGAAGCAGAGCTTACGCAATTCAATGATCGAAGCGCTTCTCGTGAAGGCCTAAGAAATAACTCTTACTTGGTTCATGTGCTGGAAATGATGATATAGAAGTAGATGGAATAACGTCCCCTAGTCCACCTTTAATCTCGTGTTTCCCTTTCCTTCGTCCACTTTTCTCCTAATAGCCGTTACTTTCTGTCGCCCCGGCTGTCGTTGACGACATCGCCATAGGAGAGAATTCGATCGCGTAGGCTTGAATCAATTTCAATAACGTTTGTTTCGACCCATCTTCTGAATCCCTGAAAGTCGGTGTAACTCTTTTCTTTCGCTGTATATTTTGGATAGTTTCGCCAATAAAGTTCGAATGCATCGTTCCCCATCTTTGAAAAAGGCCCTGAACCCTGAGTGAATGGGCTGATTGAATTCGAGGAAATAGTTCCGATATTTTCGGTATTGCCGCTACCGGTGGTGAAGTCTGAAATGCGGTATTTCTCTTGAATAAAGAATTCAACATTGCTGTAGGGTTCGGGTATTTCTTTTAATTGGTTAAGGGGGTAGCAGGGACGTGCGCTCTCTATTTCGTCGTTTCGGTCGTAGACGAATCCGATTACGTAGTGTTTGCAGAACTGATTATAGGGATAGAGGATGTTCTTCCTCCCATCGCGCAGAAAAGATGCATATGATCCAAGTGTAAATTTATATGGAGCAATGCCTCCTCTCTTTAGGTGCTTTCGATAAGTTGATTTGACATCGACAGCAATTCGATTCCCCTCTTCGTTTTGAGGGGTTAGTACAAAGTCCGGATAGTAGTTTTGTTTGTCTGGGGTCGTTAGCGTAAACCCGAAGTCGTCGGCAATCTCCTTGAGCAACGGCTCGGTAAGCATCTCGAAAATTCTTCCGAGCAGTTTCGTGTCATATCCGATTGGATAGATGGTTTCGTCGCGAAAAGCAAATCCCTTAGCAACCCAATCGACATTATGCTCGGCTACAGTTTTATTGAATTCGCTAATTAAATCAAACATTGTTGTCTCTATTTCAATCGATGCCTGCAGAGAAATATCGATGGGTCGGTTTGCGTTGATTGTAGCTCGCCAATGAATAAAAACAAGGATGCATTCGGTCGCCTTCGGCTCTGCTCGAGGTTGCCAATCAAGGTGATTCAAGTTTGCTGCGAGTGCGCCCTAACAGTCATTACGTCGTATACGAGTTGTGCTAATCTATTTGTGAACGGCGGAGCCCTTTATGGATGGCTTCGCCGTTCACCGTTAAATAGCGGCACTTTCAATCTCTTGGTCATATCGACTGAGTAAAATGTTGATTGTTCAGATTGGAGGCGGCTATGGTTCAACCGAAAATCCAGGGAAATCACCGAGCATATCCAAAGGAGCTGGCGATATATGTCGAGCGTATCCTATTGGAGGAAACTGATGCTGGGCTTGGCAAAGGGTTGAGCGTTTCTGACATAATGGCGGAGCTTAAAGCCCGTTATGGCTATGAAGTTAAGCGCGACACAGTGCAGGGCGTATTGAACGCACTTGTTGATTCTGGATCAAAAAAGCCTTCGCTCTGCAATAATGCGGGCGCCAGTCCGTTAACCGAGATGAATAGTATCGATCTCGACAACAGTTGTCTGAATCCGTTCTACACGGTGATTGCAAGTCGATTGGCTTGTAAGGGCGAGCGGCTGACGAATGGCGATGGGGAATCTGCACCTAAAAATGCGAAGCGCCTGTACAGCATAGAGCGTCAAATTGATAGTGCGCAAATTGAGCATCTGTGCCGTCTCATTGAAGCCTCTACGGGCGTGGGTGGAGCCGACGTACTTGAGCATGCAGTTCTTCGCCTACTGTGCGGCGAAGAAAGACGGCAGATCGAAGATCGTTTGGCTCAAGAAAATGCTCTGCTCAAAAGCGGCAGAATTGCAAATATGGAAGCAACGCTTGCAAATTTGAAGTTATTGGAAAAGGCCATTAGCCAAAGGCAGAGAGTCCGCTTTCGAACTTCTGATAAGGGGCGATTGCATAGTCATACGCCATATCATCTATGTATGCACGATGGCTACTACTACCTGTTTGTGGGCCACAAGGGTGCCGCGAGGTCTTTTGACGCAATTCGATTTGATAGCCTGCGGGATATAACCATTGCTGGACCATCGGACGATGCAAAAGGTCATTTTGAGGCGATGGCCGAAGAAGCAAAAAGGTTCTCTTGTGCTGGCGTGAACAGGATGTTTAGTGACGACATCGTTACGGTTCACGTAAGGTGTCATAACCAAGCAAAGGAGAAGTATCTTTTAGCCGAATTTGCCGGAAACGATGGGTTTCGGCGCGAGACACAGGACGGGCATCCAAATCCAGAGTATTCGTTTATGGCGTCGTATGATGGCATGAAAACATGGGCAATGAAGTGGCTCGATGTGTTTGAGATACTTCAACCAAAGAAATTGCGCGATGACGTTGTGGACATTATTGGACATAAATGTATCTATGTGAGTGCGAGGACTGATTCAAATGACCCCTGCTGAGAAAAAGCAAGCAATTGGCGATGCGTTAGATTACTGGTATTTGCTTGATTTTTTGAGCCAAGGCGACCAACCCGAAGAGAAAAAGGACCCGCCTAGGCCCAGAAAAGGAATGCTTGATGACTGCTTTGTCCCTGAAGAGCGGGACGACCAGGAGCTAAGGACGCCTTCTGAAGAAGCGAGAGAGCGTACGGATAGTGTCACAAACGGCGAAAACTGGCCGATCTCAACGATTTATTGTCACCTGGGCTCCGTTCCACGCGAAGCGGTCATGACTTATCTTGCAGAAAAACCGGGGAATGAAATCGAAAAAGAGGATGAGTGCATGACGGTTGCACTATTAGGTGTGAGTCCTGATGGTCAATTTGTCAGCTTCGAGTTGTCCTCCTTATTTTGGTGGTTGAAGAGGAACGTCGGGAATAGCCTAAATGCCATCGGTAGCTTTGAGAAAGAGCAGGACGATATTTGCAAGAAGCTCAATCAAGAACTCGTTGGAACAAAGCTGACATATGGTGTCATTAGGGGCATTGTCAATAGTTGCGTCCGGCCAATGATTAAGGGGATAGCCAGCTGCCTTCCCGACGGTGACGGGGCTAAACGTATCAGCGAGTGGTGTTCAAGGCTGCTTGTCGAATATAGAGCAATGAAGCCAAAGGACAGCGGGGGCGATGCGTGTCCAACGTTCGACCAATCACTCTGTCACTCATTTTTCGCAAAAGACATTTCCATGATAAATGAGCTGTGCAACAAGTCAGGGTCTTTCGACGATCTTCGTGAGGGATCGCTGTCTCTTGTCGCCGCATACCTTGAAGGTGGCTTGAGGAATGAATCTGCCTGCGGAGAGATCGATCTTCTGGACGGCGAAGACGATGAAGATCTGGCTGATCGTGCAGACTTCTTTTCTGAAGTGTTGGGAGCCGGCGCTACACCTATCGGTCGCTGGCCGAGTAAATACTCCTTGAGTTTGATGCAACAAGTGGCGGTAAATCTTGCGGTTGGTCGTGGCGGTTCGACACGCAAATACCCGGCAAACGACGTTATGTCGGTTAACGGTCCTCCGGGCACGGGAAAAACAACCCTGCTCAAGGATATCGTTGCGGCTAACGTTGTCGAAAAAGCCCGTCTGCTGTGCGAATATGACAAGCCCGATGACGCCTTCGAAGAGGTAGAACTTAGCAAACGGTATCTCAAGTACGCCAAGAATCCTTATCGCTTCAAAGAGGGCAGAACGGGAGATGCGATAAAAAGTCTCAGCATCTTGGTCTGCTCGACAAACAATGCAGCAGTTGAGAACATCGCCAAAGAGCTTCCTGATGGGAAGGCCTTTTTGGAGGGTATTGACGAATCTGAGAAAAAGGAGTTTCTAGAGTCAGATTTGTCCAACATTGTTTGGGGAAAGAAAAACGAGCAGAAACCGGTGGATGATCTCTATTTCTCTTCGGCGCTCGTTGACAATAAAGGCAATCTTCGCGACCCTACGCATCCTGGGCTTATGGTTGCGGCATGTCTGGGAAACCGTAGGAATATTAATAACTTCAGAGATTGCGAGCTTTCTTCGCTGCAGTTTAACGGCGGGCTGGGAAAGGGCGGACGGTTTTCTGAGGCGAAGAAGCTGTTTCTTGCTCAATACAAAAAGATAACCGATCGATTCAACAGAATGGAGGAGCAAGCAGCCGGGGAGCGCGAACTTCTGAACCGCAAGAAGCATTTGTCCCAATTGAATTGTAGGTGTCAAAAGGACGAGCGAGAGATAGTTGAAGAACTGACAACCGAAACGGTATGTCTGTCTCGTCCTTTTGAAGGCAGTTCCGCAGGTGATGTCCGGAAATATCTTGATGACATTGCGAAGGATACTGCTGATTATGAGGCGAGAAGGAATAGGCTTGAAGCAGAATTGCGCGATGCGGAAGAAAAGGCCAGTGGGCTGATCGGGAGCATCTTCAATAGGGGCCGTTTGTCCGATAGCCGCGAGAAGCTCGATTCCTTTATGCTGCAAACCGCACCGGACCAGAGGCTTGTTGCGCTGCGTACGAAATTCGAGAACAAATACGAAAAACTAGAGAATGAAAAGAAGGAACTATCCTCTTTGTGGGTGAAGATCAAAGGTCAAAAGCGCAACAGAGTTGATGGTGCTGAATCTGTTGAGACGATTAATGGGCATTTTGTCGAGTGCATCTCAAAGGGGGATAGCGAAAGCCGAAAAAAGACTCATCTATATAATCCATCCGATGACCCTGACCTAAAAAAGGACCGCAACCTGCTATTTCTCTATGCATTGCAGGTGACACGCGAGTTCATCCTTGAATCAAAATGTATGCGGAATAACATTGCGCTTCTACGAACATACTGGGGAGCCAAAGACAAGGGCGTCGATTCTGGTAAAAAGGAGTTAATAGAGTTCACGCAAGCCGATAGAAGGAGTATGGCCCCTGCGCTCTTTCAGACGCTCAGTTTGCTTACCCCAGTGATTTCTTCCACGTTTGCGTCGATTGGCCGCATGTTTGAGGACATTCAGATTGGGAAAGACCCTTTATTTGGCCTGCTGATAATAGATGAGGCGGGACAGGCGGTGCCGTATGCTGCTTTGGGCGCCCTTGCTCGCAGTCGACGTGCAATGATTGTTGGTGACCCCTCTCAGATTGAGCCTGTGATCACAGGGGATGTTAAGGAGCTCCGCGCTGTCCTCGGTAAAAAAGTATTACTACCTTATAAGGGGGATATGGCTTCGGTCCAGCGACTTGCCGACGCCGTTAACCCCTATGGCCACCTGCGCAGCAACGGCGAGGATGATCAATGGATTGGCTGCCCGCTTGTGGTTCACCGTCGCTGCATATCACCCATGTTCGATATCTCAAATGAGATCTCGTATCAGGGCTCCATGCTTAACGAGACGGCTAGCCCAAAAAAGGATCTCGCTGACAGCTTTTATCTAAAGTCCTCACAGTGGATCAATGTTACGGGATTTGAACGTGGCAATCGCGATCATTATGTTGATGCCCAGGGCGATAGAGTGTTCGAGATTGTCAAGGACGCTTTTGATAAGGCCGTAGCTACGGCTGAGAAAAAAGCTTGCGAATCGGGCAAGTCCGAGGGAATTGTTATTCCAAGTCTCTATATTATTTCTCCGTTTAAAACCGTTGTCAGGGGGCTTCAGGACCGGCTGTTAAGTGCTAGGACTGAAGTGGCTGACAAAGATGCATGGCAATATTTCGCAAAGCATAATATTGGTACGGTTCATATGTTCCAAGGTAAAGAAGCCCATCAAGTGGTATTTGTCTTGGGGTGTGATACAAGGCGCAGTTGTGAGGGCGCAATCAAGTTTGTAAACCCAAATATCGTGAATGTTGCGGCAAGCCGAGCCAAGTATCGCCTCTACGTAATTGCCGACTATGCAGCGTGGAAGATTAACGAGAACGTTGCAACGATGAAGCGCATTCTCGATACGGCATGGGTTGTGCATTGGGAAAATTACCAGAAAACCGGCGCTATTGAGGAACTCAATGCAGCCAAGGATATGCTGCCGCGAGGAGAATCTCTTCCAAGGGAGACAGCTGGCGCGGACGAGGAACATATCAATGAAGACGACAAGAAAGATGACAATAAAGATGTTTGGTGCCCTGATGTAAACACCGATTCCTATTTGGACAACGTGGGCGAAGCGTTCAAAAGCTTTAATCTGGATGCAGAAGACTGTCGAATCATAGGCTTTTCTTCGCGCGAAGCTCTTCAAAGCGCATTCGCTGATTGCGAGTGCGACCAAAATGGCAAAAATAGGGTGCTTGAGAATATCGAGCAGGGGCTTCTTCTGTGCAAGATATTTGGCATTGGCAGTGTTGGCACCGATAGCGATTCAGATTGCGCATTTTGCCTGCTAATGTTCTGCCGTGCGGCGGAGAGATACTTGCGTTTGAAATTGCTGCCGACCTTGAAGGCCATTGCTCCCGATTATGTTGTTGCAAGAAAGCCACTCAAGGAGCTTGAGGGCCTTAACCTCGGTCAATACAAAAGGTTAATTGAAAAAAAGAGTGAGCTACTGGCATCCTCTGTTCGAGTTGAAAATGCTGAATTGACGCAGGCGTCAAAGGGGGACTGGTGGAGGACACTCGGCGAAACACTGGGTCGATTTACTGAATTTCGTAATAGCGCCTGTCACACCGACCGAAAAGAGATGGTTAGCGCGGGCGAGGTCTGGCTGGCGCTTCGATGCCTTTTCGTTGCTTTTCAGCTTGATGAATCTGGTCATAAGAGTGTGGAAATCATGCGAGAGGGTATTGCTTACGAAGCGGCTTTTGCGGGGGCCGAGCGTTTGCCGGTCTGTTACTCAATGGATCAGGCAAGCGCTAAGGGCTATGCCTCGATTTCGAAAATACTGAGAGAGGGTGGCTCAGGGATTAGGGCTGAAGATGCCAACACTATTCTGATGGAACAAGGGTATCTGCGACTTTTCGATGAAGGCGAAGAGAGCGTACAACAATGCAAAGTTCCGTCCGCTAAAGGCTTGGGGCTGGGCGCAGTCTTTGTGTGCGGAGAAAAGAACGGCGACGTATTCTACTACGCGCAGTATCCCCTGGCGAAAGCCAAAGAGATATGCGACCTATTTGAATCTAAGTCGTAATTTGGCCCAAGGCTAAGTGCGCTTTATGGTTTAACCCGCAATCTACCGCTATATAGCGGTAGATTGCGGGTTGCTTTTTATCTCTTTTCACTATTCTGCAGGTGTCAGTTGTTCGAAGGGAGATTCAAAGATGCTTGAGTCCGATTGTATTTATATTTGCGACGAGTCGAGTGAGGCGGATCTCACGTGCACGCTTTTGCAGATGAGGCAGATAGTTGACGAGGCAATTGATCTTGCCTATGAGCTCGAGGACTCCTCTGTTGCTTACAAGGGAGTTGTTGACGGCTTGTTGGCCACGTGGGAGTCGTTGTGCTACCGCAATGCCGCTGTCCATGAGCTTATTCAATCTGTTCTGCTTGAGCGTAATGAGATCCTGCGATTTGATGAATTACAGATGCGTAATGATGAAGTACCCGAGCGGCCAATATGCCGATAGCAACGTTTGTTTGTCTCTGAGGGCAACAGTCTTGTTCAATCCCTCGAAGACAGTGTTTTCTTACATTAGCTTGCGAACGTAGCCTTCTTTGAAAGGAAGATCATGAACACTTCTATCCAAATTTCGGCCAGCACCATTGAAGCTTCACCCCGCACCGCCAAGGGCGAGGTCGTCAAGCTCGTGCAGGGCGCACCGCTTATTGTCGTTGCTGCGGTTGCCGTTGCCGGCATCGCCTCCGTCGCCGCTCCGTTTTGTGTTTGGAAGGGCGAGGTCGCGCTGTTTCTGAACGAGTCGTTCCACACCAACTGCTCAGTTTCTGCGATCGCGGAGTACGCGTCAGCGGCACCCGGGTCCGATTGGGCGTCGCTGCTCGTGGCCGTGCTCATCGCGGCCTACCCTGCCTACCATGCCGTCTGGCGCGTTCGCGAGGGGTTTGGGCTCAGCTGCAAAGCTCCGGTGTTCAGCAGGCGCGTGTCGCGCTCTCTTGCCGCGGTAAGCGCCTGCCTGCTGCTGGCGATGCTGTTCATGGGCTATGGAACGAGTTGGCTCATCAACGGCAGCGCGATGGGTGACCAGAACCTTGTTGAGTCGGGGCACAATGTATGGACCGTTTCCATCATGATCATGCTGGGCTGCGCCCTGATGTGCCTGTTCAAGTGGTTCCTTGCCAAGGGCCCTGGCCGTAATTTCGGCAGCGGCTTTGCCGTCGAGCTTGTCCGCCTTGCCGACGTCCTGCTGAAGCGCGCGAGCTCGAACCTGGTGTTGTGCTACGTGGCCGAGCTGCTTGCCTGCCTGCTGGCGCTGGCCTTCATTGCCGTGGCCTATGTCGTCGCGAGCGTGGCCATCGCGCTTGCGTTCGCGGCCGTAGCCTTGGTGGTGTGCCTTGCCGGGATTCCCATTATCCTTGCTGCCTCGTGGCGCAGGTAGCGGGGCGATCATGCGAGTTCTTATCGCAGCGTGAGAAGAACTTGCAGAAATCGCAAGTTCTTTTCACGCGATGAGAAAAACTTGCAGATTGGCGCGAGGACGACGTCCCTCCGCGCGAGCGCGGTTTCGATATTGGTCATTAATGTGTCCGAACGATTGATTGGAGACAAAATGTATCCGGACTATGAGTGCAACAACTACCCCATGAGCGTTACGGATGAGGATGGTCCGTTCCTGATCATGGAGGCGGAGCTGTCTGGCGATGTCGAGCTCAATGATGAGTTTAAGAAAGACGCCAGCTATAGATATTCGTGTGCGACTGTTTCTGCGGCGATTGATCTTTGCAAGTCAATGACGGACGGCGATGCCGATCCTTGGTATGAAAGTTGGGAGAAGGCGGTTGAGCGTTATCCGCTCGAGAAATGCGAGGATGCGACAACGCTGTATTGGATTGAGCCGACCGATCCGCACAAGGCGCTGTGCGCCTTCCATCCCCATCCCGATCTTGAGCGGTACGTGGCTGAGGCAATTGGCGCCGTTGACACCTATCTGCTGGAGCGCGAGTACTGTCCCTTTGCGGTCAGCCACTTAGATCTAAAGGATGTTGACGTCCTGCTCAGCGCCGCTTGGGGATTGGCTCGAGTCCTTAAAGATATTTGGGGAACTTGCGACCCTGATGTTATGGAAAAGATTGAGGATGCTACGTACGGTGCGCATATAACGGTTAGGGACCTGATCGCGGGCGAAGAGGCAGCCAAAGCCAGCGCAAAGTCCGATGACAATTTCTAGCCGCCGCGCTGAATGGCGCGCCTGATTGACAGGCCGTCGGAAAAGTCCGGACAGTCTGCCAATCTCGGTCGCTACATCGTTCCCTTGCTCGCAGCGTAATGTTCCGCCTGCTTAAGGGCGTCCTCGTAGGCGCGCTGCTTTGCTTCGTACTCTAGCGCGTAGCGCTCCTGCTCCGCTCGCCCGGGAACAGGCACGGTCATGCTTCGCAGGTCCATTGGGGCAAGTTGCACAAGCGCGTCTCCGTGCGAGGTGTCCGCCAGTTTCTTCTGCCCCTCATCGGACGACAGGTATGCCAGGACAAACTGGGCAAGCAGCTCGTCCTCAAAGGTAGCGCAGAACATGGCGTCGCAGGGGACAATGCTCTCAAACAAAAGACCGCGCTCCACGGGGCGCTCAGAACCGACAGAAAAGTGGCCTGGCGTGATGAGGGCAAGCTTGAATGGAGGCCCGACGCGTGATATGAGAAGGCTCGCCTCGCGGGCGTCGATCGGTTTGGCCTTCCGAAAATCTTCGTAGTCTACACGGCTTACATCGTAGATATCTGTATCGGGGACACGCTCAAGTACATCTTCTGCGGCAATGATTGCGCCATCATGAAGATGCTTTAGCGACAGGTAGTAGCAGTCGTGCTGTTGGTAACTGTCTGTCGGATCTGATTCGGGCAGTTTGGTTACAACGCTGCGGGCGGTGCCGCGGTAGATTGGCGCTAGCGACCCAAGGGGGATGAACATTCTCTCGTCGAACGATCCGCTCTTTGTATTGGGTAATAGGGGATATATGCCGTTGCCCTGATCCTCGAGCCGATGCCAATAGACTGGATTCTTTTGATCGCCGTAGGCTCGGTCGACGGAATCGAGGAGCTGGTGCAGAATCTCATCGGTCATTTGCTTGTCGTCAAAGCTCCTGCCGTCAAAAAGGAAATACGGATCATTGGGCTCGCCGTCGCCAATAAAGAGCAGCGCGCGACCCTCGGCCTTTTTGGCAATGGTGTTGGGAAGAAGCACAATGCTCTTTAGCAGGCCGAGGTCACAAAGAAGGCGACGTCCATCTACGGCTCGCGCCAGATTGAACAGACGGTCCGAAATCTGAATGACGGCCGTGGCATGGGACTGAGAGCAGGCAATGGATGCCGCAAGAAAGATGTAGTACCACTCAGTGACCGAAAGCAGATCGGGGATGCCTGCGCTGCGTTGCAGCTGCTTCGAGCGCGTTCTGAGGAAATCCAGGACTCGCGCATTTGCCGCATCGATAGATGCCGGGAATTGGGATAGCGGTCGTAGCTCGGGGGGCCTGCAGTAAATGAGTGCTGATTCGTACGTGTGAGAGGCTGCGTCCTGCTCGTAGTCGTATAAAAAGATATTCTCCTCGATGGCAGTAAACGTCGACGTCGGGACTTTGACTCGGTTTTTGCAAACGCAAGCGGGCACATAATCCCATTCGTCGGTTGCTTCGTTGTAAACGCGGTCCTCAAACTCAAACGAGGCGGCCGAAGGTCGCTTGAGGTCAATCCCCAAAACAGACCACGAGGGGCCATCGACGTGCTCGCTCGAAAACTCAAAATCGCGACAGCACAGTTCAATGAGCCTTTTCGTTCTCGACGAAGGCTGATATTTCTCGACCATATGAGACACAAGATCCGATAGATATCGGCTCATATATGGCTTGAGATCTTCGTTTAAGCGAAGAGTTGCAAATTCTGCTTTAGTTTTGAGCATGCGCACCTCCTGCATATTCCCTATATTGCGCGGTTCGCTGACTGGCCCGTCGCGGCTCAATTGCCTTCAGTCTACAAGAAGAGCAGTTGCGGCGTTTTTCAGACGGGGCACTCAAATGAAAAAGAAAAAAATCGAATGGTGCGTATGAGGCCGTACGCATTGGGTAATATTTCGCTAGATACTAACACTAAGAGATTTGCATATCTCCTAGTTGTATCAAGCTACAGTGGATAAACCAACTAGTTGTTTCAGCAACGAAAGGACAGCTAATGAACGGATACGACATGTACAGAATCGAGCCGGACGCCCCCAAGAAGCCAACGGCGATGAATATTTTCGGCATGATTCTGCAAACCGTCTTTGCGGTTGTACTCTACGTGGTCGCCATCGACATGATGTGCTTGCTGACGACGTGGCTCGGCGGGTTTATGTTCGAGATTAGTGAGAGCAACACGGTGATCCCGCTCCATTCATGGCGCCTGGTGGCGTTTAGGGTGTACTGGGTTGTGCTGGGCGCGGCGTTTGTTGCGGCGCTTGCCCACAAATGGATCGTGCTGTTAACGGGAGGGCGCGAATCCGACATGTGCGAGCTGCTCGGTGCAATCGAGAGCGCGGGCGCATTTGCATCCGTCGTCTGCGCGATCGTCTGTTTGCTGGGCTATACCGCGGCATTTGATTGTTGGGCTGGCGTCACCGGAAAGATGGCTTCGGATTCCCGTGCAAATGATTACCTGCTTTGGGCGGTTGTCTTAACCATCGGAACGATTGTCGAGTGGCGAATTGTCGAAGGGGTCCTTAACGCTCTATTTCCCGATGAGCACAAGTTCCACGGGCTTCGCTTTGCATCCGCCTGCGTGGTTACTCCTCTGCTTGCGCTTGTACCCACCACGCTGGTCATCATCGTGTGCGCGCTGGTGGTGGGCCTTTTTGCCGGGATTCTGTTTGCATCGCTTGCGATCCCCGTGGTTATCACGGTTATTGGCATTGCCATCGCTATGAGTCGCTAACCCACAACGCAATCCAAGTATCTCGCATGAAGAAAGGAACGACCATGTCGGTATTCTCTAACGCTCAAAAGCTTCTGCTGCTTGCCATACTTACCGCTCTTATGGCTGGTGCCCTGATGTACGAAGTGTTGCATCCCACACTGTTTCCGCTGCTCAAGCAGGGCATTTTGCAGCTGCTCTACCACATTCCGGTCTTTACCCAGCCGGGCAACGTGATCTATCTGGAGTCGGCGACATCGCTGGCACTGTAGTGGTTTAAGGGCTCGGCCCACATCGAAGGAAAGAAAACCAATATGGAAAGGAAGGCGCCCATGACTCAGAAGCAGTATCGAAACATCGATCGCTACCAGGACTTGCTCAATCGAATTGCGCCTACGCGTCTGGTGGAGCAGACGCGTCAGAGTGTTATTGGCCACGAAGGAAGCTTGGAGGCCTTTGTGACGGCGCTGAGCTTTGAGGTCAACCGCTGCGTGATGTTGGCACGCGGCGCCGACCCGCGCGACGTTCTTTCGCCCGCTGCCATTTTGGTGATGGGCTCCACTGGCACGGGAAAGACCCACACCATCAAGGCCGTGGCGGATGCCGCGGGGCTCAAGCTGTTTGTGTTCGATGTCTCCACCATGACGGGCGAGGGCTGGCGCGGTGCCAGCATGAGCAACTGCCTGTCGCAGGTCGCGGACTATCAGGCTGCCAATCCCGGCGATATCTGTTTGGTGCTCTTTGACGAGTTTGACAAGGCAGTTCGTGCCGAGCCCGATGGGGGCGAAGTTGCATCAAGCTTTAGTCCATCGCAGTCGTTCCTTAAGCTCTTGGAAGGCGGGGAGATGCCGTTTGAATGCGATACCTCCAAGAGTGCGGCCATTAAGACGCTCAACCTCGATCAGGTTGTTTGCATTTTGGGCGGCGCCTTTATGGGCTTGGATGCTCTGGTGCGCAAGCGCCTGAGTGACAAGTCTGGCACCACGGTCGGCTTCGGATCCTCGTATGCCGCCGTGTGCACCGCCGCAAAATCGGCAAACGAGCTGCGAGACAGTGCGACCATCGAGGATGTTGAGACTTGGGGTATTATGTCCGAGCTGTGCGGGCGCATTGGCTCGGTGATTAACTTTAACGCCTTGAGCGTGGACGATCTGGTCCAGATTGCGTATGAACAGTACCTGCCCAAGTACAACAACATGATGGGAAATGGCGCCAAGATGGAGCTGATGGCAGATGCTGCTCGCCTTGCGGCGAAGCGCGCGGTTAAGGAAGGTGCCGGCGCGCGCGGCATGCTCCGTCAACTGCGTCCCCTTATGATGTACGCCTGGAGGGACATGCGGGAAGATACCTATATTTCCCGTGCGACCTTGGTCGTGAGCGACGGGGAACTTGCGGTTGCGTACGAGCGCTCTCATGAGCCGCGGGGCTTTTTGCAGGAAGAGATGGGGGAGAATTCGCCCTTTCTGAACGGGAGAGAGATTGAAGCCCTGGCGTTGGTAAGCGACTGGATGGAGCATGAGGACGAGGACGAGCATAAGCCGTATCAGCCTGAGTTTGCTTGGCTGGCGGATTTGGTGGACGGTTCGGCGCTCGACAAGATCGTGCAGGGCGGCAAGGCATTCGATCTTGCTGGGGTGTTGTTGCGCGGCGTTCCGTTTGATGGGCCGGAGCGCATTGCCGCCCACGAGCTGCTTAAGGCGTGCGCCTGCTACAACGACGTGCTCTATGCCGACAAGGAACAGTATCGCAACCTTGCTCAGGTGCTTACGCTCACCAAATTGGTGTACAAAAAATCGCCCGATTGCCTGCTGAGCCCGCTCGATGTGGTTATGAACGGCACGACTACGGGCAACGGTTTTCAGGGTCTTGGCGAGTGGGTCGATGCCATGAGCAGGTCCGAAAAGCCTTCGTTGGAAAAGTGGCAGTACCTGGCGGCCGGGGAGGCCCTGCGGATTTACGACCACTTTAGCAAGCGTCCCGACCAGGTAAAGGAGCTTGCCGCCGATGTGTCCCTGATGCGTGTCGCCCTCGCGGTGATCGACGCTGAGGAGCGCGAGGCGTTGGAATGCGATCTTGAGAAGCTGCTCGCTTCGTGCGAGTAGTCGCCGACTGCTTCTCTTTCCTTTCTTTTCTCAAGCGGCATAGATGCCATCGCTCAGCCGCCCTGCGTGAGTTTTTGTCCGCACGGGATGGTATTCAACACATGCAACAACTAAATCGGAGGTTTGACCATGGCTACGTGGGAGCTGAACTGTCAATCGAATCCGTCGTCTGCGGGCGACAAGGAGCTTTCTCCCTATCTTGCGCGCCAAAAGGCGATGCGCGAGTTTTTTGAGCGTGCGCTGTTTGTCCCCAAGGATCAGGACAACAACGGCCTGTACTTTTTGGGCGCCACAACGGGCTCGGGTAAAAACTACACGGCCGAGCAGGTCACGGCAGACCTGATTGCCGGCGGCTGGGATGAGTCGGGCTGTTTTAATAAATGTCCCGGTCGCCGTACTCTGGTGTTTGTGGTTCCGGGTAAGGACAACCGCGACAACTATGTTGCAAACGTGCGCGAATTGTTGGTTGAGCAGGGCATGAGTGACGATGATGCGGAGCGCATGGTGTTCGATCTTCCGCGAGCGGGCGAGAACATCAAAAACTGGATTGACGCCACGTTTGACAAGGGCAGCGTAAGGCCGCGCGATATTCCATGCCCCTTTGGAGCAAAGGACGAGGCCGTTCTTCGCGATATTGCGCACGCGTGGCGCGGTGTGATGGAGGTCGCCGATGACCTTTTGGGCCTTTTGGACAAGAAGGAGCGTCTGGGAAGCGTTGTCGACCGCCTGACTCCAGGGCTGTGGGATAAGCTGGCGTTGGCAGACGCGAGCTTGCGTCGAGCGGTGAGCCGTGGACGCCAGAGCATCACGCGTGGCATTGAGGAGATTCCCCGGATTTGGCCCTCGGCATTGCTTAACGATAAGCGCGCGCCGCATGTAATTGCATGCACGCCGCAAAAGCTCGTCAATAGAATCGATACGGTGACAGAAGCGGGCGTTGTGTTCTTTAACGCAGCGGTTGCCGACGAATGCCTGTTTATCTTTGACGAGATCGACCATGCGAAGGCCGATATGCTGTCGATGCTGGCGGCGGGACATATGAAATTTCAGCCCGACGAGATGCTGCGTATTCTTGACCGTCATTTTAATGGCGGCGTGGTTGATCCTCTGCTGCTGGGAAATCGGGACCAGTGGATGGCGGTCTATACGCATGCCTCGACCTCGGGCGAGCACGAGGGGTCAAACGCGGCAACGGGCAAGGTTTCGCGCGCAAGTGTGGAGACGGCTGCCGAAGAGATCGCCAAGGGTGCCAAGCGTATTCAAAAGATGATCGCTGCGTGTATTCAGGATATGGAGCTGCAGCAGCCTTTTGCCCTGTCTGACAAGGCGAAAGACGAGCAGCTTGCCGGTCGTCATCTGTTTGGCAGCGACGATATTTCGGTGGGCGATGGCCTGTCGAATCCCTTGCGCTATGAGCTCGATACTCGCCGCAACCGCAACATGATTACGTCTTGTGGGACGGACGAGCAGCAGACCGTCAATAAGGCGGTGCGCCGTGCGCGCGGCCTTGTCAGGATGGTGGTGGGCCATCTTGCCCGCTGTGCCACGCTTATGGACAAGCTGTACTACGGCAGCATTTCGTACAAGGACGATCTTTCGCGCAAGAATATCATCGATGCCCTGGGCATTAGGAACGACCAGACCAACGAGAAATACTTCTGGAATTCGTTGATGCTGGCGCTGTTCTTTAAGGACCGCAAGAACGATGAAATCGATGCCGTTGACGACTCGATGTATGCGCGTGGTGTTGACTACCTGGTGATGGAAACCACCATCGACCATATGTTTACCACGTACCTGACTAATCACGGCATTGAGCGCATGCCCGAGGCGTATCTGGCATCCATTGCCGCCAAGGCTCCCTGTGTGTGCATGAGCGCCACCTGGAATGCACCGACTATTAAGAACTTTGACCTGGATTACCTGGACGAAGTGCATGGCGTGGTTCGTAAAGATGCCTGGATTGGCGAGCTCAACCAGGAGATCGTGCGGCAGACCAGGCTGTTCAACAAGCAGGCGGCAACGATGTACGCCGTCGACGTCGTTTGGGTTGACGAGTCCAAGAAGCTTGCCGGCATGGCGGCCGTGGCCGGCGGCGCCTATGGCGGCGGTATCGTGTCGCCCGACGAGGTGTACGAGCATGTGATGGGATTCTTTGACCAGATTGGCGTGAGCGAAGGGCTTGCGGCGTGCCTGCGCCGAAAGATTGCCGACAGGGTGACCACGAGCGATGCCGAAAGCATCGAGTTTGAACTAAAGCGTCTGAGCAAGACGCTCGTTGCCGTGAGCGCCTGGGCGCGTGGCGTGGCGCGCAGTGAGCAGCAGGCGGGAGCCATCTTTACGACACGACACATGGGAAACCATGGCGACTTTAATAGTTTGGCGCTGGATCTTGCCCGCGAAATCGTTGCCGAACTGGTGATTAGGAACGTTAAGCATCCCGAGGCTTCGTACGAGAAGTCGCTCGAGGAGGCAAAGGATATGGTGCCGTGCTTTAACGCTGCGGGATGGGAGGAAGGTTGGCGCGGCGCTCAGGAACGTCTGAAGGACGGAGAGCCGACCCTGATGTTTATCAACCTTGCCGCTGGTGGCTTTTCCAAGAACCTTAAATACGAGGTGCCGGAGAGCCTGCGCAACACGGTGCGCCAGGTCGATTGTGGTTTTGGCAACGATGGGCGACATCCCAAGATGGACCTCGATTTTCTGTACGTGGAGTCGCCCACGAGCCGCTTGGCTTGGGGAGTCGATATGAGCTCAAAGAAGTTTGACCAGCAGGCGCTGCTTGGCGTGGTCGAACAGGAGGAGCTCGTGACGCGCGGTGAGATTCCGTTTATCCAGAAGCGCCATCGTGTGCGCACGGTACTGGCGGGCGCCGGCGGAAAACTGCCGGTGCGCGACACCCTCTCGTACCAGGTCGAAGGCGCTCGCATCGTGGCGCAGGCGGTGGGCCGCTTGATGCGTACGAGCGTAAAGATGCTCCATGTGCAGGTAATGCTCGATCGCGAAATCGCCGCCGATTGCGATTTTTCGTTCTTGCACGATTTGCCGATGGGCTACGAGCTGGAGCAGGTGGTTGGCGCCTGTGCGGCCGTCAACAATCACATGGCGGACAAGAAGCAGCACGCTGCCAGTAAGCAGCAGAACCTTGCTGCCTTTAGGAACAACCTGGCGAAAGAGAAGCACGAAAAGCTGGCGTGGAAGGTTGCCTCGCTCGATGCGCGCGAGGAAGATCTGGCCGCTTTCGATGACGAGCGCAATTTTTATCTGCATCATTTTTGCCTGCCGTGGGAGGAGCTTGCGAGCTATCCTGCACGCAAAAGCACCGCACTGCACATGCCGTTTGCCGCGAGTGGCTATGCGTATGCGCAGGGCGGAGCGTGTAAGGTGCCGCATTTTGAATTTCCCAGCTACGATGGCGAGCCTGTTGAGCAGATTGCCGCTCGCCTGGAGGAATGTTGCCGCTACGACAAGGGATTAAAGGGCGCGACGGTTCGTCAGATAAGCCAAGCGGCGGCGCGCGTACCCGAGCTGCTTTCGATTCGCGAGGTGCGCGAGCGCTGGTCACGCGACGGGGTGCCCGCGACGCTGCAGCCGGCGGCGACGGCACATATGACACCCTATATGTTTCAGGCGGTATACCTGGGAGAACTGGGAGAGTCTGCCGGCAGGGCCATCTTCGAGGCGTATTACGACGGTCGCTATTCGCTTACTCGTGGCGATGCAGCCCATGCCGAGACGGGCGGCGATTTTGAGGTGCTCGATGCCGCTGGCAACAAGACCGGCGTGTGGATCGATTTTAAGCACTATCGCATCGGCGCCTACGAGGCCTACAGGCGCTCCGGCGGCGAGACTACGGACGCAGAGCGCTTTAAGGCAAAGGCTCAAAAAGTCGGGGCGAAGCGGCTGCTGATCGTCAATGTTTTGGCTGACGAGGCGGCGCTGGAGCTCCGCCAAAAGCCAATCGATGACGAGGGGATGGTGTTCTCCTTCCCCTATATGGCAACTGATGGAGCAATCAACCTGGAGATGATGGAGGCGATCGGCCGTGCAATCGAAGCATAACCAGCCGTGTGGTCTGGGAGACATCGCTGTGTCCGAGCTCGTATTGCAGCTCGATGCCGCGGCTGCCGAGAAGCGCTACTCGGTCTTTTGGTGCAACGTCGGCGATGCGGACAAGCATGCCGTGGCAAACTTTATGGCCGATGTGTGCCAGACAGGTAAGGTCGTCGCGCTTACGCAGCTCGAGGACAACCGCGTCTTTCTGATGGTCAAGGCGGGCGCGCAGACGGGTGACCTGAGCGCTTCGCTCGACCATGAGCAAATGGTTCCGATTAAAACTCATTGGAACGAGCTGGATGATTACATCGCATTGCGTCTGCTGTTCAACTCGTGCTCGCAATTTGAGGGGATCGAGGACGAGATTCCCAATGATACGGGGCACTTGTATGTTGTAAGCGCCAAGGGTGCTCGCCGCGACGCCATTGAGGAAGCTGGAACGGGCCCTGCCAAGATTGAGACGGTCGAGACCGTTATCAACGAGGATTGCACCTTCGAACTTAAGATCCGAACGTTTACCAAGCGACGGGTGCTCATCGGTCGTGCGGCAGGCGACAAGAAGGAGCTCGAGAAGATTAACAGCCAGGTTGGTTACAGGCTGTCGCCCGTGGCTTCGGTGGTGCTGGCTCACGGACAACGTGACGAGTACATCCTGCGCCGCGCCAAGGGCGATAAGCCGTCCAAGCGCCGTGATCTTACGTTTTCGGCCCAAGCGGAAAAGGTCGCCTATACCAAGAAGGGCATCCTGTACCGAGAGCTGCAGATCCTCGAGCGCCGGTACGGCGACTTTGCCCGGGTGTCGCTCAGGGAGTATCCGCGCAAGAGCTTCTACGAGGTTTTGAAAAGCGAGCGATATGCCCGCGTGGTTGCGGAGCGCGCGGTGGGACAGCGGGTTGTGGTGTCGTTTGCGCACAAAGGGCTTGCTGGGGTGGCGCGCCAGTTGGTCGATCGACTCAACGATTCCTCGTGGGGCGTGTGCGCGTCGTATGGCGGGAAGGATGTGGATCCGCTGGCGTGGAATATCGTCATGGTGCCCAACGAGGTCGCCGAGAACGATGGCTATGCCCTGCACGCTGGCGTGGTTGAGCAGCATGTGACGCCGGACGTGTGCGAGCCGCTGTTTAAGGCGGCGTCGAATGCAAAGGTGTGCGGCGCACAGGAGGGAATCCTGGGCGCCATGCTCAAAGAGCTGTTGGTTAAGCAGGATGTTGCCGACGGCCGGGTGAAGGCGTTTGACCTTGGCTCTTTTGGCGTTGGGTCGGTGACGGTCTGTGGCGTGGTCAATGTCCCGCGCAAGGAGAAGGATAAGGTTGAGCTGGATGAACGCCTCGCAACGCTAACGATTGGTGTCGACGGGACCATGGACTACACCTCGCATCCCATCGAGGACGGTCCTGTGGACGAGATGGAGCTTGAACTGCTGACGTCGGACGGCAAACTCGACAAGGATGCCTACATCTTTGACGTGCGGGCAGGCGAACGATCTATGTTGGCACGCGTGCGGGACACGGGCGTGACGACCTTCTCCAACACTTTTGTGACCTTGGTGCGCGATTACCAGCTTACGGGTAAGGCGGGTCGTAAGAAGGAGTTTTTCGAGAGCTACAACTCGCCCTATTACGGTATTGGAACGTTTGAACGTGCAGGGTTGACCTGCTACTTTGTGGGCGTCAACAACGGCACCAAGGAGGATCTGGCAACGTCGATTCATGTGCGCTCGGTCGAGGTGCTCGAAGGCGACGATCTGTCCGAGCTGCTGGTTCAGCTGGTCAATGAGGGGCTTTCGCGCCACGGGGCTCCTTCCAGGTGGCCGATTCCGGTGAAGTATCTCAACGAATATGCCGCGCGTGAGGGCGCGGCGGGGGAGTGTGGTATTTGCTCGTGAGGAAACAGATTAGTTATATGTGCTAGAAAACTAAAATTGTTCTTGCAACATACAAGCGGAGCGCATATACTGCAGTCATAGCGTATGAGATGGGGTCTCTAAAAGAGGCCAAGCACAGCAATTTGAGTTTATGTAGACGGGACTTGAGCATGAACACCAGCAGTTTCTCCTTTAACAACGATAATAGTGGTTACATTAATCTCGAGACTATCTTTGGTTGCACTGTCGGTTCTCGCGCAGAGAACGGGCTTGTATTTCTAGATGAAGAGAAGCCATGCGGCGAAGAACTCGAGTATTTAGATGAGATTGAGCGCGAGCGGAACTATGAGTTTGGTTTTTGCGGAGATCAGTTTCATCACGATTCAATTCGCTCAATTTAATTACCCCGTTATCACCTCTTTTTAATGGGGCAAGTCAGATCGACTATCTGTGGCAAACAACGGCTCACCGTGGGAAGGAATCGGCAATGAGCAAGAACATGAACAAGGACATGAACGGCAAGGCTTTGGGTAAGGCCAAGGCGGCTGGACGCGTGGCGACAGTTGCTGCGGCGACGATTGCCATGACGGGCGGCTCGCTGCTGTCGCCCCTGGCCGCGGCGGCGCAGGGTGCGGATGGCATTGGCGCTGCGGGCGCAACGGCTGCGGTGATGTCGCCGCTGACGAGCGCTGCGGCCGCCGGTGCTGGCGCGGGTGCTGTGTCTGCGGCGCAAAAGGTCGCCGACCTGCAGGCTGCAGTTGATGCGGCGCGTGCCAAAGCTGCTGCTGCCAAGGCCGATCTGGAAGCGGCTGCTGCTCCCTACGATGCTGCTGCCGCCAACCAGCAGCGGGCGCAGGGCGTCTATGACGCGGCCCGCGGTGCAAGTGATAGCGCGGTTTCCGCTGCCTCGGCCGGGCTGGAAAAGCAGCTGGGCGCTGCGCAGGACAAGGCCGATTTGGATGTCAAGACGCTTGAGGACGCTCAGGCTGCGCTCGATGCCGCCAAGAAGAACCTGACGGACAAGGACGAAGCCCTGGTTGCCGCGCAGAAGGCGGCCGCCAATGCCCAGTCTGCGCTTGAGACCGCACAGGCTGCTGCATCCGACGCCACGCCCGAGGCCGTAGCCGCCGCTCAGGCGGCCGCAGAGCAGGCTGCGAGTGATTTGGAGCAGGCAAAGCAGCAGGCCGCTGATGCGCAAGCCAAACTCTCGGATGCCCAGGCGGCTGCCGATGCCGCCGCTGCCAAGCAGCGGGAAACGCAGGTCAAGCTTTCGGCAGCTCAGCAGGCAAAGACCGCGGCAGATGCGGACGTGGACGCCGCACAGGCGAGCTATGACGCGGCCAAGGCCGATCTGGATCGAGCCGAGCAGGGCGCTGCGGGCCCGGAGTACGAGGACGCCAAGGCAAAGGTGACTGCTGCGTCCGAGGCGCTGACGGCCGCCAAGGCCACGCAGGCGCAGCGCGAGGGCGAGCTTGCCGCCGCCGAGCAAGAGGCGACTGCCGTCGAGGGCGAGGTGCAGACTGCCCAGCAGGCAGTTGCCAATCAGCAGCAGGTTGCCACCGATGCCCAGACCAAGCTGGATGACGCGGCTGCCGCCAAGACGGCAGCCGATGCCGCCCTTGACCAGGCCAAGGCCGATCATGCCTCCGCGCTTACGGAGTTGGCCGACGCCCAGGTCAAGCTCTCGGCAGCCAAGGACGAGAAAGACGCTGCAGACAAGGCGCTCAATCAGGCGAAGGCCCAAAAGCAGCAGGCCGATCAGGCTGTGGCTCAGGCCCAGGCCAAGCTCGATGCCGCTCAGGCAACGGCGAACGCGTCGGCGGAGAATTACCGTCAGGGTGCTATCGCGTTCTTTAAAAGTGTGGGCGCCGACGATGCGGCGAATATCATCCTCAACTGCAAACTCGCTAACTACAACAAGGTGGGCGAGGAGGTCGACGCGACAAGCCTGACCAATATGAAGCAGGCGGTCGTGTGGCTCAAAGCGTGCAACGAGTATCGCGCAAGCGTTGGCCTAGGCGAGCTCAAGGTGACGTATGCCATGATGGCGACTGCCATTGCCGATGCGAACTTCTCGGATACGAAAGTCGCGCACGCTCAGCAGTTTAACGTGGGCGAGAATGTGGCGTGGAACTACGGAAGCAATCCGTTTAAGCAGTGGGTCGATCAGGAGAAGGCCATCTTTGATGCTGCCGCCGCCTCGCTGGGCGCATCGGGCCTTACGGGAAAGGCCGCTTACGATTTCTATACGGCGCATAGCTCCCAGATTGATAACTACGCCGCACTGCACGGTGGATCAAGCCCCTCGGTCGGCCATTACATCAACGTGATCAACCCCGATTACACCGTGACGGGCATGGGCGTTTGCACGCGAGGGACGCTGTACGGGAGTACACAGGCGCAGACATTTGTATATTCTGGTCAATGGTACAAGCCGTATAACCTCAATCCGATGACGGTTGCAGAGTATGAGGCTGCGTTGAACGCGTGGTGTGACGCTCTGGCAAATCCCGAGCAGGGCGTGGACGCGGCACGCAAGGAGCTTGCTGCGGCGCAGGGCGTTGCCGAGGATGCGGGCAACAAGGTGAATGTTGCATCGCAGGCCGTTGCGGCAAAGCAGGCCCAGGTTGAGCGTGCTGCCGCTGACGTCGATACTGCGGCTGCCAAGGCCTCTGATGCCCAGGCTGCTGTGGAGCAGAAACAAGCTGTAGCTGATGCCGCCGCGCGTGCCGTGAGCGATGCCCGCGCCGATTTGAGCGCTGCCAACGCCGTTGTTGCGGCGGCACAGGATGCCGTGGCTGCCAAGTCTGGCGAGCTCGACATTGCCAAGGGCAAGGCGGCTGCTGCCAAACGCGCGCTGGACGCCGCTCGTACCGGTGTTGACGAAAAGCAGGATGCACTTGCCGCGGCCCAGGATGAGCTGGCGGCATACTCAGCCGATATCGCCGCTGCTCAGCGTGCGTTTGATGCGGCATCGTCTGCACTCGAAGACGCTCGTGCCAATCAGCGCGTGGCGGAGGCCGAACTTCTTGCCGCCCAAGGCGATGCCGATCAGGCAGGCATCGATGCTGCTGCCACTCAGGCGGAGCTCGATATGGCCCAGCAGGCTGCGAGCGATGCCGACGCCGTCGTGGCAACGGCTCAGGCAAAATCTGATGCAGCTGCCGGGCGTGCCTCTCAGCTTAAGAATGCCGCTGCGGCACTTGCCAGGGCCACAGAGGGCAAAGCCACTGCCGATGTCGCGCTCGATGCTGCGGAGGTGGCCGTGAGCGATGCCGAGTACGACGTGGTGGAGGCTGGCGATGCCGTGGCGAATGCAACTGCCGCCCGCGATGCCTCTGCCGCCGCGGTTGCCCGCCTGCGCAGCGTCAATCTTGCCGAAGCCATCGTCAATGGCAGCGCTGACGATGCGGACGAGGCGCTCAACGCCAAGATCGCTGCGGCCCACGATGCCGCCGAGCGTGCCGCGACCGCCAAGGCCGAGCTCGATGCCGCCGTGGCTGCGACGGATGCCGTGGCGCCGGCATACTTGGAGGCGCTTGCAAACTACACCGCCGCCAAGGCCGAGCTCGACCAGGCTATTGCCGAGCTCAACGCCGAGATTGCTCGCCAAGAGGCCGCCGAACGCGGGAATGGCGAGCAGGCTCAGACCGCTACGCAGGTGACGTACCAGGCCAAACATGCGGTGGCAACAACCGAGATTGCGACGCAGCAGACGGCGATGCCTGCCACGGGCGATGCGTTCGACCTGCTGGGCGAGACCTTCGTTATCGGCGGCACGGTCCTGGTAGCCGCCGGTGTCTTCCTGTCCGATAAACGCCGCCAGCTGATTCGTTAGGGACAGAAGGGACTGCGGGCCATTTTCGGCGCGTACCGTGGGGGGGGGTGATGAGGCTCCATGCGGCGCGCGCTGCCTTGTTCTTTAAGAGCGATTAAGGAGGGACATATGCAAATTAGGGGAGAGGCCGCGATCGTCTGTGGATTCATGGCGGGCCTGGCAACGGGGCTGCTGTTCGATGGATGTTTCGACAGCTATATCAATCGGTTCTGCGATTCTGGTTTTTCGAGAGGCAAGCCTTGGAAAACAGCGTCGGCTCATCGAGAAGCGACCGCGCCCATCGAGCCCCGCAGTGTGGATACCTCAAAAATCAAGGTAATCGTCACTAAGAACGGCAAGATTTATCACCGCTCTGCTGGATGCAAGAACCTTCCTCAAAACGCCATCAGAACAAGCGTGCCTTTGGCGACCGCGCTCAAGCGAGGAAAGATCCCCTGTTCAGCATGTTGCCCGTCGGCGGTTTAGGAGATTCTTCAGGGCTGCTCTGCAAGGATATGGGTCCCTGCGGACGCGTGGGTTTAAAAACGTGTCCGCACGACATGTGACACTTAACCTGCCGTCATGCTCCGTCGCGGCGGCATGCATCTGAACAGCGACCCTCTAAGGAGTTCGATATCGATGAGTGACAACACCAAACATCTCGCAAAGAAGTGCGTCAAGGACGCGGGGCCGTGTCTCGCGCTGTGCGCAGCCGGCGCAGCGATCGCGCTGCTGGCTGTTCTGGGGCCATTCGACGTGCTCCGAAGTGCCAGTTCCCTGCACGTCATCATCGCCCTTGCCGGTGCCATGATGACCGGCGGCGTGCTCGATCTGATCTTTTGGGTGTTTGACCCGTTTGGATGGAAGAACGAGGGGTAAGCCCTAAGGGATGCAGATGCCGGGGCAGACCCGCAATTTCTGCTATCGATTTGTCCAGAGTCGCACAGCGCGGAGGTGTTGTTTGATGTCCATTTTCGTTACCGGAGACGTTCACGGTGTTGCCGAGTACGGGGCGAGCCGCTTCTCGTCGCGCGTTTGGCCATTGGGTCGTACGCTGACGCGCGATGACGTGGTGATCGTTGCCGGTGACTTTGGCTTTATATGGAGTGGCTCAAACACCGACAAATACTGGCTCGACTGGTTTGAGTCCAAGCCCTGGACCACGTGTTTTGTCGACGGTAATCACGAGAATCACCATTTGCTGGCGGGGCTGCCGATCCGAGAGTGGAACGGGGGCCTCGTTCACGAGGCTCGCCCACATGTGCTGCACCTGATGCGCGGCGAGGTGTTCGACATCGCGGGGAACACGGTGCTCGCCATGGGTGGAGCCGCGAGCCATGACAAACAGTGGCGCCGGGAGGGAAAGACGTGGTGGCCCGAGGAAATGCCGAGTGAGAGCGAGGTGGAATACTGTCGCGCCTCGCTCGATCGTGTGGGCTGGAAGGTCGACTATGTTGTGACTCACGAGGCGCCGGTCGATTTGGCAGACGAGCTGTGCATGGAGTGCAATCGCGAGTTCTACGACGATTCGCTGCAGGCCTTTTTGGGCGAGCTCGATGGGCGACTCGACTACCGCACCTGGTTCTTTGGCCATTACCATGACGATGAATGGCGCGATGAAAAGCATCGCCTTATCTACCAAGATATCGTGCGGATCGAAGCGCGATGTGCCGACGGATTCGGCGAGACGACGAGCAACTATTCCGAGCAAGAGCGTTAGGAGGTCCCCGTGATCTGGTTTACCAGCGATACTCACTTTGGACACGAGAACATGCTACGGCTTAGCGATAGGCCTTGGTCGACTGTTGCGCAGATGAACGACGCCATGGTCGCCAACATTAACAGCAAGGTTGCTGTGGACGACGAGCTCTACATTTTGGGTGACTTTAGCTTTAAGATGACGGTCAAAGAGGCCTACGAACTGCGCAAAAGCATCGTATGCAAGCGCGTCCACCTGTTGCCCGGCAACCACGACAAAGACTGGACGCAGCCTGCGGTGGCGGATGCCTTTATCGTCGAGCCGTCCATTTGCGTGCTCAAGATCGACCGCCAAAAAATCGTGCTGAGCCACTATCCCATGGCTGACTGGCAGGGCATGTCGCACGGCAGCTGGCATTTGCACGGGCATATCCACAGTTGCGGCGGCGCGTACAACAATTTCAACTGCAGGCAGGGACTGCTGCGCTATGACGTGGGTGTCGACGCCAACGGCTACGCCCCGGTGAGCCTGGGGGAGCTCAAGACGTGGTTTGCGCAGGTCGACGAGCCGACGTGTTGCGTTAAATGGCCGTGGTGGGTCAACGCCACGGGCGACGAGCAGGTCGAGCGCGATCTCGAAGCCTATAAGAGGGAAGTGATGATCCGATGACGGTCTATGTGACGGGTGATGTCCACGGTGGTCTCGACATGCAAAAGCTGCGCGACTGGGATCTTGGGGATAGCCTGACGAGCGACGACTATCTGATTGTCGCGGGCGACTTTGGCTTTCCGTGGGATTTCTCTGCCGAGGAATGCGCCGACATCGCCTGGCTGGAATCGCGTCCCTATACCGTGCTGTTCGTCGACGGCAATCACGAGCGTTTCGATTACTGGGCGGAGCGCCCCCTGGAGTTGTGGCACGGTGGACTGACGCAACGCCTGTCGGACACCTCGCCTATACGGCGCCTGACGCGCGGCGAGGTTTTTGAGCTCGGTGGGTCAACGATCTTTACCATGGGCGGCGCCACGAGTGTGGACAAGGAATACCGCATCCCGTATTCCAGCTGGTGGCCGCAGGAGCTGCCGGGCGAGCGCAACTTTGAGGAGGCGCGGGCAAAGCTCGATAGCGTGGGCTGGAAGGTCGACTACGTGATCACCCATACCTGCTCCACGCGCATGCTCTCGCCCACGCTCTATCCGGCACCTGGCTGGAATTATCCAGCTGTCGATCGGCTTACGGCATTTTTCGACGAGCTGGAAGATCGCTTGGACTACAAGCGCTGGTACTACGGGCATTTTCATCGGGATGCCAACCCGGCCGAGCGCCACGCCGTGCTCTACGACTGCATCGTTCGCTTGGGCGACGAACTCCAGTCCTGGGATGTTGCGTAGAGGCGGGGTGGCTGGCTACTCGACCGTTACAGTGATGTTCTCCCGATGCGCGCGGATGACGTCCCAGCTAAAGTGCTCGACCAGCTGCTCGGCGGTACGCGGCGTGGTGTCCGGCGCGATGCCTGTTTGCCCGGCGAGCCATCCCAACAGTGCCTCGGGTGTGCCAAAGCGGGTGCGGAGCTCGCCCAGGTCCAGATCGCAATCGCGCTTGGAAAGGCGGCGGCCGTCCGGCGACATGAGCAGCGGAATGTGCGCGTAGCGCGGTGTGGGCAGTCCCAGCAGATGTTGCAGATAGATCTGGCGCGTCGTGGAACCAAGCAGGTCGCATCCGCGTACGATCTCGGTGACGCCCATGGCAGCGTCGTCGACCACCACGGCCAGCTGATAGGCAAACACGCCGTCGCTGCGGCGCACCAAAAAGTCGCCGCACTCGGTGGCGAGTGCCTCGCATTGGGCTCCGTACGTGCGGTCCACGAATTCGATCACGTCGCCGGCGAGGTCGTCGACGTCGGGCACACGCAGACGCGTGGCCGGAGCGCGCAGGATGCTGCGGCGGGCAACCTCCTCGGCAGAAAGGCCTCGGCAGGCGCCGCGGTAGATGGGCGTGCCGTCGCTCGCGTGCGGCGCGCTTGCGGTGTGGAGCTCGGCGCGCGTGCAAAAGCAGGGATAGGTGAGGCCGGCGTCTTGCAGCTGGTGCAGGGCGTCCTCGTACAAGTCCAGGCGATCGTGCTGGTAGTAGGGGCCTTCGTCCCACTCAAGCCCCAGCCAGGCTAGGTCGTCAATCAATTGGGCGGCAAGTTCCGGGCGCTTGCAGCGATCGTCCAGGTCCTCGATGCGCAACACGATGCTGCCGCCCTGGCTGCGGGCCGAAAGCCACGCGCACAGGCAGCTGAACACGTTGCCCAGGTGCATGCGGCCCGAGGGCGACGGGGCAAAGCGGCCCACGACCGGCGCGAGGGCGGGGGCGAGCTTGCTGTTGGGCGCCGTCGACATGGCCACGGCGGGTGTTGCTATGTTGCATGCGTTGATATCCATGCGGACGAGTATAGCGCGGGGTGAGGTGAGGGGGCGTCGTCGATGCTCGCGAGTTGCCGAGGCTGCGTGTTGTGCGCGGCGGGCACCGACTGAACACCTCGATTACCGCCCCAAGCTCAGCCCCTTCAACCCCTCAAACGACAGAAACCCCGGCAGCTCTTCGCAACTGCCGGGGTTTCCGCGGAAAAGGGGGACATGATCCTCAAGCGAACGGCAAAGGGGCAAACCGTTTTCGCTCAACTGCTTTATGCCCCTCGCTCGCCGGCTTAATCGGCTCACGCCGCGCCCACACAAAGCCGCTACACCTGTGACGGAGCTATGAAGTGGTATCTATGCCGGAGCGGGCTATGCCAAGGAGTGTCCCAGATTGCCGGCAGATAAGGAACGTCCCCAGGTGCCGGTCGCGGGCGTGACTTTCGTCCCGTTTAATACTCCGCTGACCTAGATGTTCGTCACATGAACCCGCAAACGTGGGACAATGACGCTACTGGTATCACAGACAAAGGATGTGCCTATGAACGCCCCCGTTGCCAAGACCTGTCGGCAGCGCTGCCCGTTTGCGCGATTTGCTTACATTTGCGCGCTCGTCGCGTGCGCGCTGCTGCTGCTACCCGCCGTTGCACGTGCCGACGGGTATTCCATGACCCAAACCTACATCAGTGCCACGGTCGAGGCCGATGGATCGCTGACCGTTGTCGAGGGACGCCAGTTTGATTTCGACGACGACATCAACGGCGTGTTTTGGGAGATCAATACGGGCACCAACCAGCAGGGCGGCACGGCGGGCGTTGACGTGCTGAGTGTCGAGGAAGAGGACACCGCGTTTAACAAAGTCGATAGCGCGAACAAGGGCGACTCTGGCGTCTACACGGTTGAGCAGACCGGTGACGGCGTAAGGATTAAGGTGTTCAGCCCCCACGAGAGCGGCGACAGCGCGATCTATTACGTGAGCTACACCATGACCGGTGCGGTTATGAACTGGGCCGATACCGCCGAGCTCTACTGGAAGTTCGTGGGCGACGGCTGGTCTGCGGATTCCGATGACGTCGAGATGGAAGTGTGCTTCGCAAATGCCGCTGCCGGGACGGCGGCCGTCAAGGGCGATAACTTCCGCGCATGGGGCCACGGCCCGCTGACGGGCGACGTGTCGCTCGATGCGGACGAGCCCATGGTCACCTATACCATTCCCTGCGTGCATGAGGGCGAATTCGCCGAGGCACGCATCGCCTTCCCCAGCGACTGGGTGCCGCAGCTTGCCGTCTCGGGCGAAAAGCGCATGTCGACGATCCTGAGCGAAGAGAAGGAATGGGCCGACGAGGCCAACGCTCGCCGTGAGCACGCGCGTGCGGTTGCCGGCGCGATTGCCGTGGTGTGTGTTGCCGTGGCGGTTGCCTATACCGGTGTGATCGTGATGCTTAAGCTGCGCAGGCCCAAGCCCAAGCCGCTCTTTCAGGACGAGTACTTCCGCGATGTGCCCTCGGCCGACCATCCCGCGGTGCTTGCAGCTCTTATGAGCTGGAACGACGTGCCCGATCAGGCATATATCGCCACGCTTATGAAGCTTACCGACGACCGCGTGATCAAGCTGGAAGAAGCGACCGAGACCAAGAAGAAGGGTCTGCTCCGTCGCGAAAAAGAGGAGCAGACGTATCGCATCACAGTGACCGACGAGGCCTGGAAGGCTGCCAAGAAGGACGGCATCGATCGCGATGTGCTCAAGGTCTTCTTCGCCGGCGTTAAGCCCGATAAGGACGGAGTCCGTTCGCGCACGTTTAGCGAGCTGGAGGAGTATGCCAGCGAGCGCACCACATCTGTTGGCGACAAGCTCGAGGACTATCAGAGCACGGTTAAGGGCAAGCTGGAGGCGCGCGAGCTTATCGCCTCGGACGGCACCATCGCCCTGGTTGCCGGCTTGGTTCTCGGCATCATTATTGTCTGTGGCATTTTGGGCTCTCTGTTCTATGCCGACTTTGCGGATGCCAATGTCAGTGCCGCTATGATCTCGATCCCCGTCACGATCGTGGGCTTTGTCCTGAGCTGCACCTTCCGCCGTTACACGCCGGAGGGCGCCGAGGTGGCGGCTCGCTGCAAGGCGCTCAAGCATTGGCTCGAGGACTTTACGCGCCTGAAGGAGGCTATCCCCAGCGACCTGATCTTGTGGAACAAACTGCTGGTGATGGGCGTTGCCCTGGGCGTTTCGAAAGAAGTGCTGCGACAGCTGGCCGAGGCCGTGCCTGCGGATCTGCGCAACAGCGACGATTTCTACGACAACTACCCCTGCTACTGGTGGTATTACCATCACTACGGCAACGAGTCTCCGCTCGATTCGTTCAACGATGTGTATCACGAGACCATCCGCGAGCTGGCTTCGAGTTCCGATAGCTCGAGCGGCGGCAGCGGCGGCGGCTTTTCCGGTGGCGGCGGTGGCGGCGTCGGCGGAGGCGGCGGCGGAACGTTCTAACGGTCGTAAATTATGGGATGGGCTTTTCTCGACAGCCGTCGGGGAAAGCCCATCCCCTTTTTACGCGCTACCTACGAAGACTGTCCCCAGCAACTAGTCATTTAAGAACGTTCCCAACGACTAGGTGCGGTTGCTGCCAAGGAGTGTCCCGGGGTGCCGGCACAAAAGGAACGTCCCTAGCTGCCAGGTTTAGGCTGTTAGATCGAGTTCGTAGAGGAAGCTTTCGCGCGGCATGGCGTGGCGGCGCTCTTCGCGGTTGGCGCGGTGCGTGGCCGTGCGCTTAAAGCCGTGCAGCTCGTAGAACTTCCACGAGCAGTTGGAGTCGGTGTACAGGTGCGCCCTCGTCGCTCCAAGCGAGGACAGGTGCGAGACTGCGGCATCGAGCAGAACCGTGCCAACGCCCAGGCCATGGACATCGCGATCCACGGCAAGCAGCGTGACCTCGTTGTCGTGCGGCAACGGGCTGCTCTCGAGCAGGCGGTTGTTGGTTCGGATGGTTGCACGCACAAACGAGAGATACTCGGCGCAGGCATCGGGCTCCAGTTCGCGCATCTGCGATAGCAGTGCGCGCTCGGTATCCATCCAATGTTCCTTAACGGTGGCGCCGGAGCTTTGTCCCGCGCGCGCGAGCGCAATGCCGCGCGCCTGGCCGTCGATTACGGCGACCTGCGAAAACGTCGACGACGAAAGACAGTAGACAAGGTCGCACGCGGCCTCAAGGCGGTTGTACTCATCGTTATCCGAATTGTTATGCCAAAGCTGCTGCAGAATCAGCGCGATGGCGTCGAAGTCTTCGGTGTCAAACGGTCGGTAGAGAACCCGCGAGACCATAGTGCCTCTTTCTTTTGCGGATGCATATCGAGCACAGTTCTACCACGCTATTGGCATCTAATTATGGTGCCCCTGTGTTCCATCAACTCACCGTGCCCAGCGGCGCTCCTGCAACCCCCGCCCGCAAGCTTTTTCTGCACATGCGCCCGTTGCGGGGTGCATCGATGCGCTCGATGCGCTACATTGAATCAGTATTTTCAATGCCGCTGCGCGAGCGCTGCAGATCGACGTATCACCGACTCACAGAGCACGGCGGCGTACCAGACAGGAGGACTGCATGGGATCTGATGTGAAGATCGCACGCGCGTTGATCTCGGTTACCGATAAGACGGGCGTCGTCGATTTCGCACGGACGCTGGTTGACGACTTTGGCGTCGAGATCATCTCTACGGGCGGCACGGCTCGTGCCATCGAGGACGCGGGCGTTCCCGTAACCCCCATCGAGGAGTTCACGGGCTATCCCGAGATGATGGACGGCCGCGTCAAGACGCTGCACCCCAAGGTCCACGGCGCGCTGCTGGCCCGCCGCGATTCCGAGCAGCACATGCAGGAGGCCGCTCAGCACGGCATTAAGCTGATCGACCTGGTCGTCGTCAACCTGTACGAGTTCGAGAAGACCGTCGCCAACCCCGAGGTCACCTTCGCGGATGCCATTGAGCACATCGACATCGGTGGTCCTTCCATGCTGCGCTCTGCCGCCAAGAACGCCGCGAGCGTTACCGTCATCTCCGACCCGGCCGACTATGATGCCGTCCTGGCCGAGATGCGCGAGACCGGTGGCTGCACCACGCTTTCCACCCGTCGTCGCCTGCAGGTGAAGGTCTACCAGACCACCGCCGCCTACGATACGGCTATCTCCCGTTGGCTTGCCGCCCAGGCAAGCGACGTGGCGGACACCTCTGCCAAGCTCGAGATCTCGCTGGAGAAGGTCGACGACCTGCGCTATGGCGAGAATCCTCAGCAGAAGGCTACGGTCTACCGCTTTGCCGAGGGCTGTGAGAACACCGCGAGCTCGCAGTTCCCGCTCGTGGGCTCCGAGCAGATTCAGGGCAAGCCGCTCAGCTACAACAACTATCTGGATGCCGACGCCGCCTGGAACCTGGTTCGCGAGTTCGACGAGCCTGCCTGCGTGATCCTCAAACATCAGAACCCCTGCGGCTCCGCCGTTGCCGAGGACATTACGTCCGCTTACGACCGCGCTTTTGCCTGCGATCCCAAGAGCGCCTTCGGTGGCATCATCGCTTGCAACCGCGAGGTTCCCTATGAGCTGGTTGAGCATTTTGCCGACGAGAACAAGCAGTTCGTCGAGGTCATCATCGCTCCGAGCTACACCGCCGAGGCGCTCGGGCGCATGGCTAAGCGCCCCAACCTGCGCGTGTTGGCTACCGGCGGCGTGGACCACGGCGCCCAGGTGGAGCTGCGCTCCATCGACGGCGGCATGCTGGTGCAGGAGGTCGACCATGTGACCGAGGACCCCGCGACCTTTACGTTCCCCACCGACCGCAAGCCCACCGATGCCGAGATGGCCGAGCTTGAGTTTGCCTGGAAGGTCTGCAAGGGCGTCAAGTCCAACGCCATCCTGGTCTCCAAGGGCAAGGCCGGCATTGGCATGGGCCCGGGTCAGCCCAACCGCGTTGACTCCGCGCTGCTTGCCTGCGAGCGCGCCGAGGACTTCTGCGAGCGCGAGGGCGTGGAGAAGGGCGGCTTTGCCTGTGCAAGCGACGCGTTCTTCCCGTTCCGCGATAACGTCGACGTGCTTGCCGCACACGGCGTGACCTGCATCATCCAGCCCGGCGGCTCCAAGCGCGACGACGAGAGCATCCAGGCCTGCAACGAGCACAATATTGCGATGGTTTTCACGGGTGCGCGCCACTTCCGCCATTAAGTAGGGAGGTGGCGCTGCGGCTTGCCCAACCACCGCACCTTGCCGCTCATTCGTCGCCCGCGTACCCAAGTACGCGTCGCTCCTCTTTCACGGCAATCTGCGGCACCTGGGCAACCCTCGCCGACCTGTTAGGTTGACTGGGGAGGATGGGATGTTATCTCGTCCCTTGGACCGCCTCGCTTCTAAAATTATCTCTGCAAAAGACGGCCGCTCCGTTTGGAGGGCCGTCTTTTTGGTATAAGAGGACGGAATGACTAACACGAAAGGTATGACCATGCCCCAGATTGATGATGCAGAGCTGTTTGGCAATGCCGAGGACCAGCGTGCGTACGAGGACTTTTGCGCCAATCAGGAGGCGGTCGAGAAGTTTACGCTCGACAAGCCCGCGCTTATCTGCCGTTGGCGCATGTCCAACAAAAAGGTGCCCATGCTCAACCGTCACATTCGCGCGCTGTCCGAGCGCTTGGTGCAGGGCGAGCCGCTTACCCATAACATGCTCAGCTGGGCCAAGCAGCACGTTGAGTGGTCGCTTGCCGAGGGCGATTACACCGCGCACGACGGCGTGCTCATGCTGGTGATCGACGTTAACGGCAATGCCGCCATGACGGTGGGTGAGTACGAGCCGCTGGCCGATACTTCGGCCAAGGCGCTGCGTGCCCGCTCCGCCGAGGCCCGCTCCGAGGCCGACGAAACCGGCGTGGCGCCCGAGCTGCTCGCTGCCGTCAACAACGGCGAGCTGGCCTTTGTGGCGCCGGCGGACGAGTGCCTGTGTGGCACGGCGACGCTCATAGAGCAGCTGGCCCAGACCAAGGGCATCCCGGTCACGCGCGTAGACATTCCCGCACAGCTCAAGGGCGCCTTGTTCCTGGTAAGCGACGAGCACGGCGTGGTGCCTGCCACCGACGCCGACGCCGCCGAGTCTGATGCCGCGACGGTCGCCTTCTTTGCCGACGGCTACGAAAAGCTTCGCGCCCGCCGCTAAATGATTATTCTGGGACGGGGATTAAAGAATCATTTTGGTTCCCGCCACCGCTGCGAGTGCGAGGCGGACAAAACGCCCCCGCTCGCGAACAGTTCTGTCACCTTGGCGACGTGCGTGGCGCGCACCTGCAGTTTCGCAGCCATAATGGTGGCAAGACAACCAAGAGGGGAGCGGAATCCATGGCGCTAATCTATATCGTTGAGGACGACGAGCCCATTCGTCGTGAGCTTGTCGACATCCTTGCCCGCGCCGGGTTTGAAATCGAGGCCTGCGAATCGTTCGAGCATGTCTCGCGCGATATTCTCGCCGCCGCGCCCGACCTGGTGCTGCTCGACCTCACGCTTCCCGTCAAGGACGGCCAGCATATCTGCCACGAGGTTCGCCGCGAATCCGAGGTCCCCATCATCGTCCTCACCTCGCGCACGACCGAGATCGACGAGGTCATGGCCATGACGCTCGGCGCGGACGACTTTGTTCCCAAGCCCTATAGCGCGCGCGTGCTCGTGGCGCGCATCAACGCACTGCTGCGTCGCACCGCGGCGTCAGGCGAGCGCAGCACGCTCGTCCACAAGGGGCTGGAGCTCGACCTCGCCCGCTCTATGGTCACCAACACGGCGACCGGCGACAGCACCGAGCTCACCAAAAATGAGCTGCGCATTCTCTCGCTGCTCCTGAGCCGCGCGGGCAAGATCGTCTCGCGCTCGGCCATCATGCAGGACCTGTGGGACTCCGACGCCTTCGTGGACGACAATACGCTCACCGTCAACATCAACCGCCTGCGCACCACGCTCGAAAAAATCGGCATCAAGGGGTATTTGACGACGCATCGCGGCCAAGGCTATTCGGTCTAGGGGCCGGCTATGTCGTTTGGCAAGTTCTTTAAAGATGCACTGCTTCCCGTCGCCGTGTGGACGTGCGGCGTGCTGCTGAGCTGCTTTGTGCTGACGGTCGCCGGCGCACCCGTTTCTATCGTGGTCGTGGCGGATGGCGTGTCCTTTATCTTCGGTATGCTCGGCATCGTGATCGAGTACGCTCGCCGTCGCCGTTTTCTGCGTCAGTTGGAGCGCGCGGCAGAGGAGCTCGAGAGTCCCGCATGGGTGCAGGAGATGGTGCAATGCCCAACCTATGCCGAGGGCGAGCTCGAGTACGAGGTCCTGTGCCGGGTGGGCAAAGCCGCCTGCGACGAGGTTGCCGAGGGCCGGCGTCAGACCGAAGACTATCGCGACTATATCGAGAGCTGGGTCCACGAGGCCAAGCTGCCCCTGGCGGCGGCTCACCTGATTCTGGAAAACCTCGACGGCGGCGCAGATGACCCAACACGTGTCGATGACCTGGGTCGCGAGTTGGCTCGCGTGGAACGCTATATCGACCAGGCGCTGTACTACGCGCGCTCGGAAGTCGTGGAGCGCGACTACCTGATTCGCCGCTGGGACCTTAAGACCTTGGTGACGGGTGCGATTAAGGCCAACGCGCGCGAGCTCATTGCGGCGCACGTGGCTCCGGTGTGCGAGAACCTCGACTTCGAGGTCTTTACCGACGAAAAATGGCTCGAGTTTATCCTGGGCCAGCTCATTCAGAACAGCATTAAATATGCGCGCGAGGACGGCGCGAAGATCGTGTTTTCGGGCGCGTTACTGGACGAGGGCCTGGCGAGCGAGCGCATCGAGCTCACCGTTGCGGACAACGGCTGCGGCGCGTGTGCGGCAGACCTGCCGCGCGTGTTCGAGAAGGGCTTTACCGGCGACAACGGCCGCACCACCAAGCGCGCAACGGGCATCGGCCTCTACCTGGTGGCGCGCCTATGCTCCAAGATGGGCATCGACGTCACGGCGGCATCCGACTCCGGCGAAGGCTTTGTCGTAACGTTTTCCTTCTCGACGAACAAGTTCCAATACTTTGAGTAGCCGGGCCGTCTTGCGCTGCGGACGGCTATGTTCCCGAACGTGAACTTAGCTAAGGCAACTGGCGTTATGTTCCCGAACGTGAACATAACTATGAGGCTCAAATGGATCTCCCAAAACAAAAACGTGCAGCCCAAACAAAACGTGCCGCCCCAAACGGGGCGGCACGCCATCTTTTATCAGCCAACTCGCTGAAGTAAGGCTGCGAAGGCCGCGAGGCCGGGAGGGGTTTCCTAAGGGCACATCCCGCAGCCGCAACGCGGCGAGGACGTGCCCGTGGAAACCCCGCAGGCCCCGCGGCCGGTGGGAGCAACGCTACTTTACGACCAAAATGTCGCAGTCGGTATTGCGCAGCAGGAACGTCGAAATCGAACCCAGAAGCGCATACTTGATCGAGGACAGGCCGCGAGCGCCGCAGAGCACCAGGTCGGGCTTGACCACGTCGAGCATCTCGTCTTTGAGCGTCTCGCGAATACGACCGGCACGTATCATAACCTCGACCTCGGGAATATCGGGATTGGCCTTGGCCTCTTCGAGCTGCTTTTCGATGGAGTTCTTAAAGGCCTCCTCCAGACCGTTGACCAAATCGACCGGATAGGAGCCGGCGCTCTCGAGCGCCGTGGAATCGATAACGTGGCCGATAATCAGCTTGGCGCCGTTGTTCGCGGCGACCTTGATGGCGCGTGCGAGCACAAAATCCTGCTGCTCAGTACCGTCGAGTGAAACAAATACCTTGGTGTAGCCCTCGTTCATGGTTTCCTCCTTGGTCTATCGCACGGGCGTGGGGCTCGTGCATCGGGCGGGCGCGGATGCGTGGCCGCCGGACACTTTATCTTGTTGCAGTTATACCCAAGGATTTGGGTTTGACCGCTCGCAATTCTGTGAACGGGCGAGTTTTTTGGTAAGGGTAGGCGCAGGCGCGCCGCCAACGGTTGATAATGGGACATCGCCCGCACCGTCCGCAGAACAATATCGGCGGGTGTCTAACGAGGGGGTCCCTTTGGATATCATTGAGCTTCTAAAATCTGCCTTCATGGGCCTGGTCGAGGGCATCACCGAATGGCTGCCTGTTTCGTCGACCGGTCACATGATCTTGGTGGACGAGTTCGTCAAGATGAACGTGAGCGAGACGTTCTGGAATATGTTCCTGGTCGTGATTCAGCTTGGCGCCATTTTGGCCGTCTGCGTTTTGTTCTTCTACGACCTCAACCCGTTTTCTCCCAGCAAGGGCAAGGAGGGCCGTCGCGACACCTGGGTGCTATGGGGCAAGATTGTGCTCGGCTGCATTCCCGCTGCGGCGATTGGCCTGCCGCTCAACGACTGGATGGAGGAGCATTTCTACAACGCTCCCGTCGTGGCGCTGGCACTCATTGTCTACGGTGTGCTGTTCATCGTGATTGAGAATTGGCGCGCCCGCAAGCGCGAAGAGATGACATTCGCAGGGTCGTTTGGTTCGCGCGCCGTTGTGGCGGGCGGGCGTCCCGCCGGTGCGCACTTTGCGGCGCCTGCTGCGGCTGCCGTCGAGGATTCGGGCAATGATGACGAAGACCTCGACTTTGGCTCCATTGCGACGCTCGAGGACCTAAGCTGGAAGACCGCGCTGGGCATTGGCTGCTTCCAGGTTCTGTCGCTGGTGCCGGGCACATCGCGTTCCGGCTCCACCATCATCGGCGGCCTGTTGCTGGGCTGCACGCGTTCGGTGGCGTCCAAGTTTACGTTCTTCCTGGCCATCCCTGTCATGTTTGGCGCGAGCGCGCTTAAGCTGGTCAAGTACTTCGTTAAGGGCGGCACGTTCGGCGCCAACGAGGTCGCCATCCTGGGCGTGGGCTGCATCGTCGCCTTTGTGGTTTCGCTCATCGCCATCAAGTGGCTCATGGGCTTTGTCCGCCGTCACGACTTCAAGTGCTTCGGCGTCTACCGCATTGTCCTGGGCATCGTGGTGCTTGCGTACTTCTTCGTTCTGGAGCCTATGCTCGGCCTGTAACTTGGTTGACGCTGCGCGGCGGCCAGAGCGACAACTTGTCATTCAAAGAGGGTGGCATGACCAGAAGGTCTATGCCGCCCTCTTTTCATGCCAATTTGTTCGTTCTGGCCGCCGCTCGCTGCCGTTGCCATGACATCGGCGGTTTCGTGATTGGCTCAATGGGGCGGGCCTGACGATCGCGCACGGAGTCGCGGTGTGATTTGCGTCGGTGTCCGTGCGGCTCGGTATACTGGTACGGCTCAAACTATGGCGCCGCCCGCAGGCGCGCCGTCCGTCAGATGAGGAGTCGCCCATGACCCAGCCCTTGCCCTGGGAAAAGAACGCCGCGGTACCCGTGCCGCCCGCGCCGGAACCCGTGCCGCTCGATGCATACATCGCCCCCGCCGCGCCGGAGCCCGAGCTCGTCCCACTCGACATCTACGATGCCCCGGCTCCGGCGCCCAAACCCGCCAAGCCACTCGTCGATATCGATAGCCTGAACCCCGCCCAGCGCGAGGCGGTCCTGACCACCGAGGGCCCGCTGCTGGTCCTTGCCGGCGCCGGCTCGGGCAAGACCCGCGTCCTGACCTTCCGCATCGCGCATATGCTTGGCGACCTGGGCGTTAAGCCCTGGCAGGTCCTGGCCATCACGTTTACCAACAAGGCCGCGGCCGAGATGCGCGAGCGTCTGGCAGCGCTCATTCCCAGTGGTACCCGCGGCATGTGGGTGTGCACCTTCCACGCCATGTGCGTGCGCATGTTGCGTGAGGACGCCGACCTGCTGGGCTACACCGGTCAGTTCACCATCTACGATGATGACGACTCAAAGCGCATGGTGCGCGACATTATGCAGGCGCTCGGTATCGAGCAAAAGCAGTTCCCCATCAACATGATCCGCAGCAAGATCAGCTCGGCCAAAAACGCCATGATCGGCCCCGAGGACATGCTCAAGAGCGCCGATAGCCCCAACGACAAAAAGGCCGCGCAGGTCTACCTGGAGCTGGAGCGCCGTCTGCGCGCCGCCAATGCGATGGACTTCGACGACTTGCTCGTGCGCGCGCTCGAGCTGCTGCGCACCCGCCCCGAGGTGCTCGAAAAGTACCAAGAGCGCTTCCGCTACATTAGCGTCGACGAGTATCAGGACACCAACCACGTCCAGTACGAGATCGCCAACCTGCTGGCCGCCAAGTACCAAAACCTCATGGTCGTGGGCGATGATGACCAGTCCATTTATAGCTGGCGTGGCGCCGACATCACCAACATCCTGGACTTTGAGAAGGACTTTAAAAACTGCAAGACCGTCAAGCTGGAGCAGAACTATCGTTCCACGGGTCACATCCTGAGCGCCGCTAATGCCGTGGTGCGCCACAACTCGCAGCGCAAGGACAAGCGTCTGTTTACGGCCGAGGGCGATGGCGAGAAGATTCAGGCCTTCCAGGCGAGCGACGAGCGCGATGAGGGCCGCTGGATTGCCGGCGAGATCGAGAAACTGCATACCAAAGGCACGAGCTACGACGACATCGCCGTGTTCTACCGCACCAACGCCCAGTCTCGTATTCTCGAAGATATGTTCCTGCGTGCGGGCGTGCCCTATAAGATCGTGGGCGGCACGCGATTCTTCGACCGTGCCGAGATTCGTGACGTCATGGCCTACCTTAAGATGATCGTGAACCCGGCCGACGAAATGAGCGTCAAGCGCGTCATCAACACACCGCGCCGCGGCATCGGCTCAACCTCAATCCAAAAGATCGAGCAGCTGGCGCGCGACAACCGCTGCTCGTTCTTCCAGGCCTGCGAGATCGCGTGCGCCGAGACGGGCATGTTTAGTGCCAAGGTGCGCAATGGCCTGTCGAGCTTTGTGTCGCTGGTGCGCGAGGGCCGCCGCATGGACGGCGAGCTCAAGGACGTCGTCGAGATGATTGTCGATAAGACGGGCCTGCTGCAGGCGTTTCGCGCCGAGGGCACCATGGAGTCCGAGAGCCGTGCCGAGAATATCCAGGAATTTCTGGGCGTCGCTGCCGAATTTGAGGAAACGCACGAGGATATCGAGGGTACGCTCGAGAGCTTAGAAGAGCTGCGCGCAGCCGGTGTTGCCGACGTGCCTGCCGGCGCCGAGTCCGAGCCCGTCGTGGTGAGCGCGCCCGCGCCCGAACCGGGACCGTCCGCCCCGGCATCCTCGTTTGAGGCACTCGTCGGCGCGCGCGATGCCGCAGGTTCCAATCCGCTCGATAGCCTAGCCGCCCCGGCGCTCTCGCCGCAGGATGCCCTGGCCGCCGCCATCGCGGGCAACGCGTATGCCGCGCCGACGGAGATGCCGGCGGGTGCCGTGCATGCCGACGAGATTGAGCGCACCTACGGTCCGCTCACCTGTAAGGCGCTGCCGGCACTCATGGAGTGGCTGGCCCTGCGCTCCGACTTGGATTCCCTGGCCGGCGAGACGCATGCCATCACCATGATGACCATCCACTCCGCCAAGGGCCTCGAGTTCCCGGCGGTGTTCGTGGCCGGCATGGAGGAGGGTATCTTCCCGCACGTGCACGACTTTGGCGGCAGCGATGACCCGGGTAAGCTCGAGGAGGAGCGTCGCCTGGCCTACGTTGCCATCACGCGCGCCCGCAAGCGCCTGTTCCTGACCTATGCGGCCACGCGTCGCACCTACGGCTCGACCTCTGCCAACCCGCGCTCGCGCTTCCTCAACGAGATTCCGTTTGAAGATATCGAGTTTAGCGGTATCGGTTCTGCCGGTTTTGAGGGCACGGGCTGGGAGAAGCGCGGCGACCGTCACGGCACCTTTGGCTCGGGCATGGGCTCGGATATGTATGGCGGCAAGGTGTTTGGCTCGCATACGCGTTCGACCGGCGGTTCCGGTTCGCGCGGCGGATCGAGCTTTGACGATTTCTTTGGCGGCAGCAGCTACGGGACCGAGCGTCATCGTGGGGTCTCGCCCGACGCCGGTCGTGTTGCCTCGACCTTTGGCTCGGGCGCGCCGCGAGCTAAAAAGCCGTCGTCCAAGGTGTCGCCGACGGTGGAGCGCAAGGTCGATCGTGCCAGCGCATCGCAGGACTTTGCCGCGGGCGATACCGTGAGCCACAAGACCTTTGGCACGGGTACCGTGATCTCGGTCGCCGGAGACATGATCGAGGTTCAATTCGAAAAGACCGGCCAGACCAAAAAGCTCATGAAGGGCTTTGCGCCGATCGTCAAGCTGTCGTAATCTCGGCGGCCCCGGACAGGCGCCATGGACAACGTCGCCTGCTCGGACAGTCCTGCTCGCACGGAGAGCACATTAAGTGCTCTCCGGCTCGT
>CABQQA010000012.1:0-69241 GCA_902466075.1 uncultured Collinsella sp.
AAGCACTTAATGTGCTTTCCGTCTTGCGCAGGACTGTAGAGCAGCAAACTTAACCCGCCCCGGCCCCCGTTGGCCCCAGACCGGCGGGATAGACCGGTTAGATGGGTCTTTGATGCATGGGTAGTCTGTTGGTGGGCAAATGGGTATCATACTGTGGTTATTGCATCGACTCTGTGATGCTTTGTTGTACGTTCCCGGCGGTCGGTTTGCCAGAAGCGCCCCGTCGGTTGTTCCAGACCCGTTTCGAAGAAAGGAAACCACACGAACCTATGGCAGCTAAAAAATCATCTCCCTTGAAGATCATTCCGCTCGGCGGCCTTGACGGCATCGGCAAGAACATGACGGTCTTCGAGTGCGGCGACGACATGGTGCTCGTTGACGCCGGCCTCATGTTCCCCGACGACTCTCAGCCCGGTATCGACCTGGTGCTTCCCGACTACACCTATGTCCTGGAGAACGAGGAGAAGCTCCGCGGCATCATCGTCACCCACGGCCACGAGGACCACACTGGTTCGCTTCCGTACCTGCTGCAGGATCTCAACAACAAGGTGCCCATCTTCTCGAGCAAGCTGACGCTCGGTTTTATCGAGGGCAAGCTCTCCGAGTTCCGCATCCGCGCGCCCAAGTTCCGCGAGGTCAAGGGCGGAAGCCACGTCAATCTCGGTGGCATCTCGCTCGACTTCTTCTCGATGACGCACTCCATTCCGGGTGCTCTGGGCGTGTTCATTCGCACCAACCAGGGCACCGTTATGCACACCGGTGACTTTAAGCTCGACCAGACGCCCATCGATGGCGTCACGCCCGATTATGCCGCCATCAGCCGCTTTGCCAAGCAGGGTATCGACCTGCTGCTTTCCGACTCCACTAACGCCACGGTTCCGGGCTTTACCAAGTCCGAGGCCGAGGTCGGTCCCAACTTGCTGCACGCCATCAAGAACGCCCCGGGCCGTGTGTTCGTCGCGTCGTTCTCGAGCCACATCCATCGCCTGCAGCAGATCTGCGACGCCGCCCGCAAGTGCGGCCGCAAGGTCGTCGTGACCGGACGTTCCATGCTCACCAACACCCGCGTGGCGCGCGAGCTGGGCTACCTCAACATCGACGATGCCGATATCCTCGATGCCTTCGATATCGATAACCTGCCCGACGATAAGATCGTCGTCATGTGCACCGGTTCGCAGGGCGAGCCGCTGTCGGCCCTGTCCCGCATGGCGAACGGCGAGCACAAGACGCTCTCCATCCACGAGGGCGATACCGTCATCCTCTCGGCAACTCCCGTTCCCGGCAACGAGAAGGCCGTCCAGCAGGTCGTCAACAGCCTGGCCAAGCTTGGCTGCGACGTCTGGGATAAGTCTCGCGCCCTCGTCCACGTCTCGGGTCACGGCAGCCAGGAGGAGCTCAAGCTCCTCATGGCCATGGCCAAGCCCACCTACTTTATGCCGGTTCACGGCGAAGCCGTGCACCTGCGCGCCCATGCCCAGCTCGCCCGTAAGATGGGCATTAAGGATGATCACATCTTTATCCTCGATAACGGCGACACGCTCGAGATGCGTGGCGGTATCGTCAAGCGCGGTACGCCCGTCGAGTCCGGCGTCGTCTACGTCGATGGCCTGCGCATCGGCGATACCGACCCCATCGTCCTGCGCGATCGCCAAAAGCTCGCCAACGACGGTATGGTCACGGCCGTCGCCATCGTCTCGCTCAAGCACAAGAAGATCGAGGCTATCGAGTTCTCGGGCCGCGGCGTTTCGTTTGCCATCGACGATCAGTTCTCCGTGGATGCCTCCGCATCCATTATGAAGACGATCGAGAAGGGCAAGTTCAGCTTCACCAGCAGCGGTTCCGACGCCATTCGCAAGGCCGTGCGTGACTCGCTCTCCAACTTTATCTGGAGCCGTACGCGCACTCGCCCGATGATCATCCCGGTCGTCATGGAGGTTTAGTTTGGCGCGCGGATCTGCACAAAACGCCAAAGGCAATAAGGCCAACAACCAACCGGCATCTGCAAAGGGTGCCGGTTCCCATCTGCGTGCCAATAAGGGCCACGAGGCGGAGTTCGATGAGTTCGAGCCCCTGGTCGAGCCTTCGGCCAATCGCGATATCGCCGGCGTGATCATTGCCGTTTTGGCGATTGCGTCCTTCATTGCCGTGATTTCGCCGGCAACGGCGCCCGTGACGGCTGCGGTTGCCGGTTTCTACCACCTTGGCTTTGGCCTGGGCGCCTACGTGCTGCCGATCGTCATCTTGCTGTTTGCCGCCACGCTCTTTTTGGGTGAGGACTCGCCGCTCAACATTCGCTCGGTTGCGGGCGGCGCCGTGGTCTTTGTGGCCATTGTCTCTATCCTGTCGCTGATGTTGCCGGGTACGACCGACTCGTGCGACCTCATGTTTACGCCGCAGAACCTTTCCGCGTCGGGCGGCTACATTGGCGCCTTTATCGCAAGCACCTTGCAAAACGCCCTGGGTAAACCTATTGCCATGGTTGTCTTGCTGGGGCTTGTCGTCGTTGGCCTGGTCATTATCGGCTTTTCGGTGGGCGGCGTTTTGCGCTCCGCACGCGATCGCGCTGCCGATTTTGCCGAGCGCCGTCGTGCCGATGTCAATGCGAGCCCGTGGGGCGACGAAGAGGCCCTGTCGGTTCCCGGCGTCGCCCGTCCGCACCTGAGCATCCTGCGTCAGAAGGGAACTGACGCCGCCGTGACCACGGTCATGGGTGGCGATGTCGATTCGGTTTTGGATGACGACGAGGACGATGACCCGTTTGTCGATGTGTCCGAGACCGTGGAGGCCGAGCGAGCCAAGACCACGTTGCTGCCGCGCCGCCATACCAAGAAGGGCAAGGCCGCGCCCAAGCTCAACACGAGCGAGCCCGACCCGTCTTGGTCCGATAGCGAAATCGAACTCACCGAGGGCGATGACGAGGACGACGAGGCTCCGCTCGAGACCGCCAAGACAACCTTACTGCCGCGTCGCCGTGCCAAGGCAGGACAGGTCACCGGACAGTTTTCGATGGAAGACGATCCGGACAAGGCTGACGAGTCCGAGCCGCCGTTTGCCGTGAATCCCGTTTCGGCAGCTCCGCAGATTCCCGATTTCCTGAAGCATCCCAAGGTTGCCGATACTTCCACCTCTACGGCTTCCGCCGCTTCTGTTGCGGCCTGCGATGGGGGAGCGGACGGCACCGCTGCCGATGCCGAGGGCGAACAAGAGGACGGCCTCAAACTTCCGCCGCTCGAAATCCTGCACGCCAACCCGCAGTCGGCGTCCTCCGCGTCTTCTGATAAGGAGCTGGAACAGACTGCCGAGTCGTTGCAGTCCACCTTGCTTGAGTTTGGCCGTAGCGCCCGCGTTGTCGGCTGGATTGCCGGCCCCACGGTCACAACCTTTAAGCTGCAGCCCGGTGAGGGCGAGCGCGTGAGCAAGATCTCGAGCCTCGAGGACGATATCGCGCTTTCGCTTGCCGCCCAGTCGGTGCGCATCTTCGCGCCGATCCCTGGCACCTCGCTCGTTGGTATCGAGATTCCCAATCGCAAGCGACAGAACGTCAACCTGGGCGATGTGCTTCCCTATGTGAAGGGCGGTCCGCTTGAGCTTGCCATCGGTCGCGATGCCGAGGGCACGCCGGTTGTCGCCGACCTCGCTAAGATGCCCCACCTGCTGATCGCCGGCACCACCGGTTCGGGTAAGTCGGTCATGATCAACTCCATCATCACGACCTTGCTCATGCGCGCCCTTCCCGAGGACGTTCGCCTGATCATGGTCGACCCCAAGCGCGTCGAGCTTGCGGGCTATAACGGCCTGCCGCATCTCTACGTGCCCGTGGTGACCGAGCCCAAGCAGGCGGCCAGTGCGCTGCAGTGGGCCGTGTCCGAGATGGAGCGTCGCCTGAAGGTCTTCGAGCGTCTCAACGTGCGCAAGATTTCGACGTATAACGAAAAGCAGGCCGCCGGCGAGTTTGAGCACTACGATAACCCGCCGCAAAAGATGCCCTATCTGGTTATCATCATCGATGAGCTCTCGGACCTGATGATGGTCGCCGGCAAGGATGTCGAGGCCTCGATTGTCCGTATCGCCCAGCTGGGCCGTGCCGCCGGTATCCACCTTATCGTGGCTACGCAGCGCCCCAGCTCCAACGTGGTGACGGGCCTTATTAAGGCCAACATCACCAACCGTATCGCCTTTAACGTGGCTACGGGCATCGATTCCCGCGTCATTATCGACCAGATGGGCGCCGAAAAGCTCACCGGTTTGGGCGACATGCTGTTCTCCAAGGTCGACTGGGGCAAGCCCCGCCGTATCCAGGGATGCTTTGTCTCGGACGATGAGATCAACGAGATCGTCGAGTTCGTTAAGTCGCAAAGCGAGCCCGACTACCACGAGGAGATTCTGTCTGCCGTGGCGCCTGCTTCCATGTCCATGGCTGGTGGCGGCGGTATTGTTCGCACGGGCGTTGCCGAGCCGCAAGATGACGACCCGCTTATCTGGGAAGCCGCCCATATTGTGGTGGAATCGCAGCTGGGCTCCACATCTGGCCTGCAACGCCGCCTCAAGGTTGGCTATGCGCGCGCCGGGCGTATTATGGACATGCTGGAAGAAAAGGGTGTCGTCGGCCCGCCCGACGGTTCCAAGCCGCGCGAGGTCCTGCTGGACGAGGAGGGGCTTGCCGCGCTGGAGTCTGTCGACGCCGAGATGGCACGTGAAGATCGTGAGTTTGGAGGATTCTGATGGCTGCACGCTTTGGTGACATGCTGCTCGAGCAGCGTCGCCGGATGGGCCTTTCCATCCAGCAGGTCGCCAACACCATCAAAATCAGGCCGCAGATCATCGAGTTTTTCGAGACCGGTAACTTTGCATCGATGCCCCCGCGTGGCTATGCGCAGGGCATGATTTCGAGCTACGCTCGCTTTTTGGGCCTCAATCCGCGCGAGGTCGTCAATGCCTATTTTGACGACCTCATGGCATATGAACGCGAGACCTCGCAGCAGGGCGGTCGTTTTCAGGATGCTGCCGGCTACGTTAACTCGCGTTCGTCGGTCGATAACGGACGCTTTCTGATGGTTCAGGGTGGTCGCTCGACGCGGTACGGCCAGCGTCCTCCGCAGGCGGGTTATATCACTGAGACGGGCTCCAGCGAGGAGATTCGTTCTCAGCGAGATCGATTTCGCAGTACGCCTATGCCGGATGACCGTGCGCTTCCCGCCGCTCGCGGGTTGAGTCGCGATCCTCGCGCCGGCTACGGAGATGGCGGCTATTCCGATCGTGGCTACCGTGGTGTCTCTGCCGGTCGTGCTCTCGGCGGCTATGCGGACGCCGATGCCACGCAGGTGACGCCGCGTCTTCGCTCTCAATCACAGCCGTATGGCCAGCGCTCTTCGGCTCCGCGTGCGGGCCAGCGTGGCTATCAAGGCCGCGGTGAACTTGCGCCCCGCTCGGGTCAGCGCAGCCTTCAGGGCCAGGGTGGCTATCTCGGCCGTTCCGACAGCAATCGTGGTCGTATGCCTCAGGGAGGCGGCCGCAGCAGTTCCAGTCGTGGACGCGGCGGTTCCCGTACTCCTCAAAACAACGGTCTCGATCCGCGTATCGTCTACGCCGGCATCGGTGCCGTGGCGTTGCTGCTGATCGTGCTCATCGTGGTACTTCTGCGCGGCTGCGCATCTTCGACGCCCGAGACCACGCCCGAGACGCCCACTGCTACCAAGACGACGCCCAAGAAGTCTTCTAAGAAGACCGAAACGGTCGACGAGGACGAAGACACCGATGAGGCGACGGATGAGTCGACCGATTCGGACGCCACCAAGACGACGGCTAAAAAGGAAGAAAACGAGGTAACGAAGGTCAAGGTCTCCGTTGCCAAGGGAAAGACCGCCTGGATTGAGGTCAAGGTCGATGGCAAGTCGGTCTATGGCGCCCAGGCGACTGGCCCCTTTGAGCAGGAGTACACGCCTGAGTCCTCGATCGAGATCACCACGTCCAAGCCTTCCGATGTCACCGTTACCAAGAACGGCGAAAAGGTCCGTTACGATACCAAGACCTCGGGCGTGGCGCGTGTGACGATCACCGTTCCCAAGAAGGAGACGACTGGTTCCGAGAATGGTGAAAGTTCTGATGGTACCGACACCACCGATGGTACCGACACCACCGACGGCACCGATGCCCAGTCCACGGATGGCGCCGATACCGCAACTGACGGCCAGACGCCCACCGATTCTACCGACTATTCGTACGATAGCTACTAAGCCGCTCGTACGCGAAAGGAAACATCATGGCTAAAGATTCCAGCTTCGACGTCGTGTCCGAGGTCAACATGCAAGAGGTCGACAACGCCTTCCAGCAAACCACGCGCGAGATTTCCCAGCGCTATGACCTGAAGGATTCCGGCGCCACGATCGAGCTTTCGAAGGGCGACAAGCTCTTTACGATCAACGCCCCGGCCGACTTTGTCTCCAAGCAGATTATCGACGTGCTGAGCTCCAAGCTCATCAAGCGCGGCATCGACCTCAAGGCTGTCTCGTGGGATGCTCCGCAGGCGGCATCGGGCGGCACCGTTCGCGTGCTCGGCCATATCGTCGAGGGTATCGACCAGGCGACCGCCAAGAAGATCAATAAGGACATCAAGGACCAAAAGCTCAAGGTCAAGGTGACCATCGAGGCCGAGAAGCTGCGTGTTTCCTCTGCTTCGAAGGACGCGTTGCAGACCGTTATCCAATTCCTGCGCGACCAGGACTACGGCCAGCCGCTGCAGTTCACCAACTACCGCTAATATCATTCGAAAGGACTGCTCTCCAACATGGATACACCGTTGGGCTCCGTGCTCTACATCACCCTCGGGTGCGCTAAGAACGAGGTTGACACCGACCGCATGCGTTCTCTTTTGACCGCCGCGGGCTACGAGGAGGCATTCGACCCACAGGATGCCGATATCGCCATCGTCAATACATGCTCGTTCCTCGCCTCCGCAACGTCCGAGAGCATCGAGACCACGCTCGAGCTCGCCAACGAGGTTCAGGACGGCGTTCGTTCTTGTCCCATCGTCATGTGCGGCTGTGTGCCGTCGCGCTATGGCGACGACCTGCCCGATGAACTGCCCGAGGTCTCTGCCTTTGTGAAGGCCGACGAGGAGGACGGCATCGTGGCGGTCATCGATGGCGTGCTGGGTGTCGAGCGTGTGATCGCTGCCTATATTCCGCAAGTCAAGCGCACTGTCGAGGGCGCCGTTGCTTACGTCAAGATTTCCGATGGCTGCAACCGCTTCTGCAGCTTCTGCATGATCCCCTATATTCGCGGTCGCTATCATTCGCGCAATGCCGAGAGCATTATCTCCGAGGTGCGCGACCTGGTTGCCGGCGGTGTGCGCGAGATCGTGCTGATCGGCCAGGACACGGGTATTTGGGGCACCGACTTTGCCGACGAAGACGTCACCGATGGCTCACCGCGCAATCTGGCGCAGCTGCTGCGCGCCGTCGCCGAGGCCGTGCGTCCGCAGAACGTCTGGGTCCGTGTGCTCTACCTGCAGCCCGAGGGCATGACTGACGAGCTCATTGAGACCATTCGTGATACGCCCGAGGTGCTGCCCTATATCGATATCCCCGTGCAGCACTGCGACGCGCGCATCCTCAAGGCTATGCGCCGTTCTGGTTCGCGCCAGGAGCTCGAGGACCTGTTCCGCGATCTGCGTGAGCGCATCCCCGGCATCGTGATTCGTTCCACGGCCATGGTCGGCTTCCCGACCGAGACCGACGACGAGTTCCGCGACCTTATCGACTTTATGGACACCGTCGGCTTCGACTACACGAGCGTCTTTGCCTACTCGCAGGAGGAGGGCAGCCTGGCCGCCAAGATGGAGGGCCAGGTCGACGAAGAGGTCAAGCTCGAGCGCGCCCAAGAGGCCATGGACCTGGCCGAGTCGCTCGGTTTTGCTGCAACTGCCGCACATGTGGGCGAGCGCGCCCAGGTGATCGTCGACGGTATCGAAGAAACCGAGGACGGCGCCGAGCTGATCGGCCATGCCTGGTTCCAGGCGCCCGATTCCGATGGCGCGGTGCATCTGGACGCCAGCGAGGCGTCCGTGGGTGATATTCTGACCGTCGAGTTTACCGATAGCTTCTGCTATGAGCTTATCGGACATGTTGTGGAGTAGGAGAGCGTCGTGGCAAACGAGAGCAATAAGGAACTGACGAGTGTTTGGACGCCCGCCAACATCGTGACGTGCGTTCGCATCGTCTTTATCCCGGTGTTCATGATCGTGTCGGCGCTGTCTCACACGAGCGTTGCCGGTACGGACTGGAGCACCTTCGACGGCCCGCTCGCCGCCGCCGCCTTTATTCTGTACGTTATCCTGTCGTGCACCGATAAGGTCGACGGCTATCTGGCGCGCTCGCGCAACGAGATCACCGACTTCGGTAAGTTCTTGGACCCCATCGCCGACAAGCTACTCGTGTTCTCGGCCCTGCTGCTGTTCCTCGATTTTGGCGCGGTGACCGTGTGGTCCGTGTTCATTATCTTGTTCCGCGAGCTGTTGGTGAGCGCCCTTCGCATGGTCGCGAGTGCGGCCGGTGTGGTCATTGCCGCCGATAAGCTCGGCAAGTACAAGACGGCGACCACGATGGTCTCCATCTGCGGCTACCTGTGCGTCTTTGCGATGACCGGCCTCCAGTTGGGGCCTGCGGAGCTGTTGCTCGGTGTCTATGGCGTTTCACGCTTCCTGTACGCTGTTGCCGTTGTCCTGACCGTTATCTCGGGCGCCCAGTACTTCTGGAACTGCCGCAAGATCGTCTTTTCGGTTTAGGTCCTGGTGGGTATGGCGGACTCTTTTGAGCAGATTTCCGCACATAACGAGGAGCTGGCGCGCGATATTGTCGAGCGCGCGAGCGCTCGGGGCGTGACGGTTTCTACGGCTGAGTCGCTGACGGCGGGTATGATCGCCTCGACGATTGCCGATATCCCGGGCGCCTCGGCGGTGCTGCGCGGCGGTGCGGTGACCTATTGCGATGAGATCAAGCATCGTGTTCTGGGTGTTGAGCAGGAGACGCTCGATCGGTTTAGCGCCGTGTCGCACCAGACGGCGCGCGAGATGGCCGCGGGCTCGCTGGACCTCTATCAGAGCGATGTGGCCGTGAGCGCAACGGGCTACGCTGGGCCCGGTGGTGGCACCGAGCAAGACCCCGCCGGCACGTTCTATATTGGCTGGGCGTATCGCGTGGCTGATGGGGAAGTGCCGATCGTGGACTCTGTGCGTTGCCACTATGAGGGCGACCGTTCGTGTGTTCGTGCCCATGCGGTCACGGAGGCATTGGGACGCATTGCCCTTGTGCTCAACTCTATGGAATAGGCGTGTTTTAAGGGGCCTTAGGGCCCCTTAATTGTGGAGATGGGGACCTCTGACGAATTTAGCGTTTGCGCTGGTCATAGGTGTATTTTTGTCTTTCTTGTTCTTATTTGCCCCTATGTGGTCAAGCATTTGGACAGTGTTTGGTCGGCGTTTGGTTGGGTTTTGGAAAGACTGCCTGCATATGATTGGTCTGAACGGTTGACCACGAACAGCCGTTCGTTTATTATCGATGCAGGTTGTTAAGAGGAGGGCTATTCATGGCCAAGAATTCAGGTCCCGTACGTACCGTCCATGCACCCACGACGGGCAAAGAGCGCGAAGAGATGATCGCCACCACCAAGGCCGAGATCGAGAAGAAGTTCGGTCAAGGTTCCATCATGAGGTATGGTGACGGCGGCCCCGAGCTCGAGGTCGAGGCCATCCCCACGGGTGCTCTGGCGCTCGATGCCGCTCTGGGTATCGGCGGTGTGCCGCGCGGCCGTATCGTCGAGATTTACGGTCCCGAGTCCTCCGGTAAGACGACGCTTTCCCTCGAGATCTTGGCCGAGGCCCAGGCAATGGGTGGCGTTGTGGCATTTATCGATGCCGAGCACGCGCTCGATCCCACGTATGCCGCGCGCATCGGCGTGGATATCGACGAGGTGCTCATTTCCCAGCCCGATACGGGTGAGCAGGCGCTCGAAATCGTTGACATGCTTGTGCGTTCTGGTGCCATCGATGCCATCGTTGTCGACTCCGTCGCCGCGCTGACCCCGCGTGCCGAGATCGAGGGAGAGATCGGCGATACCACGGTCGGTTTGCAAGCTCGCCTGATGAGTCAGGCGCTCCGCAAGCTCGCCGGCTCGCTGTCCAAGTCCAATACGACATGCATCTTCATCAACCAGCTGCGAGAGAAGATCGGCGTCATGTTCGGCAACCCCGAGACCACGACGGGCGGCCGCGCCCTTAAGTTCTTTTCTTCGGTGCGTATCGACATTCGCCGCATCGACAGCATTAAGCTTAAGGATGAGGTTATCGGTAACCGCGTGCGCGCCAAGGTCGTTAAGAACAAGGTGGCCGCTCCGTTCCGTTCTGCTGAGTTCGACATCATGTACGGTACGGGCATCTCTAAGGAGGGCTCGATTCTGGACATGGCTGTCGAGTGCGGCATCTGCAAGAAGATGGGCTCCTGGTTCGCCTATGGCGAGGACAAGCTCGGCAACGGTCGCGAGGCCGCCAAGGCGTTCCTGCGCGAACACCCCGATTGCGCCGACGAGATTGAGCATAAGGTTCGCCTTGCCTGCGGGCTTGAGTTTGATGACGATGCTCCGTCCGAGGTCGAGTTGACCGATCAGCCTGCGCCTGAGGAGTTTGACGAGCTTTACGCCATCGATGGTTCCGCCATGCTCGATGATGACGACGAGTAGCGGGTACGCTCATGTCGTATACGGTGACCGAGGCCACGGTCGTCTTTCCCGATAAGAAGGCGGCCTCCTCGTTCTCGAGCGGCTATGCGTCCAAAAAGCCTTGCGCACATATCGATTGTGAGCTTGAGGGCGGTTTTGAGCGGTCCATTTGGATCCCCGTGCGGGTCGCGCGGCTGTATGTCAAAAACCGCCCCGATCTTCCCTGTGATTGGGATAACTTTCGTGATGCTGTGCAGCTCATCGAGCGTAAATGTGCGCTTACCATGGTGACCGAGATGTTATCGCGCCGCGACCATGCGACGGGTGAGGTCCGTGACAAGCTGGCTCGCTACGGCTTTCACCAGCCCGCGATCGATTTCGCGGTCGAGCGCGCCACCGAGTATCGCTTTTTAGACGAGAACCGCTTTTGCTCGTACTTTATCGAGGAACGAAAGCGGCGTGGTTGGGGACAGCGTAAAATCGAGACCGAGCTTAAGCGCCGTCATGTCGTGCTCGATGACATTCCCGGTTATCCCGAGGATTATTTTGCCGTCGAAGACGATTTGGCGCGTGCGTCAGCCCTGCTCGCCAAGCGGCGTGTTCCAGAGACGCGCGGATTCGAAAAACTGGTTCGGTTTTTGATGGGCAAGGGCTTCACGTATCACATTGCCGCCGATGCCGTTAAGGCACGTCTCGATGCCGAACGTGAGGAATGTGCGGTTTAGGCGTATGCGTTTTGTGGCCCTGCCGTTCACCGCGTTTTAGCCGCCGTGCTGGGGCCATTTATTTGACAGTTGTTGTGGTTCAACGTACGATAAACACTGTCATTTGCTTTGTGATATGTGCTCATCTGTGATGAGTTTGTTTATATGTTTATCTGTATCCGACCCGCATAAGCTGCGCCCATATTACTCAAATGTCGCGAGCCGTTCGTAAGGACGGTTCGCTTTGTTGTGTAACGAATCCATAAAAAGGAGTGAGCATGCCTATCATCGCAGCGCTCGTTGGCATCGTTTTGGGTGCCATCGCCGCCATTGCCTACATGCGCACCGCCAAGCAGGGTAGTCTTCACGAGGCCGACGAAAAAATCCAGTCGGCACACGCACAGGCTGAGTCCCTGATCGGTGATGCCAAGCGTCAGGCCGAGACCCTCAAAAAAGAGGCTCTTCTCGAGGCTAAAGAGGAGATCATCAAGAACAAGCAGGCCGCCGAGGCCGAGGACAAGCAGCGTAAGAACGAGATTCGTACGCTCGAGAACCGCGTGATGCAGCGCGAGGAATCCCTCGATCGCCGCAACGACGCTCTCGACAAGCGCGAGCATCAGCTGTCCAGCCAGGCCGGTCAGGTCGAGAAGCGCTCCCGTGAGCTCGAGGAGCTCTGCGCAAAGCAGACCTCCGAGCTCGAGCGTATCGCCGATCTTACCCGCGAGGACGCCCACAAGGAGCTCCTCGATAAGGTTCGCGGCGAGGTCACCCACGAGGCCGCCACGATCATTCGCGAGTCCGAGCAGCAGGTTCGCGCCGAGTGCCACAAGACCGCCCAGGAGATTCTGTCTCTGGCGATTCAGCGCTGCGCTGCCGACCACACTGCCGAGGTCACCGTTACCTCCGTGCACATTCCCTCTGATGACCTCAAGGGCCGTATCATCGGTCGCGAGGGTCGCAACATCCGGACCTTCGAGCAGGTTTCCGGCGTCAACCTCGTGATCGATGACACGCCCGAGACAGTCGTTCTTTCGAGCTTCGACCCGGTCCGTCGTGAGACCGCCCGTGTCGCCCTCGAGAACCTCATCGCCGACGGCCGCATTCACCCTGCCCGTATCGAGGAGATGTATCACAAGGCCGCCGACCTGGTTCAGCAGCGCGTGCGCGAGGCTGGCGAGCAGGCTGCCTTCGATACCGGCATCCACGATCTGCACCCCGAGATCGTCAAGACCCTTGGTGCCCTGCGCTACCGTACCTCGTTTGGTCAGAACGTGCTTCAGCATTCCCTCGAGGTCTCTGATCTGTGCGGCGTGATGGCTTCCGAGCTTGGCCTGGACGTTGTGACCGCCAAGCGCGCCGGCCTGCTTCATGACCTGGGCAAGGCAATCGACCACGACGTCGAGGGCCCGCATGCCGTCATCGGCGCCGAGCTTGCCCGCCGTTATGGCGAGAAGCCCGTTATCGTCCACGCTATTGAGGCTCACCATGCCGATGTCGACCCCAACACGGTACTCGATGTCCTGGTGCAGGCCGCTGATGCTGTCTCTGCCTCTCGCCCCGGTGCCCGTCGCGAGTCTGCCGAGAACTACATCAAGCGTCTTGAGAAGCTCGAGGAGATCGCCAACTCCCATGACGGCGTCGAACGTACCTATGCCATGCAGGCCGGTCGCGAGGTCCACGTCATGGTCCAGCCGGACAAGATTTCCGATGCCCAGTCCACGGTTCTGGCTCACGATATCGCCCATCAGATCGAGGAAGAGATGGAGTATCCCGGTCAGGTGCGCGTCGTCGTGATTCGCGAGAGCCGCGCTGTCGATATCGCTAAATAACATGAGCGACGCGAACGAGCTCATCTCATTTATCGCGTCGATGTCGGGGGAGGGCAACCTTCGTGTCGAGGAGAACCTTGGCGAGGGGTATGTCCGCCTCCGCGTTTCGGAGGCCGAGCGGCGCCAGGCTAAGCACGACATCCAGCATGTCGAGGACATCGTCATCGAAATGCTCCGTAATGCTCGCGATGCCGGCGCCGACAAGGTCTATCTCGCCACGACCAAGGAAGATGGCGTCCGCACGCTTGTCTTTCTGGATAACGGTTCTGGCGTTCCGCAGGATATGCAAGAGCGAATCTTTGATGCCCGCGTTACCTCCAAGCTCGAGAGCATGAAGATGGACCGTTGGGGCGTTCACGGTCGTGGCATGGCATTGTTTTCGATTAAGCAGAACACCGACGAGGCCCGTATGGTCACGTCCGGCGTCGATCTTGGTTCAGCCTTCAAGGTAAGCGTTGCGGCCGACCGCCTCAGTGAGCGTGCCGATCAGTCCAGCTGGCCCCAGGCCGTCAAGGATGAGGACGGACGTTATGTCTGCGCTCGCGGTCCACATAATATTATTCGCGCTGCTTGTGAGTTTGCGCTCGAGGAGTTGCGTGGTTGCGATGTCTATCTCGGTTCTCCGTCTGAGATTGCCGCGACCCTTTATGCTCAAGCGTCAAGTCGGCTCGATACGTCTCGTCTCCTGTTCATTGATGACGAGAGCGAGCTTCCGGTTGTCGATCGTTTAGGCCTTGCTTCTGATGCCGAGGACTTTATCCGTATTTGTTCGGGTTTGGGTCTTGAGATGTCCGAGCGCACGGCCCATCGCATTTTGGCAGGGCAGATTAAGCCCGTTCGCGGTGTGGCCGCGCGTCTGCTGCGCGAGCGTGATTCGTCCTCGCATGCGCCGGCTCCTGTCGATCTCGCGAAGGATCGTCGCGGGCTACGTATTGCCAAGGATGACATGGCACAGTTTTCGCGTGCTGTGGAGCGCGACTTTAATGACCTTGCCGCCCGGTACTATCTCAACCTTTGCGGCGACCCAAAGATCCGTGTTTCGCGTGATCGAATCACCGTGACCTTTGATCTTGCCAAAGAGGAGTAGTGCCTTTACCGAGTCCACTCGGTACGATACAGTTATTGCAGTTAAAACGTACTTTTAAATGCAGGAGTTTCTTCATGGATTGCCTGAAGGTATCAAGCAAATCATCGCCAGCGTCCGTTGCCGGCGCCATCGCCGGCATGGTCAAGGATGGTGTACCCGTCAACATCCAGTGTGTCGGCGCCGGTGCCGTCAACCAGGCCATTAAGGCCGTTGCTATCGCGCGCGGTTTTTTGATTCCAACCGGTTTTGATATTTCCTGCGCGCCCGTGTTCTCCGACATCCTCATTAACGGGGAGTCGCGCACGGCCATCCGCCTTTCTATCTACGTTCACCAGATCAATCGAGCTGCTATGGATAACGTCGTCATGGATGATGTTAAGCCTGTGGCATAGCTTCTGCTTGCCTTGTTTCGCTCCCCATCGTTAGGACTTATGCACATGGACCAGCGTTCCGTACGCGATATTCTTGCCGGTAAAACCTACTTTATCCGCACCTTTGGCTGCCAGATGAATCAGCACGACTCCGAGCGTGTGAGCGGTTTGCTTGATTCGTATGGCTGCCTCATGGCGCTCGATCCCGCGCATGCCGATATCGTTGTCTTCATGACTTGCTGCGTGCGCGAGGCCGCCGATACTCGCCTGTACGGCCAGTGCAATTCCTGCAAAAGCCTGCCGCCTTCGCCTTCGGGCAAGCGCGTGGTTGCCGTTGGCGGTTGCATCGCGCAGCGCGATGGCGAGGGCCTGCTCACCAACGTCGATAACGTCAATGTCATCTTTGGCACGCATTCCATTGCACATGTGGCCGAGCTCATTGCCGAGGCGTTCCTTGATGGTAAGCGTCATATCCGCACCAATGAGCATGAGGATACGGATGCCATGAGCATGCCGTGGCATCGCGAGACTCAGTATCACGCCTGGGTGCCCATCATGACGGGCTGCAATAATTTCTGCACCTATTGCATCGTGCCGTACGTGCGCGGTCGCGAAAAGAGCCGCCCCTTCGAGGAGATTGTCGACGAGGTGACCGGTTTGGTGCGCCAGGGCGTGCGTGAGATTACGCTGCTGGGCCAAAACGTTAACTCATATGGTCGCGATCTGTTTGGCAAGCCGCGTTTTGCCGATCTGCTGCGTGCCGTGGGTGATACGGGCGTGGAGCGCATCTTCTTTACGTCTTCGCATCCTAAGGACCTGCTGCCCGAGACCATCGACGCCATGGCCGAGACACCTGCCGTAATGCCGCAACTGCACCTGGCCGTCCAGTCAGGTTCGACGCGGATCCTCAAAGAGATGAATCGCCGTTATACACGCGAGGACTATCTGGGCCTGGTTGATCGCATTCGCAACCGCATGCCCGATATCGCGCTCTCGACCGACATTATCGTTGGCTTCCCGGGCGAGACTGAAGAAGACTATGAGCAGACGCTCTCGCTTGCCGAGACGGTCCGCTACGCTCAGGCCTATACCTTCATCTATTCCAAGCGTGCCGGTACCCCGGCCGCCGAGATTGACGATCCTACGCCGCATGAGGTTATTCTCGAGCGTTTCAACCGCCTGGTTAAGGTTATCGAGACCACGGCACACGAGTATAACCAGGGTGAGCTTCATACTGTGGTTCCGGCGCTCATTGAGGGAACGAGTAAAAAGAACGACGCGGTCCTGCTGGGCAAGAGTCCCAAGAATCAGACTGTGCACGCGCCTATCCCCGAGGGTTACAGCATCGATCAGCTTGTTGGCAAGATCGTTGATGTTGACGTTGACGTTGCCAAGACCTGGTATTTGTCCGGCTCCGTTGTGGGCGAGCCTCGCTAATGGATGCTCCCGGGGCAGGTCTTTCCGCCGTTGCGATCGTCGGTCCGACGGCGGTTGGTAAGAGCGATGTTGCCGACCGTTTGGCAGCCCGTCTTTCGTCCGAAGTGCTGTCGTGCGACGCGATGCAAATCTATCGCGGCATGGACATCGGTACCGCAAAGATGGCGCCCGATGAGTGTACGGCGCCGCTGCGTCTCGTCGACATTGTAGAGCCGGGTGTGGCATATTCTGCTGCGCTTTATCAGGCCGACGCTCGCGCGCATGTTGAACGTCTCCTTGGTTCGGGTTGCCTGCCGGTTTTTTGCGGAGGTACGGGACTGTATCTCAAGGCCGCCCTCGATGAGATGGACTTTCCCTCGGGTGAACTTGAGGACGATCGCCGTGTGGGCTATCAGGAGCTTGCCGAGCGTATTGGCGAGGAAGGACTTCATGCCCTGCTTGCCGAGCGCGATCCAGAATCGGCTGCTGTTATTCATCCCCATAACGTGCGGCGTGTGATTCGTGCGCTCGAGATGCATGATGATGGTATCTCCTATGCACAGCAAAAAAGTCAGTTTAGTGTTCCGCGCGAGCATTATCATGCCCTATGGTTTGGTCTGACGCGTAATCGCGAGGTGCTCTACGAGCGCATTAATCTGCGCGTCGATCTGATGTTTGAGCAGGGTCTTGTCGATGAGGTCCGCGGTCTTATGGCCCAGGGTCTGGGAGATGCCCTGACGTCGATGCAGGCAATTGGCTATAAAGAGATCATTGATGCTTTCAATGGCGTGATGAGCATGGATGAGGCCCGCGAACTCATTAAGATGCGTTCGCGTCGTTATGCCAAGCGTCAGCTTTCGTGGTTTAAGCGCGATGACCGTATCGTGTGGTTTGATATGGATGAATGTACGATCGATGAGGTCGTTGAGGATATCCTGCATCGTATTGAGGCTGCCTAATGGCCCGTTTCCCCCTTGTTCCCACGGCACCCGAGCCCGAGCGTGCCATTTTAGTTGGTGTTGAGTGGCGCGACAATGCATGGCCGCTCGATCGCTCGCTTGATGAGCTGGAGCGTCTTGCCCACACAGCTGGTGCCCGGTGCGTGGCACGCTTGTCGCAGCGTTTGGTAAAGCCGTATCCTAAATCGTTTATCGGTTCCGGTAAGGTTGAAGAGCTGTGCGGCCTGGTGCATCGCATGGATGCCGATGTCGTTATTTTTGACGACGACCTGACCCCCTCGCAGCAATCCTATTTGGAGAAAGCCGTGGGCGAGCCGGTAAAGATTATCGATCGCACAGCACTGATCCTGGATATCTTTGGCCTGCATGCTCAGACGCGTGAGGGACGCCTGCAGGTACAGCTGGCACAGCTTCAATATTTGTTGCCTCGTCTGCGTGGCATGTGGAGCCATCTCGCCAAGGAGCAGACGCGCGGCGGCATCGGCTCACGTTTTGGTCAGGGCGAAAGTCAGCTCGAGGTCGACCGTCGCCTCATTCGTAATAAGATCGCTGCGCTTCGTCGTGAGCTCAAGCAGGTTGAACAGCGTCGCGATGTTCAATCCAAGAGTCGCATTGAGTCACCGGCGTTTCGCGTCGCGTTAGCAGGTTATACCAATGCCGGTAAATCGACGTTACTCAATCGTCTGACCGGCTCTACGGTACTTTCGATGGACAAGCTGTTTGCTACGCTCGACCCGACGACGCGTTCGTATCGTCTGCCCGGCGGTCGCGGCATGACGATTACCGATACCGTCGGCTTTATTCAAAAGCTGCCCCATGGTCTGGTCGATGCCTTTAAATCGACGCTGTCCGAGGTTTTGGGTGCCGATCTAATTCTCAAAGTCGTAGATGCGTCTGACGAGGACTATGAGCGGCAGCTGGAGGCTGTCGACCGCGTGCTTGATGAGATCGGCGCCGGAGAGCGTTTAACGCTGACCGTATTCAATAAAATCGATCTTCTCGATAGCGTTGATCGATTGAGTTTCCGTCGTCGCTATCCGGAGGCCGTTCTGTTCTCGGCCCAAACGGGCGAGGGGCTCGACGATCTCGTCGATCGCATTGCTCGCGAGGCAGCTGCCACCGATGTGTTGCTCTCCGCTGATATCCCGTATCGCGAGGGCGCTCTCATCACGCTGGTGCATGAGCAGGGAACCCTTCTGCATGAGGAATATCTCGAGGACGGCGTTCGCATTGTGGTGAAGTTGCCGGCTCGTATTGCACCGCGGCTCGAGCGTTATCGCACCGAGTAGACGAGCTCCAAAATGCCCAGAATGATGGGCTGATGCAGCAGATAAAAGGGGAGAGCGTGACGTCCAAGGCTGGCGAGCGCCGGCAGGGGGTTGGCGTAGGCCCAGCTAGGGACGGTCTTATCGATACTCTGCGCTATGTGTGCGGCGAAGTATCCTGCAAGATACATAAAGATAAACGGGATGATGGGGTAGTAATCACCTGAGACAAACCCAGGGCTCGGAAATCCCAGCCACGCCAGGTAGGGGACAGGGTAGATCGTTTTGGGGATGCTCCAGGTGAGGGCGAACAACACAAGGCATAGGGGCATGCTCCATCTCGCCGTTATCTTCTTAAGGACGGGATCGGTCAACGCCACGATGCCGGTGCATGCGGCCATGCAGTAGATGATGCCAAAATTAACCGAATCGTCGACTGAGACAAGTGTTGTTGCCAACCAGACAACGAGTGCTGCTAAGGCGTATTTGGCGGCACGTTTGATATTGTTGCGCGAAAGAGTGCACATCCAACCCGCGATAAACAAAAATACCCAGCTGATGCTGGCGCGCCAGACGTCTTGAAAGACAGTCTGGGTAAACCAAGGCATATCCCAGCCGTACAGGTAGGCAAGATCATAGCAAGCGTGAAAACCTGCCATAGAAATCATCGTAAACCCGCGGACGGTATCAAAGATGGTGATGCGTTTTTGCATTACGAGAACCGGCGCATCAAGCCGACGACTTTGCCCAGGATAACGGGATTCGTTGCATAGATAGGCTCCATGGTGTCATTCTCAGGCTGCAGGCGTACACGTCCCTGCTCCTTGTAGAACGTCTTGACGGTCGCTGAACCATCGATCATGGCCACGACAATTTCGCCGTTCATGGCATTCTTTTGTTCACGGACGATGATGTAATCGCCATTGAAGATGCCGACATTGATCATTGAGCTCCCATGCACCTCAAGGATAAAGGAACCCTGATCAGTCGCGATTTCGGTCGGGATAGTAAAAGTGTCTTCGATATTCTGCTCGGCCAGAATGGGGATCCCAGCCGCGACGCGACCAACGAGCGGTAGCGAGACCGTTCCGCGAGGGGCGGTGGGCTCGTCAGATTTAGAAATTGAGACAGAGGAACCGTCCTCGTTAAAGAGTTCCAGGGCGCGCGGCTTGGTGGCATCGCGCTTGAGTAGCCCTCGCGCCTCCAGGGCAGAGAGATGGGCGTGCACGGTGCTGGGGGAGGAAAGGCCCACAGCAGAAGCCATCTCGCGCACGCTGGGCGGATAACCCTTCTCCTGCTGATATTCCTTGATGAAGTCGTAAATTTGCTGCTGACGCTTGGTAATTTTGCGAGCCATCAGGGCATCCTCTCTACCCATGTCAAACAAATGTTCGAATTTTGCTTGACAGGAACAACTGTTCGAAGATAATAATAACCGAACATTCGTTCTCGCGCTAGACATTTTTGTCCGCGCGGCTTGATAAAACTGTTCTCAGCAAAACACGCGAGAGGAGAACATGATGAACGCAACGAATATGGTCCAGGGTAACCTCGCCCTTAAGCTCGAGACGCCTGCAGAACCTACTTTTACGGTTGTTCAGGGTGGCCGCTCCGGCATTCAGCCTTTGACCGTAAAGCCTGCTCGCAATCAGCAGGCTGTAGTCGCGCCGGCCCGCGTTGCCCTGAAGGTTCCGACGATTGTCGCCGTCGCCGTTGCGCTTACGCTCTTCTTTGTCCTCGCTACTTCGGTCTTTAGCGCTCGTCACGCCGCGTATGCCGAGTCCGTTTCCAACATTACTTACGAGACCATTCGCGTTCAGCCTGGCGATTCTCTTTGGTCGCTTGCCGTGGAATATCCAATCGAAGGCCTTTCCACGCAAGAGACTTCCGACATGATCCGTAACGTCAATCATCTGGAGCATGGTTCGCTCGCCGCCGGTGCGCATCTTAAGGTTCCTGCTCGTTCGTAATCATTATCGCGCTGCGCATGGTACCCTTGTTATCGTTTAAGAGGAGGTACCATGCGCTGTCCCAAATGCGGCAAGGCACATACCCGCGTCGTTGATTCCCGTATGCAGGAGTCAAATAACACCATTAAGCGCCGTCGCGAATGTTGCTCGTGTAACTATCGCTTTACAACGTTCGAGCGATGCGAAGACCCAATCGAGGTCATTAAGTCAGACGGAACCAAGCAGCGGTTCGATCGCAATAAGCTGCTCGTCGGCTTGATGCGCGCCACCATCAAGCGCGATATCGACACTAAGAAGCTCAATGAGATTATCGATGACATCGAGGTCGAGCTGCGCTCTCGCACACTGACGGCCGTCACGTCCCATGAGTTGGGTGACATGGTGCTCAAGCGCTTGGCCAAGATTGACAAGGTGGCGTACATCCGCTTTGCCTCGGTCTACCGCGATTTCAAAGACGTCGATGAGTTTCTGCAAGAGCTCGACAAGCTAAGGTGATTCCATGCCCAACATTACCGTCAACATAAAGCGTCTCGATCCCACCGTCGAGCTTCCCAAATACGCCCATCCCACTGATGCCGGCTTGGATTTGCGCTCCAACGAGGACTGCGTCCTGAAGCCCTTCGAACGCCGTCTGGTCTCTACTGGGCTGGCCATCGCCCTGCCCGACGGCTACGCCGGCTTCGTCCAGCCCCGCAGCGGCTTGGCCATCAAGCAGGGCCTGTCTATAGTCAACACGCCGGGCCTCATTGACGCCCACTACCGAGGAGAACTCAAGGTTATCCTTATCAACCTGGATCCCACCAACGACATCCAAATCAACAAAGGCGACCGCATCGCCCAGCTCGTCATCCAAGAAGTCCCCACGGTCAACCTCGTAGAAGTAGACGAACTAGACGAAACCGACCGAGGCAAAGGAGGCTTCGGCTCCAGCGGCGTCGCCTAGGGGCGCTCGTATCCCTCCCGCCCGCCTCTCACACATATCATTCCATGCTCAAACATTCTCGCTTCGCTTCGCTCGCTGCGAAACTGCGCGTGGAACGATATGTGTGAGAGGCAGGCGGGCGGCTACTCGCTTGAAAAAATATTTACATTCTAGTAAGCCAATGCGACAAAGGAACAATCCCTTTGTCGCATTGGCTTACTGTATTTAGATTTTCCGGTTTCGCCTTTGAAGGTTCTAGTGGTGGGGAATCTGGTATAGCTGCTAGTACGTAAACGCAGCTTACCTGCGGGAGGCCCCTATATATCGTCCCACGCGCAGTTTCGCAGCGAAGCGAGAATGTTTGAGCATGGGATGATATATAGGGGCCTCCCGCAGGTAAGCGGACATAAAGACGCTAGCGGATATGCGCGGGTTTTCCGCCCCAGTAGAAGCGGCAAAAGGCTCTTTTGCGCTTTTGGGGTTTGCCTACGAGCTCCATGGTTGCGATGGCTATGTCTTCGGCTGCGTGGGGGCGGCGTAGAACTTCGCCGTTGATGAGTAGCGCTTTGAGTGATTCGGGATGGTCGTGCAGGTGGCGCAGGGTTACGATGAGTTCTCGTGCGGTGGTGACATGCATACTGGCGCCCATGCCGGTGAGCATCGTGGTGTTGGCCTTTTCCTGGCCATAGGACTTGCCCAGCAGGATCATCGGCAGATGCGCGCACAGGCACTCGGTGACGGTGAGTCCGCCCGATTTGAGAATTGCCAGGTCGCAGCCGTGCATGAGGGCCGCCATGTCGTCCACGTAGTCCAGAACCGTAACGTTTTCGAGCTTCATGGCGTCGAAGAGCGTCTTGAGGCGGTCGGCGTATTCCTCATCCTTGCCCGGCAAAAAGACAAAATGCATGTCCTCAAAGCTGCGTAGGAAGGGGAGGGTCTGGTCCATCGCCGCGCGAAAGCGGACGTACGGTTGAGGTAAACTGGCGCCGGCCATAACCAGCACGACGGTCTTGTCGGTGGGGAGGTTGAACTTGGCTAGCTCTTCCTCGCGATCGTAATCCGTGTCGAATCCGGCGCGAATAGGAATGCCGGTAATGCGAATCTTTGCCTCGGGCACCTTGCGCGGACGCAGCGTTTCGGACATAAATTCGTTGGCAACACAGAATAGATCGGTGTCCTTGTGGGGCCACCAGCCCTCGACTTCGTAGTCGGTCGGTACGCAGATGACTGGATAATCGATACCCGTAATTATGCGGGCACCCACGGCAACATTGGCTGCTGTGATGTGCGTTGCGACCACGGCTATGGGCCTGCGGTTACGAATATATTCGTTGAAGGCGGGGAACATGATTCGCGACCATGCCGTGCCGCCACCCCAGAGAAGATGTCCCGTAAGTGTATATCTCCAGGTCAGGTCGTAAATGGGGCGCGTGGCTCCCGTAAAAGAAGCCGCGGTCTTATTACCGTCGAATTTAATACGTCCAAAATCAAGGATATCGAGCACTTCAATCTCAACATCCTCGGGGATGCCATTGGTGCCGCGGATGAGGTCGAAGGCCTGCGCAATCGCATTTGCGGCGGCCTTATGGCCTGAGCCGACCGAGGCGTGCACGATGGTCACGAGAGATTTTTGCTGAGCCAAGAGCGCTGTTTGCTCCGATTGGGGAGTGCTGTGCGTGAGCAGGGGAGCGTCGTCGCTCGTCTGCGTTTGATCCATCGATAACTCCCCTTCGACGTTGTAACACGGATTTATCATTGTAGTGCATGAGTGTCATGTTCACGTAAATTTGGGTATGAGCGCAAAGAACGTCAATGTTTCGACGAGAGGATGTTCCATGACTACCGATCAGCCGATCGATGTTGCGATTATCGGCGGCGGCCCCGCGGGCTATGCTGCCGCCATTTACGCTGCGCGTGCCAACCTGACGACGACCGTGATTGAGCAGGGCATGTCGGGAGGGCAGATCGCCACAACCAATGAGATCGAGAACTATCCGGGCATTCCGCTCTTGAGTGGCGCTGAGCTTGGCGAGCGATTCCAACAGCATGCAGAAGGCCTGGGAGCTCAGATTGAATGGAGTATGGTGACAGGCGTCGATTACGATGCCGATGTGGCTCAATTTACCATCCATCATGATATGGGTGACACGGCGGCCAAGAGCGTCATTGCGTGCATGGGTGCCACGCCGCGCCCGGCAGGTTTCGCTGGCGAGGATACGTATCGCGGTCGTGGCGTTTCATATTGCGCAACATGTGACGGCATGTTCTTCCGCGGCAAACAGGTCTTTGTAATCGGTGGTGGCAATTCGGCATGCGAAGAGGCGCTGTTCCTGTCAGACATTGCCACCAGCGTGACCATCGTGCTGCGCCGCGACCAGTTTCGTGCGCCTGATGGTGTTGTTCAGAAAGTACTCGAAAAGGACAATATTACAGTTAGGTACCAAACTAGTATTGTGGAGCTCTCGGGCGAAGCAATGCCAACGACGATCACCTTTAAGGACAATGCATCCGGTGAGACTCATACCGAGTCATTTGAACCTGGCTCGTTTGGCATCTTTGTCTTTACGGGGATGCTGCCGCATACCGAGCTGGTTGAGCATCTAGTCGATCTGGCTCCTGACGGCGGCATTGTCACCGACGATTCGATGGCCACCCGTACGCCCGGCTTATTCGCAGCCGGCGATATCCGTTCCAAGCGTTTACGCCAGGTTGTGACCGCCGTTTCGGACGGAGCCATAGCAGCAACGAGCGCATACGAGTTTCTCCGTGAATAAGTACGATAATATATCTTATGTAAGGTTGCTATCTTTACACAAAGTGGTTGGACGATGCATCAATGTGTTGTCCAACCACTTTTACTTGCCGGCTATGTGGTATGCAAAACTAGATAACCTAGAATACAATATAGAAAATGAACGGAGGACCTTTATGAACCACGTTAAACACGTTATTCCGATGTCCGATTCGTCGGTCAGTATTAAGCCTGAGGATATTCAGCCCACGGTGCTACCCGATGCATTCATTCAGTCCGATATCGTGCGTAAACTCAATACGTTGAGTCTGCCGCGCTATAACCAGTTGCCCAATGTGACGCTCTACCGCGACCAGGTCATTGAGTATGTTGCGCTGTGGATGGAGCCGCTGTCCATTTGCGTTGAGCACCCTGTCATTACGCCATCGATGATCAATAACTACGTGAAGGTCGGCCTGGTGCCTGCTCCGGTCAAAAAGCAATATGGCCGCGAGCAGATTGCCCGCCTGATCGCTATCTGCCTCTTTAAGCAGGTGTTACCTATTGCTGCGGTGCAGGCACTCTTTAACATTCAGCGTTTGAGCTACGATGCCCCGACGGCCTTCGATTATGTGGTCGATCAGCTCGAGGCATCGATTCGTTCGGCGTTTTCCGTCGAGCAGACGCCGGTTCCCGATACGGCGCATCAGGTAACGCGTGAGTCGCTGCTTGTGCGCAGTGCGGTTTCATCCTTCGTTTCGAAGGCGTACCTGATGAGCTATCTAAAGTTTAATGGGTTTAATAGCTAGCCGACGTATAAAACGGGCGGAGCAAAGGGTCATCTGTCACTTTGTCCCGCCCGTATTTTTGCTTGGTTGGACTTTATTGGCCCGAAGCCACGTCCATGCCGTAGCCGATAATAAGACCGTGCATCTCGGCGTAATAGGAATCCAGGCCGTTGCAGGGCATGATGATAGTCTTGGAGCCGGGCCAGCGCTCCACAATGCGGCTGGCAAGTGCCTGGGCGCCTGCCTCATTCTCGACATGGTCGATGACGACCTCGCCGCCCGTAAAACCCTCGGCTTCCATGGTGTCGATGATCTTGTTGAACATCTTCTTTTCGCCACGCGTGTGTCCGACGAGTTCGATTTTACCGGCCTCACTCGCCGTGCCCAAAATGCGAATATTGAGCTTGTTGGCAATGACGCCGGCTGCCTTAGGGATACGTCCGGCTTTGGCCAGGTTTTCGTAATTGCACAAGCTGAAGAGGATTTTGCTGTTCTGCTCAAGGCTATTGAAGTATGCGCAAGCGTCCTCGAATGAGACATCCGGATTGCTTGCAAGATACCGGTCGAACAGCAGTAAGATCAGGTCCATTTTGCCGCCGGCTCCGCGTGAATTGACCAAATGAATTTGACGGTTCGGCTCCTCGGCAAGAACCAAATCGCGTGCCGTGGCGGCGGCGTTATAGCTCCCCGATACGCCCTCCGAGATGGGCATACAAATCGTCTTGTCGGCAAGCCTAAAGAGTTCGGTCCACTCGCCTACGCTCGGACAGGCGCTCGAAGAAGCGCTCGACTCCGCCTGCACGGCGCAATTGAGTTCGTGAACGTCGAGCGTGAGGTCATCGACGAACTCGCGCTCCCCCACTCGAATTTTGAGGGGTGCAAATGCAAAGGTGGTATGGGGCGCGGTCGGTTGCCAATCGCGGAGGTTACAGCTCGAATCGGAGATAAGTGCCCAGCTCATAGAGGGTCCTTTCTATATGCTTCTCAATCATTATAGCTATATTGCTCACCGATGAAGCGTGCATCTAGTATTGAAAACTAGCACATTAGGATCATGTATGGAGCACGGTCATAAATAAATGAACCTCGCAGCTCAAAGGCCACGAGGTTCACCTTCGTTCGCTATACAGAGTGACTTAGTAGCGCACGAAAATGTAGTTGTTGTTCATACCGGCTGCGACGGAACTGATGATGACGCCCGTTTTGTAGTCGGAAGCATGGATCATCTGACCATTACCGATATAGATGCCGGTATGGTAGGAGTTAACCACAACATCGCCGGGTTGCGGATCGGACACACGGGTCCAACCCATGAAGTCGACCGTGGTGCCCAGACGGCAGTAGCGTCCCGTGAGGCAATAGCTTACAAAACCGGAGCAGTCAAAGCTGTTCGGCCCAATGCCACCCCAAGAGTAAGCGTATCCGAGCTTGCTATAGGCACGCGAAACAACGGAACCGCCGTCAACGGACTGGCTCGGTGCGGAAGGCGTCGGAGCCGGAGCCGGAGCCGGAGCGGGCGTCGGGGGCTGCGGAGTGGGAGCGGGCGCGGGCGTGTTTCCGCCGCCGTCGTTGGTCGTACCGCCACCCTTGTTGGTGTTCTCGCTCGTACCGGCGGTGTCGTTGCTCACCGTGGCCTTTTCGGCGGTGCTAGCATTTATGCCAGCCTGCAGCGCGGCGTTGGCCTGGGCCTCGGCAGCAAGCTCGGCCTGCAACTGTGAATCCAGGGAGTTCACGACACTCTGGGCTTCAGCCTGCTGGGCGTTAAGCTCATCGACCTTCTTTTGCGTGGTGGCGACGTTCTTCTCCTGCTCGGCCTGCTTATCGGTGAGCTGCTGCTTAAGCTCCTTGACCTCTTGAATGGTCTGAGCCTGCTTATCGGAAACTTTGCCGTAGTAGAACAGACGGTTGAGCATATCGCTCAGGTCATCGACGCCGGTCAGAACCTGAAGCAGGCTCAGACCGCCGGTTTTGTACTCGCCGGCGACATAGGTCGAGAGCTTGGCCTGACCGTCAGCGATCTCCTGCTGCTTTTGCGTGATCTCGCCAGCAGTCTGATCGAGCGCCTGCGTCTGCGTGGCGAGCTCATCGTAAATCTGCTGGGTTTGGGTACCGATCTGCTCGAGCTTCGTACGAGCAGCGGCAAGGTCGGATGCGGTATCGGCGTAGGCAGGAGCCGCGAGGCCCAAGCCCAAAACACAAGCGAGGGTTGCCGTAGCAGCGCAGCGTGCCATGTTTTTGTGCGTGTTTGCTGTGCGCATGTAGCTTCCTTTCCAGTAACTAAGGGTAACGGCTAGTCCACCGTCACCAGGCTAAAGAGCTCAACATCGTCGTCAGTCGGCGTGAGCTTCTCGCGCGGGTTGAGAAACGCAAGCTCAAGGATACACCCGTAGCCCACAAGCTTTGCGCCCATATCTCGCACAAGTTTACCTGTTGCCTCGACGGTTCCGCCCGTCGCGACCAAGTCGTCCAGAATCAACACGGTATCTTTAGAGGTAATGGCATCGGCATGGATCTCGATAGAGTCGGTGCCGTATTCGAGCTCATAGCTCTGGCTCACCGTCTTGCGGGGTAGCTTGCCCGGTTTACGTGCGGGAACAAAGCCGGCACCAAGGGCCACAGCCACCGGTACGCCAACCATAAAGCCACGGGCCTCGGGACCCACGACCTTGGTGATCCCCATGCCGGCAAAGTGCTCGGCGAGGGCATCGGTCATGGCTTTGAGCGCCTCGGGATTGCCAAAGAGCGGCGTGATGTCTTTAAAGATGACTCCGGGCTCGGGATAGTCGGGGATGTCGACGATTTGAGATTCGAAGTCGTACATTGCATGACCTTTCAATGGGTTGCCGGATAAGCGGCAGCGGTTATTTGCCCGCCGTGGCGGTGCCGGAGTGCGAAGGGGCGACGACCTTGAGCGGCTTTACGAGAGAATCCTCGTGCGAAGCCGGCGTGGCTATCTCTTCGTTTTTGGCTTTGGTGGACTCGGAGCGAGTGATTTCCTCATCGAGTGCATCGATGTCGGCGTCCTCGACCACGGCATTGAGCGACTCAAAAACGCGGTTCTTGAGCAGCGCAGTGTGCACACCCTCGGTCAGGTCGTGAAGCTTCTTAAACGCACGCTCGAGCTTGGCGTCGCGCTCGTCATCGGAGGTATCCATTCCGAGCATGCTCACGAGCACCTGCTCAAACATCGAGGACTCGCGGTTGGCGGAAGACACGTACTGACGCAGGTTGCGGGGCTCGATATGGAAGCGTGACAGCTCGGAGCAGTAGCGGATGATTGGAAAATCGCGACCATCGACGAGCTCACGATTCTGCGGACTCTTGATGATGCGAATGAGGTCGTTCTCGGCGAGCGAGCGGATAAACGAAATCTCGACGCCCAGCATATCGGGAATGGTCTCAATGGGATGCAGCTTTTGCTTAGTCTCCTTGGGCTCCGTCTTGAGCGGAACATCGGACAGCAAGCCCACCTCGTAAGCGAGCGTTGACAGGTCCGTGGCGTTTTCCAAGCGCTGCTTAATCACGTTGAGCGGCATGTAGCGGGTCTTCTGCAAATGCAGAATGACCTCCAGGCGATCAACGTCCTCCTTAGAGTACTGACGGTATCCCTTAGGCGTACGATGAGGGGTAATGAGCCCCTCATCTTCTAGAAATCTAATTTTTGAGTTCGAAAGATCGGGGTATGCGCCTCGAAGTAGGTTGACGACTTGGCCGATACTCAGATAGTTGCGTTCGGCCATGCCCTACTCACCGGTTTCGATGCGCTCCGGCGTGCTCTCGTGGTAGATGAGCGTAAACGTACCGATCTGGACGGAAGAACCGTCGTGCAGCGGGGCTGCATTGACGATGGCACCGTCGACCCAGGTGCCATTGAGCGAGCCCAAGTCCTCGATGCGAGCGCCGAGGCCCTCGCGGATAATGCGCGCGTGGCTGCGCGATACGGTCATGTCATTGAGGAAGATGCCGTTCGCAGGATCGCGGCCGATGGTGGTCACGTCGTCCTCGAGCTCAAAGGCGGCACCAGTCTGCGGACCCTTGACGATGGACAGAACGGGGGCGGTGATGCGCACGTTGGCCATGAGGTCGGGAACGGTGACGTCGCTTGAAGGCACGCGGAATACGCAGGTAGCGTCAGCAGTCTTATCATTCTGAGGCATATTGTTAACCATGTTGTCCATGACAACCCCTAACTTATTGCGGACGTGCCGCAAATAATGAACCGTACGTAATCATACCCCAACGAATCAGTCTTCGATTTCGGGGTTCAGAAAGTCGATGTCCTCGTCCTCGGGATGCGCGAGAGCCTGTTTAATGGCCACTCCGCCCTTAATGGAATAGATGACAGCCGTGAGCATGGAGAAGATCACGCCGCCGTACACAAAGAAGATGCCGAGGGGCACCGAGCTTCCGTTGAGGCCCGGGAAGGCCGTAAGGGTTGAAGGTAAAAGATGCAGGCCGTCAATAACGGGGAACCCGAGCAGCATGAGCGAGAAGCCGGTCATGAGCAGTGCAGTGGCAATCTTTCCGGGAAAAACGACATCGATGGGGCGACGGTGATAATGACGCACGATAAGCGTGCCGATGCCCAGATAGATGTCGCGGCCAATAATGAGCACGCAGACCCAGATTGGCAACTCTCCGCGAACCACCAGCCCAAGTACGCCGGTGAACAGCAGCGCACGGTCGCAGATGGGATCCATGACCTTGCCGAGCCACGAGACCGTCTTGGTCATGCGGGCGATCTGACCGTCCATCCAGTCGGTAGAGGCGGCAACGGCGTAGATAACGATGGCGATGACGCGGTTGTTATCCGTCACAAACAGGTACAGAAATACCAGGGTGAGGATCAGGCGCGTAAAGGTGATGAAATTGGAGATCGTAAAGATCTTATTCGACGGGTAATCGGAAGTGCCGATAAGCTCCTTTTTGATCTTCTTTTTGATGCCCACAGGACTCCCCCGCTGGTTAACGACAAAACTTTCGATACTATACCCGTTCCGGCGATGTCTATCCAGCGTAAGCATAGAGAGTCCAGACATATGGAGGATGCTACTGGGTTGTGCGGGATTCTGCATTTGTGTACATCAGCCTCCAAACATGCCGAAAAATGTCGGTTTTGGAGGGTGATGTACACGTTTTGATTCGGTGATGACATCGATCGGGAAAGTTGTTGCCTTAAGCAAATTAATCATGATGTGCGGGTCGAGAAGGGTTGGCGCCAAAAGAACCCAACGGCCGTTACGGCTTCGTTAGAAACGCGCCCCACCATGGATGGTGAACCCGAAAGGTAAGGCGCGCGGGCACGGCGACTCGGCCCGCGCGCCCGGAAGAGAAAGGACGAACCCATGGGTTACATGCTCGAGACGCGCGGGCTCACCAAGCGCTTCGGCCGCGGCGACCAAGCGCAGGACGCCGTGGCCGACGTGAGCCTTCATATCCGCGAGGGCGAGGTGTACGGGCTGCTCGGCCCCAACGGCGCCGGCAAGTCGACAACGCTCAAGATGATCTGCGGGATGCTGCGGCCGACGGCCGGGGAGATCCTCTTTGCCGGGCACGCCTGGCGCCGCGAGGACCTCTACGCAATCGGCAGCCTCATCGAGGAGGCGCCGCTCTACCCCAACCTCACCGCGCGCGAGAACCTGCGCGTGCGCACCACGCTGCTGGGCCTTCCCGAGAGCCGCATAGATGAGGTGCTCGCCGCCGTGGACCTCGCGGACACCGGGAAGAAGCGCGCCGGGCGCTTCTCGATGGGCATGCGGCAGCGCCTGGGGCTCGCGCTGGCGCTGATCGCCCGGCCACGCCTGCTCGTGCTCGACGAGCCCACCAACGGCCTCGACCCCATCGGCATCGAGGAGCTGCGCGACCAGATCCGCGGCTTCGCGGCGGCGGGTACGACGGTGATCGTCTCGAGCCACATCCTCTCCGAGGTGCAGCAGATGGCGGACACCATCGGCATCATCTGCGGGGGGCGCCTCGCCTACGAGGATGCGCTTCGTCCCGGGCAGGACCTCGAGGAACTCTTCATGAGCTTCTGTCGGGAAGGGCGACGAGCGCGCGGGGAGGTGGCGGCATGACGGGTGAGAAAGGCGGCCTGCTCGCGGCCCTGCGCGCCGAGGCCCTGAAGTCGCGCCACGCGGCACCGGTTCGCCTGGCCGTGCTCATGGCGCTGCCGATGCCGCTGCTCGGCGCGATGCCCTACCGGGGCGTGCAGATCTTCAGCGCATGGAACTACTGGTACGCGCTCTTCCTGCCCGTGTGCCTCTCGCTCGTGGTGGCGTGCGTCGCGCGGGCTGATGCTCGCACGCGGATGCGGGGGCTTCTGGGCCTGGGCTTCCCGCTCGGGCGCGCCTGGTGGGCCAAGGCGCTCTGGTGCCTCGCGCTCTGCACGCTCTCGAACCTCGTGGTTTTCGGCATCTACCTCGCGGGATCGGCGTTCTCCTCGCAGGGCCTCACGGCCGCGGGCACGCTCACGATGCTCCTCTGCGCGCTCGTCAACACGGTGACCGCGGCGTGGATGATCCCCGCAGGGCTCTTCCTCACGGCGCGGCTCGGCATGCTCGCGGGCATCTTCTGCCCGCTCGCCGCGCAACTCGTAGGTGGGTTCGCCTGGTCGTTGGTGCCGCTACCGCAGCTCTTTCCGCCGTCGGCGAACATGGTCATCCCCACGAGCTTCATCCCCGTGCTGCCGAGCGGCGAGCCACTCGCGGCGGACATGGCGCTCGGCGGGGCGCTCGCGTCGGACGGCATGCTCACGCTGGCGGGCCTTGCGGTCTGCGCGCTCGCGTTCGCCGCGCTCACGGCGGCGGGCGCGGCCTGGTTCGCGCGCTCCGAGGAGAGGTGATGGCCATGACACGACTCTCCGACCCGATGCCGCGCATGACTCTCTCGCGGGCCCTGCTCTCCGAGGCCCTGCGCCTGGTGCGCTCCCCTCTCACGGCGGTGCACCTCGCCTGCGGCCTGGCAGCCGGTCTTGCCTGCGGCGAGTACTTCTCCGTAACCCGATGGGACCCAGCGCTGGGCGCGGACGCCTACGCCCAGTTCCTCGGCGCTCTCATGCCGCTCATGTCCGCCATCGTCTGCGGGCTCGCCGTGGACGAGGAGCGCGCTGCCGGGCGCCTCGCCAACCTCACGGCGGTCCCCTCGCGCGGACGCGCCGTCGCGGCGAAGCTGCTCGCCCTTGCGGCGCTCGGCGCGGGCGCGCTGGCCGTGGCGCTCGGCGTGTTCGGGGCCGTGCTCGCCGTTGCCGGGCGCCTGCCGCTCGGGCCCGTTCCGCTTGCGGCCGCCTGGGCGGGCATCGTGTTGGGCAGCCTACCCCTCTACGCGCTGGGGCTCGGCGTGGCCCTGCGCCTCGGCCGCAACGCCGCCATCGGCGCCGGCGCGGCGGGGGTGCTCCTCGCGTTCTTCTCGGTGGGCGGACTTGCGCACGGCCTCATGACCGACGAGCTCACCGGTGCCCTGGCGACGCCCCTGAGCTGGGTGCCGCTCGCCTGGCCCGCGCGCCTGGGGTCGCTCGGGGTGGAGGCCTTCATCGACGCCGCACGCGCGGCGGGCCCTCTCCTCACGACTGCGCTCGCTAGCCTCGTGCTCACCCTGGCAGCCGACGCCGTCCTTCTCGCCTGGTTCTGCCGCTTCGAGGACGGGAGGGCAGATGCGTAGGAGGCCGCTCGCCGCCATGCTCGTCCTCCTCTCCGCAGCGCTCGTCCTGGGCGGGAATGCCCTGCTCGACGCTTCGGACGACAGGGGCAATGTCCGAGAGCTCCAGCTCATCTTCTTCGGGCGGGAGTCGGACGGCGAGGGCTGGCTCGGGATCGAGGCGCGCGGCGGCTCGGGCGTGCGCTACCGCGCGTGCGAAGCGGCTGAGGCGCCCGCAGCTGCGCGCGGGGCTCTGGACCGCTGAATGCGGCGCTAGTACAATTCCGACGAGAGTTTCAGGAGGTCTAACATGGCGAGGATACTGGCAGTGGATGATGAACGGGCGATCCTCGACGCTCTCGCGCGCGTCCTCGGCCGCGACGGCCATGAGGTCGTCAGGGAGGCGGACCCGACGGCGGTCCCGGGGATGGACCTCTCGCGCTTCGACCTCGTGCTCTGCGACGTCATGATGCCGGGGCTCGATGGCTTCGAGCTCGTGCGGCAGATCCGCCCGGACTTCGACGGGCCCATCGTCTTCCTGACCGCTCGCGTGGCCGAGGAGGATGCTGTGGCCGGCTACGGCCTGGGCGCCGACGACTACGTCCGCAAGCCCTTCGGGGCCGCGGAGCTGCGCGCCAAGGTCGCGGCCCATCTACGCCGTGAGCGCCGGCCGCGCTCGCACGCCCTCTCCTTCGGGGAGGTGCGGATCGACCTCGGGGCGCGCGGCCTCGCCGTGGGTGGCGAGGCCGTGCCGCTCACGCCCACCGAGTACGCCATCTGCGAGTACCTCGCTCGTCACCCCGGGCAGGTCATGAGCCGCGCGCAGATACGCGAGGCTGTGCTCGGCTGGGAGAGCGACGCCGACGACGCGGCCATATCCATGCAGGTCAGCCGCGCCCGGAGGAAACTCTCCGAGGCCGGCGCCGATCCGATCGCGACCGTCTGGGGGATGGGGTACAAGTGGCAGCTTTGAGGATCGGGGCGCGAGGTCGCGGGGGCATGCCGCTCTCCTTCGTCATCGCGCGCTACTTCGCCTACGCGTTCGCGGCGGTCGCCACGGCGTGGCTCGCCTCGTTCATGGTGCTCTCCGTGGCGATCAACGCGGGCTTCGTCTACGAGGCAAGCTGGGGGCCGGCCAATGCGCGCGAGGTCGCGGAGGGCCTAGCACGCGACGGCGTCTGCGGGCAGCAGGACGTGCCGACGGCGTACCGCTACCTCATCCTGAACAAGGACGGAAACGTGCTGATGACAGACCTCGAGAGCACGCGGCTCGAGGACGCGACGGAAATGGCCCGTACGGCACTCGCCGCGGATCCGGGCACAGTGGAGATCGAGGGCGGGGGTTCGGGCCTCACCTACGCCGCGTTCCCGCTCAAGGGCGGCGGGGCCTGCGCACTCGTCAGCGAGTACCTGCCGCAGTGGGTCTCGCGCGATCTCGCCGGCCTGCTTCCCAACCCGCAGAACCTCATGCTCGTCGGCGCCACGGCGGGAAGCGCGCTCGCGCTCGCGCTCGTGGCGCGCCGCGCGAGCCGCGTGATCTCGCGCAAGATGGCGCCGCTCGCGGAGGCGGCGGGGCGCGTCGGCGCGGGGGAGCTCGACTTCGCGGTCGGCAGCACCAACGTGCGCGAGGTGAACGACGTCCTCGCCGCGATGGACGCCATGCGGACCTCCCTCGCCGAGTCACTCGAGGCCCGCTGGGCCGCGGAGCGGGGGCAGCGCGAGCAGGTGGCGTCGCTCGCCCACGACCTCAAGACGCCGCTCACCGTGCTGCGCGCCAACGCCGACTTCGTGGCGGAGGAGCTGGAAGACGAGAAAGACGCCGACCTCGCGGCCGCCGCGCGCGACATAGCCGGCAGTGTCGAAAGGCTCGACGGCTACGTGCGCCTGCTCATCGAGGCCTCGCGCGGGTCCGGCGGGGCGGAGAGGGCCCCCATGCGGCCGGCCGAGCTCTGCGAGCAAGTCCTCGCCGAGGCCGCCCAGATCGCCCGGGCGCGAGGCGTGACGCTCGACGCGGCCACGGGCCCTGCTGTCGCGGGCGCGCCCGAGGCCCCGCTCGACCGAACCGCCCTGGCGCGAGCCGCCGCGAACCTCGTGGCCAACGCCGCCGAGCACGCACGCTCGCGCGTGGCCGTCTCCTGCGACGTCGCGGACGGGCACCTCGTTATCGAGGTTGCCGACGACGGACCGGGCTTTTCTCCCGCCGCCCTCGAACGCGGCTGCGAGCGCCTCTTCACGGACGACTCCTCCCGCTCCTCGCGTGACGGAGGCCGCCACTACGGGCTCGGCCTCCACGTCGCCTCCGAGGCCGCGAGCGCCCACGGGGGCTCCGTCTCGCTCGCCAACGGCCCCTCGGGCGGTGCAGTGGCCACCATCGCGGTCCCCCTGTGCGGGATCTGACGATTTCCTCGATGTCTACCTCGACTGTGATATGTCGCTCGCCGAGGGCGCGACGAGATGGTGTTGCGTCTGCCCCATTTGGTGCTTCTAGCTCAAATTTGATCTGATGTAAGGCCCGTGCAATCCTGCATGGGCCTTTCTTTTGGCAATTGCTCGACCGATTTGTGGCTTGAAACACAAATAATCGAGTTAAGGAGACATGGGGTCATACAGCGGCTCTCAGGGCGCCCTCCGTACTCCCCCCGCCATTGCCTCTGCGGCGTCCTCGTATAGAGCCCATCCTCCTTGGCGTTTCGTTGCAACACCCCACTCGTCCACCGATTAAGTGAACTGCTGGAATAAAGACAGCGACACGCCTGTTCGTTACAGTTGCTATATCTGTGTAAATCGTCGCGATTAATACAGCCTGTACTCGGCTGTATACCAACTACGCGTATGTAGATTCATATCGCGTTAATAAATCGGCTCAAGCGTGTGCAAAACGCGCAAGTAACCGCAAAAGGCGATTATCGCTCAGGTAGTTTTTTGGTACCCTGTTGCTTAATCAAAATTAAGCAATTGCTTAAAACAAAAAAGGTCAGGCACTAGGTGCCTGACCTGCAAACTTCTGGTCGGGACGACTGGATTCGAACCAGCGACCCCTTGACCCCCAGTCAAGTGCGCTACCAAGCTGCGCCACGTCCCGAAGCTTTTGTTTGTTGCTCTGCTCTCGCTCGCAACAGGGAGTATATTAACCCGAAACTTTGTCCTTGTGCAAGAACTTTTTTACAAATTTTGAAGCAAGTCCAAAATTGCATCTGCGAGCTGGGGTTTTGTTAGTACGGGAAGTTCTTGCGTGCCCGCTGTGCTCACGATCCAAGCTTTGTTGGTATCGGTTCCAAAGCCCGAATCGGCGCGCGAAACATCGTTGGCGATAATGGCATCGCAACCCTTACGCGCGAGTTTGCGCTGCGCGTACTCCACGACGTTATCGGTCTCGGCCGCAAAGCCGATCACGCACCGCTCTCCCTTTTGGCGCGAGAGCTCGGCCAAGATATCGACCGTCTCGACCAGTTCGATGCGATCCAGGCGCTCGTTGGCCTTTTTGAGCTTATGGTCCGCCGGGGCCGCCGGCGTGTAGTCGGCGACGGCGGCGGCGCAAATGGCCGCGTCGGCCGTCTGGAAGGCGCTCAGCGCTGCCTTGAGCATTTCCGAGGCGGTCTGTACGTGCACGCACTCCACACCGCGGGGAACGTCGAGCGTTGTCGGTCCCAGCACGAGCGTGACGGCGGCACCGCGACGTGCGGCCTCCCCCGCCAGGGCGATACCCATCTTGCCCGAAGAACGGTTGCCAATGAATCGCACCGGGTCGATCGGCTCGTGCGTGGGGCCGGCGGTGATGACGATGCGCTTGCCCGTCAGGTCTTGCGGCGCGGGGTTGAGCACCTCGCAGACAGCCTCGACGATGTCCTCGGGCTCGCTCATGCGGCCCGTGTCCACGTCGCCGCACGCAAGGTAGCCGCTGCCGGGTCCCACCACGTGAACGCCGCGGTCGCGCAACGTGGCCATGTTGGCCTGCGTCGCCGGCGCCTTCCACATGCCATTGTTCATGGCCGGCGCGATCACGACGGGCCGCGGCGTCGCAAGCAGCGTGGTGGAGATGAGGTCGTCGGCGATGCCGTTGGCCATCTTGGCGATGATATTGGCCGTCGCGGGCGCCACGACCACCAAGTCGGGCTCCTGCGCCAGCGAGATATGGTGGATGGGGTCAGACGGGTCGTCGAATAGCCCAACCGCGACCGGCTCATTGGTGAGCGCACGGAAGGTGAGCGGGCCCACAAACTCGGCAGCATGCTCGCTCATAACGACCTTGACGCGGGCACCACGCTTTTGCAGCAGGCGCACGATATTGCACGACTTATAGGCGGCGATCCCGCCGGTAATACCCAGCAGGATCGTTTTTCCCTTAAGTTGCATTGAATTGTTGGATGCCGCCGTCATCATTTAGGCTTCCTTGCTGGGGAGCACCAGGAGGCGGTGGCAATACGGGCAATGCGTGATCTCGCTGCCGTCGTGGTTGAGGTCGCTCATGGACGATGCCTGCAGCGCGGTGTGGCAGACCGTGGGGATGTTGCCCTGGATGGTCTCGACGGCCAAGCCGCGGAACTGCTTGAGCAGACGCTCGTAGTCGGTGAGCACGTCGGCCGGCAGCGTGGCGGCAAGAGCGGTGCGCTCCTTAGTGGCGGCTTCGATCTGAGCCTGCAGGTCGGCAGCCTTGGCGCGGGCGGCCTTGGTATCGGCCTTCACGCCCTCTTCGAACTTGGCGATGATTGCCTGCGCGCGGGTCTCGCGGTCGAGCGCCTCTTTGTGGGCGACAACGACGTCCTTGCGGGTGTGCTCAATCTTGTCCAGACGCTTGGCCAGGGTGGCGAGCTCGTTCTCCAGGTCCTGAACCTCGCGATAGTCAGAGCCGTCGACGTGACGCTTCTTGGCGGCCTCGATGGCGTTGTTGGTCTGGATCTCGGTGGTGTTGAGATCGTCGAGCTCAATATCCAGGTCCTTGCGTTGGGCGTAGAGCCTGGTCATTTCGGCCTTGAGCTTAACGTAGGTCTTGCGCTTGGAAGCGAGCTCCTTGAGCTCCGGCATATTGGCAAGTTCGCTCTTGTTGCGGGCGAGCTCCAAATCGATCTGTTGCAGCTTGAGTAGCGTAGCGCCGGCGCTCATAAGTTCTCTCCTTTTGTCACAGTCCACCATTGGCAAGGGTTCAGTATTTTAATCGCATGACGGGGGTCGGCCCCGGCGTCAACTGCAGAGTTCATCAATATATCAACGAACGGCTCCTCGGAGCGGTCGTGGCCGAGCAAGATCACCGGCAGCCCGCGCAAGGCAAGGTCTTGCGCCACGTGGTAGCCCGCCTCGCCCGTCACGACAACATCTGCGCCCGCGGCGATGGCGAGCTCTCCGAAGTCGCCCAGGGAGCCGCCCAAAATGGCGACGGTGCGGCACGGGCGATCAGCTTTGCCCCACACACGCGGGTCGCTGCCAAAGGCCGTGGCAGCACGGGTGGCAAGATCGCGCAGCGTGCACGGGTCGTTGAGCGTTGCAAGTGCGCCCAGGCCGGTGGCCTCGGGGTCGTCCACGTGCTCCAGTGAGCTCACGGGTGCGGCACCCAGCAGCTTGCTCAGGCAGACACGGGCTTCGTGCGAGCGGTCCAGGTTGGTGTGGAGCGAGATAATGCTCACCCCGCAGCGGGCAGCCTCGTAGAGGGCCGTACTGCACTGGGGTCGTGTGGCATCCGCCGGACAAAAGGCCTCGGGTGCCTTGATGTATATGGGATGATGCGTCAGCAGCACGTTGGCGCTTGCTTCTTGGGCGCGGCGAACATTAGCCTCAGTCGCATCGAGTGCGCAGGCAACGCCGGTGATCTCCGCGGCCGGATCGCCAACGGAGAGTCCTACGTGGTCCCAGGGCTCGGTGTCCGTCTTGGGATAGCGTGCCAGTAGCGCGCGCTCGAGCTCGGCGACGATCATGCGGCACCTGCGATCGAGAGCAGCGTCTGGGCAAACTCGTCCAGATCGTCCGGATTCACGCGGTCGTCAAAGGAAATGCGCAGTGCACCTAGTGCCTGCTCGCGACCAATGCCCATGGCGCTGAGCACATGGCTCGGGTCCATGCTGCCGCTCGAGCACGCCGAGCCGGCCGAAACCTCAAAGCCGGCGGCATCGAGCTTGACGATGAGCTCCTCGGAGTCCATGCCATCAACGTAGATCGACACCATGCCCGGCAGGCGATCGGCCTGTGCGTAGTCGCCCATGGTGGCATGAATACGCGGATGAGCCGTAAGCGTGGCGTAGAGCTTGTCGGAAAGGGCTTGCAGCTTCGCGCGCTCCTGAGCCACATGGGGCGTCAGAGATGAGGCGGCGGCGGCAAAGGCGAGCTGCGTTCGCAGGTCTTGCGTGCCGGCACGACGACCGGCCTCCTGTCCGCCGCCAAAGATGCGCGGGCGCAGCGGCGTGCGGCTCTTAAGGTAGAGTGCGCCAGATGCCACGGGACCGCCAATCTTGTGGGCTGCGACGGACATGGCGTCGACGCCCAGCTCGGTGACATCGAGCGGAATATGCAGATACCCCTGGATGGCATCGGTGTGGAACAGGGCGCCAACGGTATGCGTGGCCGCGGCAAGCTCGCGGATGGGCTGCACCACGCCGGTCTCGTTGTTGGCGACCATAATGCTCACGAGCGCCACGTCGTCGCCTAGCAGCTCGACAAGCGTGGCAGGCTCAATGTAGCCCATGCGGCAGGGCTTCACCAGGTCGACGGTAAAGCCGGCGGCACGCAGCAACGGCAGGTTGTCCAGAATCGAATCGTGCTCGATGGCCGAAACGATTACACGATTGCGCTTGCGATCGCGCTGACGAGCGCCCTCGGCAAGACCGAGCAGCGCCAGCTGGTTGGCTTCGGTGCCGCCGTTGGTCAGTACAATCTCGGACGGGCGGACGCGCGCGCCAAAGCTGCGGGCGATCTCGCGACGTGCAACCTCCAGACGCGTGGCAGCCTTGCGGCCGAGCGAATGCAGCGAGTTGGGGTTGACGCCGGCAAGCTCGCTGTCGTCGTATTCGCGCTGCGCAAGGAGCGCCTCGGCGCGCATGGGCGTCGAGGCGGCATAGTCAAGATTCACGGGTATGCGGTTTTGACCTGCGGTCATAAGGGTTTATGCCTCCTGTGCGGCCTCGTTGCCCAGCTTCTGCAGCAGCGCAACCTCGGCAGCGGGATCTTCGGACTTAAATACGGCAGAACCGGCCACGAGCACGTTGGCGCCGGCCTTGACGACCTCGACAATGTTCTTGGAAGAAATGCCACCGTCGACCTCGATGAGGGGCGAAACGCCGTGACGCTCGCACATGGCCCTGAGCTCGTGGAGCTTAGCGATGGTGCCCGGGATAAAGCTCTGACCGCCAAAGCCCGGGTTCACGCTCATGAGCAGCACCATATCGACGACGTCGATGATGCTCTCGAGCACGCACACGGGGGTGGCGGGGTTGAGCACCACGCCGGCCTTAACGCCGCGCTGCTGTAGATGGGTGAGCGTGCGGTGCAGGTGCGTGGAAGCCTCGTAGTGGACGGTGATCATGTCGGCACCGGCGTCGGCGTACCAATCGACCGTCTCGTCGGGGTTCGACACCATGAGGTGCGCGTCGACCGGTACATTGGTGGAGCGCTTGACGGCCTTGAGGATGTCAACGCCAAAGGTGAGGTTGCCGGTAAAGTGGCCGTCCATGACGTCGAAGTGCACGTAGTCGGCGCCGGCGATCTTGTCGAGTTCGCCCTTGAGGTTGGCCATGTCGGCCGAGAGGACGGACGGAGCGATTTTAATGGAACCCATGGTAGTAGCCTTTCTGCGCTAGTCGGTGAGTCCGTAGAACTCTTGAGAGGGGACGCGATCGGTAAGAATCTCGAGCGCCCTATCCAAAGTAACACCGTTGTAGAGCGTTTGCTCCACGGCAAAGGTGAGCGGAATGTCTACGCCCAGTGAACGGGCAAGCTCACTGACGCTGCGGGCCGCGACGGCGCCCTCGACCACCATATGCGTACGTGCCTGGTACTCGTCGAGCGAGACGCCGTGGGCAAACTCGTAGCCAAAGGTGCGGTTGCGCGAATGCTCGGAGGTGCAGGTGGCAATGAGGTCACCCATGCCGGCGAGCCCCATGCAGGTCATGGCTTGACCGCCGCGGGCGTGCACCAGTCGGCTGATCTCGGCCAGGCCGCGCGTCATGATGAGGGCAAGCGTATTGTCACCCGCGCCCGAGCCGGCGGAGATGCCGCACACGATGGCGATGACGTTTTTCATGGCGCCGCAAACCTCGACGCCGGTCATGTCCTGCGACAGGTAGATGCGGAAGGCCGTGGATAGGAGCAGGTCCTTAAAGGTCTCCCCTACCTGCGGATCTTTGCTGGCGATGACGGCGGCAGAAAGCCCGCCGCGGCAGATCTCCTCGGCATGGTTGGGGCCCGAGAGCGCCGCGACACGCGACTCTTTGCCGATCTCACTGGCGATGACCTCGCTCATAAGCAGGCCGGATTCGGGCTCAATGCCCTTGGTGAGGCAGAGCACCGGGGTATCGGAGCCGATAAAGGGCGCGGCCTGGTGACACACGTCGCGCAGGTGCGTGGAAGGCACGGCAAAGATTAGCGCATCGGCACCGTCGAGCGCTCGGGCGAGCTCGGTCGTTGCTACCACGTTGTCCGGCAGCTCGTATCCCACCAGATAGCGCGGGTTGCGGTGCTCGCCGTTAATGCCGGCGGCCGTCTGCTCGCTGTGGGCCCACATGGTCACGCGCTCGGCTCGCGCGGCGGCAAGGCCGGCGACGGCGGTTCCCCAGGAGCCGGAGCCAATCAGCGCAACATTCATGACTCTCTCCTACTTATCGTCGGGCTCGGTGACGCGCTTGGTAAACGAGAGCTTGGACTCCTTACCGGCCATGAGCTTTTGGATATTCGAGCGATGGGCCCACACCACGGTGATGCCGATCATCGCCATGCATAACTTGAGGCCCAGGCTGCTGTACGGAAAGACCGCGCAAGCAGCGATAGGAAGTCCGATGGCCGCGGCAAGCGAACCCACTGACACATACTTGGTGATGGCGACGGCCACGATAAACATGCCCAGCAGCGACAGGCCAATAGGCCAGTACCAGGCGAGGATGACACCCAAGCCCACGGCGATACCCTTGCCGCCATGGAAGTTGAGGTAGGGCGAGAAGATATGGCCCCACACCGCTGCCAGGCAAATGACGCCGAGCATCCAATCGGCGGGGGCTCCGGGCGCCATGATGCTTACGGGGAAGCCATAGCCCAAGTCGGCAATGAGCGGACGCGCGATAAGGACGCAGATGGCGCCCTTAAGGCAGTCGAGCAACAACGTGAGCGCGGCCACCTTAGGGCCGGCCACGCGCAGCGCATTGGTTGTGCCGATGTTGCCGGAGCCCGCCTTGCGAATGTCCGTGTGGTTGAACACACGGCCCAAGATCAGGCCAAACGGAATCGCCCCGATGAAGAACGAGACCACGGCGCAGATGGCGGTCAGCAGAATCGGATTATGCATCCTTCTGTTCCTTCTTCCTAAAGAAGAGTCGAATGGGCGTGCCGGCAAAATCGAAGGTCGAGCGCATGCGGTTCTCCACGTAGCGCTGGTAGGTGTCGTTGACCAGGTCGCTGTGGTTGACGAAGAACGTGAACGTCGGCGGGTTGACGCCCGTCTGGGTCACGTAGTGCATGCGCAGGCGACGCTTGCCGTCTACCACGGTGTGGCCAAACTCGCGCAGGTCGGTGAGGAACGTATTGAGGCGCGAAGTGCTGATCTTTTGCGAGCGCGTCTTTTCGGCGGCGTCGACCATCGCCCAGATCTTCTCGACGCTGCGGCCAGTGAGGGCAGAGATGCGCAGGTACTGGGCCCAGGGAGCCATGACGCCCAGACGGCGGTCGATGGTCTCCATGCAGGCCTCGCGCTTACGGTCGTCGTCGAGCAGGTCCCACTTGTTGAGCAGCACCACGATGGCGCAGCCGCGCTCGATGGCAAGACCCATGACCTTCTGGTCCTGTTCGGTAACGCCCACGGAGGCGTCGACGACGAGCAGCGCCACGTCGGCGCGGTCGATGGCGCGCAGGCCGCGGACCATCGAGTAGTACTCGATGTTCTCGTACACGGTGCTCTTCTTGCGGATGCCCGCGGTGTCGACCATGCGGTAGTGCTTGCCGTTGCGCTCCACGACGGTGTCGATGGCGTCGCGCGTCGTGCCGGCAATGTTGGACACGATAGAGCGGTCGGCGCCCAGGATGCGGTTGAACAGCGAGGACTTACCGGCGTTGGGGCGGCCGATGATGGCCACGTTCAGCGCATCGGGGAACTCATCGGCGACCTCGTCCTCCTCCTCGGGCAACAGGGCCACGATGTCGTCGAGCAGGTCGCCCGTGCCGTGGCCATGCAGGGCCGAGAGCGGCGTGGGCTCGCCGATGCCGAGCGAATAGAACTCCCAGATGCTGTCGTTTTCGCGATCGGGGTTGTCGAGCTTGTTCACCAGCAGAAAGACCGGCTTGTCGCAGCGCTTGAGCATGCGGGCGACCGACTCGTCCTCCTCGGTGACGCCGGTGCGGCCATCGACCACAAACAGGATGACGGCGGCTTCCTCGGCGGCGGCAAGGGCCTGGTCACGGATGGACGTGGCGAAGACGTCATCGCTCTTGAGCGGTTCGATGCCGCCCGTGTCGACGATGGTGAACTCGCGGCCGTTCCAATCGGCCGTGTGGTACGAGCGGTCGCGCGTGACGCCGCGGGACTCGTGGACGATGGCGTCCGAGGTCTGGGCCAGGCGGTTAACGAGCGTGGACTTGCCCACGTTGGGGCGTCCGACGACGGCGACGATAGGTTTCATCTGCTCTCCTTTAATGGGTAGGGTCAGTGGAAATGTTAGAGTCCGCGGACACAATGCCAAGGATATGCTCCAGGGTATCGAGCAACTCATGCGGCATGGTCGACACCACATGAACCTCGGCACCGCGACTGGTAAGGCTTGCGAGTAAATCGTCACGATGATACTCGTCAAGCGTCATGCCGTCAGCGTTGAACATGAGCTTAGGCACAAAGAGCATAACCCCCGACAGATCTTGGGGCAGCTGCTCCAGAATGTCACACGCGACGATGAGGCCGGTCACGTCCACGTTGCCGCCGAAGTAGCGGTTCTTGATGGCTGTGACGGTGCCGGCGAGTCCCTGGGGCGACTCCACAAAGCGCGCCACGGTGTCGCGCGCGCTGGCGCCGGAGAGGCACAGAAGGCGCTGGTTGCGCTCGGCGATGCCAGCGCGGACGCGGGCCAGACGCTCGGCGTCGGCGGCAAGCACGTCGTCGGTCTCGTCTAGATACGAGCGGATCATGCCAATGCCGTCGTAGTACTGCGGGTAACCGTCGTAAAAGTCTGCCTCGGGAGGATCGATGCCGGCGTCCAGGTAGAACTCGTCGCTCATCTGGAAGGTGTGGCGGCCAAAGCGTTCGTAGGCACGATCCTGGTAGGGACGGATCATGGCAATGGTCTCGCGCGCCAGTTCGGGCTTGTCGCTGTATGACCAGCTAAAGCGGTTTTGGTGCTTGGTAAAACCGAGCGGCACAATGCCCAGGCTTGTGATTTGCTCGTGCTCCTCGCAAAAGCGCAGGGTCTTTTCCAGCTCCTCGCCGTCGTTCAAGCCGGGGCACAACACGATCTGCGCGTGAATCTCGATGCCGGCGGCCATGATGGCCTCGAGCACGTCCATGCCGCGCTGGGCGTTGCGGCCCATCATGCGGCGGCGGACATCGGGGCTCACGGCATGGACCGACACGTTCATGGGACTCATGTTGCGCTGGATGACGTTTTGCACGTCCTCGTCGGTGAGGTTCGTAAGCGTGACAAAGTTGCCTTGCAAAAAGCTTAGGCGATAGTCGTCGTCGCGAATATAGAGCGTGGAGCGGCCGCCCTTGGGCAGCATCGTCATAAAGCAGAACACGCAGGCGTTGACACAGGTACGCATGCCGTCAAAGATGGGGCCGTCGAACTCAAGGCCCCAGTCCTCTCCTGGGAAGCGGTCGAGCTCCACGGGGGTGACGCTGTTGTCGCGCGGGTCGAAAACCTCCAGCTCGACGGTGTCGTCGTCGGCCTCCCAGAGCCACACGATCATGTCGGTGAGTGCCTCACCGTTGACCGTGAGCACGCGCATTCCCGGCTCGATACCCACATCCCATGCGGGCGATTCGGGACGCACGTTCTTAACGAGCGCGCCCTCACCCGGCTCGGGGTCGCGGCTGCGCCCGTAATCGGCCACCTCGGCGGCGTATGCGGGTACGGTCTGGTCCATGATTAGCGGCAAAGCTCCTTGATGCGCGCAACGGCGCGTTCGATGTGCTCTTGTGGGGTGGAGGCTCCGGCGGTGATGCCGATGTGGTGAGCGTTGGTAAACCACACGGCCTGGAGCTCGGAGGCTTCCTCGATATGATACGTGCGCTCGCAGGCGTCCGCGCAAATCTGTGCCAGGCGGCGGGTGTTGCCCGAGTTCTTGCCGCCCACCACGACCATGCAGTCGCAGCGGTTGGCAAGTGTGGCTGCTGCCTGTTGACGCTCACTCGTGGCTGCGCAGATGGTGTTGATCACGCGCAGCTCCTGCACGCGTGGGGTGATGGCAGCAACGACCTCGGCGAGGTTTTGGGCGGTCTGGGTGGTCTGCACGACGAGGCCTACCTTGCCCTTGAGCGACAAAGCGTTGGCGTCGGCGGCACAGCTCACGACCTGCGCATCATTGCCGGCGTGGCCCAGAATGCCCTCGACCTCGGGGTGACCTGGCTCGCCCACGACGATTACGCGGTAGCCTTCGCGCACCAGACGCTCAGCCGCCACATGGACCTTCTTCACGTAGGGGCAGGTGGCGTCGACCACGTCGAGACCACGCTCGCGTGCGGCATCGATCACCTGCGGCACCACGCCGTGCGCGCGGATGATCACGGTGCCCGCTGCGGCGTCGTTCAAGGTGTCGGCCAGGCCAACGCCTGCCTCAGCAAGCTCGCGCACCACGATGGGGTTATGGATGAGCGGCCCTAGGGTGTGGACCTGAGTGCTCTCCTCTGCCTGCGGCGCGGCGGCTAGCGCCATGTCGAGCGCGCGCTGTACGCCGTAGCAGGTGCCCGCGTGGGCAGCGATCTCGATGGTGGGGACGACCTCCTCAGCGGCGGCCGCAGCGGTATTCATGACGTTCTCACCCATGGCTAGAACCTGCCCGGGTGCTCGGCGCACAGGTCGTCGCGCATGGCGTAGACGCGGCCCATGGCCTCGGACTCAAACCAAGCCAGGCGCTCCTTGCGCTTGAGCTCGGCCGGAGCATCGGATAGCGAGATGGACTTGCCGGCGCGGATCCAGCACTTTTTGGGGCGCATGAGCTTTTTGCCCGCAGGCGTGATGTCGGACCAGCCACAAATGGCGAGTGGGTTGACGGGCGCCTTGCCCATCTGGGCGATGAGCGCAAAGCCACCATGGACCTCGGGCTTGATCTCGCGCGAGCGGATGCGCGTGCCCTCGGGGAAGATCAGGACGTCCTCGCCGCGCTGCAGCGCATGCTGGGCGGCGCGCAGGCACTTCATGTCGGCGGTGCCGCGCTCGACGGGAATGCCGCCAACGCGGCTAAAGGCCCAGCGCACAATCTTGCTCTTGGCGAACTCGGACTTAAAGATGGGACGGATACGGCGGCCCCCAAAGAACAGCGCCGTCTCCACGGCCAAGAGCTCAGCCATCGAGGTGTGGTTGCAGATGACCACGCTGCCGCGGCCTTCCTGGCGCTCAAACAGCAAGTCAGCGTCCTCGACCTTCCAGCGCCACATGAGCTTGGAGAAGGCCCAAAGGATGGCCATGACTACGACGACAGTGCCGCGGATGAGCGCCGGAAACTCGTCATAGGGGGCGTTGTAATAGTCCTCGGGCGTCTGCTTAAACAGGCGCATGGGCTACCTCCTTTAGTTGATGAGGCCCTCGATAATGCGGACGACCTCGTCGATGGTATGGGCGGTGGAGTCGACGTGCACGGCGTCCTCGGCGGGCACGAGCGGGGCGACCTCGCGGCTGCTGTCGAGCTTGTCGCGCTGCTTAAGGGCGTCGAGGGTCTCGTCGACCTCAGCCTCGAGCTGCTCGGACGTGAGCGGCTGGGCATCGTTTTGGTGGCGCTGAAGCACGCGGCGGCGGGCGCGCTCGCGCGGGTCGGCTGTCAGGAAGATCTTGACCTGCGCGTTGGGGAACACGACGGTGCCGATGTCGCGACCCTCGGCCACGATATCGCGGTCCTCGGCGGCGCGGCGCTGGTGGATGAGCATGGCGGCGCGCACGCCCGGATAGGCCGATACCTTGGACACGTTGGCGTCGACCTGCGGGGTGCGGATGGCGGCCGAAGCGTCCTGGCCGTCAATGGTCAGGCGCGTGTCCTCGCCGGTACCGTTGGTAAAGCGAATCTCGATTTGCTCGGCGAGGGCGTCGATAGCCGCCTCGTCGTCCAGATCGATGCCGCGGTCGAGCGCGGCGAAGGTGACGGCGCGATACATGGCGCCCGTGTCGAGCTTATTAAAGCCCAGCTGGCGGGCGATCTCCTTGGCGATGGTGGACTTGCCGGAACCGGCGGGGCCGTCGATGGCGACGATCATGCAATGCTTCCTTTCGATGGTTGACGTGCTGGTATGGTTCGCGGGTGCTGGGGCGCGGCGGGTTGCCTAGCCTGTGTAGCGCTCGCGGTAGGTGTTGCGCTTGGGTGCGGAGCCGTGGCTGCCGTGGTGACGCGTGCGGGTCGCGGCGTTGGTCGCCGCCGCGCCGGCGCGCTTGCCGACGGCCTGCTTGGGCGGGATGCCACCGGCCTTGAGGATCTGCACCTCGCGGTCGGTGAGCTCGCGCCACGAGCCCTTGGCCACGCCCTCGAGCTCAAGGCCGGCAAAGTTGCAGCGGTGCAGGCGGATCACCGGATGGTGAATCTTGCTCAGCATGCGCTTGACCTGGTTCTTGCGCCCCTCGCGGATGATGACCTCCACGGCGGTGGTGCCGGGCTTGATGCCTTGGGGAGCTACGGCCTCGGCCTCGCGCGCGTTGATGACGCGGCAGATCGCCGGCTGGCACAGGCCGTCGTCGAGCTCGATGCCACGGCGGAGTGGGTCTAGATCGCGGTCGGACAGCTGGCCGTCAACGAGTGCCTGGTAGGTCTTGTAGACGTGCTTGCTGGGGTGCAGCAGGTCCTGCGACAGGTCGCCGTCGGTGGTAAAGAGCAAAAGGCCCGTGGTGTCGCGGTCCAGGCGGCCCACCGGGAAAAGTCCCGGAAAGCGGTCGCGGGGGACCAGGTCGGCCACGCAAGGGCGCTCCTGCGGATCGCTCATGGTGGTGAGGTAGCCGGTCGGCTTGTAGAGCATCAGGTACACGGCGCCCTGGTTGAGCTTGACGGGCATGCCGTCGACCTCGATATGGTCGCGGTCGACGTCGACCTTGGTACCTAGTTCGGTCGCGACCTGGCCGTTGACGGTCACGCGGCCGGCGGTCATCAGGTCCTCCGAGCCGCGGCGGCTCGCCACGCCCGCACGCGCCAAAAAGCGCTGCAGGCGCATGGTGTGCGGATAGACGGGCTGGGTGTCGGTTGCGGGTATTGCGTTGCCCATGGCGCGCGTCTCCCCTACTTCGTTAGTCCTCGTCATGCAAATCCTCCGAGGTCTCGTCGACGACCAGGGTCTCCAAGTTCTCGACTGCCTCAACATCTTCAACATCGGTATCGAGCAGTTCGCGCTCTTCGTCCAGGTCCTCAGCCTGCTCTTCGAGCGTGGACTGAATACTGCGGCCGCTCAGGCGCTCGCGGATAAACTGACGCGACTGTTCGTCGGGGGCAAACTGCTCCAGGTCGGGCAGGTCGCGGGTGGAGCGCAGACCGAACTTTTCCAAGAAGGCGTTGGTCGTGCCGTAGATAATGGCTTGACCGCGCTGGGGGTCGCGGCCGAGCTCGCGCACCAGGCCCTTGTCGACGAGCGACGCGATGACGCCGTCGGAATTGACGCCGCGGATGCCCTTGACCACCTCGCGCGTCACAGGCTGGTGGTATGCGATGACGGCCAGGGTTTCGAGCGCCGCTTGCGACAGCTTTTGCGTGTCCCAGCTCAACACATAGGCCTCGACTACGTCGTGGTAGGCGGGGTGCGTAAACAGGCGCCAGCCGCCGGCGACCTCGCGCAGCTGAAAGCCGCGGTTGGCCTCCTCGTACTCAACCTTGAGCTCGGCGAGCAGCGACGCGCATTCGCCGGGGGCGATATCCAGCGCACCTGCCAGCGCGGGCGCGCTCACCGGGTCGCTCGACACCAGTAGCAGCGCCTCGAGGGCGCCTTTGAGGCTGTTTGCCTCCAGCGTTGAAAGGGTTGACATGGTTGCGGCTCCTATTCGGTGAGCTCGGGGCCCTTGCCGGGCACGTATGCCTCGGCGCCCTCGACTCGGTTGATGCAGATGGTTCCGAAGATCTCGTCCTGGCTCAGCGTGAGCGAGCCGCGCTTGGCGAGCTCGAGCATGGCCAGGAAGGTGACGACGAGCTGCTCGGTGGTGGCGTCGCCGTCCAGCAGCTCACGGAAGGTGCAGGTTTGGTGTGCCATGGTAAAGCGATCGACCGAGGCCACGGTCAGGTCGAGCGGCACACGATGCGGCGCCACGTGCTCGGCTTCCAGCAAGAAGGTCTGTCGCTTGCCGTCAAGGTCGGCACAGATGACGGCCAGACCGCGTAGGGTGATGCCGGCCAGGTAGTCGGGCATGAGCCCCAGGAACTCGGGGTCGGGGCCGGCCACACGCGGGTGCATGCGGCTTTCGGCCTGCATGCGGGCACCGAGGGCCGCAGCCGCGCCTTTAAACTGCTTGTAGGCGATCAGGCGCTGGATCAGGACCTCGCGTAGGGCGTCCCCGTCGAGCGCGCTAAGTTCTTCGAGGTCATCGTCGATCTCGTCATCGTCATCGGCTTTGCGCGGGGCCTCTTGCGGCACCAACGAGGCGGCCTTGATGTCCAAAAGGGTTGCTGCGACCAGCAAAAAATCGCTCGCCACGTCCAGGTCCAGCGCTTCGATGCGCTCGGCCTCGGCAAGGTACTGCTCGGCCACCTCGCTGATGGAGATGGCGCCGATATCTACTTTTTGGCGGGTTACCAGCTGCAGCAGCAGGTCGAACGGTCCGCTGTAGACCTGCGTCGACACGCGATACGACATCTTCGACCTCCTTTGACGGCGCCTTCGCGGCGCGGTTTGGGTGCATGTTACGACCGTTTTGCACGGTCGACCTGTAAGTTTACCTTAGATGCCGGCGATTGCGAAGTTGAGCAGCCACTCGGCCAGCGGATACACGGTAACGTCGAAATAGCGGCCGATCACATCAATGCCAGTCCACATGGGCAGCAGATACAGCACGATGATGAGGATGGGCATGGCGTATTGCTGCAGGTGGTAGTAGTTGTTGAGCGCCTTGCCTTTGAGGAACGGCACGATGATCGACGAGCCATCGAGCGGCGGGATCGGGATGAGGTTGAAGAATGCGAGTGACAGGTTAACCACGATAAACGTGGCGCCGAAGTTCATGATCTGTGACGCCAGGGCAAAGGAGATGCCGGTGTAGAGGTTGCCGTACGCCACGTGCATGAGTGCCGCGGCAAGGCACGCGAGTGCGATGTTCGACGCGGGGCCGGCCGCGCTCACCAGGACCTCGTCGCGCTTGGGGTGCTTGAGGTTGTTGAGGTAGACGGGCACGGGTTTGGCGAAGGCGAACACCGGGCCGCCGGCCGCGAGCATGAGCAGCGGCAGGATGATGGTGCCAAACGGGTCGATATGGTTAAGCGGGTTGAGTGACACGCGGCCGCGCGAACGGGCCGTCTTGTCGCCGAGCGCCCAGGCCGCGGCGGCGTGTGCGCTCTCGTGGATCACGATGCCCACGATGACGGCGACGGCGCTGGCGAGCAGGTTCATGAGGTAGCTGCTGGACATAGCGCTCCCCTAGCGGACGCGGCGCGAGGCGCGCGTGAGCAGGTAGTCGATCACAAACAGGATCACGGCGACGATGGCGTAATCCAGGCGGAACACGCCGCCAAAGGGCGACGTGATGACGCCGTAGCCGGCAATGGCGCTCGGTAGCGCGCGTGAAAGCTCAACGACAAAGCCTACGATCTGCAGCTTAGCGGTCAGGCCGCTAAAACACAGCAGCACGGTCATCGCGCTCATAAAAATGCCGCAGATGCGACAGGCGATGGCGATGATGCTCATCGCCACGGCAGCGGCCTTACGAGAGTTCACGCGCGGTCTCCTCTTCGATCTGGGTGGAAAGCTCCAGCCATTCGTCCTCGAGCTTGGGCAGCTCTTGCTTAAGGCCGTTATATTCCCCCAGCGCGGCGTTGAACTTGTCTTGATCGGCATAAAGCTCTTCGCTTGCCATCAATTCCATAAGCTCGTCATAGCGGGCGCGCTTTTTGTCGAGCTCGGCCTCGATCTTCTTGAGCTGGTTGCGCACGCCCTTGAGCTTTTTGTTGAGCGCAGCGCGGGCCTGGGCCTCGGCGCGCTTTTGCTCCTTGGTCTTTTTGCCCTCGGCAGGCTTGGAAGCTGCGGCGGGCGTATCGGGCTGGGCTGCGGTGACCTTGGCGGACTTGGCCGTGGCCGGAGCACTCTCCCCTGCCGCCTCGGCAGCGGCGCGGGCTGCCAGGTCCTCCCGCTTGTAGAGGTAGTAGTCGTAGTCGCCGTCATAGACCGTGACCTTGCCGTCGCGGATGTCGATCACGCGGTTGGCAACGGCGCGCACCAGGTGCTCGTCGTGGCTGATCAGCACGATGGTGCCGGGGAAGTTTTGCAGGGCGTTTTCGAGCATGTCCACCGAGTCGATGTCTAGGTGGTTGGTGGGCTCGTCCAGGCACAGGAGTGCCTCGGGGGCCACGAGCATCTTGGCGAGCGCCAGACGCGCCTTTTCGCCACCGGAGAGGACGCGAACCTGCTTCTCGATGGAATCGTTGTCGCTAAACAGGAAGGCGCCCAGCAGGCTGCGCTGCTGCGGCACGGTCCACTTGGGCGTAACGGTATCGATCTCTTGCAGGACGGTATTGGACTCGGTCATGCCCTCGAGCGCGTGCTGGGCGTAATAGGCCACGCCCACGTTGGTTCCCAGGTCCCGGGTTCCGGTGGTGGGCGGCTCCAGTCCGGCGATAATCTTCATGAGCGTGGACTTGCCGGCGCCGTTGGGGCCGACGAGTGCCACGTGCTCGCCGCGGTAGAGCTTGAGGTCGATGTCGCTGTAGATGTGCTTTTCGCCGTAGGACTTGGAGACGCCCTCGAGCCCCACGACCATGTCGCCGGAGCGCGGCGGGTCAGGGAACTTAAAGTCGATGTGCTTGTGGCCCTCGGGCAGGATGACGAGCTCCTTTTTGATCTGCTCGATCTTGCGGATGCGCTCTTGGGCCTGGGCGGCCTTGGTGGGCTTGTAGCGGAACTTGTCGACGAAGACCTGCATGTGGGCGATGTCGCGCTCCTGGGCGGCACGCTTGGCGCGCATCTGCTCCAGGTTGTCCTCGCGCTGCTTGAGGTAGCTGCTGTAGTTGCCAGTGTAGGTAGTCACGCGACGGTTTTCGAGTGCGGCGACGTGGTCGACGCAGGCGTCCATGAAGGCGCGGTCGTGGCTGACGATGAGGACGGCACCGTCGTAGTTGGCGATAAAGCCACGCAGCCACTGGACGCTCTCGAGGTCCAGGTGGTTGGTGGGCTCGTCCAGAAGCAGCAGGTCGGGATGGCGCAGGAAGAGCTTGGCCAGCGCGATGCGCATCTGCCAGCCGCCCGAGAACTCGGAGCACGGGCGCTCAAAGTCGGTGACCTTAAAGCCCAGGCCGGACAGGATTTTGCGGGCGTTGCTCTCGAGCTCGTAGCCGCCCAGGTGCTCAAAGCGGTCCTGGACCTGGCCGTACTCGTTGAGGAGTGCGTCGACGTCCTTCCCCTGTTCAGAGAGCTCGGTGATCTGAGCCTGCAGCTCGTTGGCGCGCTCGCCCATGCGGCGGATTTCCTTGGCGGCGGCCATGACCTCGGCGAGGATGGTGGTGTCCTTTTGCTCCAGGTTGGTTTCCTGCTCTAGGTAGCCCACCTGGCAGTCCTTGGCGTACTGGACCTGGCCGGCGTCGGGGTTGTCGATGCCCATGATGATCTTGAGCATGCTGGTTTTGCCGGCGCCGTTTGGGCCCACGAGCGCGAAGCGCTCGCCGGGGTTGATCTGGAAGGACGCGCCGCTAAAGAGGACGCGCGCGCCGAAGCTTTTTTCGATCTTGTCGACCAGGAGGATCATGGTGCCGCCTTTGACCTTGTGTGCCTATATGAAAAAAGGCCCCAACTTGCGTTGGAGCCTCATTCAATGCTCGGGTGGAGACGAGGGGGATCGAACCCCTGACCTCTTGACTGCCAGTCAAGCGCTCTCCCAGCTGAGCTACGCCCCCGTGCGAAGAAGTACTATACGGGAACTCGGACCACGATGCAAGGACAATTTTGGAAAATTTCGCAGTCGCGGCGCGTTCCGCCATCCGCCCAACGGCCGTCTTGCCGGCGCCAGGCCCATTACCGGGGCCGACCGCGCCCCCGCCGACCCGGCGATTCCAAAACCATGCCGGTTTACGGGGCCAGGCCGGGAACCCCCGAGCATGCCGTAATCGGTAAAATCAAAACCGCAGGTAGACGACTTGCGCATTCCGTGAAATGCAGGGTATGGACGGCCGGTCCGGGTCCAGCCCCGTAATCCGGCATAGTTTTGAAATGACATTAATTCACTAACAGGAAAACTAGGTAGTTCTAGCGCCTTGTCGCCGGCTAATTTCCGATTTCCAACCAGTTGCACAAAACATTTGCTCGCAGTCTCGTCTCGGCGCACTTCATTGCCTCAGTTTTGGCTTTATAGCGAATCCCTAAACGGTCGCAGACACTTCTTACTATGGTGTCTAGCTGCTTTGAATCGTTGAGCATATCGTGAGTCACCAGGAATACATCGAATCCCATGCTCTGCAACGCAGTCATGCGTTCCGCATCGTGGTCAAGTATTGCACCTGAGCCATGAATGACTTCACCTTGGATTTCGATAATTGCCCCTTTTATAAGAATCGGATTTACGATCACGATATCGCCATTGCAGACCTTTTGACCTGCAATGCTTTGCGCCGATATGGAAAGAGGAGTTAAGTCGTTGGCATAAACGTTCGTGAAGCCCGCGCCGCCAAGACGCCGCGGACGGTTTAGAAGCAAGATTCCTGCAACCTCGAGCGGAGACGCGGCAATGCCGATAACCTGCTGAGCGGCATCATAAAACTGCTTTCCCCACATTTGACTTTTGACCTTGTCGGCGAAACGATGCAGGTCGCTCAGTTCGATAAGCGGCTTTCTCATCCAGAGAGAAGTACCTTTGAGTTTCGTAACCTCTCTTCCATCTTCACGCTTGCTCATTTGGCTATCATTATCTGGGTCCTTAACGGTTGCGCGGGCATAAACTCGTTTCCAAGGAACCTCGTCTTCGCCCTCTCCAAGTTCGAACAAATCCTGCGTGCTGGAATTGCGATTCTCCTCTACCGCCATTTTTAGCTGAATTTCGGCAGCGGGAGCCGGCTCGAAAACAGAAAACCAGCCGCATAGTTCGTACATAGCCAGCACGAGATCTATTTGAGATACAAAGCGTGTCATTGTAAATAACGTGTTAAGCGGATTAGTGACACTAAAGCCTAAATGAGTGTCGATTGTGGTGCCGGCATCCGATGCCCCTTCCCAGCGAATAGTGGAGCGCAATCCCGAGTGGTGATTACAACAGCCTGGCGAAGCAACAGCGATAATCGGGGTCTTGAGGACATCGGTTACGAAAGGGGCTTGGGATAGGGCCCGCCAGCCGTCATCGGAGCTGGGTAGGCGCGGGTAGATGTCACGCACCTGCGGTGGGCAGCGCCAGTAGCGGAATGCGGTGTTTGCGCAGACGATCTCGTCCATATGGCCTCCCCTGGTTTCGACCGTAGGCCGTGCGGATTGCGGGCATGGCCGATTATCTACCGGGGCATCATGCGGGTAAGTACGGGAAGCAAACCAGATGCTGACAAAAGCATGCCGAGTTCCGCCGAAAAACCGTCGTGTGATAGAAAACCGCTGGAAGGAGCTTTGGGCATGGGGTCCCTGTCTCCACATTTGCGCGCGGATCACATGGGGAATTCAATGAAAATACGCATGCGTTTTATACAAAACATGCAATGGCGTCAGCAAAAAGGGTGCGAAAAAAATGACGCCTTATACGACTACGATTCGTTTTGGAATCACCCTTGGTGTCAAAAAAGAAAAAGGTCAGAGGTTTAACACCTCTGACCTGTGCTTTAGATGGTGGGCGATACAAGATTCGAACTTGTGACCCCATCCGTGTGAAGGATATGCTCTACCCCTGAGCCAATCGCCCGTCGCCTTTCGGCAAAAGAGATACTAACATAGCCACGCGCGGTTTACCAAGAACTTTTTGCCCTCGATTTTAAATTCGTGGGAGCAAACCGCGCAACCGCAATCAGGGTACGCGACAAACCACCAGTTTAACAGCCCTTTATCGCTTGATCCACGAAGTCTCAGGACGGCAGATAAGTCGCGCGTTGTTGTAGGCCATGTCGAGCGTGAGGCAGGTGCTCGCGGCGTAGAAACCGTCCTCGCGCTGGATGGTCAGCGCCAGCTCGGGCTTGTCGCCGGTCAGGCACAGCGGCAAGAGCAGCTGGATTCGGCCGCCGTAGAACTGCGGCACAGCGAGCGTGTAGTTGGCGGCGGCGCGGCGGGCGGCCTCGACGACGGCGCCCTCAAAAGCGCGGCGCAGCAGCAGCGAGTTGTCCTCCCCCATCAGGCTGGCGGGGATGCGCGTAAGGTTCTCCTCGTCGCCCAGAATGTGGTCGATGTTAGAGCGGATGGGCAGGCGGTAGTCAAAGACCAGCTCGGAGGGGTCCTCGGCAAAGCGCACGCGGCACGGCAGGTACTCAAACGAGACCAGCATGGGGTCGCTCTCCTTAAAGAAGCCCTTCAAAAACCAGCGCTGGCGCGCGTCGGGCTTGGTGTTGGGCTCAAACAGGCCGTAGATGGTCTCGTAGCGACGCGTGTACAGGCCGGTATTGAACAGGCAGCGGTCATCGTCGAACACCAGCGGCAGGTTGGACGGCCCGGTCTGGTCCAAGTCACGCTCGGTCAGGAACACCGCGCGGCTAAACGAAAACGACAGGTAGTTTTTGAGGATGCGGTTGCCGGGACCCCAGTCCTCGGGGTCGGCGAGATCGACCAGACGGTCGTAGCAGGGCTCGGGGCAAAACGCAAAGTCGTAGACATTGCTGCACAGGGTGCTAGAGAGTTCCATGTGGCGTCCATTCCATTCCATTTCATAGTTAGAGTTTGGATGCTTAGATTTTATACGTGCGACGCACCGTCGAAACACACAACGCAATTGCGGCGCAGCTCGTCGGCGAGTTCATCTCGCGTGCGGTTTCCGGAAACAAGGTCCTGGATCCAGGCGTAGTGCTGGTTGTCTTTGGGTTCCGGGCTATCGGAAAGTACGATTGGAGCACTAGCGGCGTAACAGGAAGGTCCCGCCCGTCAACATCGGCAATCATGAGTTGACAAGCGTAATCATGGTTCAATTGCGGTTTAGCAATAGAATGTCAGGGAATCATCACCAAAGGTTTCGCGCCACTTGTCACAAATGTATCGATGGTTCATGATGATTAGTTTTGAAAGATCCCTGAGATCCTTAGCCGGAATCTTGCTCTCGTTGTTCGCAAGTGTGCATCCGCCATTTTTAGTGAGCCAAAACTTAGTCGAGTTAGCAGCCGCCCTCTTTACCCCTACATGGATGTGAACGGGTTCTCCGTTTTCCGCGATCCAAAAGAACAGAACATACTGTCCAAAAACAAGAATTCGAGGCATTATGCCACCGCCGGTCCAGCTTTTTGCCGTTCTGCAAGCTCGAAGATAAACGGAGCGTTTGATCTAACGAACTCGGTCAAAAAATCCAGTTCGTCAGTAGAAAATCCTTCGACGTTAAACCATTTGACCGCAGGTAGAAAGCATTCTGCATGGTCAAAACCAAAATCAACCGGGCGCTCGACGGCTACGCGAACGGTCCCGTCGTCTCGTGTTTCTGAGTAGGCAAACTGAGTGCCGTCATCTAGCTGAACATAGCTCCAAAGCATTGCTGCCTCCTTAGTGTTTATATCCAAGTATAAACAGCCGCTTAGATGCAACGTGATGCGAATTGAATTATTCCCATAAGACCTGAACTGCTGATTATTTGTATTACTGAGATTTGAACCACCTCACACTTCAGTGTCTTTTTGGCATGGAAAACCGTCATTGTGCGAAAGTCGGACTTTATGTCAAGGATCGTCTTCAGATTCAAGCGCTCGCATGCTTAACTACTTGCAGGCGCTTGAATCCTATAGATTACCCAAATGCTGCTCAACAGCCTCCATGCCAACCTCCGCATATTTTAGGAGGCCTTGTATATCGTTGTAGTTCTTGGGCAATCGATCTTTTTCAATGCCAGTAATTTTTGCAAATAATTCGATTGTCAGATCGAGTGCGAAGTCGATTAGTTTTTGAATTTCGCCGTAAGTTAAAGGAAGTCGCCTAACAAGCTCATCATATTTCAGTGCTTCCATGTCGCTATGGGCGAAAACCTTATTTCGCTGATCGCGAAGCATGTCAGTTAGTTTACGGAGACTGTTGAGTCGTTTTTTCCATAAATTGGAAAGGTCATGAGTGGTTATACACACAGTAACCATTCTGTAATGATTTCCGAACAGCTTTTCATCTGAGCGTTGTGACTCAACTTCTTTGGGGTAGAAACGCTCCTCGTCCTTTGCCAATGGATGAACGATTGGATTAAGCCTGTCAAAGTTTGGTCGATCATTAAATAAGGAGATTGCAAGTGCGTCGATTTCAGCAGAATGAGACTTGACGTCTTCTATCAAGTTCCCAATACTGACGTCGCTTTTGGCATCAAATAACCGTGCGCAATTCATGAAACAGGATTCGGTTAATGCAAGTTGTGTAAAGCTGAAGAAGCAGCCAGCGCAAATTACCTCATTCTCATAGTCGGAAGATGCTTTAGACAGTTCGCGAAGGATTGCTAGTTTCGTGTTGGCATAAAATGCCTCGTTGTATAGATAGCTGCAACGCTCAAGCAGCTCAAGAAGGCCGGCGTTTAATTCTTTCTTGGCAGCGTCAACTGTATGATCCGATTCGTGGTACATGTTAGATAAATCCTGAGCAATTGTTGTAATAAATTAATCTACTAATGCGTCGTTAAGAATATGGCCTTCTACATAGTCTATCGAAATGGGTGCTTCAGCACCGACATGCGGCAGCCATGAGCACTGTCCCAAGCAGCGAAAGCGCCAAAGAAGCGGCTATCCAGTTGTTGTCGCCGGTCTTGGGGAGTGCCACAGTTGTTGCGGTGGCAGGCTTGGGCTTGACCGTCTTGGCGACCGTGGTCTTGGTTGTCGCGGCCGCGGGTTTCAGCGAGGGATTTGCCGTGGGCCCCGTGGTGGGCTCTCCAGCTGCGGGGCTTGAATCGGCGGGAGACTTTTCCGCCCCACCGCCCGGTACCTCGCCCCTGTCCGTCTCCCCCGCCGGAGACGTGGCTACATCGGGCTCAATCACCACATGCGGTGCCACCGCACCGGTGGCATCCACCACGCCACCAGCTCCAAATGCCCCACCAGCAGGCGCCATAAACCGCGCGGAAACAAGCGACCCGCCCGTGCACGCAACGCCGCCGTCGGCACCGGCCGCATCGAGCCACGAGGCAGCGACGGAAAGCCGGCAGCCAGCCGCGCCAGCACCAATGCCCAGATCCTGCAGATACACGCCGTAGGCGCGCACGCCCGCTCCGGACCCGGCTCCCGCGGCGACGACGCGCCCGCGGCCGCGCACGGCCATGTCGCCGGCGATCACGCCGGCCACGGCCTCGTCCGTGACGTCGGCCCCGTCCGCCCGGGCATCGACGGCGCAGCCGTCCACCACGAGCGCCCGCGAGACGTGGATCGCGCACTGCGAGCCCGATGCCGCCAGGGACCCGGTGCCGCGAAGCGTCAGGCTGCCCCACACCTCCATGCCGCACTGCGTGATGTCCGCATCGGGCGCATTCGACTCCGTCACCGAGTTTTGCCCGGCGAGCGTCACGACTAGGTCGCCGTCGGCGGCGGTGGCGTCGCCCGCGTAGCCGTCAAGCTCCAGATGGCCGGCATCGGTCCAGGCCCAGCCGGGGCCCGACACGCCCGGCTCGCAGTACGTCGCGCCCGCGATAAACAGGCTCTCCGCGCCCGCGGCACAAGAAGGCCCGCCCAGCAAAACGCATAGGCAGGCCATGGCAGCGATCGCGATGTGATGACGGCCGGTGTGGGACTCGGCGGCAAACATAGCCGCTCCGATCTTCGCAGGAGCCAATAGAATATGCACCAGAAAAATGCCCTGGTAGCAGCACCTATTAGTTTAGCGAGATCGATGCGGGAGCAAAGAGAAATCGCGTGGGCAATGTCCACAATTAGGTGTAAATCGTTTTGCCAGCCGGTGAAAGGGAGAATCAGCTTCCGAATTCGCCCTTCACGTTTCTGATGATGTTGTTTGATAAATGGTTCCGATAGTCCATAAAAGATGGTTCATAATAGATTTAGATGAAAAACCTTCGGATTTGTAAGGCGGGGTCGCTGAGACGGTACCGCCTAGTTTTATCAGCGTGCGCCTAACGATCGAGATCACATTCTCCCTCGCGCGCGAAGAAGTCTTGCCCTGCGAAGACTATGATCGGTTGGACAGGCCCGGCGTATATCGCGTACTTCCGTAGTTTTTCTTCGGAATATCCGTATTAAAAATACGGGCAAATTGACCAATTTGCTAAGCTACTTTATCCTGTGTTTCAAATAGACTCAGAAAGCAGAGGAGCCGTGCCATGCTCAAGAAGTTTTCGGTTTCAAATTTCAAGTGCTTCAATAAGCGAATTACATTTGATCTATCCGATCCCGCCAACTATTCATTCAATCAACAGGTAATTCAGGATGGCATTAAGGCAAAGGGCATCATATATGGTGCGAATGGCAGTGGAAAGTCCAATTTCGCCCTCGCGATATTCGACATTGTTCTGCATCTGACCGACAAGGAAAAGCTGCTCAAAAAATACTCGCCATACCGGTGCCTTAATTCAAAGAGTTCAATTACAGAGTTTCAATACGATTTTGTCTTCGACAATATCGAGGTCGTATACCGCTACGGGAAAACCGACCCACAGACGCTTGTATACGAGAGTCTGTACATTGCTGGCGTGGAGGTCTTGAGCTACAGGTTCGACGCTCAAACGGGCCATGTTGACCTGCCGGGCGCCGAGTCCCTCTCGCTTTCTACCGATCTCCCCACTGAGTCCGACAGGCTGTCGCGTGTCAAATATGTCAAGAGCAATGCAATACTGCGAGATGAGCCGTCTGCCAGGGCGTTTAGAGCCTTCACCTCCTTTGTCGACAACATGCTCATGTTCTACTCGCTCGATGAGCATGGATATCAGGGGCTTTCGGTTGGCTCGGATATCTTTACCCAGGGCATTATTCGCGAAGGAAAGATGGAGGACTTCCAAGAATTCTTGCGCCAGCAGGGAATCTCCCTGAACCTCGTATCCGTGGACGTGAATGGAGTTCCCGAGCTTTATTGCAGGTTCGAGGGCGGTACCGTTCCGTTTGCGTCGGTCGCCTCGACAGGCACCATGTCACTTGCTCTGTACTACTACTGGTATATCAAGATGAGCAAGGCTTCCTTGGTCTTTATCGATGAATTCGATGCCTTTTATCACTTTGAATTGTCCCGGTCGATCGTGGAGATGCTACGGGACCTTGAGGGTGTCCAGGTTTTCATTACGACGCACAACACGGACCTTTTGACGAACGACCTCATGCGTCCCGATGTCTATTTCATTCTCAAGGAGGGGGAGATTCGCTCGCTGGAAAAGCTAACACCCAAGGAGCTCAGATTGGCGCATAACCTCCAGAAGATGTTTAAGGCCGGTGCTTTCGATGGCTAGCCCGGTCACGCTCTTCATCGTTGAAGGAGAGTCGCGTGACCTGCGCTTTGCGGAGAAGATGAAGGATCTTTTTCTGAAAGGGAGAGATGACCTGAGGGTGATCTGTCTGCCAGCGGCGCAGAACATCTACATGCTTTACGAGCGGCTTGCAGAGGAGGACTTCGATCTGGATGTTGTGGAGGTACTGAGAGAAACGGTGCCTTCTGCTGCAAAATGTCTAGAGGGCGTGGAGAGGGATTCTGTTGATGAGGTCTTTCTCTTCTTTGACTACGACTCTCATCAGAACAATGCGCCTGGATGCGAGTCCGATGCCCTTGTGGAGGCGATGCTCCTCGCATTCGATAACGAGCACGAGAGCGGAAAGCTCTATATAAGCTACCCGATGGTCGAGGCACTGTACGATTATCGCGCAGGGCAGTGCCAGGCGCATTCAGGCTGTTTTGTTGACAACTCGGAAATCGCTCAATATAAAAATAAGTCGGGAGAGGGAAACGTTAACGTGGGGAAGCACATGGAGCTTCCCCAATGGAAAGATGCAATCGCTGCCTTCGTATTGAGATGCAAGTGCCTGCTCGGTCTCGATGAGGTTTCATTTGAGACGTATCGAGAGCTGGTTACGGTCGATGCGATCTTCCGCGAGGAGAAAAGGATGCGGATCGAGGACGGTTCGGTGTTTGTGCTATCGGCTTTTCCAGAGTTTCTGCTCGACTATTTCGGTGATAAGTTCTTTAATTCCATGGCTCCGATGCGCCACCTTAAGTTCGATGATTGCCCCCGAGGAAATGGATGAGACGCAATTAATCTCGCGGGTACAGGTTCTCCTGTCTAAATTGTGAACTCGGCATAAGAGACGTTGTTGGCCATGCCCCGGACAGCATCCAGTCGATGATGTTCTCTTGCCTGATGCCGCCGCGACCTCCCACGTCAACGCGGTCGAGCGTGAGCGGGGTCTTCGGATAGTTGTTCCGAATCGCCTGCAGCGGCGCGAGCTCGGGAAAGTACCTCACTATCAGCTTCCCCCACTCCGACTTCGGGTTCACGCAGGTGATGTGGAACCCGTTAAGCCCAGCTTGGACAAGCTGTTAGGAGACTGGCATTTCGCCTGCGTCGATCTCGAGAGGATCGGCGACAAGGTTGCGAACAAGGACTGGAAAGGTCATTATGAGGGGTAAATAAGATGACAGACAACACGTATTCGGGAACTCTAAAATTCAAAGATGTTGATTTTGTCTTTGTGTTCGATGGCTCTGAGCTTGTTCTCATCCCGCCCAAAGAACGCAAGAATGACATTATGTGGGGTTGGCTAAAAAAAGAAATTTGCCCCGGTGTGTATACATCCGGCGACCCTTTGACTGTTGATGTGCCTTATCTTGACGGCTTCTGCAACGAGACAAGCAAGCGATTGATCTTTTTGACCAGGGAGGAATCGACTGTCGGAAGTCGAAATTCGACTCTGTATATCAACGTTGCTGGGTATCTGGAATGTAGCCCGAATACCAATGGTTTTTGCAGGATGACTCTATCCGGCAGGGCCTTGAATTACATTCATCCGGTTAATAGGGCATTCTCGCAGGTATTTGATTCTGACGACCTTACAGAAAAGGGAATCATCTCTATCAGGACAAATGGATTCGACAGAACTTCGACCGTGAAGAGAGCATTTCGCTTTGAGGGCAGAGATATCGCGGCGTATTTCTCAGTTGGGTGGACATGCAGTATGAAAATTAGTACTCCACCCATCACCCTTAATTCCAGCATGATTTTCGAGTTTGATGAAACGGACGATTACTGGTTTTTCTATCGCCTGTGGCATGCAGCAGAAGACTTCCTCAAATATCTGACATTCAGCAAAAACACACTAATTGAGGATTGCAGCCTGCAGGCTATGTACGACGACTCGCATTACCCCAGCACAGCTGAATTCAAGCTAGCGAGATCCTCAGAGCCATTTGATACCAAGCCTCTTGAAAAAGGTCGATATATTCAGCTGTCTTTGCTGGACCCGTATGAGATTAAAATGTTTGGAGCGATTGCAGACGGAGAAATCTACCTAAGGCATATTCCTGAAACATACGAAAAGGGACATACGCTCGATGCATCGGACTTCGTGCTGACTTCCGCAGCATTTGAATGGGAATTTGACCAAGCGTATCCAAGCGGAGTTGTCAAATCAGAAGCTCGAGTGGCTGCTGAGCAACGAGCATCAGCTCAGATGGATGAATGCATTAACCAAAGCTCCGGAAAAGCTAAAAAGACATTGAAATATGCAAAGAAGAGCATCGGCTTTAGCAATCTGGAATCGAAGATAGTACAGGCTGGTCGAGATTTTCATGAAATGATTGGGGTATTTGGGGAAGGTCTATACAAAAGGAATGATGAGGAATTTTCCTACGAATTCATTGGAAGCAGGCTGGCTGAGCAAAGAAATGACTTTGCCCATGGAAACATTGACAAGGATTTCAAAGGTGCTGCCATTCTTGATTTGCTGCTTCTACGCTATCTTGTCTATGCAATGCAGCTGAAGCGCATCGGTGTCTCAGCTGCAAATACTCGCAGAGCGATAAATGAGCTATTTGGCTTAATGTATTACCTCCCTGCAGAAGACTGTGACACAGAGACGGTGGCCAAGAACACTGAGATAAATGAGCCGAACAACGAAACCGAAGGCAATGCAGACGAAATCGTAGAGGCGGAATAGAATGGTTCCCGACTGCTGCGGAATGTACGGATTGCTGCCGTATCCTTAGTAATTAAAACTGTCCGCTCAGTAGTAGGGGCGCGCCGGCGTTAGCCGGTGCGCCCCTACTTTGGGAAACATAAAACTCGCTTTTAATCGGTTGCCTGCGTAGCTCAAAGCGGGAACAACCGCCATGACGATGCATGCGATACCGAGCAGCGGTGCGCGGCAGCTATAAGCGCTGCTCCTAGCAGGAATAGCGCTAATGAGGCGGCGATCCAGTTGCTGTCGGCGGTCTTGGGGAGCGTGGCGGTGGCGGCGCCGGCAGCCTTGGCCTTGGATGGCGTGGACACCGTGGTCCTGTTTACTGTCGTTTTGGTTGTCGTGATCGTCTTGGGCGTCGCAGTCGCGGGCTTCAGGGCGGGATCCGTCGCGGACCCGGCACCGGGCTGCCCACCGGCAGGACCGGCGCCACCAGCCGGCTCGCCCGCGCCACCCGGTACCTCGCCCCCACCGGTCTCCCCCGCCGGAGGCGTGGCGACATCGGGCTCAACCACCACATGCGGTGCCACCGCACCGGAGGCATCCACCACGCTACCCGCACCAAAGACCCCACCAGCAGGCGTCACAAACCGCGCGGACGCAAGCGACCCGCCCGTACACGCAACGCCGCCATCGGCACCGACCGCATCAAGCCACGAGGCGTCGACGGAAAGCCGACGGCCGGCCGCGCCAGCGCCAAGGCCCGCATCCTGCAGATACACGCCATAGACACGCACGCCCGCTCCGGACTCAGCGCCCGCGGCAACGACGCGTCCGCCGCCGCGCACGGCCATGTCGCCTGCGATCACGCCAGCGACCGCCTCGTCCGTAATATCGGCCCCGTCCGCCCGGGCATCGACGGTGCAGCCGTCCACCACGAGCGCCTGCGAGACGTGGATCCCGCACTGCGAGCCCGTCGCCGTGAGTGTCCCGGCACCGCGAAGCGTCAGGTCGCCCCACACCTCCATGCCGCACAGCGTGATGTCCGCATCGGGCGCATGTGACTCCGTCACGGAGTTTTGCCCGGCAAGCGTCAGCACCAGATCGCCGTCGGCGCCGATGGCCTCGCCCGCGTAGCCGTCAAGCTCCAGGTGGTCGGCATCGGTCCAGGCCCAGCCGGGGCCCGACACGCCCGGCTCGTAGTACGTCGCGCCCACGATGATGAGGCTCTCCGCGCCCGCGGCATAAGAAGGCCCGCCCAGCAAAACGCATAGGCAGGCCATGGCAGCGATCGCAATGTGATGACGGCTGGCGTGGGACTCGGCAGCAAACATACCCGCTCCGATCTTCGAAGGAGCCAATAGAATGTGCACCAGAAAATGCCCTGGTAGCAGCAAGTATTAGTCTAGCGAGATCAATGCGGGGGCAAAGAAAAATCGCGTGGGCAATGTTCACAATTAGGTGTAAATCGTTTTGCCAATCGGTGAAAGGAAGAATCACGCCCTCCTGGCATTTCGCCTCCAACGCGCGAGGAACCTACCGGCTTCTTCAGCAGAGACCTCGTTCCTAGCATCATCTTCATTCGCAACACAGAAAGCTGCCGCAACCAGCTGGCAGTCTTCCGGCAACTCGAAAAAGCTGCCGTCTGCGCGCGCCGCAGTAAGAAGACCGTCGATCTTTGCGAGCTCGACCACCTCTGCGACACCAGTCTTATCGAATAAGAAGCTCGTTACTTCGCCGCTGTCCAGCGATGTGTAGCGACCCGTCCCGAACGAAAGAAAAGACGCGCACCCCGCCCCGTCAGCATTGGCAACCCTTTTCGCATAAGCCATAAATTCATTGCGTTTACGCTTCTTGAGCAAGATCAGCGCATAATGATACTCATCGTCTAGGAACAGGTTTCTCGCGGCGGCGTCCTCGCCTACCTTGGCGCAAACGGCATCAGAAAGCTCGAAAATACTGCCTTCGGGCAAAAGCGTCTTGCAATCGCTATTTTCCGTGGCATTCATGCTGTCCAGCTGATATATCAAGAAAGGCACGAGCGGATAGATTACTCTCCCCTCGCTCTCGTCCACCGACGCTCGCAGAATCTCGCCAGACTTAGCAGGCCCCAACCGTTTGAACAGCAACTCGATGAGTCTGATGAGTTCCAGGTCGGCGCTAGTCGAGGCCAAAGGGGCGTAGCTCTTTTCCTCGCTCAGACCCAAGGCCAAAAGGCACGCCCTAGTGACGACCTCGGCACGGTCTTCCTCCAATGTCGATACACGGGCCCTCATAGCCGATACAAAGTCGATCATGCTTCCCGCTTCGGCGTGCCTTTGCAGGTCTTCGAGCAATACTCCGCCCTCGCTCACATTTAACGCATCCTGCACCTCATGAATATCGATTCCGTCCGGCATGTTCGAATGGAAGTATTGATCGAAGGAATCGGCCCGCCAGATAGCGTTCAAGCTCTCCCTCGAGTAAGAGACGCAATGACTCATGCCAGTTTTATTTGCCACCCGCGGGAAAAGCCTGCAGACGGCCTCGACCGCCCACTTGGCTTCAGATCTCGGGACTATCCTAGAAATCAGCTCCTCCAAATTGGCGAGGTTGTCTTTTGGATCCATGTTATTCATATATAACGACGATCCGATTGTGCCGCAAAGGAGGTCCTTGTGCACGCGAATCCAATCAACGAGTTTTGGCACCTTGAGTTCCAGTACCGCCAAGGCGACGACGTCCTCGAAGCAGCAGAATCGCGGCAGGATGCTCAACTTCGCCTTTAACGCGTTCGTGAACCGTCGAACCTCCCTTATGGTGAAGAACCGATTGTTCAGAAACGTCAGGCGGACGCCGTTCCACCTCTTGTCGTCGAGGTCCTCCAGCCTGTATGCAAACGACTTGAAAATCGCATTGATGTCCTTGAGAAGCACCCGCTCCAAATCGCCCGATGAAATGGACGGCAGGTGCACAGGGACTTGGACCACCTTCTCCAGATATTCGGCGCCATCGCAATTCTGGACTTCACTCAAAGCCCGCGTAACCACCTCCTCATCGAATGAAAGAAGGTAGTTTATCTTCGGAAGCTTCGCCAGGGAGGCGACGAGCTGAAACACCATACGCACCTGATCGTTCGGCAGCCGATCAATGTCGTCGATGATCACTACGACCCGCCCATCGAACTTGAGGAGCTCCTCCTCAAGTCTCTGTTTCTTCGAAGAGACGCTTCCCGCCCTTTCTGCGGATTTCCTCAACCTGCTCGCCAAACGTTTGCCGAAGGCAGGCACAGCAACGCCTGCAAGCGGCGCGCCCGCCAAACTGGCAGCGGCACCGGCGGTAATCAACAAGGCTTCAGAATATGCCGCGAAAGCATTGAGCACCTCGGGGCGCTTACCGCACAGCTTGCCGAATAACTTGCCGAATAGCGTGCGCCGCCCATGTACATCTTTATCAAGCGCACTCCCGACTTCCTTAAGAAACTGAGCGAGCAGCTGCTCGGACGTGAGGTAATTCCAGGGCTCAAAACGGACGACAGAGACGCCCGCCTTGCCGTCATCGTCTTTTCGGGAGAGCGCATTTTCAACGAGGTTTATAACCGAAGTCTTGCCTGATCCCCAAGGCCCATACAAACCAATGACAAGGGACTCGGGACCAGCTGCGGATTTCAGAATATCTGCCAGCCTCTCAGCGAAAGGGGTCCTTCCGATAAGATCTTGCTCCCTTGCCTTGATTGGTGTATCCGTGGCAAGAGATAGGTTGGATTTATCCAAGGCCACTACCTCCTATTACAGTCAGAAATGAGCTATTCGATACCCCCACATTAAATTTGCGTTCGCTAGAATCGGCTCATTTACCCGTAGAGGGGGCTAGCGCCCATGGTCGACCACGCCGATGTAGCCTGCAATCTCCCCAAGCGCGCACATGAGCTCATCGAAGAAGCCGACCACATCGAATTCAGCTGTCATACCAGCCTTATTCGATGGGAACCACGCGCATGGACGCGATGCGGAACAAGCCGTCATCCCAAACCACGTAGTTGCTGTACGTCTTGCTGCCGTAGTATTTGATTCCGTCGATGCCGGCATGGCGGCAGCATTGGGCGACGAAGTTTGGCACGAGGTACTCCGGCGGGATGACCTGGTCGGTGTTGGTGAATGGAAACCGAAGGTACTTCAGGAAGTAGTTGGTCCCGCGGCCCACGCCGGAAAGGTCGATGAGGCGGACGTCGCGCCTGCCCTCTATCTCGGCGACCTGGGCCTCGTCCCCCGAACCGTGCTTCCCAATCTCCTGCATCGCGCCGTGCTCTGTGTCAGAGAAGTAGTAGTAAGCCTTCTGCGGGCCGTTAAACCTTCCCGCTTTCACAAGTAGTCGGGGTGCTTTGGCCATGTCGTCCTTAAGGTACGGGGCCGTCCCCGCGGGCTTTAGCCGAGCATGGTAATAGACCGGCCTGTCGAACGAAATTGCATCCCTCCAGTCACGAACCGTCTCCCAGATAACCCTACCGGCCTTACAATCCATTGCGAAGGCGGGCTCATCCGAGCAGAGCTGCTGAAGCTCCATCATGTCAACCTCTGTCAGCCCCTCAAGGAAGGACAGGGACGAGGTCAGGACGTTGAACGAGCGAACGTTCGCGGATACCTCGCCGGAATCATCGCCGGCCAAATTGCAGGCCCAACTGCAGACCACGAGGTCCGTCACGGGATCCGTCACGGACCTCGTGACGAGCAACCTCTTCCCCCTGATGTCGACCGAGACATCTTCGCTAACGGAGAGCCGCTCGAGCGAGGCCTTGCTGAGTTCTCTCACGAAGGTCTTGGCACCACGCGGTATCGAGCCGCCATAGCCAAAATCCCCGAGGGAATCGACAAGCCCGCCGACATTGCCAAGGAGGGCGATGTCGGGACCCCTGACGGTCAGCCCAGAAAGGCTGTTGGCAAGGCTCTCGTAGACGCCGAAGTAGTCTTTAGACGCAAAGCGGTCCACCATGTCCCGAATGGCGGGCGTCTGGATCGAGACCATACATGCCGCAAGAAGTTCTTGCTGGGCGGAAACAACCTTCTCGACCTCGGAGGCTCGATAGGAAGAGAGCCAGCCGCTGGAGTTGATGGAATCGAGGACCGCACGAATGGAGTCGAGGCGGACGTCCGCCGTAATGGATTTGATGCTGTCGGCAAAAGTTGCGAGGGCCGGCGCCATGCTGGCGCAAACCGCCTCTGACGTCTTATGCATCATCTCGGTATATGCGACGGACTCGCTCAGGGCCTTCGCCATGCTAAGCCGCATCGCCTTCGACTCGCGTAGCGCCTCGGAGAGATCCGTGCGGGCGGATGCGGAATCCCCGTCAGTCCTCGTCTCATCCACCGTAGCAATCGACTCCCCTCACCAAATGGCCCGACCTGTTTTCTATCCGAATCGCCATGGCCGCAGCCTGTGTTAGCGGCAACCTGCGACTCGCCTCCCAATCATACCAGCTGCAACCGAGAATATCATTCCTAGACTCCTGAGTTGGGCAACAACGATCACGAAGAAGAGGGCGACTTGGATACCTAGAACGGTCAAGCAGGGAGGCCGAGGCCGATGCACTGGCCTGCCTCGACTTCCTCTACGACCACCACGTGAGGCTGCCCTCGACAGCATCTGCGGGGCTTGCAATTAGCTTGGTGACCGCCGCCGCTCTTGTCGCGGCAGGACTTTACGCTAGGCGCAAGAAAGGCCGCCGTTAGAGAACGGCGGCCTTTACCCTCGCAATATAAATAGCGACTAGAGCGTCTTGAGGTACTCCCCCAGCTCTTCCTCCCAGTCGGGCATGTGGAAGCCGGCGGACTCCAGCTTGGAGAGGTCGAGCGCGGAGTGGACCGGGCGCGGGGCGATGGGGCCGGCGGCGCTGGCGTAGTAGTCGGCAGTGCTGACCGGGGCCACTTTGTCACCGTTGCCGTTGGCGGCCTCGAAGACGGCGCGGGCGATGTCGGCCCAGCTCTTCACGGCGCCGGAGCCGGTGCAGTCGTAGGTGCCGTAGGGGGCCTTGCTCTCCAGCACGTGGAAGATGGCGGCGGCCATGTCGCGCGTGAAGGTCAGGCGGCCCAGCTGGTCGTCAACGACGGTGACCTGCTCCAGGGCGTCGTCCGCGGAGGCGCAGCGGTCAGAGAGCATGCGCATGGTCTTGACGAAGTTGTGCCCCTCGCCGATGACCCAGGAGCTGCGCATGATGTAGTGGCGCG
>CABQQA010000013.1:0-60475 GCA_902466075.1 uncultured Collinsella sp.
CGCGCCACTACATCATGCGCAGCTCCTGGGTCATCGGCGAGGGGCACAACTTCGTGAAGACCATGAAGGCGCTCTCCGACCGCGTCGCCGACCCGGAGGACGGGCTCGAGCAGGTCACCGTGGTCGACGACCAGCGGGGACGCCTGACCTTCACGCGCGACATGGCCGCCGCCATCTTCCACGTACTGGGGACGCACGCCCCCTACGGGACCTATAACTGCACCGGCTCCGGCGCGGTCAAGTCCTGGGCGGACATCGCCCGCGCCGTCTTCGAGGCAGCCAACGGCAACGGGGAGAAGGTCGTGCCGGTTTCGACCGCCGACTACTACGCCAGCGCCGAGGGCCCCGTCGCCCCGCGCCCGGTCCACTCCGCGCTCGACCTGTCCAGGCTCGAGGCCGCCGGCTTCCACATGCCCGACTGGGAGGAAGAGCTGGGGGAGTACCTCAAGGCTTTCGCCATACAGGATGGTGAAGCCTGATGTTTGGTCAATATGGTCCTTCCGAGACGTTTAAAAATGTGTGGGCGCTGCTTCTCACCAAGGTGTTGTTCCCTGGTGCGAGACTTGTCCGCCGCCCCTTTTACCTTCGTGGTGGCAAGTGTCGCTTCGTTTATGGTGAGGGCTTCACCTGTGGTTATTCTTGTCGTTTCGACCTTGCTGGTGACGGCACCCCTCTAATTGTTGGCAAGAACTGCAAGATAAACGATCGAGTTCATATCTCTGCGCATGAGAGTGTCGTTATCGGAGATAACGTGCTCATGGCTTCGAATATTTTTATATCTGATAACAGTCATGGGTCCTATGACGACGATCCCTCGTTGCCCGATATGGCGCCCGATGATCGAAAGATCGTTACTAAGCCCGTGCGCATTGGCAATAACGTGTGGATAGGCGAAGGTGCAGCGGTGATGCCTGGTGTGAGCATTGGAAACGGCGTGATTATCGGTGCCAATGCGGTGGTGACTCATGACGTTCCCGACAACGTAATCGTTGCCGGGGTTCCCGCTAAACCCATTAAACGATTTGTCGGTGAGGGGTGGCTTCCCAGTGGAAAACGGTAAGACCCCAAAGGTAAGCATCGTCGTCCCCATGTATAACGTGGGCGAATGCGCCGCGGCTTGTCTTCGCTCCCTTATGGGCCAGACGTATAAAAATATAGAAATTTTGGTCGTTGATGACGGGGCGACCGACAATACGGCAGATATCTGTGTCCGTACCATTGCAGATGACGATCGCGTTAAGCTTGTGCACAAGGAGAACGGAGGCCTATCCTCCGCTCGAAACTTCGGCCTTGCCTGCGCCACAGGTGACTTCGTTACATTTGTGGACGGTGACGACGTTCTGGACGAGAGGGCTGTAGGACATATGGTTGCCCTTGCGCAGAAGACCGGTGCGCCCCTTGTCACATGTGAATATAAGAAAATTGATTCGACTGAAGACTTTGGTTGTCAAGAGATTGGTGAAGGCAAGATCGTTTCCGGCGACGAACTTCTTGGAATGTTGCTTCTGCTTAACGGTGAGTCCGGCTCTGCCTGCGCGAAGCTGTACGCTAGGGAACTATTCCCACTCCTTGCGTTTCCCGAGGGGCAACTGTTCGAGGACTTTGGCGTTGAAGCTACTGTCTTCTCTAGCGTTGATAAGGCTTGTATTTCTGGCGCAGATCTTTATGGCTATCTTGCCCGCGAGGGTTCCATTACTACGAATAAGAAATACGAAGACAAACACCTTGAGGGCATGGAAGCGTCTTTGTCAACTGTGAGAGACGTGGTTGATGATAGACCTGAGTTGAAAGATGCGTTTGCTTGCTTTGAGGCTTTTTGCTCTCTTCGCGTTGCGTCGAGGCTGGATTTGAATAAATGCATCGACAGGCGCAAGGCTAAGGCTTATATCCTTAATGCGAGGAAACGCTGCAGGAAGGTCGCCGGCAACCCTCTTGCGAGCAAGACTTGGCGCATTCGCTGCGGGCTTTTTGCATCTTCGCCAGCACTTCATAATCTTGTATACAGCCTTTACGGCAACTTGACCGGAAAGGTCGTAGGATGATGGATACACTCGAGCTTGATTTGTCAAACTCGCATCGCATTGCTCCTCGCAAATCTGACGCCGGTGCATATAACAACGCCTATTTTCTCCTCGCCCTTCTATCATGCTTTCTCTTTCCTTTTGCTTCGATTTTCTTCATTATTCTTTATATTAGGTCCGAGAAGCATTCGAGTGTGGGCCTGGCGATTCTTGTTGGTCTTTGCTCTGGCGCAATTGCCTATGGGGTTAATACGACATTAATGGCTGACATTGATCGATATACCAACAGTCTGCCTATCTTTCGTGAGACATCATTTTGGGACCTCCTTTCAATCAAGGGTGTCTATTCCTCTGTGGGGTCTCATGGTTACAACCTTTTTGCTTGGATTGTTTCGAGATTTAATGATGACCATCTTCTGCGAAGCGCAGTTACAGCAACTTTTTACTCAGTCTTGGCCTTTATTGTTGACGATTATGCCGCGCTTCAGGGGTGGTCGTTTAGGAGGACTTGTGCCGCCCTTTTGATTTCAGTGGCAATCCCACCGTTTTTCAACGTTCTCTCTTATGCAAAAAGTACCCCGGCTTTTTCGTTGCTTCTGTTGGCACTCTATTTGGACTTTGGGAAGCGTACCGGGCCGGTTGTATTGATTTTGCTTTACGCCTTTGCCGCCTCTACTCATTCATCTGTTTTACCGGTGATAGCTTTAAGAGTTGTGCTGCTTTTCGTAAAAAATGAGATTGCCATTTACGGCATCAGTCTTGCATTACTTCCTTTATCAAATATGCTTTCCGCCGCCTTACCGGCCTCCTTCAGGACGATACCTGTTCTTTCTCTATTTATGAGCGCTTTGGATAAGTTTTCTGTATATAGCGAGTTCAGCGATTGGGGATGGGCCGCGGCATCTCAACATAGTGTGTTGCTTATGGGGTACCGATATTATTTTGAAGCTATCGCTGTTTTCTGCATCCTTTTGGTGTTTAGGCGTTACGACGTTTCTAAATCCGGTTTGCTTGTTTTTTCAGGCATTTGGTCTGCCCTATGCATTGCAGTTTCAGTATTTTTTGCCGCAGATGTTTTCTTTCGGTATGCGATGCCTTGCTCAACGTTGTTTGTCTTAGCTTCTTTGAGTCATAAGGATGATGCCGTAAATCTATTTATAGATATCGCACTTGCGATTATTGCGGTTATCGGTTTTGTCGTTCAGTGGGCTTATCTTGCAAGCGTCGCCGATATGTCCTGCTTTATTCTTCATGGTTTGTTCGGAGTTTAGTTTTGAGTTCTCAACACAAACATTTCTACAGCAATGTCGTTTGGCAGTACGGACTGCAGATTGTTAAGTACATTTTTCCCCTCATTACGCTGCCTTATCTGACTCGTGTGCTTCTGCCGGAGGGTTACGCGATCTACGCGTATGTTGTGTCGTTCATGACTTTCGCCCAGACTTTCGTCGATTTTGGCTTCAACCTTTCCGGTACTAAACGCATAGCAAAATCCGAGACTGTCGAAGAGGAGAACCGGGCTATCGGCGCTGTGACAGAGGCTCGCCTATTGCTTGGTGTAGTGACCGGCGCTGTCGTTGTTGTTGTGGCCTGGTTCATCCCCATTACTCATTCGAACATGCTATATACCATGCTTGCATTTGTTGCTGTATTCGGTAAGGCACTTGCTCCGGACTTTCTTTTCCAGGGACATGAAAACATGGGTCCATTGACGACTCGCTATTTTGTCTCGAAGGGTGTCTCTACTGCCTTGACGTTCGTCGTTGTCCATTCTATCGATGACATTCTGTGGATTCCTATTCTCGACATCCTTTCGAGCGTTATTGCCCTTGCCTGGTCTTTCATTTCCGCCAAGCGAATGTTCGGTACCACCATTACGTTCGTGCCCCTATGCGAGGCGCTTTCAGAGCTGAAGGTTTCCGCGCTCTATTGTTTCTCGAACATGGCCTCCGTCGTTTTTTCCGGTTTCACTACGCTTTTGATTGGTATCGTGATTACCAACAAGGCGATGATTTCCTACTGGTCCCTTGCTGTGACTGCAATTAATGCCATCCAGTCCCTTTATTCGCCAATTGTGAACAGTCTGTACCCCCATATGGTCAAGGGGAGTGACTACGGTTTTGCAAGGAAGTTGCTCCTAGTCTCTATACCCGTCCTGCTCATTGGCACCATCGCTTTCGCAGCACTTTCCGATGTAGTTATGCTCGTGCTCGGTGGCAAGGACTATCTATCAGGTTCCTGGGTTATCGCCTGGGCTTCACCCGTACTCGTGTTTTCCTTCTATGCAACGATGGTCGGCTGGCCGATTCTTGGCGCCTCTGGCAAAGTCACTGAGGTTACCTTCACCACAGTTGGATCTGCTGTATTTTGCATTGTTTCGCTTTTGACCGTGTCTGCAATAGGAGTCGCAAGTTTGCAGGTCATTTGCATCATCCGTTGCCTTACTGAGGCAATTATGTGCGTGAGTCGCATTTGGCTCGCGCGCGGATACTTGTTTCCGTCTCGAAGTGTTACCGCCGATTGCGAAAGGTAAGGAATAAGAAATGAAAAAGTGTGTCGGTATATTGTCACGCCATGCAGTGCCGAACTACGGTTCCATTCTGCAAGCATATGCCCTTCAGGATGCGTTCGCCTCAATGGGTATCAATGCTGAGTATGTTGACTACCGCATCCCCCGGGACTTTCCTTTAGCAGATGCCATGAGGACCTCTGGCGCGCTCGGTCCGATTCGTGCGATTCCAAAAGCGATTGGTGCCCGTAAGTTCGAGGCGATGAGGAGTGATTTGTTGAGGCAGAGCCGTAGGGTTACCGACTCAGAAGAGCTCGGTAAGCTTCTTGCGGAGTATCCTGTCCTTTGTGTGGGAGGCGACCAAGTGTGGAACATCATGTCTGATGGAAACATCGAGGGCGCCTACCTTTTGGAGAGTGCATCAGACGATGCCTACAAGTTCTCCTTCTCTTCCTCCTTTGGTAAAAATGGCCTCGATCCACGCGAACGCGAACGTGCCGCCAAAGCGTTTGCGCGCTTTGATAGGCTTTCAGTGCGCGAGGAAAGTGGGCAGAAAACTCTTGAGGAAATGGGACTTGAGGCGCAAACCGTTGTTGACCCCGTGCACCTGCTCTCAAAGGAGGCCTGGTTTGATCGTGTTGAGCCTCGTGCTCCCCGTGGGGTGAATGGGAAGTACTGCCTGATCTACAACCTGCATCCAAGCGATGCATTCGACCGCTATTCTGCTGCCGCATGCAAGTCACTCGGCCTCGAGGTCGTTAGCATTCGTCCGTCGCTTCGTAAGACGATGGGGAAGAATTTGTTCTACCCGTCGCTTCATGAATTCCTTTGGCTGTTTGACAATGCTACCTGCGTGCTCACGGACTCATTCCACGGGACTGCTTTTTCGTTGCTGTTCAATACGCCCTTTGTCGATATTCTGCCTGAGCAGTATGCGGAGCGTAACAAAGCAATTCTTTCTCGCTACGGGTTGGATTCCCGCATAAGCACGGAGCTTCAGCCAGAAGAGCTTTGCCTCAACGATTTTGATTGGGCGGGCGTCAATGAGTCACTTGCCGTCAACCGTGAGTCCTCCTCGGAGTTCCTTTGTGACACCGTTGGCGAGTTCTCCGCCTGTCTTGCTCGCTAGAATAATGAATGGAAGGTCGTATTTTGAGTCAGCCATCTGTTTCCATCATCGTCGCTGTTTACAAATCTGAACAATTTCTGCCGAAGCTTCTTCATTCCTTTGAGGTTCAAACCCATAAGAATCTCCAGATTATTCTCGTTGACGATGGTTCTCCCGATGACAGCGGTCGCATCTGTGATGACTATGCTACACGTGACCCTAGGGCTATTGTTATTCACAAGCCTAATGGCGGCACTTGCTCCGCTAGGAATGCGGGACTTGGTGTCGCGACGGGTGACTATCTCATGATTGTGGACGGTGACGACTGGCTGGAGCCCGATTGCGTCGAATATTTGGTCGACTTGGCAGAGAACACCGGCTCCGACATGTCCTACTCGGTGAATCTCTTTACAACGCGCGATAGGGAGCAGATTGTTGAGGATGTCCGAGAGACCTGGTCGGCAGAGCGCGCTACCTCTGCCATCATCTATCCCTTTATGAGACTAGGGCCTTGGAATAAGTTGTACAAACGCTCCGTAGTTGTCGACAACAATATTTCGTTTTCCGTTCCTTGGTTCGGCGAGGGTCTGTACTTTGCTACCGAGGTTGCACAGCACTCTAATCATGTGGGCGTCGGTAGACGTAAGGTTTACAACTACCGTTTGAATAACATGGGTAGCGGTCTTACCAACTACAACGTTCAAAATGGCAAGAACGCCCTTGGAAATATTAAATTCATTAAAGAGAACTTGACTCTGGATACTCCGATGGTTCGCCACGCATGCGATTGGCATATCTGGCGAAACTACGAGTTCCTACTCACTCAGATAATAGGTGCGGATGAAATGGACTCCGAAGGTGAACTCGTGAAAGAATGTACGGCGTACGTTAGGAAGAACTGGCTGTCCGTGTTCAAGAACAGCGAGGTCGGCCGTTCCGAGAAAGTAAAGATTGCATGCTGCGGCATGGCACCCGTGCTTTACGCGAAGCTGGTCATAGATCGAAATCGGAAGGGGCTCGAGGCCGATAAAGGCAAGTTCATGGATGTCGAGGAGTAGGTGCATGGCGAATTTAAAGCACGCAATCAAGCAGGGCATCGTCGCTCTCAAAGCCAAGAATATACAGCCTGTGATGCAGACCGTCGGCGATGAATGCTTGCTCAAGGGGAAGACCGCCCTCGTAGTGGGAGGCTCAGGCGGTATCGGCAAGGCGGTCGCCAAGGCGTTCCTGAAGAACGGCGCGAATGTTGTCATCGCCGGCACTAGGCGCGCGAAGGTCGACAAGGTGGTGTTAGAGCTTGGCGGGAATTGCGCCGGGGTTGTTGTCGACCTTGCCGAGCCAGACACCTTTTCGAAAGTCATCGACGAGGCGGTGGCATTCTACGGCCCCATCAATATCCTAGTCAATTCTGCCGGCGTTCACACCGAGGACGTCTCCATGGGCGGGTTTCTCGATTTTTCAGTTGAGGAATACGATCGCATCTTGGACATCAACCTGCGCGGCGTCTACTTCATGGTGCAGTCTGTTGCAAAGCGCATGATTTCCGATAAGGTCAGTAATGGGCATATCCTTATCGTCTCGTCCTCGGCCGGCAACGAGCCCGCATGGTCTCCCTACCGCGTGTCGAAGTGGGGCCTGAAGGGCATCACTGAGGGCATGGCATCCGCCCTGGTTCCTCATGGCATTGTAGTCAACGCGATTGCGCCCGGCAGTACGGCGACTCCTCTTCTTGGCGTCGAGAAGGGCGACAGCATCTCCGCTGAGGACAACAGGCTTGGCAGGTTCGCCATGCCCGAGGAGATCGCAGAGTTCGCCGTGATGTTGGCCAGCCCCATGGGCGACATGGTCGTTGGTGACACTTTGTACGTCTCCGGTGGCCGTGGGGTCTGTGATATCCGGTAGCGGCTTTGCGGGCGCTTTAAAGTATGAGATCGCCTTTACCGCAGAAGCAGCCTGACTGCCTCGGAGGCTTGCATCGAACCGTCTTCGAGGGAGACTAAGCATCGGAACAGCCTCTTTGCCAAGCCTTCGGTTGCAATGAAACTCATGGTGCAACTTTTCGAGGTGACACCTCCGATTGCGGTGTTGTACCAGGTCCTGCCTCCGTTGTCAGAACATTGCCATTGAAATGCGGCCGCGTGCTCAGCGTCGATTGAGAACGAGGCCTCAATTCCTACGCTCGTTGCGCAGTCTTTCGGTTGCGTGGTGATCCTCTCTTTATTCGATAATAACGAGAGTTTGGCGTTTTGAGTCGCAGCTGTTGTTCCATCCTGGAAGGTGACAACGCACCTGTAGAGACGTTTCGCAAGTGCGGCACTGGCGGTGAACCGCAGCGTAGGCAGCTTTGAGGCGGCATTGCCAATCCCGGTGTCGTACCAGCCCTTCCCATCATTGTCGGAACATTGCCACTGGTACGAGATGGCACCTAGGGCTCGCACGGAGAAAGACACTTCGGATCCAGTCGAGGCGGCCGTGTCTCGCGGTTGCCCGGTTATTTGGTTAGCGCTTAGTTTTAGTTGCGCAGTGTTTGAAGCCGAGCTAGTCCCATCAGGGAAGAATGCCAAGCATCTATAGCGGCGTTTTGACAATCCCGTACTTGCAGTGAACTCGATTCTCGCCTGCGTGGAAGTCTCACCTCCGATTCCTGTGTTGTACCATGTTCTGCCCTCATTGTCGGAGCATTGCCACTGGAACGAAGTAGCCCGCTCTGCTTCGATGGCGAAGAACGCTGTTGACCCTGCGGTAGTTGTGCAGTCTTCGGGCTGGGAGCTGATGGCGTATCGGGCGACAAGGACGAGGCGTGCGGGCTCGCTTGCGAGGGTGCTGCTGTTCGGGAACGAGACTAGGCAGCGGTAGAGCCTCTTCGCGAGCTGGGCATTGGATGCAAACCTCAGGGTTTTCTGCCTGGAAGTTTCGCCGCCTATACCCGTGTTGTACCAACTCGAACCTCCGTTGTCGGAGCATTGCCATTGGAACGATGTCGCGCTTGGTGCCGTTACGGTGAATTCGGCTTGGGCTCCGCTGTATAATTCACAGTCCTTCGGCATGGTTGTTATGGCGTACGTGGTCTCATAGCTTGCCATGAAGTCGTACTTGGCGCTCCATTTGCTGTTCGATTCTTTTGTGACGCTAGATGCTGCCATAAGCTCAACTTTTGCGCCATCAGTCTTCCACTCCCTCAGATTCATCGCATAAGCAACAATCCCATTCTGAATTCCCGAGATGCTCGGCGGGAACGACTGGTTATCAGCATCAATAGAAAAGCTTTCTGCCTTAGCATCCAAGTGCTGCTGAATACGGTCGGCATACTTTTCGGCCCATTCATCAGCCTTGCCGTTTCGCACAAAGTAATTGTTGGACAGGTCGGTTGAGCGGTAGGCGTAGTCGGCCTTTTGGTAGTTGGCCGTGTGGTCGGAGTGGGCGATTGCCATGAGCTCGTCGGTCAGGCCAAAGTACAGATGGCGCTGGTCCAGGTCCCCGTACCAGTTGTCGTTGGTGTCGTCCCAGGTTAGGTCCATCTGGCCCCATTTGCCGTCGATCTTTACGGCGTTCCAGGTGTGGCCGTTGCCGGTGATGCGGCCGTTGGCGATGCCCGCTGCGTCGAGGAGCTTGGAGTAGATGCGCTGGTAGCTCTCGCAGGTGCCCTGGTGGCGCGTGAGGCCGCTTTCGGCCGAGCACCAGTTGAGGCTGTGGTCGTACTCCAGCTGGTCGAGCGTCCAGTCGTGGAGCCACAGCGCCATGTCGTATTCCGAGCCGTTTGTCTGCTGCCTGCACTGGGCCACGGCGTCGTTGACGATCTGCGTGACGCTCGGACGGGCGGGGTCGTTGACGGTTATCTCCGCTGTGGTGCGCAGGTAGTAGATCCCCTTGTCGTTTTGGGGGTCGTTTCTGTCGTTGTCCATAAAGTAGAAGTAGATGCGGTAGGTGCCCGATGCCGTGAAGTCAAAGGTAAAGTCGTGGCCCGCGGTGCCCAGGCTGTAGTAACTGCCCCATGTCGCGCGCGACGGGTCGCAGACGCTTTCCTGGCTGCCGCCGTCCCAATAGGTGGGCACGTCCATGCGCGCCTTGGCCTGGGACGAGCCGTTGGTTTGGGTTACGTGGAAGGTCGTCGCGGCGCCCGCGGGGGCGTCGTTCCACGAGACGGTGAAGGTGACGCCGTTTTGGGTTGCCGTGGCGGAGTGGGCGTAGCCGGTTTGTGACGTGGTGGAGATGGCCTCGGGCGTGGGGTTGGTCTGGGCACGGAGGGATGGGGTGGGGGTGCCGGTTGCGGCGGTGGTGCCGGGCGCGGCGGTGTCTGTGGCGTTGGCGGTGGGGGTGCCGTCAGCGCTTTCCGTGTTGACTGCGCTGGTGCCGGTGGATGTTGCGGTGCTGTCCTCTGCGGAATCTGCTGCCGTATTTGTGTTGTTGCCGTCTTCGGCCTTGTCTGTGTCGCTGCTCGTGGCGTCGGCTTGCGCTTGCTGCTCGGCGGTTTCTTGAGGCTGAATCGCCTCCGCAATGGCTGCCATGGGCATCGTCGCGCCGACCATGGACGTGCACGCGATCGCGCAGAGCAGGTAGTAAAGGGATCGTTTCATAGCGGAGCCTCTCGGTGAGCAGCCAATAGGGTCCGAAGGCAGCTCCAGGCCGGCACTCCGCACATATTTTGTTGCGGTTTATTTTACGGGAACCCCAGTCAACATCAGTGAACTTTCTGGGGAATGTTGGGGAGGGGGCGCCATAGAGGATGGAGCCGTGTGGGGAAATGCCGTCCCCAGAATCGTTATCCCAATTTAGCAGCCGCTCAAAGCGGTCGTACCGCACGATGCCGATCCAGTCGTCGGCGCACCTGAACTCATCGTTCATTCGCCTGGTAACTACGACGGCGTTGTCAACGATGTCGCCCTCTCGCACCGTGAACGTGCAGCAGGTCGGCAAGAGCCAGTTGGCGTAGATGCCCATCATGTATGCTAAAGACGCTTCTAGCGGATCGCCCTGCTCTCCGGGCAGACCGTGGCAGTAATCGGCTGCGTTCATATTGAGGCGCCCGTCCATCAGGTCGTTGATGTATGCCTCTTTGGACGCGAACTTCAGTAGGTAGACGATGTCGTCGTTCGGCATGGTGTTATCCTCTCATTTAGTGGGCGTGTCCTGAGCCGCCGCACGGGCCCAGGTGCTTTGTTCCAAAATATGAGAGATTTCTTAAACCATCGTGCCAAGTTGACGTGCGCTTGGCACGGCTCAGAGTAGCGGTGACTTAGGGTGTGGGAGCCCTCGCTCACGCAGAGTTTGGATGGGCATTGTTGGGCTGCGAGTGTCGGCTTCCTCTATCAGCCAGTAAGTCGATCGGGTGAAGGGCACTCGCGCGCTGCCTGGGGCTCTTTTGTGCCGTGAGAGTAACTTTTGTTCAGTCTTAATTGAATGCGGCGAAGCGCTTAATCAGGGTTTCTCCCTTCTACATTCAGTGGAGACATTGCATTCGGTCGGCCTATTCACAGGTATAAGGTGGCTGTCTGGTTCGATCGTGACGGGTGATGTTTATGACTAAGCAAAAGATGTCGGTTTACCTCATTAAAGAGGGTTTTAATATTGGTGATGTCGTTGACTCCAATGACCCCTATATCCATAGGCACCTTCTAGAGGATGGTTCAGTGGTTTATACAAAGCCATCAGACCCTCATCCGCCAAAATGGATTGATTATTTTGACGGTCAACTGGAGTCCGATACTTTGCTATCTTCTTCTGCAAGCGCTCTCCATCTGGTTCAAGTTGCCGTGGCGGAGGACGCCGAGCGTCTATTTGCCATTTCTTTTGGCTATGGTTTTACTTTGCTGGATAAAGAGGCGGTCGAGGAACGCTTTGGGCTAAAAGTGGCGCTCAATCAGGCGATGGATGGTGGACTTCGCAAACTAAAACGAACTGCAGTTTCAGGTAATGCTCGAAAGACCGACGAGCAAATGCCCCTTCCGTCTTCAGTTGATGCTTTTGAAATCGACGTCGAGCGCGATTTGCTAGAGGGAGTGACTGTGAGCGGAGGCGATGGGCTGCTTGCAACTGGATCTATTACTGGATCGGATTCTCTCGCATTGAGCGTTGGCGAGTCGGTAGAATCGATCCGAGACTATCTTAAGTCTGTCTATGCCGTTTATGTGCTTGATTCTTATAAGGCTAAATACGATTGGGTCGACAGAATCGTTCCGGTGCGCAAGCGGTCACTCGAAGATGCGTTGAATTCTAAAGCCATCAGCCTCATTAATGCTCACGATCAGAATATATGGCTTGCAGTGCCGGAAATCCTTGAATGGGAGGCGGTTGCCGGCTTTCGTGTTGGATCAAAGGGTTCTTTGCTTGACGATGTTTGTCTCGACATGGTCTATCCGGAACCGGAAAAGTTGCCTCAGAGCTACGAAGACCTTTGCAAAACCCGTATTTCTGTTATTGGACAGGCAGAGGGCTCGGTGATAAATAAATGGCGCGCATCTGAGTGTCTATATGGCGAGGTCGAATATCAAGGGGCCAGTTACTGTGCAAATAATGGAAAATGGTATCGAATTGATGGTGACTACAAATCATCGATTGAATCTCGTTTCTCTAAGATTCCGCTTTACCCAACGGAATTCCCAGAATATTTTAAGGGTGAATATGAGGGCCCGTATAACCAACGTGTCGTGGAGATGAATTCCTCGACCGAGTTGTTGCTAGACAAGAAGACCATTTACTACGGCGGTCGAGGCAGCCAGGTCGAGCTTTGTGACATATTATGCAAAGACGGTACGTTCATTCACGTTAAGCATTATCAAGGGTCTTCGACTTTAAGCCATCTGTTCAATCAGGGCTTGGTCTCGGCTCGTTTGGTAAAGGCAGACCCTAGTTTTAGGGAGTGCGCACAGGTTGTTCTAGACAAGATCGAACCTAATTGTTTTAAATTGGAAAGGGATTCGGTCAAACAGGTCGTTTTTGCGATTATCTCTAAAAATGATGCGGTAAGGCCTGAGATTCCATTCTTTAGCAAAGTGGCGCTAGATGCCGTGTGCTCTCAGCTGGCCGCGATGGACATCGATGTCGCATTGGCGAGAATCAAGGAGGTCCGAGCCGATTGCGGTTGATTCATTGCTGCTAGATCGGTCGCCGGCTGGGAACTCTTGCTCTTGATTGATTTGTTAATTGGAGAGGGGCGTACTCGTGCCTGGGGTTAAGAATCAGCACTATGTGCCGCGTTTTTATCTTAGATCGTTTACCGATGACTCGGGCTATCTCAGCGTTGTAAGGCGCGATGCTGGTGGGTTGAAACCCGTCTTTCGAACGAAGCCCGAAAACGTTTGTGCAGAAAACTACCTCTATGAGGTCAGGCGACGTGAATCCCAGGGCGATGACGGATTCATCGAGAAGGGCGTCATCGAAGATGCTCTTGGGAAAATCGAGAACAATCTTGCACCTTCCTACCGATCGTTGCTCAGTTTTCTTGATTCCGGAAAACTGCCAAAAGGTGAAGAGTGCGTCGCGTTGATTTCTCGACTGGCATTTTTGCTCGCATCGCTCATTGCGAGGCATCCTAAATGGTTGAGCAAGGTGAGGGGTAACGTTGGCGCTCACTCCGTCGAATTGTTGTCGAGCGCTTTTTTCTCTGACAAAGACATTTCTCAAATGGATTTGGCGGGCTACAGGAATGAATTTGAAGCCATTGTCGAGCTTGCTTGTCTGGATACAGCGCTGTTCAGGTTCGATAAGGGCGCGCCAATGTACGATTTACTTGTCTTATTGCTCGACATGGATTGTCTGTTTTATATAGCGCCAGAAGGCTCTGAGTTTATAACCTCGTCACTTCCCGTGCATGCAGAGTGGAAGGACGAGAGTGATGAAAATCCTTGCGGCGTTTACTTCCCGTTGAGCCCTCGGTACGCAGTCGTATTTAGACAAAGACTGGAAGAGGAACGTTGCGTCTCTATCTCTCACCTGGCTGATTATGCAGTAGATTCATTTAACCGTGTTCTGATGAACGGCGACAGGTTGTGGGAGTTTCTGATTGCAAATGATCGCCTCTACTTAGAACGACTAATTGGGCAATATCAGCCCAGGTTTTAGGTTGCGGAGTCTTATGTTTAACTAGATAGTCGCTTATGCTCGATAAATTCTGCCACATGTTAACGAGGAGGCGGCTCTGTATGAATCTTAGCAGTTGCCGCTGGCTCGGCGTGCTGGCCCCGGTCAATGGCTGATTCATGAAAGATTTGACCGAACATAGAATGTAATTCCTGTATGCACCGCATTAGCGATTAATTTAGGGTACTATACCAGCAGTGATGCAGTCGTCGTGGACTCTAAGTGAGGCGATGACAAAGAAGGGTCGTTGTCCGGAGGCTTCCGGCAACGGCCCTTTGATTTTAGGAGCTTGTTTTGGCAAAAGAGTTTAAGACTTTCGCTCAACTAATAGAACTCCTAGAGAGCCGTGGGGTGGCGACTGATGCAACCACGGTAGATTGCCTGAGGCGTGAAAGCTATTACGCAGTTATAAATGGCTACAAAGGCCCTTTTCTTGATAAAAATGCCGCACAGTCCTCGTCAGATGATGTTTATAGAGAGGGCACTTCATTCAAGAGCATCTACGATCTCTTTTTGTTCGATAGAGAACTTAGACAACTTACATTTTCCTGTCTTGCAAGAGCAGAGGCCGTACTTAAGAACGCCGTTGTATATTCGTTTTGCAATGAATACCGTGCTGCAGATGCCTACCTGGATCGTTATAATTATGTTGCGTCTAATGATTTGCTCGTGCCTAAGGCATTTCGAGGCAATAAGGGTTACCAGCACTCGAAGAATCTTGCTGAACTGCTAAAACTGCTGAATGATAAGGTATCAAACGAGCAGCGTATGCGCCCATTTGTGAGGCATTATTTGAATAAATACGGTGCAGTGCCCTTGTGGGTTCTTCAGAATGATCTGACATTTGGCAATATCTCACATTTCTTTCAGCTTCAAAAACGCGGCGTGCAAAATGCTGCCTGCAAGTTGGTCAGCCAAACCGCAAATAGAAATCAAAGGCTCGAGCCGGTAATGCTACTTCGTGTCATTCAAGTTCTATCTGGCTTTAGGAATATTTGCGCGCATGACGAGCGGCTCTATTGTGCGGTCGTAAGAGGGGCAAGGTTTTCCGATATGTACTCCCTGCTCTGCCGTGTTCTACCTGACGACGAGACGAAAGCAATGCTTGATGAATTAGGTGAGCTTGTTAGGGCTTATCAAGGGTTAATTGCGCAAGATGTCTTATACAGTGTGTTTAAAGAGATGAACATCAGGGTGTAGAGAAAGCTTCAATAACGCCGATTGCAATTGGACCGTCGCATCCATGGTGTTTGTTCTGCTGGGAACAGCGATTCTCGGTGCTGTGCATCTCTGCGAGATGGTGTAGCATACCTAGCTATCATTCAAAAGCTCTGTGGGAGCTTTAAGGGTGACGCGCTTTCTACAAGAGAGTGTTGCCCTTTTTTCATGTATGTACTGTTTGGCGTGCTTGTCTTCCGATGCAGAAGCCGCTCAAAGCAGCCATATCGCATGATGCCGATCCAGCCATCGGTGCACCCGAGCCCCTCGATCAATCGCCCGGTAATCACGACAGTGCTGCTAACGATGTCGCTCTCTCACACTGTGTGCATGCAGTAGATCGGTAAGAGCCAGTTGACGTAGATGCTCATCCCGTATGCTAAAGACGCTTCCAATGGATTGCCCTGCTCGTCGGGTAGATTATGATAATAGCCAGCTGCGTTCATGCAGATTCGCGAAAGATAATGACTGCTCTCTTAAATTGAATTGACCCCTTGGAACCCGGGCGATAGAGTAAATGAGCGGTATTGACGTAGTCAACCTACGGGCCTACGTCCTGCGGAGAGGCGGCTGTTCTTCTGGATGGCCGCCTCTCTTCATTGCGCTCATGATGAGAAACTATATTGCGCTGAGGCTGGCGGACGTAAAAACGTTAATGACGTCCTGATGGCTGTTGGACCCATAGACAAACAAAGGCTATCGACTAGAATATAGGCAATTGCGGTGTAAGCCTTCGGGCGACACCTGAAGAGGGTTGATGCGTCGGCCCTCTTTTTGTTCGGATGTAAGATTTGGCCTGTCAAAACTTACATCTCGGTTGGGGAAAGACGTAGTTGCGGGTGTTTTTCTGCTCACATGTAACTTTACTGACGCATTGCTGCTCTGCCTTAATTCGCTGCGGCTTGCCGGTAAAGGATTGACTGAGATTGGGTTTTTCCTTAATGTTCCTACTGTGATGAGGCCTTGCGACGGTACGTCCGGCTTGGTCCGTGGAAACCGCCGAAAGGCGGTTTTTGCGTTTAAGGGGCTGTTTTCCGAGGGGCATTTGTCACGTTTTCGCTTTGGGACAGTGGGTTTTTTTATCGCTATTTTCGGAAGAGAGGGGAAAACCGGAAACCTCCGAGCACAAACGGATTTTCGGCAACAAAACCGCACGTCTCGGAAGCCTAAAACAGGGGCCTGGTCTACCGATCTCGGATTTTCCCCGCACTTCCGGAATCGTCCGTCGGAAGTATGCGGCAAATTTCGGAACTCTCGAGCACACCGCCCTTTTCATGAAAAGAAACCGCAGGTAAAAGCGTTGCCGCTATCCAGTGTGATCGGCATGTCTAGAATTTGCCGCATACTTCCGGATTGAGCGCCACTTGGTTGGATTGTTTATCGATTTGGTGCTGCGGAATCTAGCTTATGCCTTGTTATTTGTAATTAAATAGTTACACTTAACTTATAAGTTAAGTGTAACTAGAAATGGGAGGTGGCCTTTGGCAGAAGGATATGAACTTGTCGAATATAGAGACCCCAAGGGCCGCCCGTTTTGGGAGCTGACGACTTCTCCCGCCAACTCTCAATTCCAGAAAATGTTGACAGACCCTAAAAAGAAGCTTGCCGCCCGTAAAATGATCGATCAGATTTCAAAAATCTATGATTATGGGTTAAAGGTTGCGAGTGGGACCTCAAAGCTACGATGTATTGATTCTAAGATCGGCCTCTATGAACTAAAAGGGTTTGACGGGGCAAATCGAGAGATGATTTATGCCATATGTCAGGGCGTAGACAGAATTGTTCTATTGTTTTGGTTTAAAGGACATCAGGGATCAGGAAATATCAGTAAAGAAATCGAGCGGGCCAAGCGATTAGCCGTAATAGCACGTCAACTTCTGGAATCTGAGCGTTGACTTTTATACTTGGCTTTCGAAACGGAGAACACAATGAATAAAGTAGATTTATCTGATTTTTACGCCGAGACAGAAACTAGCGAAACACGCGCTTATGAACACGCGCTAGATATCGAGTTTATTGTTCATCGCGAGATGAAGCATCTGGGTTTAAGCAAAAGCGATTTGGCAAAGCGTATGGGCATGAGCCTTCAGTCGCTTTCGAAGCTGTTGAATTCTCAGCCCAATATGACGCTGAAGACGATCGCCAGGTTCGAGCTTGCTTTGGGTATCAATATTGTTCCTAAGGTCACCGTTAGCTATTCTAAAGAGCTACCGTTTCTCTCATCCAATGAATCCCTGCGCAAGCAATGGTCTTTTAGGAACGAGCGTCCGTCCTCGCATGTGAATCTTGAGATGATTTCCGGAGGTTTGGCAGCATGAGTGGGGATTTTATTGCTCCGATTCAAGTCGTGAATTTATTCGTCGTTGACTCCGATTTCCATATCGAGGACTCGCCCTCGGATAACATGGATTTAAAAGTTGACGTCAGCTATCAGGATGTTCACCTTTGGAAAAACGACAACGGTGCGCATGCAAGTTTAAAGATGTGCGTATCCGGCAGTCTCGTTGACAGGGATGGTGATGCACAGGAGAAGATGCACGCTGGCGTTACAGTATCCATCTCGGTTTCAGCGCAAATACCAAAGAGTTCCTCCGATGACGAGGCGCGTCACTATCTTCTTTCAAATGCCATTTCGATGGCATATGCCCACGCAAAGAGCTATCTGATGGTTGTTACTGGACTTTCACCCATGGGAGCGCTTACATTGCCTGCCATTCTCCCTGCAGAGCTGTCAGCAGATTGCGATGTGCCTTTTCAGGGTGAATAGCATTTCCTCGATGAATCTAAGTCGAATGAGTTGCCACTCTCACATCCTCTAAAAAGTTCTTAAAACAGCCTTAAAGGCGCCGTGGCTCGCTTTTACAGCGTACAATACGCATGTTTGACTATGGCAAAAGTAGTTTTTTGGGGAGGGGGAACGCCGTGGAAGTGCTGGCTGTTGGCAACACCGCATATGTTGACGATGGCTTTTGCTCCAAGGCGTTCCCCGGCGACCATGTGTAGGTCGCAGCCGCGCAGGACGCGCGCCGCGATGAGTCGTCGTACCATGCTTCGTGGAAAGAGCTCCTCCAGCACCTGGACCAGGCCTACGAGTTTGAGCGCGTGGTCTACCTTTCTACCTACCTCACCCCGCATACCGTGACTTTTGGCGACATTGGGCTGCTGCGCTCGGTGTTTCGTGCCTGTATGGGACGCAATGTGCAGCTGCTGTTTATTGCGGGGCCCGCGGGTGCAGAGGGCACCACTGGCGGATGTGACGACGACGCCACGGCCGCCAGTGGCGCCCAGACGGGCAAGGGCATTATCGCCCGCGCTGCCAACGACCTGTGCCGTTACTATGCATCGCGCGACGGCATCCAAGCCAAAGTCCTGCGCGTGCCGTATCTGTATACCGCATCGCCGGCATTAACCGACCCATTTTTGGTGCCGCTATTCGACGCATGCTCGGGCGGGTCGGTCGCGCTTCAGGGTGCGGCAGATGCGCCGTTTCCCCTGCTGTGTGCCGAGGAACTCGCGGTGTTGGTGCATCGTATCTTTGACTGCTGGGATGCCAACTTTGAGATGCTCGACGTTGCAGACGCTTTTGGCCACCCGAGGCCTATGGCGTGATCGTTGACGCTCCGGGTGCGAGCGTGACCTATCACACGCTCAGCATCTAGGCGTTTCGTCGCCCAACGGCGCTATACTGCAGCCGTTGCCCACGATGCGGGGAACACCCGCATCGTGGGTTTTTGCTTATGAAGGGACGGTGCCGCGTGGACGTACAGCAGCTAGAAGAGGCTTGGGCTTTGAGGGCCGGCGCGCGTGAGGCGCGATTGGTTGCGGCCTCGCATGTGCCGGCGGCGCTGTCTCTGTTGGGGATTGTACGTTCCGGCGATCGCCTGGTTGCGTTTGCCGATGACTTTGCCGATGCGTTTGCGCGCAGCTTTGATGGATGCGGCGTGGCTATGGTGGGGGAGCCGTCGGTTGCGGCGTTTAATGCCGCGTCCGAGGGCTTTGATGCTTCGTTTGATGCCGAGGGACCGCACCTGTGGTGGTTCGTCAACTCTATTGGCGGGTTTGGATTGCGCGTGCCCGATCTGCGCGCGCTAGGACGCGCCGCGCGTGAGGCTCATGCGCTGCTCGTGGTGGATAACACCGTGGCTGGTGTCTTTGGGTGCGATCCGCGGCGCTTGGGTGCCGTGCTGTCGCTCGAGGCACTTGATCGCGTATGCGCGGGCGATGCTCCGCACAAGTTGGTTGCCGTATCGGTCGCGCGCTCGCAGCTCAAGCGCCATCGCGTGGATGCCGCTGCCGAGTGCGCGCATGCTCTGCTTAAGGGCTGTGGCTTGGTCAAACTTGATTTGCCTGCTGATGAGGCCGGTGTGCTGGAGTGCGGGCTGGACTCGCTCGATGCCCGCATGCAGGCACATTTCGACCGCGCACGTGCGCTGGCCGAGTACTTGGCTGCCAATGAGATGGTGCACGCCGTGCGCTATCCCGGACTGAGCTCGCATCCCGACCATGCGGTTGCAACTGGAATCCTCGAGCACGGCTTTGGTCCGGCAGTTGAGTTTGACCTTATTGAGCGCAGTGCGGGCGATTTGTTCGATGCTTTGCCGGGGGAGTTTCGTACATCGCCGGCCGGCGGCGCAACGACGCGCCTTTCGGCTCCACGCGGCAAGCAGGGGTGCACCATTCGCCTCTTCGCCGGCACCGACAACCCTCTGCAGGTGGCTGCCACCCTAGACAACGCCCTCCGCAAGTAGCTAATCGGGGTCTGTGCCACGAAAACGGCCTATTTACTACGTTTAAGCCGTAGGGGTCGACCATACCCGCTTATTTTGAAAATCGCCAAGCTGTCTACCAGCGGTTTTATTTTCATAATGCCCGGTATGGTCTAGGGTATTCAACTAAACGTAGTATATGGGCCCATTTTGTGGCGCGAGCCTCAATCCGAGGGCGCGCTGGACAACAATTCAGTCCCAAAAGGACTATCCTGCGTTGATGCTGGCGATGAGGGCGTCGGCCTTGGCAGCGATGACGTTGTTGATATCGGCCTGTAGCTCCTCGTAGACCGCTATGGCTCGCTCGCCGGCGGGGGTGAGGGTGGATCCGCGGGCGCCATCGCGCTCGATGAGCTTGCAGCCCAGCTGACCTTCGGCTTCGTTCACGATGCGCCAGGCCTTAGAATACGCCATGCCCATGCTCTTGGCGGCACGGTTGAGCGAGTGCTCCCGGGCAATACCCTGCAGCAGCAAGACGCAGCCATGGCCGAACACGCCCGGCAAATCCTTGTCGCACGCTTGAATGACCAACTTTGCCGTCGTCTTGTACTCCATGTGCTCCACGTCTTCCCGCTAAAGTGTTTGCTGGGCAAACGCAAAGCCTGCGTCAAACCCTCGTGTGCTCTTCTTAAATCATGCATTGTAGCAGTCAAAGTGCGTTAAGATACTTCCCCAGTATTGGGCGCCCAAGGTTGGGCTGGGTCCTACGAGGCCTGCAGCCGACCGGTCGCATGGAAAAAGGAGAAACATGGCTACGTTCTTTCCCGGTGAGTCCCACACGTTTTCGGAGTATCTGCTGGTCCCTGGTTACTCGTCCTCGCAGTGCATCCCCAACAACGTCTCTCTTAAGACGCCGCTAACCCGCTTCAAGCGCGGTGAGAAGCCGGCAATCACCCTGAACATCCCCATGGTTTCCGCCATCATGCAGTCCGTCTCGGGCGTCGACATGGGTGTCGCGCTCGCTACCGAGGGTGGCCTGTCCTTCATTTACGGTTCTCAGACCCCCGAGTCCGAGGCTGCTATGGTCAAGGCCGTTAAGGATCACAAGGCTGGTTTCGTTCAGTCCGATTCCACGCTGACACCCGACATGACCATGGAGCAGGTCATCGAGCTCAAGGAGAAGACCGGTCACTCCACCATGCCGGTCACCGACGACGGTACCCCCAAGGGTAAGCTCCTGGGTATCGTTACCAGCCGTGACTATCGTCCCAGCCGTGATGACCACCAGAAGAAGGTCTCCGAGTTCATGACCCCGCGTGAGCAGCTCATCGTGGGCGACAAGAACATCAGCCTCAAGGTCGCCAACGACGTCATCTGGGACAACAAACTCAACGCCCTGCCGATCGTCGACGACAACGATCACCTTATGGGCATCGTCTTCCGCAAGGACTACGACAGCCACAAGACCAACCCCAACGAGCTACTCGACGGCGATAAGCGCTACATGGTCGGCGCCGGTATCAACACCCGCGACTATGCTGAGCGCGTGCCGCTGCTTATCGAGGCTGGCGCCGATGTCCTGTGCATCGACTCCTCCGAGGGTTTCAGCGAGTGGCAGAAGCGCACCATCGAGTGGATCCGCGCAAACTACGGCGAGGACGTCAAGGTCGGTGCCGGTAACGTTGTCGACGCCGAGGGCTTCCGCTTCCTGGCAGACTGCGGTGCCGACTTCATCAAGGTCGGTATCGGCGGCGGTTCCATCTGCATTACCCGCGAGACCAAGGGCATCGGCCGTGGCCAGGCCACCGCGCTGATCGATGTCTGCCGCGCTCGCGACGAGTACTACGAGGAGACCGGCGTCTACGTGCCCGTGTGCTCCGACGGCGGCATCGTCTACGACTACCACATGACGCTCGCCCTTGCCATGGGTGCCGACTTTATGATGCTGGGCCGTTACTTCGCCCGCTTTGACGAGAGCCCGACCGAGCGAGTCAACGTCAACGGCCAGTACATGAAGGAGTACTGGGGCGAGGGTTCTGCGCGTGCCCGCAACTGGCAGCGCTACGACCTGGGCGGCGCGGCGAAGCTCAGCTTCGTCGAGGGCGTCGACTCCTACGTTCCCTATGCCGGTTCCCTCAAGGACGGCGTGGGCGGCACACTCTACAAGGTCAAGTCCACGATGTGCAACTGCGGCGCCCTCTCGATCCCCGAGCTCCAGGAAAAGGCACGTCTGACCCTGGTCTCCTCGACCTCGATCGTCGAAGGCGGAGCCCACGACGTCGTAGTCAAGGACTCCCAACAGAGCGTAACGTATCGATAAGATAAGACCTGCACATAAAGGTTGAGCCTCAACCACGTTATTTAGATAAAGCGAGATGCCTGCAAGTCGCAGACATCTCGCTTGTTGTATTTGCTATCATCATGCGAGTCAACCTTAGGGTCGGGCGGCTTAGCTTTGTTCGCTACAAGTTCCGCACGCAAAGAAGAGCACTTAATGTGCTCTTCGTCTTGCGCAGGACTGTCCGCAGTAGCGAATAAAGCTAAGCCGACCGACCCCATTAAAGATTAAAGGAGCTGATATGTGCGATTGCACAGATCATAAGGATGAGATCCCTGCCTACGACGCGCAGGCCATTGAGTCCAAGTGGATGAAGGCCTGGGAGGACTCCAACCTCTTTGCCGTCGACACCGACGCCAGCAAGCCCAAGAAGTACGTGCTCGAGATGTTCCCGTATCCGTCGGGCGACCTGCACATGGGCCACGCGCGCAACTACACCATCGGCGATGCCATGGCCCGTCAGGCCCGCATGCGCGGCTTTGACGTGCTGCACCCCATCGGCTTTGACGCCTTTGGCCTGCCCGCCGAGAACGCTGCCATCAAGCACAATACGCAGGCTGCCGCCTGGACGTATAAGAACATGGACCAGGCGCTCGCCACGATGAGGCGCATGGGCTTCTCCTACGATCTGAATCGTACCGTTAAGACCTGTAGCCCCGACTACTATCGCTGGGGTCAGTGGATCTTTGAAAAGATGTGGGAAAAGGGTCTGGTCTACCGCAAGAAGAACCCGGTCAACTGGTGCCCCACCTGCAAGACCGTTCTGGCCAACGAGCAGGTCACCGAGGGCAAGTGCTGGCGCTGCGGCACCGAGCCCGAGAAGCGCGACCTCGAGCAGTGGTACTACAAGATTACCGAGTACTCCCAGGAGCTGCTCGATGACCTTGAGAAGCTCCCTGGCTGGCCCGAGCGCGTCAAGCAGATGCAGGCCAACTGGATCGGCCGCTCCGAGGGCGCCGAGGTCGACTTTACCCTGTGCGATGCCGATGGCGAGCCCATCGAGGGCGACGAGGGCAAGATCACCGTCTTCACCACACGTGCCGATACGCTCTTTGGTGTCTCCTTCTTTGTCCTGGCTCCCGAGTACGCTCGTCTGCACGAGCTCGTCGAGGGCACGGAGTACGAGGAGGCCGTGACCAAGATCGTCGAGGACTCCAAGCATATCTCCGCCGTCGAGCGTGCCCAGGGCACCCTCGAGAAGCACGGCGCCTTTACGGGCCGCTACGTGGTGAACCCCGTCAACGGCGAGAAGATCCCCGTGTGGGTTGCCGACTACGTCGTAGCCGATTACGGCACCGGTGCCGTCATGGCCGTTCCCTGCGGCGACCAGCGCGACTTTGAGTTCGCCCGCAAGTACGACCTGCCGATCGTGCCGATCATCCTGGACGATGAGGATCGCGCTGCCGTCGAGGCCAGCGGCGAGACCATCGATACCTTCCACGCCGAGACCGTCGACTGGGATTGCGCCCACGCTGCGGAGGGCACGCTCGTCCAGTCCGGCAAGTACACCGGCATGCGCGGCGGCAAGCACTCCGAGGGCGAAGCTGCCATCGTGGCCGACCTCGAGGCCATGGGTTGTGGTCGTCGCAAGGTCGAGTTCCGCCTGCGCGACTGGCTCATCAGCCGTCAGCGCTATTGGGGCAACCCCATCCCGGCCATCCACTGCGAGCACTGCGGCATTGTGCCCGTGCCCGAGGATCAGCTGCCGGTGACGCTCCCCGAGAACCTGGACCTGGGCGCCGGCGAGACCCTCGCCGAGTGCAAGGACTTCTACGAGACCACCTGCCCGGTCTGCGGCCGCCCGGCCAAGCGCGAGACCGATACCATGGACACCTTCACTTGCTCCAGCTGGTATTACCTGCGCTATACCGACCCGCACAACACCGAGCTGCCTTTCTCCCGCGAGGCCGCCGACCGTTGGATGCCCGTCGATAACTACATCGGCGGCATCGAGCACGCCATTCTGCACCTGCTCTACAGCCGCTTCTTTACCAAGGCACTGCGCGACCTGGGCCTGCTGAGTGTGGACGAGCCCTTCACCAACCTGCTGTGCCAGGGCATGGTCAAGGACGAGAACGGCGACACCATGTCCAAGTCCAAGGGCAATGTCGTGCCCCCGAGCTCGGTCATCGAGCCCTACGGCGCCGACACCATGCGTCTGGCGATCCTGTTTATCGCCCCGCCCGAGAAGGACTTCGACTGGGATCCCAAGGCCGTCGAGGGCGCCAACCGCTTCATCAAGCGCGCCTGGCGTATCGTTTGGCAGCTCGTCCAGTCCGGCGACGCCAACGTGGCCTTCGACAAGTCCGCGCTCGACGAGGTCGCGATGAAGCTCTATCGCGAGCGTCACCGCACCATCGCCAAGTGCACCGAGGACTTCGATCGCGGCCAGTTCAACACCGCCATCTCGGCCGTCATGGAACTCGTCAACGCGGCGAGCGCCTACCTCAACGCCACCGAGGGTACTGACCGCGACAAGGCTCTGTGCTACGGCGTGGCCAAGGACATCGTGAGCGTCCTGGCGCCCATCTGCCCGTTCTGGGCCGACGAGCTGTGGCACGAGGCGCTCGGCTGCGAGGGCAACGCCTACACCGCCGCCTGGCCCGAGTTCGACTTGGCCGAGTCCATCGAGGATACGGTGCAGATCGTCGTTCAGGTGCTCGGCAAGGTCCGCGGCCGCATCGACGTGGCCCGCGATGCCTCCAATGAGGAGATGCAGGCTGCCGCCGAGGCTGCCGTCGCCAAGTGGCTCGAGGGCAAGACGGTCGTCAAGGCCATCTGCGTGTCCGGCAAGCTGGTCAACCTGGTGGTCAAGTAAGCGCTGCGCGCTTAGCTGACACATAAAAGACGAGGGGCGATCCGGTTGGGTCGTCCCTCGTTTTGTTTAGCTTGGCCGCGGTCAATTGTCCTATTCTTGTGGAGAAGCTGTGCGCACGCTGACCTGCAGATTCGTACTGTGCTTGCACGTTTTCGCAGCTATTGCTATAGTTTGCTTGCAAATGAAGTTGTAATTGAAAGAAGTGGGGTTTCGGCCCCGCTTCTTTTTTGTATGGATGGAGGTGCCGCAATGGTCAAGACTAAGACCGAGCAGGCGATCATCGATGCGCTCGAGGCCGTCGCTCCCCAGCACGATGTCGACATCGTCGACGTCGAGCTCGTGGGTGCCACCAAGGCCCCCTGCGTGCGCGTGCGTATCGAGGGTGCCGAGGGTCAGAGCCTGTCGCTCAACGACGTCACGGCCAATACCAAGTGGGTCGGCGACGTGATTGAGGAGCTCGACCCCATCTCTTCGAGCTATACGCTCGAGGTATCGAGCCCGGGTATGGCGCGCCCGCTGCGCCGTCCGCGCGACTTTGCCCGCTTTGTGGGCGAGGACTGCGAGCTCACCTCCACCGCCACCGAGGGCCGTCGCAAGTACGCCGGCAAGATTGCCGCCGCCACCGAGACGAACGTGACCCTCGAGCTCGAGGACGGCGAGTCCGTTACCCTCGATTTTTCTGATGTTAAAAAGTGCAAGTTGAAGCCCACCTACGACTTCAAGCCCGCGAAGGAAGGAAAGTAAGATGGCAGCATCCGACATGATGTCCGCCCTGATGGAGCTTTGCCAGGAGAAGCACATCGACCAGCTCTACCTGATCGACCGCCTGGAGCAGTCGCTCGCCAAGAGCTATGCCGAGATCCTGCATCTTGAGTGGGGCGCCAAGGTGACCATCGACCGCACCACCGGCAAGATCTACGTCTACCGCTTGGAGCCGATCGACGATTCCATGGACGAGGAGGGCAACTTCACCGAGTTCGAGGAGATCGACGTCACCCCCAAGAACACGAGTCGCATCGCTGCCCAGCACGCCAAGGCCGAGATCAACGCCATCGTGCGCAACTCCGCCCGCGAGCAAATCTACGAGGAGTTCTCCGGCCGCATCGGTGACCTCATCAGCGGTACCGTGCTGCAGTCCACGCCCGACTTCACGATCGTCAAGATCCGCGAGGGCGTCGAGGCCGAGCTGCCGCACTTCGATCAGCGTCGTTACGAGAACGAGCGCAACGAGCGTCCGATGGGCGAGCGCTACCTGCACAACCAGCACATCAAGGCCGTGATCATCGACGTTCGCGACCCCAACTCCAACCTGCAGCCGGTTCGTGGCGAGCACAGCCGTCCGCCGATTGTCATCTCCCGTACCCACCCCGAGCTCATGCGTCGTCTGTTTGAGCAGGAGGTGCCCGAGATCTATGAGGGCACCGTCCAGATCAAGTCGATCGCCCGCGAGCCCGGCCAGCGCTCCAAGGTCGCCGTCCACTCGCTCGACGACCGTCTGGATCCCGTGGGCGCCTGCGTCGGCCCCAAGGGCAGCCGTGTTCGCGCTGTCGTGGGCGAGCTCCGCGGCGAGCGCGTCGACGTCATCCTGTGGGATGCCGATCCTGCCGTCTACGTCGCCAACGCCCTGTCGCCCGCTAAGGTCACCCGCGTCCTCATCGACGAGGAGAAGGCCTACGCCGGCGTCATTGTGCCCGACGACCAGCTGTCCCTCGCCATCGGCAAGGAGGGCCAGAACGCCCGCCTCGCCGCGCGCCTGACCGGCTGGCACATCGACATCAAGTCCGAAACGCTTGCCGCCGACATCCTCAAGAACGTTCCCGTTCACGAGGAGCCCGCCGCCGACCTGATCGGTGACGAGGAGGACGAGGACGTCCGCCGCTGCGAGTACGTGTCCGAGGACGGCATCCAGTGCCGCAACCAGGCTCGTCCCGGCTCCCGTTTCTGCGGTGTCCACGACACCGACGCCTTCGATGATGCGGAGGACCTGATCTAGCGCGCGGTCGCGCCGGGCAGGTTCCGGCGCGTCTCCCACGCTCGTTCAGTCTCTAGGCACCCAAGGTGCCAGAAAGGGTAGGTGAAGTCATATGGCAAAAGTCCGTGTGTCCACCCTGGCCAAAGAGTTCGGCATGACCTCCAAGGAACTGATGGGTCATCTCGCCGATATGAAGATTCCCGCTAAGTCCGCTTCCTCCACCTTGGAGGACGCCTATGTCGCCATGGTCCGCAAGCAGCTCGCCTCGGTGATCGAGGCCCGCGCTCAGGAAGTCGAGGCCGCCAAGCAGGCCGAGGAGGAGGCAGCCGCCGCCGAGGAGGCCGCTCGCGCTGCCGAGGCCGAGCGCGAGCGCATCGCCGCCGAGAAGGCACGCGAGGAGGAGCGCCGCCAGTTTGCCGCAGCCCAGGCTGCCGAGGAGGCTGCCCGCGCCGAGGCCGAGGCCAAGAAGAAGGCCGAGCAGGAGCGCCTTGCCCGCGAGAAGGAGGAGGCTGCCCGCGAGGCCCAGCGCCGCGCCGTTCCCGCTTCCGACTCCGGTTCGCGCTTCCGTTCGCTGCTCGACCAGATCGCTGCACAGGAGACCGTGCTCAAGGAGAAGAAGGACGCCGAGGACAAGGCCAAAGCCGAGCGCGCCGCCGAGCGCGGTAACCGTCGTGGCGGCAACAACGACCGCCGCGGTGGCCGTCGTAACGATCGCAACGCCTCCGACAACAACTCCGAGCGCAACGCCTCCGAGAGCCGTCCGCACAGTCATCGCACCAACGCCAGCAACAACGTCGCTGCCGGCATGGACTTCCCCAACCCCGACAAGCAGGGCAAGGGCAAGAAGCGCAAGGGCGGTCACAACAACGAAGAGGACCACTATAGCCGTATGGCTCGCGAGGCCGAGGAGTACAGCCGCGAGAAGGTGCTCGAGGAGGCTCGTGCTGCCGTCGAGGAGGCCTCTCGCGAGTCCACCGGTCGCCGCAAGAAGCGCAAGGAGAAGCGCGAGCGCGAAGCTGCCAAGGCTCAGGAGGAGCGCAAGATAGAGGAGGCGCTGGCCCAGGGCGTGAACCCCGAGGAGCTCGATGCCATCAAGGTCTCCCAGGGCGTTACGGTCCAGGAGCTCGCCGAGGCGCTCGACGTTCCGGCCAACGATATCATCAAGCGCCTGTTCCTGCTGGGCACGCCGCTCACCATGACGCAGTCCATGTCCGACGACCTCGTCGAGCTCGTTGCCGACGACCTGGGTCGTCAGATCAAGATCATCACCCCCGAGGAGGAGAACACCTTCTCGTTCTACGACGATCCCGCCGACCTTAAGCCGCGCGCACCGGTCGTCACCGTCATGGGCCACGTCGACCACGGTAAGACGTCGCTGCTCGACGCCATCCGTCACACCGGCGTCGCTGCCGGCGAGGCGGGCGGCATTACCCAGGCCATCGGCGCTTCGCAGGTCATGATCAACGACCGCAAGATCACCTTCATCGATACCCCTGGCCACGCCACCTTTACGGCCATGCGTGCCCGTGGTGCCAAGGTGACCGACATCGTCATTCTGATCGTGGCCGCCGACGACGGCGTCATGCCCCAGACCATCGAGTCGATCAATCACGCCAAGGCCGCCGGCGTACCCATCGTCGTCGCCGTCAACAAGATCGATAAGCCGGGTGCCAACCCCGACCGCGTGCGCCAGGAGCTCACCGAGTACGGCATCATCCCCGAGGAGTGGGGCGGACAGAACATGTTCGTCAACATCTCGGCCAAGCAGAAGATCGGTATCGACGACCTGCTCGAGACCGTGCTGCTCCAGGCCGACGTGCTCGAGCTCAAGGCCAACCCCGACACTTTTGCCTCCGGTAACGTCCTCGAGGCTAAGCTCGACAAGGGCCGCGGTTCGGTTGCCACGGTGCTCGTGACCCGCGGTACCCTGCACGTGGGCGATACGCTGGTCGCCGGCCTTACCTACGGTCGCGTCCGCGCCATGCTCGATCCCAAGGGCAACGCCGTCACCGAGGCCGGTCCTTCCGACGCCGTCGAGATCCTGGGCCTGCAGTCCGTGCCCAACGCCGGCGACGAGTTCCGCGTTTTCGAGGACGAGCGCGAGGCTCGCGCCCTGGCCGATGAGCGTTCACTCAAGGCCCGTATCGAGGAGCAGAGCCGCGTCAAGCACGTCACGCTCGAGAACCTCTTCGAGACCATTGCCGACGCCGAGGTCAAGGAGCTCAACCTGATCATCAAGGCCGACGTCCAGGGTTCCATCGAGGCCCTTCAGGACTCGCTCGACAAGATGGATCAGTCCGAGGTTCGCATCAACACGATCCACTCCGCCGTTGGTGCCATCAACGAGACCGACGTCGTCCTGGCCGACGCCTCCAACGCCATCATCATCGGCTTTGGTGTCCGCCCCGACGGTAAGGCGCGTTCCGCCGCCGAGCGCGAGGGCGTCGAGATCCGTTGCTACGACGTCATCTACAAGTGCCTCGAGGACCTCGACGCTGCCCGTATCGGCATGCTCAAGCCCACCGAGGTCGAGGTCTCCACGGGTACCGCGACCGTCCTGGACACCTTCAAGGTGCCTAAAGTCGGTATCGCCGCCGGTGTCCGCGTCGAAGAGGGCGAGATCGCCGCGACCGATTCCGTGCGTCTGGTGCGCGACGGCATCGTGGTCTTCAACGGCAAGATCGCCTCGATGCGTCACTACAAGGACGAGGCCAAGAGCCTCAAGAGCGGTTCCGAGGGCGGCATTGGCCTGGAGAACTTCCAGGACATCAAGCCCGGCGACCAGATCGAGGGTTACCGTATCGACCAGGTTGCCCGTACCGAGTAGGGGGTAGCGCTATGAAGCAAACGCAGGCAACCCGCCGTCTGGGCGAGCAGCTTCGCGAGAAGCTCGGTTATATCCTGCTCTTTGAGGTTTCCGATCCGCGTCTCGACCTGGTTACTTTGACCGCGGTCGAGGTCGCGGTGGACCGTTCGTTCGCGCGCGTGTACGTGTCGTGCGATGCGAGCCGCTACGACGAGGTCTTGGAGGCGCTCGCAAGCGCTAAGGGCCGTATTCGCAGCCTGTTGGCTCGCTCGCTCGATTGGCGTGTTACGCCCGAGCTCGATTTTCGCATCGATCGCTCGACCGATGAGGCCGAGCGCATCACGCGTGCGCTGGAAAACGTTCCCGCCACGCTTGCGATCGAAAAGGACGAGGACGGCTATCCGATAGCGGATGCCGCCCAGGAGGCAGCTTTAGATGACTAATTCCGCCGACCTCGCCTCGTGCGAGTCTGCAGATATTCAGCGACGCATCCTCGAGCTCATCGAGGGTTCGTCCTCCATTGCGATTTCGGGACATACTTCTCCCGATGGCGATGCCTTGGGCTCCGTTTTGGGTCTGGGCCTCTCGCTTATGAAGTTTTTCCCTAACAAGGACATTGCCCTGCTGCTGGCAGACGATGACCCGGTTCCGCGCATCTACCGCTTTATGGAAGGCTCCGATCGCCTGGTGCCGGCATCTGCGTACACCGGCAATCCGGACCTGTTCATCTCGGTGGACGTGCCGGTCGTCGAGCGTCTCAATAATTCCGCCGAGGTGCTTCGTCGCTCCAAGCATGTGGTGTGCTTCGATCACCATCCGGCGCGTGAGGAGTTTGCCGAGCTCAGCCTGAGGCGCGTCGAAGCTGCAGCCTGCGCCATGATCATCGACCGCTTCTTGGACAATTGCGGCATTGTCGCACGTGATGGCGTTGCGACCTGCCTGCTGTGTGGCTTGGTTACCGATACCGGCCGTTTTCAGTACCAAAACGCCGATGCCGCCGCGTTCCATGCAGCCTCGCGTCTGGTTGCCCACGGTGCCGATCCGGCGCGTGTGGCACTCGAGGTCTACCAGAGCATGCGCGTTGAGTTTTTGCACCTTAAGTCCATCGTTATGGGCCGCATCAAGACGGTGGCCCACGGGCGCGTCGCGTATAGTTACGCGTACCAGAGTGACCTTGAGGCTTGCGGTGTCACCTCGGATGAGTGCGACGGCCTGGTCGATGTGGTTCGCTCGGTGATGGGCGTCGAAGTCTGCCTGTTCCTGAAGGGCATTGAGGGCGATACCAAGGTGCGCGGCAACCTGCGCTCCAAGGGCGACCTCAACGTGTCCGAGATCGCTGCTGCCTTTGGCGGAGGCGGACATCCCGCTGCCGCCGGTTTCTCCAACAACGGAACGATTCTCGAGACGCTCACCGTGGCACTTCCCATGCTGGCCGAACTGGTAGGGGAGGATCCCGCTTCGGTGACCGTCGAGCTTTAACTTTTTGGATGGTACATGGCTCGTCGTACGCCTTCTCAACTGAATATGCTGCTCGCCGTCGATAAGCCGGTGGGCTGCACGTCCCACGATGTGGTCTCGCAATGTCGGCGCGCCCTCCATGAGCGTCGCGTCGGCCATGCCGGCACGCTCGACCCCATGGCATCGGGTGTCATGGTGGTGGGTGTTGGCCAGGCTACTCGTTTGCTGGGCATGCTGACCCTCGATACCAAAAGCTATGTCGCCGACATCTCGTTTGGCGCCGAGACCAATACCGATGATGCGGAGGGCGAGGCGGTCCGCACGGTGGCTATTGCCAACGAGCTGCGCGATCCTGCCTATGCCCGTGAGCGCTTGGCGGCCATGCTGGGTCCGCAGATGCAGGTGCCGCCGGCGTTTTCGGCTATCTCGGTCAATGGCGTTCGCGCCTACAAGTCTGCTCGCGAGGGCAATGCGGTGGACCTACCTCCGCGCCCCGTCGAGGTCTATGCCGCCGACCTGATCGCCGTGGGCGGCGAAGGTGATACGTGTGTGTGGACCGTGGCGTTCTCGGTGAGCAAGGGCACCTATATCCGTGCGCTCGCTCGCGACTTGGGCCGCGCCTGTGAGAGTGCCGCGCACATTTCCGCGTTGCGCCGCACGGCCTCCGGTGTTGTTTCCATTGGCGCTTGTCATGCGGTCGAGGAACTTTCCCCCGAGTCCGCGGCTGGCTTTGCCCTGGATCCCATTGCGGCCCTGGGCGCCACGCGTGTTGACTTGCCGGGCAATCTTGCCGACGATCTGCTCTGCGGCCGACGCATTCCCGTTGAGCGTGCGCTTGCCGATTTCGATGCCTCGAAGGCGCCTTTTGCGTTGGTGCTCGATGGGGGACTCAAGGCGCTCGCCCGCATTGAGAGTGGCCGCTTTGTCATGGAGCACGTGTTTCCGCAGGCAATCGGCGGTGTTCGATGATGTTGTCCGCTCGCGAGCTCGCGCGTATCTTTTTCGAGGGCGAGTCGGACGAGGCTCGCATCGTTACTGCCGATGCGTTTGATGAGTGCGAGCACTTGGGTGCCGCATCGATTGCCATCGGCGTGTTCGATGGTGTGCACCGTGGACACCAGGAACTCATCGAAGCGCTTGTCCGTGATGCCCGTGCCCATGGCTGCAAGGCGGTCGTGGTCACTTTCGATCCCGACCCGGACGTCGTGGTGAGCCCTTCGCCCGCTCAAAAATTGATGACGACGGCCGACCGTCTGCATGCCCTGGCTCAAACCGGGGTCGATGCAGTGGTGGCCGTTCCCTTTACGCCTGAGGTCGCGGCGCTCGACCATGTCGGTTTTCTCGCACTGTTGTCACGCGTGGTCGACATTCGCTCGATTCGCGTTGGCAGCGACTTTAGGCTGGGTCGCGGCGGTGCTTCTGGTGTTGCCGAGATGCGCGCCTGGGGTGCCGAGCGCGGCGTTGACGTATACGGGCACGACTTGCTTTGCGAGGGCGGTGAGGCCATTTGCGCCACCCGCATTCGTCACGAGCTGGGACAGGGCCATGTGGGGCTTGCTGCTTGGTTACTCGGACGCCCGTATATGGTGCGCGGCGGTGTTATTCGCGGCCGTCACGAGGGCTCTGGCATGGGCTTTCCCACGGCAAACCTACAGGTTCCCGACGGCATTCAGGTGCCTGCCGATGGCGTGTATGAGGGCCTGGTGCTCGTCGATGACACCGTATGGCCTGCTGCCGTTAACGTCGGCCTGCCGCCGACGTATGCCGACGATGCGGCATCTGCGCATCTCGAGGCTAATTTAATTGGTTATACGGGCGACCTGTACGGCGCTTCCGTTTCGCTGGCGTTTACGCGCTGGCTGCGTCCCTCGCGTGTTTTCGAATCGCTGGATGAGTTGATCTCGACCGTCGAGGGTAATATCGAGGACATTCGTCACAACTTGGGCGAGCAGGGGGTGAGCATCCGTGATTAGCGATGAGGAAAAAGACCAGGTACGCGCTGCGTCCGACCTAGTTGCCATCGTGCAGGAAACGGTTGAGCTCAAGCCCCGCGGCCATGAGTTTTGGGGCTGCTGCCCCTTTCATGGCGAAAAGACGCCGTCCTTCCATATTATCCCCGCCACACAGGTGTGGCATTGCTTTGGCTGCGGCGAGGGTGGCGACGTCTTCACTTATATCATGAAGCGCGAGAACTTGAGCTTTCCCGAGTCAATCCGATATTTGGCCGATCGCGCGGGTATTGAGCTGCATGACGCCGGAGATCGCCGCGAGCGCGGTACCAAGCGCGCCCGCATCTACGATCTGTGCGCCGAGACCGCCCAGTTCTACCACACCATGCTTATGCGCGGTAAGGACGGCCGTCCGCGCGAGTACTTTGCCAGCCGCGGCATGGGTGGCGACGTCTGCCGCCGCTACTGCCTGGGCTTTGCACCGGGCCGCAACGCGCTGGTGTCGCACCTGTCCCAGGCGGGTTTTACCCCGCAGGAGATGATCGACGCCAACGTCGCCGTGAGCCGCGGGCGCGGGCAACTAGCCGACCGCTTCTACGACCGCGTGATGTTCCCCATCTTTGACGAGCAGGGTCACAACATTGCCTTTGGTGGTCGCATCATGGGTGACGGCCAACCTAAGTACCTCAATACCGCCGAGACGAGTGTATTTCATAAAAAGCGAAACCTCTATGGCTTTAATTGGGCCAAGGAGTTTATCGTCGCGCAAGATACCGCCATCGTGGTTGAGGGCTATACCGACTGCATCGCCTGCTGGGAGGCGGGGATTAAAAACGTCGTCGCTACGCTGGGCACGGCGTTGACGGAGCATCACGTCAAGACGCTCACCCGCTTTGCCAAGCGCATTGTGTATATGTTTGACGGTGATGCCGCGGGCCAGAAGGCCGCTCGCCGTGCGATTCAGTTTATCGAGCAGGATTCGATGGACCTGCGCTGCGTGGTGCTGCCCGACGGCAACGATCCCATGGAGTTCATCACGGCGCATGGTGGACAGGAGCTTCAGGCGCGCATCGACGCTGCCGAGCCGCTCATGGACTTTGTCTACCGTTCGCTGCAGGAGTCGAGTGACATCACCACGCCGGGCGGTCGTGCCAAGGCGCTGGAAGATGCGCTGACGCTTATCTATCCGCTGCGCGATAGCTATATGATCGACACATACTTTATCCAGATTGCCGATCTGCTGGGCTTGGATCTGGAGACGGTTCGCGCGAGTTCGGGTCGCGTGTTTCGCGATGTCGCCAAGCGCGAAGATGCGGAACGACGTCGTGAGCAGAACTATGAACGCCAGCGGGCGCAAGCCGAGCGCTCTGGTAGCGCGGGCGGTCGGACGTCTGGTTCGCAGGGGGCATCTCGCGGTGCTTGGGCATCGGGCGCGACGCCGCCGGTGTCCGCGCCGGTCGAGGAGGAGCCGTACGACCATGTCCCGCTCGATGCCTACGGCGCCGCGCCCGTGGAGCTCGTCGACGATCTGCCGCCGATCGATGTGCCTGATGATATGGGTGCTGTGCCTGTGACTGATGGTTCGGGCGCTCCGGCTGCGGCGGCGCCGATGGTTCTTACTGATCTTGAGCGCAAGTCCTTGGCAGGGGAGCGCGAGCTGTTGACGATGCTCACGAGCTACCCCGACCTGTTCCGCACGTATGCCGACCGCATCTGCTCTATCGAGTGGGTTGACCCACGTCACGAGTCCATCGCATGGGCCGTTCTGGCAACGCCGCCGGGAACCGATCCTGCAGCCTGCATGGATGCGGCGCGCTCGGTGTGTCCCGAGGCGGCAACGCTTGTGAGTGCCGGGCGCATCTCGGCGACGAGCAAGCATCCCACCGAGACGAACATCGTGTTTATGCTCGACACCCTCGAGCTCTACACCATCAAGCGCCGCATGCGTGCCGCACAGGCCAAGCTGCGCCAGGACCGTTCGCTCGATGATGAGGCCCGTCGCGCGCTGACCGTGCAGGCCGCGCAGGATTCGCAGCGTCAACGCGAGCTGCAAAAGTCTATCGGCGGCGTGGCGGACCCGTTCCGTTTGATCGGTCTGGAGGCCGCGGGCACCGAACAGGCCTAGATGTTGTGGTCAAGCAGCGTATTCTCGCCTATATCCAGTCCTCTTTTTGGGTATAGATGTCAATGTGTGTGCTAAAGTATTGAGTCCTGTGGACTATGAAGGGAGAATCTGTGCCAAAAAAGACTGAGAGCACGGGTACTGGGCTGGAATCCTACGTTGCAAAGCTCATGGGCAACGGCTCAAACAGGACTTCGGTAACCGAGGACGAGATTCAGGTCGCCCTGAAGGATATCGATGTTTCTGACGAGCAGCTCACCGCGGTGTATTCCGCGCTGCGCAACAGCGGCATCCAGATTATCTCCGCGAGCGGTAACGACGACGCCCCCATGGACGTCGACGATGACGATAACGATACCGATACCGACGATTTCGATGACGACGACGAGCACGATTCCGGCTCGCTCGACGATCACGAGCTCAAGATGGCCCGTCAGGCCGACGCCGAGATGGGTTCTTCCAAGAGCAAGAAGAAGCGCACCGTGCGCACGTCCCGTTCACGCTCCCGCGTGCGTGGCATCGATGCCTCCACGGTGATGCTGACTGGCGATCCTGTTCGTATGTACCTCAAGGAGATCGGCAAGGTCGACCTGCTGACCGCCTCCGAAGAGGTCGATCTGGCCATGAAGATCGAGGCCGGTCTCGAGGCCACCGAGAAGCTCGAGGCTGCCGATGCCGGCGAGCTCGAGCTCACGCGTGCCGAGATGCGTCGTCTTACGCGCATTGAGAACGTTGGCCTCGAAGCCAAGCAGGCACTCATCAGCGCAAACCTGCGTCTGGTTGTCTCCATCGCCAAGCGCTATGTCGGCCGCGGCATGCTGTTCCTGGATCTGATCCAGGAGGGCAACCTCGGTCTGATTCGCGCCGTCGAGAAGTTCGACTACCAGAAGGGCTTCAAGTTCTCCACGTACGCCACGTGGTGGATCCGTCAGGCCATTACGCGCGCTATCGCCGACCAGGCCCGTACCATCCGTATTCCCGTGCATATGGTCGAGACCATCAACAAGCTCGTCCGCGTGCAGCGCCAGCTTCTCCAGGACCTGGGTCGCGACCCGACCCCCGAGGAGATCGGTGCCGAGATGGACATGAGCGCCGACCGCGTCCGCGAGATCCAGAAGATCTCGCAGGAGCCCGTGTCGCTCGAGACCCCGATCGGCGAGGAAGAGGATTCCCAGCTGGGCGACTTCATCGAGGACTCCCAGGCAATCGTTCCGCCCGATGCCGCCAGCTTCTCCATGCTGCAGGAGCAGCTCACCCAGGTGCTCGACTCGCTTGCCGATCGTGAGCGCAAGGTTATCGAGCTGCGCTTTGGCCTTGTCGACGGACATCCCCGTACGCTCGAGGAAGTCGGCCGCGAGTTTGGCGTCACGCGCGAGCGTATCCGCCAGATCGAGTCCAAGACCTTGGCCAAGCTCCGCCACCCCAGCCGTTCGAGCAAGCTGAAGGACTATATCGAAAGCTAGTCAAGCAAGAAGCGCCCTCAAGCACATCCGCCTGGGGGCGCTTTCATGTAGTCATTGGGGACGTCCTCAATGACTAGGTCGGAAAAAATCTCAAAAAAGTTCTTGCCCTAAGCTGATTCGTCCGTATAATAAACTTCGTTGCTTGAGAGCATGCACCTATTCCTCGGTAGCTCAATGGTAGAGCACGCGGCTGTTAACCGCGCTGTTGTAGGTTCGAGTCCTACCCGGGGAGCCAGGTTGTAAAACCCGTCGCTTATGCGGCGGGTTTTTTCATGCCGCGACCACTTGACTCGAACGTTGCCATATCAACATTTCGTGTCGAGGATGTAATCCCGCGACCCACCACCTCAACATGGCGCGGTCGTTGTAGAATATTGCAATGATTGCTCCCACGACATGGTGCCGCGAGCACCAGATAAGGAGATTCTTGTGTCTGAGACCATTAACGGCAGCCTGAGCGTCTCGAACGACGTTATTGCCGATATTGCCGGTTATGCCGCGATGACGTGCTATGGCGTCGTCGGTATGGCTGAGCAGCTCCAAGGCGCCGAGAGCGTGCGCCTGCTTGCCGGTCAGCGCCTCCGCAAGGGCGTGCTTGTCTCCGCCGACGAGAACGGCCTTACGGTCGATCTTCACGTCGTGCTCGAGAACGGCGTCAACATGAAATCCGTCTGCCACAATCTTTCGAGCTCCGTTGCCTTCACCCTGCAGGAGATCGCCCAGATCGATCCCGCCAGCCTTAAGATCGGCATCCATATCGACGCGCTCAAGAGCCGTCTGAACTAGCATCCGAAAACGGAGATTTAAATACCCATGATTGCAAAGACCATTCGCACCTGTTTTCCGATCGCTGCGGCTGCCGTTTCCGACAAGGCCGAGGAGATCAACAAGCTCAACGTCTTTCCCGTGCCCGACGGTGACACCGGCACCAACATGTCGCTCACGCTCGCCTCGGTGACCAAGGAGCTTTCTGCCCTTCCCGCCGACGCCGACATGGAGGCCATCGCCGGCGCCATCACCCACGGCTCCCTGATGGGCGCCCGCGGCAACTCCGGCGTCATCACCTCGCAGATCTTGCGCGGCGTGGCCGAGGGCCTTGTCTCCGCCGACGAGCCCATTACGTCCGCCAACATCGCCTTCGCCTTCCGTCGTGCCGTCAAGGTTGCCTTCCAGGCCGTCCGTAAGCCCATCGAGGGTACGATCCTCACGGTGTTGCGCGATGTCTCGACCAAGGCCGACGAGTGCGAAAAGAAGAAGTTCTCGGCCGAGGACGCGCTCGACGCCATCGTCGTCGAGGCCTACCAGTCCGTCGCCCGCACGCCCGACCTGCTGCCCGTTCTGAAGGAGAACGGCGTGGTCGACTCCGGCGCCTTTGGCTTTGCTATTTTCCTTGAGAACTTTGTTGCCGCCGCTCTTGGCCGCAGCACCGTTGTCGAGGATTTCTCCGCCACGTTTGACTCCGCTGGCTCTGCCCGCGACGCGGCCCTTGGTCGTGTTGAGATCGAGGCCAACGACGACTGGGAGGGCTCGGAATTCCGCTACTGCAACGAGTTCCTCTTTAAGGCCGACGCTCCCTTTGACGAGGACGAGTGCCTCAAGTTCCTGGGTTCCATGGGCGACTGCGAGCTGCTCGTGGGTGCTTACCCCGATTACAAGATTCACGTGCACTCCAACACCCCCAACCTGGTGCTCGAGCATATGCTGCAGCTTGGTCAGATTTACGAGGTCTTTATCCACAACATGGAGATGGAGGCCCACGACCGTACCGCCAAGATCCACGAGGACCAGGAAAAGGCCGCCGAGCCCGCCAAGGCGCTGGGCTTTGTCGCCGTTGCCGCCGGTTCCGGCGAGGCAGACATCCTCAAGTCCCTCGGCGTCGACGTGATCGTGTCGGGTGGTCAGACCATGAACCCCTCGACTGCAGACTTGCTGGGCGCCGTTGACCAGGTCAACGCGACCTCGGTCATCATCCTGCCCAACAACGGCAACATCCGCATGGCTGCCGAGGCCGCTGCCTCAGCCTGCACCGACAAGAAGGTAGCCGTCGTTCCCACCAAGACCGTCCCGCAGGCCTTCTCCGCGCTGTTCGCTGTCCTGCCCGATTCCGAGCTCGAGGATGCCGTCGCCGCTATGGTCGACGCCATCAGCGAGGTTCGCGATGGCGAGGTCACCCGTGCCGTGCGCGATTCCAGCGCCTCCGACGGCTCGCCGATTCACTCCGGTGACGTCATGGGTATCATCGCCGGCTCCATCGACGTGGTCGGCTCCGACGTGAAGCAGGTCACGCTCGATTGCATCAACCGTATGCAGGAGGAAGAGGAGGGCGACGCGCTGACGATTCTGGCCGGCGAGGAACTGTCCGATGAGGCCTTCCAGGAGATCGTAGACGCCATTGAGGAGGCTCAGCCCGATTTGGAGATCGACGCCCATCGTGGCGAGCAGCCGCTCTATCCCGTGATCTTCTCGATCGAGTAGGCTCTGCCCATGTCCGAGCTGTGCTCCGTGCCGCGCGTCTCGGAGCGCTTTGCCCAGAGCAATGCGCTCGACGAAGATATCGCGCGACTCAAATATGTTTCAGGTAAACGTGAGGAGGCCCTTCGCCGTCTGGGAATTCGGACGGTGGGGGACCTCCTTCTCCATATCCCTCATCGTTACCTCGACTTTACTCGTTCGTGGTCCATCGAGATGGCGCCCATCGGTACCGTGTGCACTATCATCGCCACGGTCGACCGCATCGTCCAAAAGCAGCCGCGTCCGCGCATGCAGGTGACCGAGGTCTCACTCGTTGACGAGACGGGTGTACTGCAGGTCGCCTTTTTCCGTCAGCCCTGGATTGCCCAGCAGCTTAAGCAGGGCGACCGCCTGGCCGTGATGGGCAAGGTCGAGTTTGCCTACGGCTTTAAGCAGATGGCCTCGCCACACTTTGAAAAGCTCGATGACGGGCGTGCTGCGGGCACCATTTTGCCGGTCCATTATGTGAGTGACGGCGTGAGCCAGGCGTGGATGCGCCGCATCGTAAGCGGCGCGCTCGAGGTCGTCGGCAATCCCTTTGATCCCATTCCGGCACCGCTGCGCGTTAAGCGTCGCCTGATGAGCAATGCCCGCGCGCTGCGCTCAATCCATTTTCCATCGAGTATGGCCGAGCGCGATATCGCGCGCGCACGGCTTGCCTACGAGGAGTGCCTCTACCTGCAGCTGGCGCTGCGCCTGCGCAACGACGGCGGCCTGGTCGATGTGGTGCCCTATGCCCACACCGCGGGCGAGCACCTGGCCGTGCTCAAGCAAGCCCTGCCGTTTTCGCTGAGCGACGAGCAGGAGGCCGCGTTCCAAGACATCCTGCATGATATGTGCGATGGCGGGCGAGTGATGAACCGGCTGCTGCTGGGCGATGTCGGTACCGGTAAGACCGCCGTTGCCGCCTGCGCGCTGGCTGTGGCTGCCGATAGCGGCACGCAGGCCTGCGTTATGGCGCCCACGGGCGTTCTGGCGCTCCAATATGCCGATAAGACTGGCCCTCTGCTCTCGCAGGCCGGCATGTCCTGGGCGCTTCTGACGGGCGCCACGCCGGCCGCAGAGCGCGAGCGCATCCATGCCCAGCTGGAATCGGGCGAGCTTGACGTGCTCTTTGGCACCCATGCGGTGCTTTCGGATAACGTTGCGTTCAAGCATCTGTCGCTCGTGGTCATCGACGAGCAGCACCGCTTTGGCGTAGGCCAGCGTAACGCCCTGCGTGCCAAGGGTCCCGGTGCGGACCTGCTCGTTATGACGGCAACGCCCATCCCGCGTACGCTGGCGCTTTCGGTCTACGGCGATCTGGACACGAGCATCATCCGCCATCGGCCCGTCCCTGGCGCTGGCGTGACGACACGCGTGCTCACCGAGTCGAGCCGCGACCTCGCCTATGGCGCCATCCGCGAGGCGCATGAAAAGGGTCAGCAGGCCTACGTGATTTGCCCGCTCGTGGAGCCGAGTGATTCGGCCGATGAGCTGGAAGACGTACCTGGTATCGCCCGCGACGACGAGGGCCGCGTGACGGTCCCCGTGCCGCTGCACGATACGGCGACCGAGCTCGATCGCCTGCGTCTGGCGTTGCCGGGTTTTGTCATCGAGCGCCTTCACGGCCGCATGCCGGCGGGGGAGAAGGATCGTGTGATCGACGCCTTCAAGCGTGGCGAGATCGACGTGCTCGTCTCGACTACGGTGGTCGAGGTGGGCGTCGACGTGCCTAACGCCACCGTCATGGTCATCGAGAACGGCGAGCGCTTTGGTTTGGCTGCCCTGCACCAGCTGCGCGGTCGTGTGGGCCGCGGCAGTGTGTCGGGCACGTGCCTGGTCATGACGCACTCCAAGGGCAACGGCGGCGCTTCGGCAGCGCAAGATCGCCTGCAATCGCTCGAAAAAACCTCGGATGGCTTTACGCTCGCCCAGATGGACCTGCGTCTGCGCCACGAGGGCGAAATCCTGGGGTACCGCCAGCATGGCGGTGTGACCCTGCGCTTTGTCGACCTGGATGCCGACGAGGAGCTGATCGAATGGGCCCATTTGGACGCGGTCGAGCTCTTGCGGTATGCTTGCAACCTTGACTCCGTGGCGACGCGCCCCCTGCGCGATGCGGTCGCCATGCGTTATCGACATATCTTTAAGGAGGTCAGCGGAGGATGAGAATCATCGGCGGCGAATGGCGCGGTCGTAAGATCGAGGAGCCCCGTGGTCGCGATGTCACCCGCCCCACGACTGATCGCGTGCGCGAGGCGTGCGCATCTATGGTCATGTCGGCATTCGACTTCGATTTGGACGAGGTTCGTGTGCTGGACGCCTTTGGCGGCTCCGGTGCCTTAGGGTTAGAGATGCTCTCTCGTGGGGCCCGCTCGCTCACGACGTTTGAGATCGATCGCAACGCCGCGCGGCTCATTACCAAGAATATCGAGTCGCTCTGCCGCGACCGTGCGCGTTGGCGCGTGGTCACGGGCGACATGCTGGCGAGTGCCTCGCGCGGTCGTGTACCGGGCGGGCCCTTTGATCTGGTCCTGCTCGACCCGCCCTATGCTTTTGGCGCCGAGCCGGTCGAGGAACTGCTGCAGAATCTGGCCCAGCAGGGTCTGCTTGCACCTGGCGCTTATGCCCTGTTTGAGCATGCTGCCGCCGATGCGGGCGCGCATCCGGCAGACTTTGAGACTGTACGTGAGAAGCGCTACGGCATTACCTCGGTCGACCTGCTTCGTTGGGCCGGCGATGACGATGGTGAGGGCGATAGCGCCGGCGCAGATGCCGAGAACAACGATGCCACGACGTTTCAGGAGGACGTCCATGAATGACACCATCAACCGCGTGATCGTCCCGGGCACCTTCGATCCCATCACGTTTGGCCATATCGATGTGATCCGCCGCGCCCGTCGTATCTTTCCCAGCGTGATCGTCGCTGTTGCCGAGTCGCAGGGTAAAAACGGCGTGGGCACCACGTTTATGCTCGATGAGCGCGTGGCGCTGGCCCGCGAGGCGCTCGGTGATATCGACGGCGTCGAGGTCCTGCCCTTTACCGGCCTCTTGGTCGACTTCGCTCGCGAGCAGGGGGCGGGGGCCGTTGTCAAGGGCCTGCGCGCCATGACCGACTTTGAGTACGAGCTGCAGCAGGCAGACCTCAACTATCGCCTGGATAACGAGCTGGAGTCCATCTTTGTCATGAGTGCGCCGCAGTACGGCTATATCTCGAGCTCGGTCGTTCGCCAGATCGCCTCACTCGGCAGCGATGTATCGACGTTTGTCCCGCCCAACGTGGTCGAAGCGCTCAGACATCGCTTTTCGTGACGTTTTTTATTGCCTGGTGGCATGTGGTAAACTAGCACGATGATATGTTACCTATGAAAGGAGACCGGATGCCGGGCGAGAATTTTCCTGGCGATAGGATCGTCAGCTTGGTCGATGAGCTCGAAGGGCTGATCGAGGAAGCCAAGCCGCCTTTCGGCAAGAACGCTCAGTTCAAGGTCATCGACGCCGACGTGTTCTTCAACATCCTCGACGAGATCCGCATGAGCTATCCCGAGGAGTGGCAGAAGTCCCGCCGTATCCTTAAGGAGCGCGAGGAGCTTATGGCTTCCGCCGCCGCTCAGGCCGATTCCATCATCGCCGACGCTCAGCAGCAGGCCCTCACCATTGCTGGTGAGCAGGAGATCGTCCGCTTAGCACAGCAGCAGGCCGACGACATCCGCGATCGTGCCCAGCAGTACGAGCGCGAGACGCGTTATGCTGCCGAGGACTACGCGGAGCAGGTCTTTACGCACCTGGAGGAGAACCTCAAGAGCCTGACCGGCACCGTTACCCGTTGCCGTCAGCAGCTCAACGAGGGTGCCGCCCAACAGAATGGTCAGTGGTAATGGCTGAGTTCCCGAGCGTTACCGTCGATCTTTCCGAGCAGCTCGAGTTTCCTGGTGATTCGTATCCGCTGACCGGTAAGGTCGATGTCGCCACCTACATGGTGGGCGAGAAGGAGTACCAGCTACAGGACGGCATCGACTACGACGTTGTCTTTACCAATGCCGGTACCGGTGTCTTGCTCACGGGCATGGTCCGCGCGCACGCCACCGGCGAGTGCGACCGTTGCCTGGAGCCCGCCTCGTTTGATATCGCCGGCGAGATCGAGGAGTTCTACCTCTTTGAGGAGCCCGAGGATCCCGAGGCCTACGAGGACGGCTACGAGCTCCTGGGTGAGGACCGCATCGTCGATCTGGGTGAGCCCATCAATGACGCGGTCGTCATGGACACGCCGTTTGTGGTGCTCTGCAAGCCCGATTGCCGCGGTCTGTGTCCCACTTGCGGTTGCAATCTCAACGTCGAGCAATGCGATTGCGCCGCCCAGGCAGAGGCAGAATGGGCTGCTGCCACGGAAAATCCATTTGCAGCATTGAAGAATCTCAAGCTCGATGAGTAAAACTGTGGTAGTATCGCTACTTGCGCGTAATCGCCACACTGGATAGTTCATAAGGAAGGTCACTATGCCCGTACCTAAACAAAAGCAGGGTCGTATCCGCACTCACACCCGTCGTTCCGCCAACATGAAGATCTCGGCTGCGGCTCAGTCCACGTGCCCCCGTTGCGGCGCTGTCAAGCTTCCGCACCACGTGTGCCCCAGCTGCGGTTTCTACAAGGACCGCGAGGTCATCGTTACCGAGTAACGGTATACTCTGGATGCGATGCCGTTCCAAATGGAACCACAATGGCCGGCTCAATGAGTCGGCCATTTTTGTATAAGGAGCATGTATATGAGTAACGTTCGCGTTTGTGTAGACGTTGTGGGCGGAGACGAGAAACCTCAGGTTGTTCTCGATGGTATCGAGGCTGCGCTTGCCGCCGATCCCGATATCGAGGTCTTGGCAGCTGGCCCCTCTGAAATCGTCAATCCCTTTGCTGCTTCCCATGCACGTGTTGAGGCCCTTGAGGCACCCGACGTTATCGCCATGGATGACGATCCTATTCGCGCCGTGATGACCAAGCGCAAGTCCTCGATCGTGCTTGCCTGCCGCGCCATCAAAAAGGGCAACGCGGACGCGTTTTTCTCCGCCGGCTCCACCGGCGCCATGACCGCCGCTGCTACCGCATACGTGACGCCGTTTAGGTATCAGGCCGAAGGCAAGAAGCAGCCGGTGCGCCCCTGTCTGACCAATGCGTTGCCCAATCGCGCCGGCGGTCTGACGGTGCTGTGCGATATGGGCGCCAACCCCGATGTCGAGGTGGACGACATGGTGCGTTTTGCCCAGATGGGTAGCGCTTATGCCCGCGTTGTCCTGGGCATCGAGCATCCTCGCGTGGGCTTGCTTGCCAATGGCACCGAGGACGAGAAGGGCTCCAACTTTACCAAGGCCTGCTTCCCGGCCATGAAAGCCGCCGTTCCCGGCTTTGTGGGTAACTGCGAAGGCACCGATCTTACGTCGGGCAATTTTGACGTCGTGGTCGCCGACGGCATGTCGGGCAACATTGCGCTCAAGGCCACCGAGGGCGCTGCCAAGTTTTTGTTGCAGGAGCTCAAGGGCGTCTTTATGTCTTCGCTTGGCACCAAGATCGCCGCGCTGCTCATTAAAAAGCAGATGCGTGAGATAAAGGCCAAGCTCTCTGGCGACGCCAAGGGCGGCGCGATTCTTTTGGGCCTGCGCGGCGTGGTTCTGATCGGCCATGGCGCCACCTCGGTCGAAGCTGTTAAAAACGGTACGCTTGCGGCGGCCGAAGCCGTGCGCGCCGGGCTGGTCGAGAATGTCGCCAACTCCATGGACGGCATCGTTTTGTAAGAGCGAGTTAGAGCGCTGTTATGTGCCTCGCGGCCTGCTTCGTGGGGTAGAATCAGAACCGTGTCTTGGTACCGCCCGGGCGGTACCATTCTTTTGGTATTCATGCACTATGAGAGGAAGCGCTATGGACCGCTCCGAAATCTTCGACAAGATCGCCGAGGTCGCTGCTGACGTTCTGGGCGTCGATGTTGCCGAAATTAGCGATGAGACCACCTTTGACGATCTCGATGCCAACTCGCTCGAGCGCCTGCAGCTGGTTACGGCTATCGAGGACGAGTTCAACCTCGAGATCGATGACGAGACTCTGCTCTCGCTCAACTCTGTCGCCGACGCTGTCGACGCTATTGAAAACGCCAGGGAGGCCTAGGTCTTGGCTTTGTCTGAACGACTTACGCGTGCCCAGGAAATTCTGGGCCACGAGTTCAATAATAAGGTGCTTCTGCGCGCGGCGCTTACGCATCCCTCGGCAGTCGAGGGCCAGCCGGTTTCTGCCAGCTATGAGCGCCTTGAGTTTTTGGGCGATTCCATTTTGGGCGCCGTCGTCGCCCGTTCGCTCTTTGAGTCCTATCCCGAGTTTGACGAGGGCAAGCTCACGCGCCTGAAGGTGTCGCTTGTCTCGGGCGCTACGCTATCCGAGGTGTCGCATGAGCTGGGCATCGACGACATCATCATCTTTGGTGCCTCCGAGACCGGTACCGGCGCGCGCGGCCTGCACTCGGCGCTCGAGAACGTCTACGAGTCGCTCGTGGGTGCGCTGTACCTGGATGCCGGCTGGGATGTTGCGGCGGACTTTATCCATCGTACGCTCAAACCGCACCTGGCCTCCGAGCGTGCCGAGCACCCCGCGAACCCCAAATCGTTCTTGCAGGAGTGCGTGCAAGCCGACGGTCACGAACCCCCGGCGTATAAGCTCGTTGGCTCCGAGGGCCCGGCGCATGCGCCCACCTTTACCGCCGTGGTGTTGATCGATGGTATTCGCCAGGGTCGCGGCTCCGGCTCCTCAAAGAAGGAAGCCGAGGGAGCCGCTGCACTTGAGGCACTTGACCGCATGGGCTACACCACCAACGGCGTGATTCTCAACAAGAAGCCTGTTTAAGCGAGGAACCGTGTATCTCAAGTCCCTCACGCTCAAAGGGTTCAAGTCGTTTGCCGACCGCGCCCATATGACGTTTGAGCCGGGCCTGACCGTCATCGTCGGTCCCAACGGCTCGGGAAAATCGAACATCTCTGACTCGATTCTGTGGGTCCTGGGCGAGCAGAGCGCCAAGCAGCTGCGCGGCCAGGCCATGGAGGATGTCATCTTCTCGGGCTCGTCAGCGCGCAAGCCGGTGGGTGTCGCCGAGGTCACGCTGGTGCTCGATAACTCGGACCATATGCTGCCCGTCGACTTTGACGAGGTCGCCATCACCCGTCGTATGTATCGCTCGGGCGAAAGCGAGTACCTCATCAACTCGAGTCCGTGCCGCCTGATGGACATTCAGGACATCCTGCACGATTCGGGCTTGGGCAAGGATACGCATTCCATCATCAGCCAGGGCAAGCTCGACGCCATTTTGCAGAGCCGCCCCGAGGAGCGCCGTGCCCTCATCGAGGAGGCCGCCGGCATCTCCAAGCACAAGCGCCGCAAGGAGCGTGCGCTCAGAAAGATTAAATCGATGGACGAGCACCTGACGCGTGCCCGCGACATCAATAAGGAAATTGCCCGTCAGCTGCGACCGCTGGAGCGTCAGGTCGATCGCGCGCGCAAGTATAAAGAGCTGTCCTCGCGCGCGAACGAGCTTACGCAGATGCTGGCCGTCGACGAGCTGCGTTCGCTGCAGTCGCAGTGGAACGACTTGGAGAGCCGCTCCAAGGAAGGTGCCGCCGAGCTGGAGCTTGCGCAGTACCGCTTGGGCGAAAAGGAACGCGAGCTCGAGAAGCTCCAGGTCATGCTCGAGGAAAAGGGCCTGTTTGTGGGCGATCTGGGCGAGCAGCGCCGCCATATGCAAGACGTGGTCGGCCGCATTAACTCCGATATGCGCCTGCTCGAGGAAAAGGGCCACAACATGGTGTCGCGCCTGTCCGACATGCGCGGCCAGATCTCGAGCTCCGAGCATCAGCGTCGTCGCGTGGTAGAGGAGCTCGAGGACGCGCGTGCGCAGCTTGAGGAAGTGACCGGCGCGCACATGCAGGCCCAGGAGGACGTTGACGCCGCCGGACCTGCCGCCGCCGAGCTCCACGAGCGGCGCGTGACGCTCGACAATCAGATTTCGCAGCTTACGCGTGAGCAACGCGATGTGCAGCGTGTGGCCGATAACGCGGCGCTCGAACTCGCCAAGGTGAAGGACTCGCTGAGCAACGCCGAGGTCGAGGACAACATGTATGCCTCGCGCCTGGAGCAGATCGATGACCAGCTCGAGGAAGTCACGGCCTCACTCGAGAGCCGTCGCTACCGCGCCGAGGAGCTTGAGGGTGCACTCGATCAGGCCCGTCAAGCCCAGATTGATGCGCGCGAGGCTACCGAGGTCGCCCGTGCAGCCCTTAAGGACTTGCGTGCCCGCGAGAGCGAGGCGCGCAACAAACTGTCCGAGGTGCGCTCGGAGCTTGCTAGCCAAAAGAAACTCGATGCCCGCATGGCCGACAGCTCGCCGCTCGTGAGCCGTCTGATGGGTGCGCTTGGCGATGATGTCTCGGGTCGTCTGGGCGACGTGCTCGAGGCCCCTCGTGAGCTCGAGGGCCTGGTGGAGCAGCTGCTTGCCGGCGATATCGATGCGCTGCTGTTCGACGATACGTCCGCGCTTGAGCGTGCCGGTCGTGCCGCTCTGGACCAGAAGAAGGCCTCGGGCGAGGCGCTGCTGGTGGCGCGCGGTGCGAGCGCCTCTGCTGCCGCTAAGGGCGCTGCCGGTTCCCGCCTGGTCGATCGCCTGTCCGTACGCGCCGGCTATGGCCCGGTTGTCGAGGCGCTGCTCGGCGGCTATTACGTTGTCGACGACTTGGCGGCTGCGCTGGCCGCGCCTGTCGTTGACGGCGTGACTTACGTGACCCCCGATGGCGCCCGCGTCGCCTGCGGCGGCCTGGTGCGTGTGGGCCTCGACGCCGGCGAGGCGTCGGGTGCCTTGGAGCGCAAGCGTCGCATTCGCGAGCTCGAGGGCCTGGAGCCCGATCTGGCTGCTGTGTTTGAGCATGTGTCGGATCAGGTCGTCGAGGCCAATGCGGCCGTCGAAGAGGCGCGTGCCGCTGAGGGCGATGCCGCCGGCGAGATCGCCCGTCTTGAGGGCGAGCGCCGCTCGCTGCTCTCCGAGATTGGCCGCCTGGAGCAAAGCGCCAACAACGCCGAGGTCGAGCGCGTGCGCATCTCCAAGCGCCGCGAGCAGGCCGTCGAGGCCGTTCGCGCTGCGCGCCCGCGCGTGGACGAGCTCACCCGCTCGCGTGACGAGGCCCGAGCGCAGGCAAGCGATCTTGGCCTTCAGATTGCCGAAGCCAACGACGAACTCGACCGCGTTCGCCGTGACGATTCCGAGGCCGCCGGCAAGCTCGCCGATGCCAAGGTCCGCCTGGCCCAGACGAGCGAGCGCCTTCGTTCTCTGAAGGGCCGCGTGCCCGATCTGGAGCATCGCCTGGAGGGCATCGACCGCCGTATCCGCGGAACACGCCAGGCCTCGCGCTCACTCGAGCTGCTGCGCCTGCGCGTCGATCCCATGCACGAGCGCTATTCGGCCCTGCTGGAGCGCGCGTCGGATTGGGCAGCGCGTCTGCGTGACCAGGCCTCTCTGGAGGAGGCGGACTCCGCTTCGCTCAAGAAGACCATCGAGGATGCCAAGGCAGAGGTTGCCCGCGCTAAGGAGAAGGTCGATACCGCCACCGCCACGCAAAACGAGTTTAAGGTCGCGCGTGGCAAGCTCGAGGTGCAGGTAGAGGCCGCCATTAAGGCCATTACCGCCGATGGCAACACGGTACTCGAGGAAGCGCTCATGCTTCCCGCGCCCACGGACCGCGATGCCGCCGAGCGCGAGCTCAACCAGCTTGTGCGCCAGATCAACAACCTTGGTCCCGTGAACCAAGTTGCCATGGAGGAGTACGAGCAGCTCAAGCGCCGCGCCGATTACATCGAGGAGCAGCTGGCCGATCTGGAGAGCGCGCGTAAGGCGCTCACCAAGATCACGGTGGCTATTGATCGCAAGATGCGCAAGGCGTTCCTTGTGACGTTTGAGAAGGTCGACGCGAACTTCCGCGAGATCTTCGCTATGCTGTTCCCGGGTGGCCAGGCTCATCTGGAGATGACCGATCCTGAGCATCCGGCCGAGACGGGTATCGAGGTCGTGGCGCAGCCGCGCGGCAAGCGCATCACCAAGATGATGCTCATGTCGGGCGGCGAGAAGAGTCTGACGGCACTCGCCCTGCTCTTTGCCGTGTACCGCACGCGCACGGTGCCGTTCTATGTGCTGGACGAGGTCGAGGCGGCACTTGACGACGCCAACCTGTCCAAGCTCATCGGCGCGCTCGACGTGTTGCGTTCCGATACGCAGCTCTTGGTCATTTCGCATCAGCGCCGTACTATGGAGGACGCTGACGTTCTCTATGGCGTCTCGATGCAAGCCGACGGCGTCAGCCGCGTCGTCTCGCAAAAACTCGATCGCGAAACCGGAAAGGTCGTGAATGCATAATGGGATTCTTTGACGCTCTCTCGCGCGGACTTGAGCGCAGCCGCGAGGCCCTCAACGAGGTCTTCTACTTTGGCGGCGAGGTCGACGAGGACTTTTGGGAGGACCTTGAGGATACCCTCGTTATGGGTGACATGGGCGCCGAGGTCGCCATTCAGGTCTCCGATGATCTGCGCGAGACGGCCGCCAAGAAGAACCTCAAGACCGCCCCGCAGCTCCGTCGCGCCCTGGCTGAGCAGCTCGAGCAGCATTTTGTGCCCGCCGAGCGCGATCCGTTCTCCGACACGCCGAGCTGCGTGCTGTTTGTAGGCATTAACGGCGCCGGCAAGACCACGACGGTCGGCAAGATCGCGAGCGCCATGGCCGCCCGCGGCAAGAATGTCGTGATCGGTTCTGCCGATACCTTCCGCGCCGCCGCCATCGAGCAGCTCGATGTGTGGGGTCAGCGCGCCGGCGTCCCCGTCATCAAGCGCGATCGCGGCTCCGACCCGGCAAGTGTTTGCTACGACGTGCTCGATGAGGCCGATAAGCGCGGCAGCGACCTGGTGCTGATCGACACCGCCGGCCGCCTGCACACGAGCCCCGAGCTCATGCGCGAGCTTGCCAAGGTGGTTAACGTGACGCGTAAGCGCGCCGCCAATATGGCCGCCGGCCCCATGCCCGTCTCGGTCGTGCTCGTGATCGATGCCGCCACCGGCCAGAACGGTCTGAACCAGGCGCTCGAGTTTAACGAGGCGCTGGGTCTGGACGGTATCATCATGACGAAGCTCGACGGTACGGCAAAGGGCGGCATCGCCATGGCCGTGGCCGAGAAGCTCAAGCTCCCGATTCTGCGCGTGGGCGTGGGCGAGCAGGTCGATGACCTACAGGAGTTCAATGCCAAAGATTTCTGCCGCGCCCTGGTGGGCGAGTCCAATTAAGGAGTGACTAGTGTTTGATTCTCTGAGCGATCGCCTCAATGACACATTTGACCGCCTGCGCGGCAAGGGTAAGCTGACCGAGGCCGACATCACCTCGGCCATGCGCGATATTCGCATGGCGCTGCTCGAAGCCGACGTCAACTTTAAGGTTGTCAAGGAGTTCGTCGCCAAGACCAAGGAGCGCTGCATGACCGCAGAGGTCATGGAGTCGCTGTCGCCGGCGCAAAACGTCGTCAAGATCGTGCTCGACGAGCTCACTGAGATGCTCGGCTCCACCGAGAGCAAGCTCGTCTTTAGCAACCGTATCCCCAACGTCATCATGCTCGTGGGCCTGCAGGGCTCCGGTAAGACCACGGCGGCCGTAAAGCTGGCCTACCTGCTCAAGAAGCAGGGCCGCTCGCCGCTGCTCGCCGCGTGCGACGTCTACCGTCCCGCCGCAGCCGACCAGCTAGCCACGCTTGGCGGAGAGATCGGCGTGCCGGTCTTCCGTGGCGACGGTGCACACCCGGTCGACATCGCCAAGGGCGCTATTCAGGAGGCCGTCGACCACCTGCGTGACGTGGTCATCGTCGATACCGCCGGTCGTTTGCAGATCGACGAGCAGATGATGCAGGAAGCCGTGGACATCAAGAAGGCCGTCAAGCCCGATCAGGTGCTGATGGTCGTCGATGCCATGACCGGCCAGGATATCGTCAACGTCGTCTCGACCTTCGCCGAGCGCACCGACTTTGACGGCGTGATCATCTCCAAGCTCGACGGCGATGCCCGTGGCGGTGGCGCACTTTCGGTACGTCAGGTGACCGGCAAGCCCATCAAGTTCGTGAGCATGGGCGAGAAACCCGACTCGCTTGAGCCGTTTTACCCGGACCGCATGGCCAAGCGCATCTTGGGCATGGGCGATGTCGTCGGCATCATCGAGAAGGCCCAGGAGGCCGCCGATGCAGAGCAGCTCGAGGCTGCCGAGCGCATGCTGCGCGAGGGCTTTACCATGAACGACATGCTCGACCAGATGAAAGCCGTCAAAAAGATGGGCGGCATGAAGGGTATCCTGGGCATGCTCCCCGGTGGTCAGCGTGCACTCAACCAGATGGGCGGCAACCTGGACGAGGGCATCTTCGATAAGAACGAGGCCATCATCATGTCGATGACCAAGGAGGAGCGCCTGCGTCCCTCCATCATCAACGGCCAGCGCCGCGCCCGCATTGCCAAGGGTGCCGGCGTAACCCCCACCGAGGTCAACAGCCTTATGAAGCAGTGGGGCGAGATGAATAAGATGATGGGCCGCATGCGCACGATGGCCAATCAGGCGCAGGCCGGCGGCAAAAAGGGCAAAAAGGGAAAGAAGGGCAAGAAGATGCGCATGCCCAATATCCCTGGCCTGGACGCTATGGGTCTGGGCGGCATGGGCGGCCTAGGTACGGGCGGTCCCAAGTCCGATATGGAGCTGCTGCGCCACATGGAAGCGCAGATGCGTAATAAGAAATAGAGCTGTAATTCCAGCTTGATATGGCAAAGGCCACTCGGAAGCTACCGGGTGGCCTTTGTTGTTGGCTTTGATTGTTGGGTTGCGTTCGGCTTCGCGTCCCGAGCTCGCGGTGTCGTGCCGTTAGTGGCAGCCGCAGCCCTCATGGCCTTCGTGGTCGTGGTGGCCGTGGCAGCCGCAGGACCCGCCATGCTCATGGGTGTGCTCGTGGTCGTGGCTGTGGCAGCCGCACGTGGCCTCGCCGTTCTGTGCGAGCGTGCCGGCGATAAGGGCCTCGACGCAAGCGTCGCAGCTGCCCTGGGCACCTGCGTATACCGTGATGCCGGCTTGGGCAAGCGCGTTGATAGCGCCTCCGCCGATGCCGCCGCAGATGAGCGTGTCCACGCCGCCGTTGGCGACCAGGCCCGCAAGTGCGCCGTGGCCGGTGCCGCCGGTGCCCACGACCTGCTCGTTGAGCACCTTGCCGTCCTGAATGTCGTAGATCTTGAACTGCTCGCTGCGGCCAAAGTGCATAAAGATGTTGCCATTGTCGTACGTGGTTGCCACCCTCATGGTGCCGACCCCCTTTGCTGGCCATGCGGCCGTTGTCGTGGTGATGGGGGAGTACGCGATATTGCCGCCTTCGATGATGAGCGCCCGACCATTGACCAACGCGTTTGCCACCTTGCGATGCGCTCGGCTGCAAATAGCCGCCACCGTGGCGCGCGCGATGCCCATCTGCTGTGCGACTGCCTCTTGGTTAAGGCCTTCCAGGTCGCACAGGCGCAGCACCTCGAGTTCGTCGACCGTCATGTCGATGGCGTCTCCACTGGCAAGGCCGTCGGGGGTAAAGCCGCGATATTCGGGGATGATCCCAACACGGCGCAATTTCTCGCGTCTTCCTGCCATACGTGCTCCTTATCTGACATATGTCAACAATAGAATAACGAACGTGCAGATTTACGCAAGAGATTTCTGGCATATGTCAGAAAACAAGGGCTTATGTTTGGGCTGTGGGGCCGCGTGCGCCTGGGCTACAATGAATCTCGCTTGTAGGCGACTGACAGGAGGGTCAATGAGCAAAGCTGATCAACAGTTTGTAACCATGTGCCGCGATATTCTGGACCATGGCACCACCACCGAGGGTCAAAAGGTCCGTCCGGTGTGGGAGGACGGCACCCCTGCCTATACCATTAAAAACTTTGGCGTTACGGCACGCTATGACCTGCGTGAGGAGTTTCCGGCGCTTACCCTGCGTCGTACGGCCCTCAAATCTGCCATGGATGAGATCCTATGGATCTATCAAAAGAAGTCCAATAACGTGCATGACCTCAACAGCCATATTTGGGATGAGTGGGCTGACGAGACCGGCTCCATCGGCAAGGCCTACGGGTATCAGATTGGGCAGAAGAGCCATTATGCCGAGGGCGACTTCGATCAGATGGATCGCGTGCTGTACGACCTTAAGAACACTCCGTACAGCCGCCGCATTATGACGAATACCTACGTGTTTAGCGACCTGTCCGAGATGCACCTGTATCCGTGCGCCTACAGCGTGACGTATAACGTGACGCAGCGCCCGCAGGATGACAAACCGACGCTCAACATGATTCTCAACCAGCGTAGCCAGGACATTTTGGCCGCGAACAACTGGAATGTGTGCCAGTACGCCATTTTGCTGATGATGGTCGCGCAGTCGGTCGATATGATCGCTGGCGAGCTGCTGCATGTGATCGCCGATGCCCACATTTACGACCGTCATGTCGATATCGTCCGCGAGCTTATCGAGCGTCCGCAGTTTGCCGCGCCCAAGGTAACGCTCAACCCCGATGTGCATGATTTCTATGCGTTTACGACCGATGATCTGATTGTCGAGGGCTATGAGCACGGTCCGCAGGTCAAGAACATCCCCATCGCGGTGTAGGTGACGCGCATGACGTGCAAGCTTTCCGCTATTGTCGCCGTGTGTGACGATTGGGGCATTGGGTGCGAGGGTGACATGGTCGTGTCCAATCGCTCCGATATGCGCCATTTTGTGGCGTGCACCAAAGGTTGCCCGGTCATTATGGGACGCAAGACGCTGCTGAGTTTTCCCGGCGGGCGTCCGCTTAAGAACCGCCGCAATATCGTGCTCACGCGCGATGAGGACTTTGCTCCCGAGGGCGTCGACGTGGTGCATAGCATCGACGAAGCGCTCGCCGCGGTAGCCGATGAGCCCGTTGCGTGGGTAATCGGCGGCGGCGAGGTATATCGACAGTTTTTGCCGTATTGCGTGGAGGCCGAGGTTACGCATAACCATTGCGTGCATGACGTGGATACGTACTTTCCCGATTTGGATGCCGATCCCGCGTGGGAGATTGCGCGGCGTGACGGTGTTGCCACGATTGCCTCGGGCGAGGGAGACGAGGGTGTCGATTATGAGTTCGTGACGTATCGTCGCGTTGAGGCGTAAATCGTCTGGCGTGAACGGTATCATCGGGTTGTTTGAATGCATGGGGCGGCGCTTAGCGTCGCCTCGTTTGGTATAGATGTGCTGTAAAGAAGGGTGCGGGCTGGCTGCTATGACTGATGCCGTTGAGGTGCTGCGAATCGATTCTCTCGAGGACGAGCGGCTCGATGCCTACGTGCGACTGACCGAGCGTGAGCTTCGCTGCGTGCTGGAGCCGCAGAAGGGCATTTTTATCGCCGAGAGTGCCAAGGTCATCGAGCGTGCGGTTCGCGCCGGATACGAGCCGGTGAGCTTTCTTTTGGGCGAGCGCTGGCTCGACCAGATGATGCCGCTGTTTGAGCGCCTGATTGTGCGCGAGGGCGCGGGTCCGGTTCCTGTGTTCGTTGCCTCCATGGAGCTTATGGAGCAGCTGACGGGCTTCAATGTGACGCGCGGTGCGCTCGCGGCATTCCGTCGTCCACGTCAGATTCCGGTAGCCGAGTTCTTGGGTGGCGTCGTCGATGCGGCGGGGGAGCGCCCGGTGCGCGTGTGCGTGCTCGAGGGCATTGTCGACCACACCAACGTCGGTGCGATTTTCCGCTCGGCGGCTGCGCTGAACGTCGATGGCATTTTGGTGAGCCCTACGTGCTGCGATCCGCTGTACCGTCGCTCGGCCCGCGTGAGCATGGGCACGGTGTTTCAGGTGCCCTGGACGCGCATTGGCAGCGAGGCGCGCGTATGGCCGCATGATGGGCTGGCGGCGCTGCACAATGCCGGCTTTTCGTGTGTCGCCATGGCGCTGACGGATGATTCGGTGTCGCTGGACGATCCCGCGCTCCAGGAGATTGACCGCCTGGCAATCTTTATGGGCACCGAGGGTGCTGGCTTGGGCGCCAAGACCATTGCAGGCTGCGACCGCGCTGTGCGTATTCCGATGGCGCATGGGGTCGATTCGCTCAACGTGGCCGCGGCAAGTGCTGTTGCCTTTTGGCAGCTGTGCCCGCATGTGAGCAACGAGTACCACTACCAGCCGGGGCTGTATCACTAGGCAGATAGTTAGCACCGGGCTCTGGTTCGGGGCGTTTCGGCCGACGTCGGTCGGTGCTAAGCTGGTATTGGCTTTGGTCTTAAATTGCCGTTTTGTTGTTTGACGTACGCTGGTGGGGAGGGCGTGTGGCTAAGAAATCTACGGCTATCGATGTAACGCAGGGCGTTATTTGGCAGCAGCTACTGTCGCTGTGCGTCCCTATCTTTTTTAGTTCGTTCTTTCAGCAGGCATACACGCTTATCGGTACCTATATCGTCGGTCAGTTTGGCGGCAAGCTCGCGCTGGGTGGCATTCAGGCCACGATGGTGCTTACGGAGCTCTGCATCGGCTTTTGTGTCGGCGTCGGTGCCGGCTGCGCGGTCATTACGGGCCAGTTTTTTGGCCAGCACGATGACGAGCGCCTGAGCCGATCGGTCCATACGGCTATGACGCTCGCGCTGGTGGGCGGCATTGTCATTTCCATTCTGGGCATGGTGTTTGTCGAGCCGATGCTTGTGTTGATGAATACACCGCATGAGCTGCTGGCCGAGGGTGTGGCGTATGCCCGTTGCTACTTTGCCGCCATGTTTGCGGCGCTGCTGCTCAATATGGGGACGGCGCTGTTGCGCGCCGTGGGCGACACGCGCGGTCCGGCGGTTATTATTGCCTCCGGCTGCTTCGTCAATGTGGCATTCGACATTCTTTTTGTCGCCGTGCTGCACATGGAAGCGCTGGGCTGCGGCATCGCGGTGGCGCTGACTATCTGCACCAATGCCACGATGATTGTGATCCGCATGATGCGCGCTCCGGGTGCGTGGCGTCTTTCGCTCTCAAAGCTCGGTATTGACCCCGGTATCTGCAAGAGCATGCTATCGTGCGGTTTGCCGCTGGGCGTTCAGTCTGCGGCGTATTCGATCTCCAATGTTTTGATTCAGGTGTCGGTCAACTCGTTTGGAGCCGATGTCACGACCGCTTGGGGCCTTTCCGGCCGCCTGGACGGCATTATCTGGATGGTTACCGAGGCACTCGGCGTGTCGATCACCACGTTCTCGGCGCAGAACTTTGGTGCGCGCAATTACGAACGCATGCGAAAGGGATACCACACGTCGCTCGTGCTGTCGTTTGTGCTTATCGGTGGCCTGTCTGCCGTGCTGCTGGTATTCTCGGGCCCGCTTTCGCGTCTGTTTATCGACGATGCCGCAATTTCGGCCTACACCACGACGATTCTTCATTTCATCGCGCCGTTCTACGCGATCTTCTCGATTATCGAAAACGCGTCCGGCTCCATCCGTGGCGCTGGCGTGAGCTTCCAGCCTATGATGCTGACGATATTCGGCACGGTCGTGCTCCGCGTGGCGTGGGTGTTCGCGATTATGCCGCTCGACCCCTCGCTCGAGCATCTGCTGCTGGTCTACCCCGTAACCTGGGTAATAACCGCCACGATGTTCACCGTCTATCATCACAGCGGCAACTGGCTAGGCCGCGCCACTGCCTAGCCATTGGGGACGTCCGCAATGGCTAGTATTCGATGCCTTGGCGGGCTAGGAGGCCTTCGTCGAAGTAGTGTTTGACGGGGCGCATTTCGGTTACTAGGTCGGCAAGGTCGGCGAGGGGCAGCAATCCGCGGCCGGTGAGCACGAGCTCCGTGGTGGTCGGTTTCATCGCGATCAACGCTTCGACATCTTCGCGCGTCACAAACCCCCGTCGCATGGCTTCTCCCAGTTCATCCAATATCAGCACGTCAACTTGGCTAATCTGCTCGCGCGCCAGCTCCATGATCTGTGCGGCACAGGCTTCGGGCGTGTCGCGGTCGGCTTGTACGATGCGTAGCCCCAATCGAGGTGCTGCGTCATGTTCGGCGCAGTGTAGCTTCTTGGCAAACTGAAGCATGAGCACGTTAAGTCCATAGCCCGTGGCGCGCAGTGCGAGCCCCAGCGCAGCCGTCGTCTTGCCCTTGCCGTCGCCCGTATAGATTTGAACCTTGCCGACTTCCAGTGATGCCATCTCTGTCCTTTCGTGCCCGGCGTCGGTTTATCGCCGTCCGGGTTGGGTATTCTAGAAAAGATTATCAACCCCAGTAGATGGAGTTCAAGCAGATGGAGATGGATGACAATAAACGTAGACGGAATATGATCCTCTACGTGCTCATTGCCTTCGTCGTCTACCTCGTGCTCTCGACCGTTCTGTTCCCCAACATCGGTCACACGCAGCAGATTACGAAGACCGATTACTCGACGTTTGTCAAAGCGCTCGATAAGAAGAGTGTCGACAAGGTCGAGTACAACACGGACGATTACACGATTTATTACACCAAGAAGGGCGAGGACGAGAACATCGCCTACAAGACGACCGGTGTGCCGAACGATGCGGGCTTTACCGATCGCGTGCTTGAATCTGGCGCCTCGCTTGAGTCGGTCGTTCCCGATAAGAACTCGGGTCTGATGACCTACTACCTGCTCACCCTCATTCTTCCCATAGCGATTTTCTTCCTGATCGGCTGGTGGCTCAACCGCCGCATGAAAAAGGCCATGGGTGATGACGGTCCGTCGATGAACTTTGGCGGCGGTGGTTTTGGCGGCGGTGGACTGGGCAAGTCCGGTGCGCGCGTGATCGCCTCCAAGGACGTGGGCGTGACCTTTAAGGATGTCGCCGGCCAGGAAGAGGCCAAGGAGTCCCTCAAGGAGGTCGTCGACTTTCTTGAGAAGCCGCAGCGCTACGAGGAGATCGGCGCCAAGCTGCCGCGCGGTGCTCTCCTTGTTGGCCCTCCGGGTACCGGTAAAACCCTGCTTGCCAAGGCTGTGGCCGGCGAGGCGGGCGTGCCGTTCTTTAGTATTTCTGGTTCTGAGTTTGTTGAGATGTTCGTCGGCCGTGGTGCCGCTAAGGTTCGCGATCTGTTTAAGCAGGCCAAGGAAAAGGCCCCGTGCATCGTCTTTATCGATGAGATTGATACCATCGGCAAGAAGCGCGATGGCGGTGGCTTTAGCGGCAACGACGAACGCGAGCAAACGCTCAACCAGCTGCTGACCGAGATGGACGGCTTCGATAACCATAAGGGTATCGTCGTCCTCGCTGCGACCAACCGTCCCGACAGCCTTGACCCGGCCCTGCTGCGCCCCGGTCGCTTTGACCGCCGCATTCCCGTTGAGCTGCCCGACCTTACCGGCCGTAAGAACATTCTTGAGTTGCATGCCAAGAGCGTGAAGACGCAGCCGCCGATCGATCTGACCGCGATTGCCCGCGCCACGCCCGGAGCCTCGGGCGCCGACCTGGCCAATATCATCAACGAGGGCGCCCTGCGCGCCGTTCGCGAGGGTCGCAAGCGTGCAACCCAGGACGACTTCGAGGAGTCGGTGGAGGTCGTCATCGCCGGCCAGCAGCGTAAGTCCACGGTGCTGTCCGATCACGAGAAACAGGTCGTGTCCTATCACGAGATCGGCCATGCCATCGTTGCCGCCCGCCAGAAGGGTTCTGCGCCGGTTACGAAGATCACCATCGTGCCGCGTACGAGCGGTGCTCTGGGCTACACCATGCAGGTCGAGGAGGACGAGCGCTTCTTGACCACGCGCCAGGAGGTGCTCGACAAGCTCGCTGTCTACTGCGGCGGACGTGCTGCCGAGGAGCTCATCTTTGGTGAGATGACGACTGGCGCGGCCAATGATATCGAGCAGGCCACCAAGCTCGCCCGCAACATGGTGACGCGCTTTGGTATGTCGGATGAGTTTGGCATGATGGCGCTCGGTACCGTACAGAATGCCTACCTTAACCAGGACACGTCGCTCACCTGCGCCCCCGGTACGGCCGAGCGCGTCGACGCGATCGTCGCCAAGCTGATCGAGGATGCGCACGATCGCGCCCTGCAGATCCTCAAGGAGAACAAGTTTAAGCTCCATGAGCTGGCTCGTTATCTGTACAAGAAGGAGACCATCACGGGCGAGGAGTTTATGAATCTCCTCACGCGTGAGAATCCGCTGATGCCAAAGCAGCAGTAATACTAGTTGCGCAGTGTCGATCGCCCCATTTGAGTGTTCATCTCAAATGGGGCGATTTTGCGTGAGGAGAGTTGTTATATGAAGATCGTGGTAAGTGCCTGCTTGATGGGCGAGAGCTGTAAGTATAACGGGCTCGACAACTACCATCGCGAGCTGATCGAGGCTTGCAAGCGCACGGGGGCCGAGGTCCTGCTGGTGTGCCCCGAGGTCTTTGGCGGCCTTCCCACGCCGCGCAAGCCATCCGAGATTGTGAACGGCGAGGTCCGTACCTGCGAGGGCGTCTCGATCGATCGCGAGTTTCGCCTGGGCGCAGAGCGCGCACTCGATATGTGCGAGCAGGCGGGCGGCCCGTCCGAAATCGCTGCGTGCATCCTTCAAGATCGTAGTCCCTCGTGCGGCGCGGGTCGCATCTACGACGGAACGTTCAGCGGTACGCTCACTGCGGGCAACGGTGTTTTTGTCGACCTACTGCTGCACCACGGGTATCGTGTGATTCCCGCAAGTGAGTTCGACCCCAGCATACTGGAACATTGTCCATAGCACTCGAACCCAACACTTCCTCACGGGTGACCGTTTTGGCATCATCCGTGAAGTTTATATTGAGTACGACCCGGTCATCAAAGACGTAGACCGAGTTGACAGGCACGTACCCAGGCAGCCCCTCCCCGCGGCTCTCGCGCAGGAACGCGTACACGGCCCTCCCGTCTCTTGCGCCCCTCCCGGAACTGTCCACATCAGTGTAGCCAATCCAGTCCGCCAAGGGCTGCAGCTCGGACAACGCGGCGATGGAGGGCTTCTTCGGCCTGCTCAAGAAGGAGTTCTGGCACGGCAGGGACTGGTCGGACTGGACCCCCGCCCGCTTCATCGAGGAGCTCGGGGGCTGGATCGGCCGATACAATACGGAGAGGTGCAGCGATGCGCTCGGTGGCCGCACGCCGGCCGAGCTCCGCTCCGCGCTGGGAAGGGCCGCGTAACGGTCCAAGAAATCGTCCGCAGTCCCCATTCTTGCCCCTTTGGGACGGCTTCTTGTTGGGGCGTGTCTGCCCCAAACCCTGCTAGGAACGAGTACAGCAAACTGGAATTTTAAATTAGTCTTTGCAAATAACCTTTGAACCTTCACCATCAATTACAATTCCCTGACGGTTGTTAATTGGGCATAGATTCAAATC
>CABQQA010000014.1:0-50197 GCA_902466075.1 uncultured Collinsella sp.
GCCGCGCGGCAAGGAGATATATTGCCAGACCGGAGGGGCGCCGGGGGCGGGAATCGCGCACTCCATATTTTGTTCACAAATGAATAGGTCCCTCAGTCGCATCACTGAGGTTAAAACTGAAGCATTGGCTTCTGATATTGGCGATGACCAGCTGGTTTATAGGTGTTAAGGCATCGGTCATCTCTGGAGCGCCACTTTACTCCAAAAGCATCAGCTATTTGTTTCCCGTCGGTAAAAGGCAGGTTTTGTTCGCCAAGCGTTCTTATATATAGAGAAGTTCGGGTTCGAACCCGTGGCGCGGCAACAAAAAAGCGACCAGCCGGAGCCGATCGCTTTCTATTCTATGCTGGATCATCCAGAGGGCGCTTCCGAACTCATTTTCTCGCTGCCATTCATGCTTTCGAAGCATCGTTCGACCTCCACAGTCTCATGTTTTGAGGATCTGCCGTGTTTATCACTGTTATTAATGAGTGTGTGGAAGTGATCCTCATACAGATACGTGCGATCCGCCAGAGAACTGAGAAGCATCTCTCTGCAGCCCTCGTTGCCTATCCTCGCATCTCTCAGGTCTTCCGGAAATTCACAAGCAGTCTTAGAGTCAATTTGTTTCCGTTTTCAGAGACTTGTTTGAGAGTTTTTAAAGACAGTTCAAAACAATAAGTGAGACACCATAAAGCAGAGCAAGATGTGCCGGATAGAAAATGTAGAAGAAATATTTGAGCTTCAGCCCTCGCTTGCCATTATAAAGATTGATCAGCAGCAACGAAACGACCGCAGCAGCAACATCAGGATTAAATACATTTGCTGTAGCAAACTCAAATCCGCCGCCAACTATATGGCATGACGAAAGGAGCACTGCGCACGCTGCAGCAAAGAACATCTTGACCTTGCTGTCGTGGAATAAATAGAATGCAGCCACAAGCAGAATGCCATACACACCGCCATCTAGTTTAGTGTATTCAGCTGCCAGTGCTGTCAAAACAATCAGAGCAGTTTCTGCGATGTACCTTTTCCATTTTGAAAGACTTTGTATCTTTTCCAGAATAATCAAAAAGACCAAGCAAAGCAGGAGCTCACACATAACATTTTGTTGCCGAAGGTCAAATAGTTGCCCGGTTTGAACGAAATCGTATATGGGTTCCGCAATGATTGCGAAGACAAGCATATTTCGCAGGTACCTCTTTATGTCATGAGTATGCAAAAATCCCTCAACTATCAAAAAGCAAAATAAGGGAAATGCAATTCTGCCAAGAACATGAAGCACATCCGAAGCCTCGCTTAGAATCGCCCACTGTTCGTCTGATATCTGATTGTACGATGCGTGAGTCATGATTCCATCGGTCAGGACGATCCTGCTTACATGATCGAGAACCATCGAAATGGCTGCTATTATCTTTAATGTGCTGCCGCTAATTCCGCATCTATCTGTTTTCATTTCGTTTTCCTTTCTTTGGGTGGGCCGTCAGGGGTTCAGCCTGCTCCGCAGGCGGCCGCTGCGGAGCTTTCGCGCCTTGCGCGCTGCGCTGGCAAACGCTCACGCGTTTACTCAGCTCCGCGCCCCGACGGGTTCGAACCCATGAAAAGGCGACAAAAAAGACGGCCAACCGAAGTTGACCGTCTCAACAATCTTTGGGTGGGCCGTCAGGGGTTCGAACCCTGGACCTTGGGATTAAAAGTCCCCTGCTCTGCCAGCTGAGCTAACGGCCCGCGGGTGGCATTGTACCACGGTCTGGGACTATTCCCAACTCCATTGGCCGTTCTGGAAAATCACAACTTCACGTCCATCAGGCGTAATGCCCGTAATATCGATATCGTCCGTGCCGATCATAAAATCGACGTGCGTGCTCGAGACGTTAACGCCATGCTCCAGGAGCTCCTCCTTGGACATGTCATACCCACCCTCGATGCATTCGGGGAAACCGACACCCAGCGCGAGATGGCAGCTGGCGTTCTCATCATAGAGCGTGTCATAGAACAGAACGCCACTTTCACGGATCGGCGTGTTCTTGGAGATAAGCGCGACCTCACCCAGATGAGCGGCACCTTCATCGGTGTCAATGATGCTCGCAAGCGTCGCCTTGCCCACGCGGGCATCGTAGTCCGCTACGCGGCCGGCCTCGAACTTAATCCAAAAATCGTCGACCTTGTTACCGTGGTGAATGAGCGGCATGGCCGAGTACACGATACCGTCGGCGCGCATACGATCAGGCGAGGTGAAGACTTCCTCGGTGGGAATGTTGGGGAAGAAGGGGTGTCCATCGGGCGTCTTGCCCTTGCCGCCGGCCCACTCGTGACCCTTCGTCATGCCAATCGTCAGATCGGTTCCATTTTCCGCGGTGTAATGCAGGCGGTCAAAACGATTGTCGTTCAGGAAACGCAGGTTCTTTTCGAACGCCGCGTCATGAAGCTCCCAGTCGCTCTCCGGGTCCTGGCCATCGGCACGAGCGGTGTGCAGAATCGCATTCCATAGCTTATAGATTGCAACCTCATCGGCGTCTCCCGGGAACACCTCGTGCGCCCAAGCCACGACCGGAGCGCCGGCGATGCACCACGGATTGATGTTGTAATCCAGTCCACGGCGGAAAACTTTGCACTGCGTATTCCTCGCCTTGGATGCCGCGGCCGGCTTGGCTGGATCGATGCCCTTGAGGGCTGCAGGATCCGCACCCTCAATAAAGATAAAGCAGGCGCCATCCTGGGCCAGGGAATCCAACTGCAGGCGCTTCCACTCGGGCGTCTGCTCAAAATAGCTTTTATCGACATGCTCGTACGTGAGCCTCGTCACGGCATCATCGGCCCAAATGACCGTCACGTGGCCAGCGCCGGCGGCATAAGCCTCCGCGACCACCACGCGGGCAAAAGGCGCGCACTCGACCGGAGACTGAACGACAACCTCCTGGCCGGGCTTGACGTTTACGCCTTTGCGGACAACCAGGCGCGCATAGTTTTTAATCTTGGGCTCCAGGGCCTTCATGCCCTCCAGAGCTTCTTCGACCGTCAGGGCAGCTCGAATCATGTGCCACTCCATCTATCTATAGGACAATAATAAGGCGCGCCGCAAAAACGACACGCCTTATATCTTAGCGATAAGTGTGAATGCAAACGCTACTTCTTCTTGGAGTCCTTTTTGTCCTCCTCGGCAGCTGCGCGCTCGATAAGAGCGTTGAGCTTGTTCTCGGACATGCCCTCGGCCTGCGCGCGATACATGTTACGCAAGGGACGAATACGAACGAAGTCGTAGATAAAGTCACCCAGGATGATGACATAGGACAAAACGATGCCGACCATCTGAACAGGACTGGACACCGTGCCGCCGGGAGCGAAGTAGAGCGAAGCCCCGATTGCCACGACGAGCACCATGCCGATAGCGAGCACAGCCCACCAAATACGGCGGCGCTTGGTGTAGTCCTCATCCTGCTTGAGAAGGATATTCGACACCGTGTAGATGCGGTCCTCCTTGGCGCGCTGCTTAGCCTTGCGGGCGCGCTTCTCCTCTTTAGAGAGGCCCTCGAGGTTCTCGCCCTTCTCGAGCTCTTTGCGGCGTGCCTTAGACGAAGCCGGCACGACGCGGACAGAGCTCGCTGCCTGACGGGCAGGCTTAGCAGATGCGGCGGACTTGCGCGCAACCCCGGTAACCTCGTGGGATTGCGTGCGCTTGTTCGTGGCGCTACGGGTACTCACTTATGCGTTCTCCTTCATGCTTGTGAACTGGGAGCCCGTGATGATCTGGAAGGCCTCGCGATAGCGCTCGGACGTGCCATCGATGACCTCGGCGGGCAGGTGCGGGGTCTCCCCCGTCATATCCCAGTTGGCCTTGAGCCAATTGCGGACGAATTGTTTGTCGTAACTGGGCTGGATCTTGCCCTCCTCGTAGCTGGCAGCAGGCCAGAAACGGCTGGAATCGGGCGTGAGGCACTCGTCGATCAGCGTGACCTTGCCATCGATGACACCAAACTCGAACTTGGTGTCGGCAATGATGATGCCACGGGTCGCGGCGTACTCGGCAGCGGCCTTGTAGATCTTGAGGGAAAGGTCACGAATCTGCGTGGCGATATCCTCGCCCACGATCTCGCAGCAACGCTCGAACGAGATGTTCTCGTCGTGGTCACCAATCTCGGCCTTCGTGGACGGCGTGAACAGCGGCTCGGGAAGCTTGGAAGCCTCGGTCAGGCCCTCAGGCAGCTGGATGCCGCAGACGGTGCCGTTCTCGTCGTAGGTCTTCTTGCCCGAACCGGTCAGATAGCCGCGGACGATGCACTCGATAGGAATCGTTTGGGCCTTTTTAACCAGCATGGCGCGGCCAGCGAGGTAGTCACGATACTCAGCAAACTCCTCGGGGAAATCCGCCGGGTCGATGGAAACGAGATGGTTGGGGACGATGTCGGCAAACTTATCAAACCAGAATGCCGAGATGCGGTTGAGCACCTCTCCCTTAAACGGAATCTCGTCGGGAAGAATGAAGTCGAACGCAGAAATGCGGTCGGTGGCGACCATCAGCAGGTTTTCACCGGCATCGTAGATATCACGAACCTTGCCACGGGAATCCGGACGACGCTCCATCGTTGTCACGTGAGTCACTCCTTACCAAAATACGACAGTAATGCGGGTTCTTTCCCGCACGTTTTCGCAAACTCGGAGCGGCAGGGATGAAACCCCTCCTTCACCGAATAGCGAAAAGCTAGTGCTCCATTGTAGTAGATGCCGCATCCGCCGTGTGCTCGCGAGGCAGATGAATCGTAAAAGTCGTACCCTTTCCAAGCTCCGACTCCACGGAAATGTAGCCATGATGTCGCTCGACGATCTGTTTAGTCACGGCGAGGCCCACGCCCAGACCGCCCGCCTCACGGGCACGGCTGGCATCGGCGCGCCAAAAACGGCCGAAGATGCGCGACAAGTCATCCTTGGCAATACCGATGCCGGTATCAGAAACGGCGACGCTGACGTGTTTGCGGTCACTGAGCACCGACACCACGACCCAACCGCCCTCGGGGGTGTAGCGCATGGCGTTGCTCATGAGATTGATGACGCATTGTGTGATCATGTCGGGATCGGCTTCGACGACATCGTCGTGACCTTGGGTCTCGTCAGCAAAGCGCAAGCGCAGATCGCGGTCGACAAACAGGCGCTCCTGGGCATTGACGATGGAACGCACGAAAGGAACCATGTCCACCGGCTCAAGGTTGAGCGGAGCCGTGCTGTTTTCCATGCGCGACAGGTCGAGCATCTGCTGCACCAGACGAGCCAGGCGACGCGTCTCGGAAGCAACAGTCTCCAAGTGCTCATCGTCGGTAGGATATACGCCATCCTGCATGGCCTCGACCGTTGCGAGCATGGCCATAAGCGGAGTACGAAGTTCGTGAGCCACGTCCGAGGTCAAACGTTTCTCGTGTTTCATATCCTTCTCGAGCGAAGTGGCCATCTCATCGAAGGTCTCACCCAGCTGATCAATCTCGTCATCGCCGCGCAGGCCCGTACGAGCGGACAGGTCTCCATCGCGAATCTGCTTGGCGGTGCTGGTAATACGATGAATCGGCTTGGTGAGCATGCGCGACATGAGCGCTCCGATAACGACCGAGATGCAGACGGCCACAACCGCGGCAAGGGCCATGGCGTTAAAGGTCTTCTCTCTGAATGCTGAGTCTGCCTTGGTGAGCAGGGCATCGGAGCCGATGGCCCATAGCTTTACCTGTCCGACATGCTGGCCGGAAGGCGTTATGATTTCGACGTTGGCCACGCTATCGGAGTCGGTGGGCGCCGACGAAACCGGGCTATGCGAGGCCTTTTTACCGCTCGAGCTGCGAGACGCCGATTCGCTCTCGCGCACATCGGCAGTCGCACTTGCCGAAGGCCACGAGTCGTCATAGACAACAACGCCCTTTTTATTGACGACCTGCATGCCCAAATCGTCGGACACCAAACTCGATGTCGCGACCGTGCGCAGCTCGCCCGCAGTCCAATTGCCGTTTTCCTCGTACGACGTCGCAAGCTTTTCGGCTGCGGAATTTGCGATTTCGACGATATTGGAGCGCGTGTAATCCGAAAAGACCGTGCCCCACACAACAGAGACCACGCCCACCAGCACCAATACCGTCATGAGCGATGTCAGAGCAAAAGCAAGTGCCATGCGCGAGGGATAGCTCATCGTTGGCCGTGAATCGGAACGAGGCGTGTTCCAACTAGCCTTGGAACCCGCCTCGCTCTCCTGCTTGTGCTTTTGTCCGATTTCAAAGCGCGCAGGTGTCATATGTGATTTCCCTATTTCTCGTCCGACTTATCGGTCTTGGCCGGAGCCTCGAAGCGATAGCCGACACCGTGGACGGTGTAGAGCCACTTGGGCTTCTTGGGATCATCGCCCAGCTTGGCGCGAAGGTTCTTCACGTGGCTATCGATGGTGCGCTCATAGCCCTCAAAGTCGTAGCCGAGCACCTTCTCGACCAGCTCCATGCGGTTATACACACGGCCGGGATGACGAGCAAGCGTGGTGAGCAGCTTAAACTCGGAAGCGGTCAGGTCCACTTCCTTGCCCTCGACCAAGATCTTGTGGCCCGAGATATCGATGACCAGATCGCCGAAGTCGAGTACCTCGACGGCGGGCTCGTCGGCCTGATGGGCACGGCGGAACAGAGCGCGAACGCGGGCGACGAGCTCGCGCGGCGAGAACGGCTTGATCAGATAGTCGTCGGCGCCGAGCTCAAGACCGATAATACGGTCCTCGATCTCACCCTTGGCGGTAAGCATGATAATGGGCACATCCGAGGTATCGCGGATAGTGCGGCAAACGCGCTCACCGGGGATCTTGGGGAGCATAAGATCGAGCACGACCAGGTCAAACTGATGCTTCTCGAACTCTTCGATCGCGGACTGGCCGTCGCCGACGCCCACAACCCAGTAGCCTTCGCGCTCGAGATAGGCAGCGACGGCGTCACGGATTGCCTTCTCATCCTCGACCAGCAGAATCTTTTTTGCATCTGAAGCCATAACACGGCCCCCCTGTCTCAATTAGCTAAGAACAAGCCCATTTTAACGCACCTGAGCCCGCCGGATGCCGCTATGACGCGGCAGCTCGGCGGGCGGTACTCACAATTACAACGCGTTTATTCCCCTGTTGGCGCCTTTTTAACCCCTCTAAGCTTAAAGAGAGAATAGGCGTGCAGTGACCGTCTCTGGTATACCCTGGCTGTTGCGCACCGTGGCGTACGTAAGGAATGAGTCCGATTTTCCCGCCGTAGCTGGATAATCGCCATACTCCAAAGCGCGGTCGGGCGACAGCAGCGAGCCATAGGTCTTGGCAGAGGTGTCGATCAGGAAATGCGATGCCTGCACCTTAACAAGGTATTTATTCTTCTTGCCAGCCGCACATGCGAGCGGCTCGCGTGACAGGAAGAGGTACGACCCTCCCTCATTACCGATATACGTGCCCATGTTGCCCAAGCTGCCCACGCCACTATAGGTCGCCTCGATAGAAAACACGAAGGTATCGCCCATATATACGGCCTCGAAAGGCGAGACTGACGAGGGAAGGACTAGCTGGGCACGTTTGGTGTTGTTGCCGTCGGTCAGATCGATTGCCGTTATGCCGTAGTAGACGCCCTCGTCGTTGCGGACACGCGGCGAGATGGTCAAAATGCCGTCGCTCGCACGCGGGGCCGATGCAAAGCGGCCCGTCGATTTCCAAATTGTCTCGGCCTTGGATTCATCAAGCGAGCGACGATAGCAAAACGAATCACTACTCGTTTTATTGCCGCCTGCCGAAGGCATTTTATACCAGATGACCGATGACCCGAACGCCGTAAACAGGGGCGGATCATAGTCCTTGCCACCCCGATCGAGCTCAACCACGTCGCCAGAGAGCGAAGCGCCCGACAGATTTTGAGCGTAGAGCTTCCACGATGAATTGGCAAAGTTCATCTCAACCCACGCAAACACGCCATCGCCGGCGCGGACATCGTAAAACGAATACCCCGCACCTTCGATAGGATCCTCGATGAGCGTCTTGAGCGAGCCGTCGCCCAAGTTGAGCACGCCAAGCGTGTTGGCATGCAGCGCAGACGCCGGGGCCATCATCGCCGCGGCGTAATCGCCGTCGCAGTAGTACAGCAGCGTACCCAAGGGCAATGTCCATGTCGCCATGGGCTCAAGATCGATATCGACGGCCTCATACTCATCCGTAATCGAGACAATCTTTGAGTCGTCTTTGATAACCTGCGGCTCGCCGGCGGCGTCGTCGCTGGTACCCGTTTTCTTTGAGCATCCGGCAAGCACCGTGGCAGCGCCCGCGGCAGCCCCTCCGAGCACAAAGCCGCGGCGCGATATTCCGTTCTTGACGTGGTCGGCGATACTCATTAGGCGATCTCGGCGCGAGCGGCCTCGATAGCGCGCGTGAGCTGATCGGCGCAAGAAGTCTTTTTCATACCGCAGGTATTACCAGCGAGAACCTCGATGACGCGATCGGCAGGAGCACCCTCGACCAGCTTAGAGATAGCCTTGAGATTGCCGTTGCAGCCACCGGTAAACTCGACGCCCACCACCTTGTTGCCGTCATCGGACAGGTCAAGGTGGATATTGCGAGTGCATACGCCCTGAGGCTTGTAATCAAAACTAATCATTGCGTTCCCCTCTCGTAAAGCAATTTCAGACGTCTATTATCCCCGTCCGAACCGATAAAGTATCGCGGGCACCGATTCAACATTCCCCAATGCGCAAACCGGCGGTAGCAATACTAGCAATCTGCTTCCCGAGCGTGAACTTTTCGTTTCTCTTGATACATGTTGTGGTCAGCGATGTGGTACATCTCGGTCAGCGAACATCCGGGTGTCTCTGCCGTCGCGACGCCAAACGACGCACTGACTGTCAGCACCTCATCGCTCGCAGCAGCAAGGCTGAGGCGAAGATCTTGCACCACTTTGCATGCGGATTCGCGATCGGTGTGAGGGCAAATCAGCAAGAACTCGTCTCCACCAACGCGCATGGGTACAAATTTCTCGCCTGCCGTCCGCTTCAATACAGATGCAGTACGCCGTAGCAGCTCATCGCCCATTTCGTGACCGTAGAGATCATTGGTGCGCTTGAGGAAATTGCAGTCCATCATGATCACACTCACGGGCAGGGACTCGTTCACCAGGTCGTCGCCAAGGGACTCAAGGTAATTTCTATTGCGAAGTCCCGTCAGCTTGTCCTGGAAAGAAAGCTCCTCGGCGCGCTTTGTCATCGAGATGTTATGCGTCGCCACGACGACCGATTCCAGTCGACCCTGCTCATCGCGGCGCTGTGGAACAACCTGCAGCGAATACCACGTACCTCGGCAATCTCGTACCTCGGCATCCAAGTACGGCATGCCCTCCATACGGTCCTGAAGCGTGCTTATATCTATTAGCTCCATGACCGCCTCGCGGCTTTCGGGACTCACGATGTCTCGGCAAACCGTTGTCAAAAAGTCATACACCTCGGCGTGCTCGGAAAATATCTTTGCCACCGATGGCGACATGTTAATTCCCTCGATCTCGAGCGTATCGAGATGCAGCAGGAAGGTCGACTCATATATGGAACTGATAGCATTGATGATGCCGAGTTGCTTGTCCTTTTCGGCCAAATTGCGACGATCGGCAATGTTGCGCGCCAACAGCACTACAACCCAAAACGCCAAGCACACCAGCACGCCGGCAGCGATAAATGAAATCCTGCCCGACATGACCTCAGATTTGGGATAAAGCGCAAACAGGCGATAGTCCTCATACGCCGCACGCACGGCATACCAGGTACTTCCCCGATATTCGATACGTGTTAAGCCTTCGTCTTTCCAATCAATTCCGCTATCGGCAAGAAGCCGGGCAAGGGTTAGATCGACATTCGAATCGTTTGAGGAAACGATCTGCATATCGCGCATCACGAGCACCGTTGGGCTCTGATGGAATGTGTTGTTCACGAGCACGTCGGCGATCGTATACGAATAATCATCGGCGGGCTCGGGCGCAAGCGATCGATACCCCAGCGCTACGCCATCACCGTACGGAACAACACTCACGGCAAAGTCGACATCGCGACGCTCAACGACCGTCGAGTAGGACACCTTGGATCCTCGATACATCGATGCGACCGACGAACAGGCCAGCTCCTCTCGCCACAGCATCAGCGGATCGCGACCATCAATATCGTAATGAGCGGCCATATGGCCGTCGGCGTCCATGACCAACATTCCCGAAAGGTGCTCGGTATGGACGTACTCCTCGACGAGGTCATCGTTGACTTCAACGTGATCAGACGGCAAGAACGTCGAAAACGACTCGAGCGCGGCATCCAAATTGTGCGTCGCTTCGGTTTTTCTTCCCTGTTCATATCGGTCATATTTTTCGCAGGCGTTTTTTAAAAACACCATGGTTTCCTGACCAAACCCAAGCGTTTTATCGAGACAGCGATGCGTGCCGACCATATACAGCAGACCCAACAGGACAGCGCTGACCACAACGCAGATAGCCGCGGTGACTAATGCCTTTCGGCGCAAGCGGCGCTCATCATTTGTCATGATTCCGCTCCTTGCCCGTCCGTCGTCGCCCCTGCCTTGTACTTGCCCACAATGCGCTCAATCGTGCCATCTCGATCCATCTCGAACAGCACGGTATTGAGGTTTTTGACGTACTCCCCCTCATAGCCGTCCTTAAACGCGACGCCAAGGTCAACCGTCATAACGTTGTCAGCGAACACGCGGTAAAGGCCGGGATACTGGGCGACAAGTCGATCAAGCGACTGAACGTCCGCCATCCAACAGTCGACATACCCTTTGGCGAGGGCGGCTTTGCAGAGCTCGGCAGAACCGTACGATTTGATTTGCACGTCCGGCGAGATTTCCAGATCCCCTGCGAGCAATCGGCGTTCGCTCACCGAGCCCGCAATCACCGCGATGGTCTTGCTTCCATCGAGATGCGCCAAGGACTTGATGCCGCTCGTTTTCTTGGCGGCAACCGAGACCGGCACGGTTAGATACGGCTCGGTCCAGTAATACTTATCCTCGCGATAGCAGGGAGAATAATCACACCACAGGCAATCGATATCACCGTTTTTGAGCAGCCGGTCGCGATCGTTCCAGTCAATATCGACAAACTGTGGCTTGAGCCCCGCACGCTTGCAGGCCTCGCGGGCGATGTCGATATCGATACCGACGTAATCGCCCGTGGTATCGATATACACATAGGGGTCGTTATCCGTAACGCCGATTTTGAGTACTGGGAGATCTTTGTCGGCTTCATTCGAGGAGGAAGAACTGCTTCGAACGGTATACGTCAGGGCGACCACACAGGCAGCAACAAGGAGCATGAGCGTAAACGAGACAATGGCGACTCGCTTGATACGTCTGGGCACGCTCCTCCTTTCATCGAAACAGCAGTAAAGTTCATTTTATTACCGGGAGCCAATGCGGCAGTGAAAAAAGCGCCTTGCCCAAAACGGGCAAGGCGCCAATGGTTGAAATGCATCCGCAGGCGGTCGAATTAGGTCAACCCTACTCGAAGCTCAGCTGCTCCAGACGATCGAAGACCGTGTCGATGCGGGTGAGGAAGTCCCACGGATCAAAGATCTCGTCGAGCTTCTCCTGGCTGACGGTGCAGCGCGGATCAGCCTCGAGACGCTCCTTAAAGGTGGGGCCGGAGACGCAATCCTGTACCTCGTGCCAGGTTGCCATGGCGTTCTCCTGCACAATGGCGTACGCGTCCTCGCGGGTGATGCCCGTGTCGACGAGGGCCAGCAGGACCTTGGAGGAAAAAATGAGGCCGCGTGTCTTGTTGAGGTTGGCCATCATGCGAGCGGGATACAACTGCAGGCCGTCGATAACGCGGATGAGGCACTGGAACATGTGGTCGAGCGCGATGAAACTATCGGCCTGGGCGACGCGCTCGGCAGAGGAGTGCGAAATGTCACGCTCGTGCCACAGGGCGACGTTGTCGAAGGCAACCTGCGCGTTGGCCTTCACGACGCGCGACAGGCCGCAGACCTTCTCCATGGTGATGGGGTTGCGCTTGTGCGGCATGGCGGAGCTGCCCTTTTGACCCTTGCGGAACGGCTCCTCGGCCTCGAGGGTATCGGTCTTCTGCAGATTGCGAACCTCGGTAGCGATGCGCTCGCAGGTGGCCGCCGTGGTGGCAAGGACACCGGCGAGATAGGCGTGATGGTCGCGGCTAATAACCTGCGTGGACAGCGGGTCGTGAACCAGGCCCAGGTGCTCGCAGACATACTCCTCGACAAACGGCTCGATGGAGCTGTAGGTGCCGACAGCGCCCGAGATGGCGCCGAAGGCAACATTCTTGCGGGCGTCCTCAAGACGATCCAGATCGCGCTTGAGCTCCCAGGCCCAAGAGCCAAACTTCATGCCGAAGGTCATCGGCTCGGCGTGGATACCATGAGTGCGGCCGGCACAGAGCGTATTGCGCTCCTCAAAGGCGCGACGCTTGCAAATCTCGCCGAGCTTCTTGACGTCCTCGATGATCAAGTCGCAGGCCTGGGTGAGCTGGTAGCACAGAGCCGTGTCGCCCAGATCGGAGCTGGTCATGCCATAGTGAACCCAGCGGCTGGGCTTGGGGTCGCCCTCGGGAACATCGGCATCGATGTATTCCTTCATGTTGGTCAGGAAGGCAATGACGTCGTGGCGCGTGACTTCCTCGATCTCATCGACCCTCGCCTTCTCAAAGTTGGCATGATCGCGGATCCACTGAGCCTCGTCTTTGGAAATACCGATCTTACCGAGCTCCGCCTGGGCCTCGCAGGCCAGAACCTCGATCTCCTGCCAAATGGCGTACTTGTTCTCGAGGGAGAAGATGTGTCCCATCTCCGGGCGGGTATAGCGATCGATCATAGCGGCTCCTTTTTGGTTATTGGCACGTTGGTCGTAACCCAACCATTGTACCGTGCGCAGGTGCAAGTATGGGCAGCAGGCATGAACCTAACATTTTGGAATTGGAGCGGGCAACGAAGATGGACAGCAGCGTCACCGCAGCAGGCGGCAATAGTTCCGTGTACTAATGTAATTTCACGCGTTATCCGCGAAGCTACATGCGAAATTACATTAGAAGAAGACACATTATTTTCCGTTTCCCCTGGCAGCTAATCTGCGAGGTAAATTAAAAGTACAGACATTATATGCACTGAAATATATGACCTTACAGTCGGCCTACAGCCTTATGCACGGGCGGCTAATGTAACAGGAGATATAATTACATTAGTTGCGGATAAAATTACATTATATGGAGTGTCATGATACGGAAAACGAGCGAAATGCCCTCCCTACTTCTGCGCATCATTGCAGACGTCGAGACCGAGGTCGTCGAATACAAGGCAGCAAAGCAGAACTATGACTTCGAGGACATTGGCAGGTATTTCTCCGCCCTCAGCAACGAGGCCAATTTACGCAAGGCAGAGTGCGGATGGCTTTTCTTTGGCATTTCAAACGACCGCAAGATAAAGGGAACCGCCTACCGTAAAGAACCCCAATCGCCAAGTGTCGGCCTGCGACGCCTAAAGCACGAAATCGCCCAATACACCAACAACGGCATGACTTTCGAAGAGATTTACGAGTTTGAGGTTGATGACAAAAGAGTCATTGCTTTCCAGATACCGGCTGGCAGCTTCGCAACGCCAACGACTTGGCACGGAATCCCTTGGTCACGAGAGAATGAGTCCCTCGTAGAGATGCCCAAGTTCAAACTCGACGCCATTTACGGGCAGAGCCGGCCCGACTGGTCGCGCCAGATTGCCTACGAGGCAAACTTCGGTGACCTTGATCCAGATGCAGTTAGCTTTGCATGCTCCAAATTCGTCGAAAAGTTCGGAGAAAGCCAGCCTGCCGTTCGTAGCCTCGACGAAGAATCTATCCTTAGCAAGATGGCGCTTGTGATCCACGGCCACGTGAGCAATGCGGCGCTCGTTCTTCTGGGCAAACCGGAATCGAGTGTCTTTCTGGGTGGCATTGAGCCGCGCATCACTTGGACGCTCTACGCGAGCGACGGCTCCACTATGGCCTATGAACACTTTGAGCCGCCCTTCATTCTGCAGGTCGATCGTATCCTGGGAAAGATAAGAAACGAAAAGTATCGCTTCTTCGACCGCGAAGAGACGCTATTTCCCACCGAAGCGCATCGCTACAGTCCCGAAGTCATTCGAGAACTTCTCCACAACGCTATTGCGCATCAAGATTTCAGGATGTCAGGAAAGATCAATGTCCTTGAGTATGAGGACAAGCTTATATTCAAGAACGAGGGTGCCTTTATCCCCGAGACGATAGAGAACGCGCTCGCGAGCGGCTACAAGCCGCCCTACTACCGTAACCCCCTGCTTTCAAGCGCTATGAACAAAACAGGCATGATGGACCGCAACGCCATAGGCATTCGCAACGTCTTCGATATTCAGCGCAACCGCCTATTACCAATGCCCACCTACGATCTATCTGAGATTGGGCGCGTTGCCGTAACGCTGTACGGTACGGTTCTCAACGAGGACTATTCTCGACTTCTCGCAAGCAATCGAAATCTTGATTTGGTGACAGTGCTGCTGTTGGACCTCGTTCAGAAGGGACTACCCGTCACAAAGGAACAGTCACGTCTGCTTCACGAACAAGGCCTCGTTAGGGGCCGTTACCCCAAACTGACGGTCTCAGCCGAGGTGGCGGCGGCCACCGGTGCCCACAGCGAGTATGTGCGAAACAAGGGCGTAGACAATAGCGTCTTCAAGGAGTTGATCTTGGAGCTCCTGCGCGTGCGCCCATGTTCAAGAGCGGAGATTATCGCAGGGCTGGATCATGCCTTGCCGGCAGACCTTACGGCAAAGCAAAAAGGCGACCATGTAAGCTATCTGCTCCAAAGCCTACGGAAAGCTGGCCGCATCACCAACGCTGGAAGCACTTCGGCAGCTGAGTGGCACATAGTCGAGTGATATGGCTCGCGATTTCGATTCTGCCAAACAGGCACATTCCAAGCCAAGTTCGCAACTAGCCCAGAATGTGCCTGACTACCAGTCGTGATAGGACGCATCCTCCGTCGTCTGGCATCGCGCAGCGTCAGGCAACAGCGCATATGGTTGATCCAACTGAAGTCGACATCCAATCGGGCATTGCAACCTTGCGAGACGGCAGTCTCATACAACAAAAATAGTTCCCTGCCACTCCATGCACGAGCGGCAGGGAGCGCTCATGGCGGATCATTTCTCAAGCTCCACCTTCCTCAACCGTAAAAACGTCCAATGTCTTAGAGGCCGTTTTTACATTTGTTGGCTTCTATTTCTTTAATTAAAAATCATCCTTTACCTGCTGATTCGTGATATTTTGCTTGTCTACATATAGGTGTAGACCTATACTAATTCCTATTATGGCTAAGCTATGTCCTTGGGAGGTGCCATGCCGTCAGAAGCTCAGAAGCGAGCCGATCGTAAGTACAAGCACGACAAGACCCAGCAGTTCTGTCTGCGGTTCTATCCCGCCGAAGAGGAGATTTGGTCATTCCTCTCCGCACAGGAGAACAAGCAGGGATTTCTTAAAGATTTGATTAGCCGCGAGATGGGCGTCGCATCGGGCGGCCCCGCACGCGTTGATACCAACGCCAAGGTTGGAAGGACGGAATCGTAATGTCGCAAGTGAGCAAGACTTCGGTCATCCAGCCGGAGACTATACTGGACTTCATCGACGGCGTGACGCAGCGCAGGGACACCCCCGAGGAGCGAGTGCGCCAGGAAATCCTAAAGTCCCTCGTGCGTGAGTACGGTTACAAGAAGGAGCAGATCGGGGTCGAGGAGTCGATCAAGTTCGGCAGCAACCGAAAAGCGGTCGACGTCGCCATCTGGGAGCCGGGAAAAGCGCACACCCAGGAAAACATCCACATCATCGTCGAGTGCAAAGACCCCAAGACCAAGGCCAAAGGCAAAAAAGACGGCGTAGATCAAATGCACTCCTATGCGTCTGCCTGCATGAACTCGACCTATGGCATGTGGACCAACGGCGACGAGTTGCTTACCTTCCGTTACGTGGTGGACGATGCCGGCAAGCGCGGCCCCGAGGCCGTGCCCGATCTGCCACATGCTGGTGGCGAGGTACCCGACGACGCGCCGCGCTTCGACCAGTTGCGCCCCGCCGCCAGTGACTCGCTGCTGTACTCGTTCCGCCGCTGTCACAACTACATCGCCGGAAACCAAGGCATCCAAAAGGCCGAGGCATTCCTTGAACTGCTCAAGATCATCTTCTGCAAAATCCAGGACGAGCGCGACTCCGAGACGCCAACGTTCTACATCACGCCGACCGAGCGCCAGGGCGCCGCGGGTAAGAAGAAGTGCCGCAAGCGCATCGAGGCACTCTTTGGAAACGTCAAGCAGTCGTACGAGACCATCTTCAAGGCCGACGAGCGCATCGCATTAACCGACGATGTGCTCGCCTACATCGTGGCGCAGCTGCAAATGTATTCCCTGCTCGAGAGCGACGTGGACGTTAAGGGCCACGCGTACGAGACAATCGTGGGCTCCAACCTGCGTGGTGACAAGGGCCAGTTCTTCACGCCGCGCAATATGTGCCACATGATGGTGCGGATGGTCGACCCGTCCGAAAACGACGTCATCCTCGATCCCGCCATGGGCACCTGCGGCTTTTTGGTCACGGCCATGAATTACGTGCTTGAGAAGATCGGAGACTCCGTCGAGGTGAGTGGGCGCAGCAAAGCAGCCAAACAAGAGGCTCTGATCGCGCGCAAGCGCGAGTTCCTGTCCAAGAATATCGTGGGTATCGACTTTGATCCCATCCTAGTGCGTGCTTCCAAGATGAATATGGTTATGAACAACGACGGCACGGGACAGCTGTTCCATGCCAACTCGCTCGAGCCGTTCTCGGGCTTTGAACCCAAACTGCAAAAGGCGCTGCGCCTGGACGCCGCCGACGTTGCGGCAAATAAGGCGCTGCAGCCGGGGCACGGCGTTACGGCGATTATGACCAACCCACCTTTTGGCTCCAAGATTCCTATCGAAGACCCGGCGATTCTGGAATCCTTCGACCTTGGACACACCTGGTCGTGGTCCGAGGAAGATGCCGAGTGGAGCATGGAACCCAAGCTCTTCTCATCTCAGCCGCCCGAGATCCTCTTCATCGAGCGGTGTATCCGCCTGCTTGAGCCCGGCGTGGGCGTGGCGGCGCTCGTCATCCCCAATGGCATCCTGGGCAATCCGGGCTTGGGCTACGTGCGCCAGTGGATTTTGCGCCATGCACAGATCCTGGGCTCGGTGGACATGCACCCGGACGCCTTCCAGCCCAACGTTGGCGTGCAGACATCCGTCCTTGTGCTGCGGCGCTGGGACAGCGAGGAAGAGGCGTACTGCAAGGACGGCACCTTCCAAGATTACAAAATATTCATGGCCATCTGCGACCACGTGGGGCACGACAAGCGCGGACAGACCACCTACGTGCGCGACGACGACGGCTACCCAATCGTGCGGGAGCAGACCACCGCAGTGACAGGCAAGGTAGGCTCCGAGGAGGAGAGCGGCCACACTTCGACGGAGCGTGTGGTAGATGACGAGACGATGGCGATAGCCGATGCCTTCCTTGAATGGAGGCGCGACCAATGACGAACACACCTTTGGTGAAGAGCATCCGGCTTTCCGCTGTGCTGGGCGGCGACGTGCGGCTCGAAGCCTCGACCTACCTGCGCGCCGGGTATGGCTTCGTGAGCCTCGCCAACCAGTGCGACAGACATAAGAGGCTTGGCGACCTTGCCGACATCTGGCAGCCGAACAGACTGACGGGGTACACCGTGCCGGAAGGCAAGGGGCTGCCCTTCTTTACCGCCGGCCAGGTGTTCGAGGACTTCCCCCGTGTGAGAAAGTGGCTCGCAGCGCCCTTCGTGCCCCAGGCTGATTCTAGATACGTCAAGCAGGATTGGCTGCTGCTTTCGTGCTCGGGCGTGGTAGGCAACGTTACCGCCGTGTACCCACATCACGTGAACAAGGTCATCACGCACGACCTGCTGCGCATCGAGCCGAAGGACCAGGCCGAGTACGGCTGGCTCTACGCGTACATGAAGACAAACTTCTTCAAGCAGATCGCCCGGGCGGCTCAGTACGGCCACATGATCAAGCATATTGAGGTGGCCCATGCCAACGAATTTCCGATCATCATGCCCGACACCGCCACGCGCAAAGCCATCGGTGACAGGGCCACTGAGGCCGTGCGCCTGCGCGGCGAAGCATGGAAGCTACGGGACGAGGCGTTTAAGCTGTTGGAGAAGGAGGTCGGTATTGCTTGTGAGGCGGAAAGTCCTGCAGGAACATGTGTGGTGAGTTTATCCAAAGTTATCGACAACAGATCGCGCCTTGATGCTGACAGTTACGCCGGCTCCATAAGCGCCGTAGATTCATTGGTTGACGTAATGGAGTATGCGCCACTTGCTGAACTTGTAGAGGACGTCGAAGAGCTTCCTCGCTTCAAGCGGTTTTATGGCGATTCCGACGTTCCCTTTGTGGGCGTGTCCGAGGTCTTTGACGTTAACACTCAACCGACAAAATTTGTTTACGCCAAGCTCATTAAAAACTGGGAGCGTTACATCCTAAAGCCGGGAACTCTCGTCATGGCAGGTTCTGGTCAAAAGTACGGCATCCTAGGACGAGCTCTTTTGCTCACGGAGAATCATGAAGGAATGTTTGGCAGCAACCATCTGCTGAGAATCTATCCCGACGTTACAAAGATTCGAACTGGCTATCTGCTCGCTTTTCTGAACAGTCCCACCGTTGGCAGGCCGTCGGTCGTTCGTTGCGCATACGGAACCTCGGTGCCTCAACTTAGCCCTATCGATATCAAAAAAATTCGCGTTCCCCGTCTTGGCGCGGACGTCGAATCCGCCATCGCCGACCTTATGGACAGGAGCGTAAGCACCTCGGCCAAGGCTGACCGACTTGAGAACGAGGCTACCAAGCTGGCGCAGGAGCAGGTCGATATCGCCATCGGAGAGATCGCCTCAGACACCTAAGAGATCTATCGAATGATTGGCATCTCGCACCCTGTCGGGTTCGAGTCCCGGCACTTTATTGAAAAAGCACGGCACCGTGATGGTGCCGTGCTTGTGCTCTTAACTGGAGCGGGCAACGGGACTCGAACCCGCGAGTGTCAGCTTGGGAAGCTGATGCCTTACCACTTGGCGATGCCCGCTTATGTGTTGGCTAGTATAACGCGGTTGTCTTGTTCGATACAAGGGTGGTGATGCTTGTTTTAGCTGTGGAGATTCGTTTGAAAATCGCGTCAATTGTGGAGATGAGGACCTTTGACCTCCTGTTCTCCCTATCTTCTACCTGCGCTTTTGCTTGGTTGTTGTATTTGAGCTCAATTTGTCAGGAATTGGGCAAGCTTTTGGTCAGGCTCCGGTACTTACCCGCATGAACCTCGGGGGTAGCCTCATCCTACGCGTCGCAACCTCCCCATGCGGCGCACGAGGGATAAGGAGCAGCCATGTCCAACGCACCCACGCACTCTGTCCACAGCGCAATCGCAACAGGTCCGCTGCTCCTGCTCCTCTTCCTGCTTTTCGGCTGCCTGGCTCCGGGAGTCGCATTTGCCATCGATGGCTACGACCAGCTCGGCTTCCGCACCATTAGCGATGATTGTGGACCCTTCTTCATCGGCAAATATGAAGCTCAGGACGCCTCGATTGCCTACTGCATGAACCAGGAACGCCCCGGGCCCACCAAGCCGGGCGGCCCATGGCTCAACTTTGATCAAGGCTGGGTGTGGCTCGACGACGAGTTCGCGGCAATCGTTTGTCACGGATATCCTACCGCCACGTCGTTTGGCGGTTACCATCTTTCACCCGATCGCGCCCGCGCCGCCACCCAGCTTGCCGTATGGATGCTCAACGGCACTACCCATGTCGACGGCACCTACTCCTACACGACCGCTCAGGGCAAAACCAAGAGCGGGCACTTTACCGCCGACAATGAAGTCGTGGCGGCTGCGCGGTGGCTCCACGACAGCGCAAAATCAGGAAGCATCAAAGCCGCTCCGCACCGCGCGCGGCGCTATCTAGGAACCGTATCGGGCGGCAGCAGACGTCAAGACATGCTCTATGTACTGCCGGCGGTCTCTGTTTCCTTCCAAAAGCAGTCTGCGAACACTGTTATTACCAGCGGAAACAATACCTATCAGTTTACCGGGGCAACATTCGATATTTTTGAGAGCGCCAGCGACGCACGTGTCGGCACCATCCAGATGGACGGCAACGGTCGAGCACAGGCAACACTCCTACCCAACACGGCATACTACCTAGTTGAAACGAAGGCGCCGGCCGGCTATGTCCCCCGCCCCGATCGCGTTGCCTTTACCACGGGGAATGACGGCGGGCAGGTCGCCATCGATGAACAACCCGGCGCCATCACCCTGCATGTCGTAAAACTCGATGCCGCGACGAATGCCGGCCCCCAGGTGGGATCTTCACTCGCAGGAGCAGAGTTCACGTGTGTGTCGCAATCAACCCCTGGATGGTCGCAAATTCTCACGACTGACGAAAGCGGTCGGGCCGCCCTCACCGATGTCCCCCTGGGAACTTTTACCATCTATGAGTCAAAAGCCCCCGAGGGCTACCTGCCAACCAACGACAGCTGGTCCTATACCGTTGGAGCCGACCAGCTCGGTGATTCAGGCGTGGTCGAGATCGAATCGCGCGTTTCCGATATCCCCATTGCGTTTGACCTTGAGATTTCCAAATTCAAGGACTACGGCAATAGCGATCAATCCGGCCTGGAGCAGCCGGCAGGAGGTGTTGTCTTTGAGGTTGTCAGCAACAGCTCTCAGCAGGTTGTTGGCACACTGACCACAAACATCTATGGCTTTGCCTCCACCAAAGACCAGCCCGAAGCATGGTTCGGCACAGGCAAGCGACCAGCCGGTGTCCACGGAGCCGTCCCATACGACCGCGCCGGCTACACGGTTCGTGAGGTTCCGGAAACCGTCCCCGAGGGTTTTAAACGTGCGGGGGAATGGACCGTCGAGGCCAATCAGATTTCCGACGGCGCCGAGCTTCAATATATCGTGGACAACCACGCCCTGTCGACGCATCTCCAGATTGTAAAACGCGATGCCCAAACAGGCGCCTCTGTTCCCCTAGCCGGATTCACCTTCCAACTCCTCGACAGCAATCACAAACCTGTCTCACAAACATGCTGGTATCCAGCATATAACGTAATGGACACCTTTACGACTGACGCGACCGGCACCGTCACACTGCCCGAATCGCTCATGCCGGGCACCTATTATGTACGCGAAACCTCGGCCAAAGAGCCCTATCTTGTCGGCGGAGAGATCGAGGTAAACATACCCGCCGATATAAACCTAACGCCCGTTGCAATCGTCTCGTATTATAACCACGCCGCGACCGGAAACATCAGGATCGTTAAAACCGATGCCGTAGACGGCAGCAGCCTCGCGGGCGCCACCTTTGAGATCCGTGCCTCAGGTGATATCGTGCGCCCCGACGGTAGCATTGCCGCGCTCGACGGTGAGACTGTCGCTACCGTCACGACGGATGAAACTGGAGAAGCACGCGCGGACGACCTCCCGCTGGGATCTGGCACCGCACGCTACGAGGTTGTCGAGACTCAAGCGCCGACCGGCTTCTTACTCGACCGGACGCACCATATCGTCGACCTTACCTATGCCGACCAGAAAACACCCGTTGTGGAAGCACGGCTTAACGTATCCGACGATTACACCAAGGTTGATATCTCCAAGGTCGATGCAAGCGGAGAGCAGGAAGTGAAAGGCGCACAGCTCACCTTATATGGTCCCGATAAAACCGAAATAGACTCCTGGACCTCATCCGACAAGCCGCACCGCATCGAACATCTTGCACCCGGCACCTACTCGTTGCGCGAAACGATGTCTCCGCGGACCTATGACCTTGCCGAGGAGATAACGTTTGAAATAAAGGATACGGGAGAAGTCCAATCCGTCGCGATGAAGGATGCGCCCATCGAGATCAAAGGACAGGTCGACAAGCGTCAGGAACTTGTCCAACCTATCGGGAAGGGTCTGTTGGCTAACGGCGATGGAAAAAACCGCGCCGCGATGCAAACCAATACGGATGGGCTTTTCTCCTATACCATCGATGCTCGAAACGATTCCGCTACTTGGGTTGATGAGTTTACGATTACCGATGATCTTGAGTGCGCCAAAGACGGCACGGCGAGATTCGTCTCAATCGAAACCCCCGTCGCCATCGGCGACCTCAACGGTCTGTGCAACGTGTGGTATCGCACGACGCCGTTGGACTCGACAGACGTCGATGAGCCGGCAAACGCGACTCTTGGCGATGGGCACGAAAATCCTTGGCTTGAGTCCGACGAAGTAAAAGAGAGTCTGGGTGAAGATTGCCGCCTCGTCGATTACGACGGCTGGCACCTCTGGAAGGCGGATGTCTCGACCACGGAATCCGCCACACTCGAGGCGAAAGAACTCGACCTTGCATCCAATACCGTCGTGACGGGCATTCGCATTGAATACGGTGCGGTAGCCGCCGACTTTACGACTCGAAGCGATACGGATTCTTGGACCCGTGATGATCTCAAAGATGAGCACGACGACCTTGACGATGCCAAAGCAATCCTTGGCACAGATGCTCGGGGCGCAGTCGTGCACATGCAGGCAACGTCGGCTTACACACCCCAAACTGCACTCACCAACAGCGCACGCGTCGATCTTTGCCGCAACGGCGGCGGCGATAAACTTGAGTCACATGACGAGGACAGTGTCATTCAACGCTGTACCCTACCGCAGGACCTACCGGCAACAGGATCAGCTCCCATCGCCGCTTGCATCACCGCGCTCCTGACCTCGGGTGCCGCAGCCCTATGGTTCGCTCGCCTTAGGTCAATCCCAAAGAAGCGCTAGAGCGATGAAAAAGCGGGCGAGCCAGTCCCCCGGCTCGCCCGCTTTCAATCATTTAAATCGCCGCATCTACTCTGCAGACGAAGATCCACCATCAACGATTGCTTGCTCGGACTCAGGAATCCCATCGGCACCCGTGCTCTGTTCTTGCTCCACCTCTTCGCTGATTGCGGAGGCGGGGGTCGAGCCCTTCGCGCCCACGATGTAGGCAGCTCCAAACCCTAACGCAATGGCAATCAAGGTCAAAATCACGTAGACAGGCCAATGGCGCTTAATATACGAAAACACGTTGACTCCTTAGAGCTCCGTCTACGAACGGCGGATAACCTCGGTCACGACCTCGGATACCGTGGCAATGTTCGTCGGGTTGACATTGTGGGGCAGGTCGTCCTCGGTACGAGCGCAAGCCAGACGCGTGCCGTCCACGCCGGCGATGGTGAGGGCTCGGCGGCTCGCCTCGAGGGCGGCGTAGGCATCGGTCTTGGCATAGGGCATCTCGAGCGCGCCACAATCGACATGGAACGACTTGCACACCTTGCTGACCAGGTTCATGATGCGGCGATCGCCCTTGAGCAGCTGCTGTTCGCCCTCAACCGTCACCACCGAAAGCCTACCGGCGCCGACGGATTCAAGATTGATGAAGAAGACGCCGCGGAGCTTATCGCGATGCGAAGCCAAGAAGGCCTTCATACCGGCGCCATCACAATCCGAGGCGCCCGTTGCCACAAACCAGATATCGTGACCGAGCAGCTCATCGTCGCCCATAGAGGCGACAGCCGAGAGCATATCTTCGGAAGAAGCGCCGTCGGAAGACGTAGCGCCGCCCTTCCAGCCATCGTTATCGTCCTCGAAATTATCCCACGAACCGATGCCGCGACCGGACTTCTTGGCATCGTAATCGTCTTCGACGCCCAGCCAATCACTCATGCTGTCCTGTTCGTTTTTCTTTTTACGACCGAACAGGCCGCCCAGGCCGCGCTTGCGAGACTTGGGCGCCGCCGGGGCGGGAGCCGAAATGGTCTCGATCGGCTGAGCGCCCGACGCAACGGGCCTAGGAGGCGCAACGGGTGCCGATGTTGGTTCGGGACCCTGAGCGGTAGCAAAGGGGTCGTTGACCTGTGCGGAGGGGTCGGGAAGGTCGAACAGCGACGTGCGAGACGCAACGTTTGCCTGCTTCATCGACGGCAGCGACGGATCGGGGACCGAAGCCAGCGGAGACGAGGAAGGTGCAGGCGACGGAGCCGACGCCGGATCGGGAACATTCACCTGCGGACGCGGTGATGCCTGGGAGGAAATCTGGGCCATAAGGGAATCGACCGTTTCGTCCTGGGTGGGAGCAACATCGGCAACCGTGGCACCGGAACCACTCGGGGTCGGCATGGTGAAAATCTGCGTGGAGTAAGGCCTCGACTCATCTGTCTCGGGAGCCTCGGAAACCGCAGGCACTTCCTCCTGCTCGACCTCGGTCGAATCACCTTGATCGGCTGCCGCGTATTGCTCTTCGTCACAGTTGACCTCGACGGGCTCGTGCCCGGCGGCATCTTGGATTTCGGCAGCATCAATAGGCTCGTCATCGTCTGCCGCGTCGCCCTGCTCATCGGAAACAGGAAGGGGCTCGGCAATCGCGGTGCCTTGCTTTTCAAACGTTATCGTGGAATCGAACTGCGCGGCATCAAACGACATGGTGCTATCGACGTGCTGCTGAGCCTCAAAGGACGTTGTAGCTTCGGCGGCGTCGACAGGCACGGACTGCATAGCCTCGTTCTGCTCGAACTCTTGCGCCGCGCGCTCACGTGCCGCCTCGGCTGCCTGCTGCTGAGCGATAGCCTCCTGCTCGGCAGCCTCGCGTGCGGCAGCGCGCTTCTCCTCGAAATCGTCGACAAATTTCCTGCCCTTTGCAAGCGCACCCTTAAAGAAGCTGGAAGCGCTGGCGCCAATCGAAGAGAACGCGGATGCAATATCGGCATGGGGCGTTGCCGCGGGAATCTCGGCAGAGAAATCAGTATCGCTCTCGTAAGACACGCGCCTCGGCTGTTCAACGTAATCGTCGTCAGACTCGTCCGCAACGTCTTGCGCCGGCGCGGCGGGAGCCAAAATGTCCAGTCCTGCCGCGGGATCGATCGCGGACACCGCCTCGGGCTCGGCAACGGCAGCGGTAACCGCGGCAGACTCATCATCCGCAGTGACAACGGGCGCAGGCTCGGGCTCAAACGTCGGCTCCTCGCCCTCCTCGTAATCGAGCGTGCAGGACTCGGGAAGCATTCCGAGTGCACGGATGGCATCCGAACCAAAGCGAATGTTGCCGGCGGCGTTGCGATAGAGCTTGGGCTCGGGCTCGGCCGCGGCAGGCTCCTCCGCCGGCTCAGCAGCGGGAACCTCGTCATTGAACTCTTCGGCCTGGACAGCCTGATTCTGATCCTCGGGCACGATGGCGCCAATCAGCGTCTCGTCGGCAGACGCACCCTCAAAGCCCTCAATCTGCTCGTCAAAAGCCTCGCCCTGTTCGGGCTCGGTTTGAGCGTCGGGAGCAATCGGCTGACCGAACTCGTCCTCGGCGTAGGTAGGCTCTTCGTACTCGATGGTGTTGCCGTAGTCGTTTTGCTGCTGGGCCGCGGCATACTCCGCCGCCGCGCGCGCCATTTCCTCGGCACGACGTTTCTGCTCCCCAAAATAGGTATCGAACGGAACATCGTCGGGAAACTCGTTCTCGCCCTGGAAGGGAGCAACGTTGTCCATAACGCCGAGCATAGCGGCGACAGAAGACTTGTTGCACACCGCGCCGGACGTATAGGGAAGAACGTGGCGGTTAGAGATGATGTTTGCCGCGTTGGCAAGTGCAACGAGGGAAGCGAGGATCGCGACAATCCACAGCAGAACCTTGAGCGCGCCGGGGAGCGGCAGGATACGCAGGATGGCAACGGCAGCAGGGGCAATCGTGGCAACGGGCAACAGCTTGGCGATGAGCGCACGATACGAAGCATAGGGCTCGCGGGCGAGCAGCTCAGCACGGGGAGAGTCGTAGTGTGCGACAACGACCACCGGGCGGTTGCGCGGAGACGCGAGCGGGCCCGAGGCCTTGTGGTAGGCGATGACATTTTGGCTCACGCCCGTCTTGCCCAGGCGCGAAACCACGGGGTGGCCCGTGCGCTCGAGCACGTAAAGAACGGCGCCGACAATGGCCAGCAAGGTGCCGACCAAGCCGATACCGCCGCCGATGCCCATCAGCAGGGCGCCGGCAAACGCAAGAATACCGGTAACGGCAAATGCCAATCTACTGGGCGCCGGGGCATTGAACTCCTGAACCTCGGGGTCAAAGCCGTGGTTGCGGAAGATCTGAGCGATATCCTCGGCAGCCAAGCGCTCTTCTTCGCTGCATGCCGGCGTAATGCCGGTGTTCTGCAGCAGGTGGTTAATATAGTTCTGGGTGTTCGCCATGTGCGCTCCACATCCATAATCCGACAAATAGGCCCAATGCATGCACATTAGAACCGTATATAGTCGAAAGTATACCCCGAGCGAGCGCAAACGACCGAATTCGGGCCATCTTAACGCCTCGAGCGGACAAGGATATAGCCTAATCTCCATATCGGACTAAAATCATGGCAGCAAACCACCTTCTCATGCGAGGACTCTATGACGGCAAGCGACGCGACCGCGACAATTAAAAAGGGGAATTCGGAGCCCGGTTTCGATAAAACGGCTCAGCGCATCCTCAATCTTTTCTTTGTGCTCAACAGCTCCCCCGAACCGCTGACGACCGAGCAGATCGTCTTGGATTCTGACCTGGGATATGGCTCGGGCAATATCGACTCGGATAAGCGCAAGTTTCGGCGCGATCGTGACAAACTGCTCGAGCGTGGCATCTTAATCAAGGAGGTTCGCCCCGCCGGTGCGCAGGAGACCGAGGAAAGCTCGTGGACAATCGACCGCGAGCACACGTTTGCTGCAGGCGGCCTCATCACCGCAGACGACGCCGATATCCTACTCAACGCCATCGACCAGACGCTAGCGGCCGGCTCTTCCACCTTTGCCGCGCCGCTTGCCGATATTCGCTCCAAAATTGCCTACCTCACCGGCAGGACGACGGTGGACGAAGTACCGATCCGCCGCTCTCCCACCGTCGATGCGGTATGGAGCGCCTTTGCCGAGCGATGCGCGCTGCGATTTTTATATCAGAACGGACGCGGCGAGCAGAAAGAACGTACCGTCTGTGTCTACGGCATGTTCGAACGCGAGGGCGTGGCGTACTTCTGCGGCCTCGACAATGTCACCGACGACATCAGGACATTCCGCTGCGACCGTATCGTTCGCGCATGGCGTCCTTCGAAGGCCTACGCCATCCCTGCGGACTTCAACCTCAGCGACTACCTGTTCTTTGAATTCGATTTTGCCGACCGCCCGCCCGTTGCGGCTACGTTCTCGTTCGCCCCGCAGACGCAGATCGATATGATCAACGGCCTCACGCGCGGGCGAGGTGAGCTCGCACACACCGATTCGGGATGGACTTGGACCGTTGACGTGCGCGATCTTGAAGCCGCCGCCTCATTTTGCATGGCCCACGCCACGGACGGCATGAGGCCCATGGCCCCCAAATCGCTTAAGCAGGCGTGGAACCACCTCATTGAAAGGACGGTGCACGAGCATGCCCGTGCGTAAACTCACCAGCGAGCAGAGGCTCTCGCGCGCCATCGACATCATGGAGGCCCTCTACGCCGCCGGCGAGAGCGGCATGACACGAACTGAGATTTGCAGTCGCTTTGACATCACGGGAGTGTCGCTCGACGAGATTCTCGAGATCGTCTCGACGCTCGCGGACCGAGAATCGGGTGCGCGCATCATCTGCGAATGCCACGGCGAGCGTGTGGTCCTCACCGGTGACGCCGGACGTGTGCTACCGCTGCGCTTGAGTACCGCCGAGGGCGCTGTGCTCAACCACGAACTTGAATCGTTGGGGATCGAGCCGCAGACGGCAGCTCGGATTCGACACGCTCTTCTACCCGAAGAGCTCGGCTATAACCAGTGCGTCTTTGACACCGTCAACCACGGGTCGCACTGGCAGCAGCTGAGCTGCGCCATTCAGGACGGCGTTCGCTGCCTCATCTCGTATCGCTCGATGGACGATGCACGGTCACGCGAGCGTCTGGTCGACCCCTTGCGCATTACGGCAAACGGCGACCAAACATACCTGATTGCCTGGGACATCGCAGTCGATGAGCAGCGCACCTATCGCATGGATAAAATCGAGGGACTCACCTTGACGGAAGACTCCGTCGTGCCTCACGCACCGGACGTCGCATCCCTCCACGATTCCCTTGCCCGGACGCAGCGTAGCGCAAAGCTCTTGATGCCATTCGATATGGCGGAGCATCTGGACTGGGCCGGCATCACCCTCATCGAGCGCAGCGGGGCAGACATGGCAACGGTAACCGTACATTACGGCTCCGAGCGTTGGCTACTGAGCCAGATAATCGCAGCGGGCGGAGCCATCCGCATCTTGGATGACCCCACCCTGTCAAAGCGTCTGTGCGATATGGCAAAAACTCTCGTCTGTCCGCTTTAGCGCCGCCGCTCGTGGCGTGCGCGCCACAGTTGCAGATAGTGACCGATCTGTGCCGATTCGATGCGCTGGTAGGAGCTCGTGGGCAGCGACGTTAAGAACTTCTTTCCGTAGCCCTTCGTCACCAGGCGCGGGTCGGCCAGAATCAGCACGCCGCAATCGGTCGACGAGCGGATAAGGCGGCCGGCCGCCTGCTTGACCTCGAGCACTGCCTCAGGCAGCGAATAGCGCGCCCAAGCGCGGTCTTCGCGCAGGTTGCGCTCGCACGAGAGCGGGTCCGTGGGGCTCGAGAACGGCAGCTTGGGAATGATGACGCAGCGCAGCGTCTCGCCGCTGGCGTCAAACCCCTCCCAGAAGGCCTTAAGCGCAAAAAGCGATGAGGTTGGCTCGTTGATAAACCGGTCGCGCAGGCGACGAGGAGATGAGTTGCGCTGCTGGCAGTTGAGTTCCAGGCCCGCACGAGCCATCTTGGGCTCGACGCGATCGTACAGCTCCTCCATGTCACGCCTGTTGGTGAACAGCGTGAGCACCGAGCCGCCCATGGCAAGATGAGCGTCGACCAGCACGCGCTCGAGCGCCGTAAGATAGCTCTCACGATCGCGCGGATCGGGGATATCGCCCGCAACGACTACAGCCATGTTCGAATCGAAGTCGTAGCTCGAGTCCAAGTGCAGCGATGAGGATGTTGAAGCACCGATGCGATCGAGGCCGACCGCATGGTTAAAGTGTTCAAAGCTTTTGGACACCGTCATGGTCGCCGAGGCAAAGATAGCCGTGTGAACCTCGGGCAGCCACTCGGTTGCCAAGGCCTCGCCAATATCGATGCGCTCCGCGGTCATCGACTCGCCGCCGGCACGCAGCCTGCGATTGACCTGCAGCGAATACACGTAGTGTTCATCGGTGCCGTCAATGATGAGCTTGAGGTTCTCGGCCAGCTCGTGCAGGCGGCGCGAGATATCACCCAGGTCGACAACAACCTCGGGCTTGTCGGCGGCGACGGCTTGTACCAGCGCGTCGACGCTCTTGTCAGCTTGTTCCAATGTGCCGATGGCAGCGTAGGCCGACTGTAAGAAATCATGCCAGTCGTCAGATTCGCGCAGCTCGGGGCCAATCCATAGATTGGCATTGTCATAGCCCCCACGGGCACGGCGACCGAGCTCGCGAACGCCATCGAACACGCCGGCGATCGCCATGCTCGCGCGCGCAACCGTCGACGTCGCCTTGGCAGTAAGGCCCAGATAGAGCGTAGAGCCCTCGGAGGTTGCCAAATCACGGGAAACCTGGCTTAGCGCGCCGGTGCTCGAGCCACCCAGACGCTCAAACAGAACGCGTGATTCGTCCGCCGACACCACGCGCGCCCATTGACGGCGTGCCTCGCGCTCGATGGAATGGGCCTCGTCGATTACCCAATGACGAATCGGGGGCAAGATTCTGCCCTCGGCCGCAACATTGCGGAACAGCAGGGAATGGTTGGTGACCACCACATCGGCATGCGCCGCGCGACGGCGGGCGCCGTGGACTAGGCATTTATCGGGGAAAAACGGGCATAGGCGACGGGCGCACTCGCGCGACGCCGTCGTAAAGTCGGGACGGTTGACGCTGCGCCAGCGAATGCCGAGCGAGTCGAGGTCGCCATCGGCCGACTGACACACGTACGCCATGATGACCGCGACTGCCGTAAGCGTGTCGGCAGGATCACGCTTAGTCGTAATTTCGACTTGGCCGCGGCTCATGCGCTCAAGCTTGCGCAAGCATGGATAGTGGTCATAGCCCTTGAGGGCGCAAAACGATAGGCCTCCGTCCAGCTGCTCAGCAAGTTTGGGCAGCTCGTGATACATGAGCTGGTCGGCAAGATTATTCGATTTAGTCGCGATACCCACCGTGATGTTGTTGCGTCGCGCGGCCTCGGCAAAAGGCACCAGGTAAGCCATCGATTTGCCGACGCCCGTCCCCGCCTCAATCACGCGATGCGTTCCCGTAACGAGCGCGTCACGGACCTCGAGCGCCATCGCGATCTGCTCATCGCGCGGCTCGTAGGTGGGATACATGCGATTGACCAGGCCGCCCGGGGCATAGTCCGCCTCGATTTCCTCGCGGCTCGGCATCTTAAGGACCGGTAGCTCGTCCGCATCAACGCGATCATCGGCCCGATCGGCCTTGAGAACGTCGGCGCGGGCGGCGCTGAGAGAGAAGATGGAACCGGGGTTCTGTCCCGCCAAGAAGGAGAAGATGGGACGATAGGACCAGGGTACGTCGGGGTACATGTCGGCCAGGCGCGCCATCAAGCCCTGAGGCAAGTCGGTGAGCGCCACGAGTAACACGCGCCACACACCACACAAGGCGTCGACATCGGCGTTGGCGCGATGCGACACCGAGTCGCAGCCAAACAGGTCGGCCATGAAAGACAGCTTATGCGAGGCCAGGCGCGGAAGCGCGATGCGCGACAGTGCCAACGAATCGATCCAGATGTCACTGACGTTGACGCCGCCCTTGACCGACTCGATAAACGAGCGGTCGAAGGTGGCGTTATGTGCGATCACCGGGCAGCCGCCGACAAAATCAGCGAGAGCGGCGACAGCCTCAACGGCCGACGGGGCATCTGCCACATCGGCGTTTGTAATGCTCGTGAGCTCGGTAATCTCGGCGGGAATCAGCTGCTTGGGATGCACGAAGGTATCGAAGCGATCGACAACCTCGCGGCCCGAAAGGCGAGCCGCCGATATCTCGATAAGCTCGTTGTCCTGCACCGAAAGACCCGTGGTCTCGGTATCGAGGACGATAACATCTTCCTCGATGAGACCAAACGCTTGGGTTTTGGCGCGCTCGGCAAGCGTGGCATAGGAATCGATGACAAACTGCGGCGTTCCCGACGAAACAGCGTCCTCGATTAGCATGCAACGCCCGCTCGACGAAGTCCCATGCGAATCAGGCTGTCACAGACCTGCGGGAACGTCATGTCATCGGTGTGGCGAATCTCATCCGGATACAGCGACGTATCGGTCATGCCGGGAATCGTGTTGGTCTCGAGGATAACGGGGCCGTCCTCGCTCACGATAAAATCGCTGCGCGAGATACCCAGGCAGCCGAGTGCCTTATGGGCAGCACAGGCAAGCTCCTGGGCACGAGCGTAGTTCTCGGGCGAAATCTGCGCCGGAATGCGATGGATGTCCGTAGGGTCGACATACTTCACGTCCAGATCGTAGAACTCGCAGTCCTCGGGCTTACGGATCTCGACAATCGGCAGGGCGCGCACGTCATCCTCGCCGTATACGCCGACGGTGATCTCGGTACCCTCGATACACTTCTCGACCAGCACTTTGTCGCCAAACTCAAACGCCTTGGCGATAGCCGCAGGCAGCTCGGAGGGCTCGTGGACCAGGGAAATGCCATAGCTGGAACCGTTGACGGCCGGTTTCACAAAGCAACGCTCGCCACAGACCTCGACAACGTGATCGATATCGACTTCATCGCCCACTTCGAGCGCAAGGCCGGGGGCAATGGGAATGCCCGCCTTGGCGTATAGGAGCTTCGAGACCTCCTTGTCGGCACCGCAGGCGCTGGCAAGTACGCCCGAGGCCGTGTAGGGGATACCCAGGGTCTCCATGGCACCCTGCATGGCGCCATCCTCACCGCCGGCGCCGTGCATGGCGATAAATGCCACATCGAATCCGCCGGTCGCCATGGTTACCATAAAGTCATCAGCGGCCGTGTCAAGCAGCTCCACCGAGGTGTAGCCGGCTTCCTTCAGTGCCACCACAACGTTCTTTCCCGAATCGAGCGAGATCTCGCGCTCGGCGGAATGACCGCCCGCCAAGACCGCTACGTGCATGTTCTCTAGGCTTTTACCCGGCATGGGCAGACTCCTCCTCTATAATTTCTGCAGCTGATACCATATTGTAGCGATACCCTCTACGTTTCCCCAAAATCGAAAGGCTTCCATGAATCCCAGGACTAAATCTCAGGACATTCGCGACTTGAGCCAAAACGATATTCGCGAGCTCGTGGCCGAACTTGGCCAGCCCGCCTTCCGCGCGAAGCAGCTCATCGAATGGGTCTTTGAGAAGAACGTTTGTTCGTTTGACGATATGACCAACCTTCCCAAGGCTTTCCGCGAGCAGCTTAAAGAGGCTTTTGCCTTTGATACGCCGACTGAACTCACCAAGCAGGTTTCCAAAGATGGCTCGCGCAAGTATCTGCTCGAGTACCACGATGGCATTTCCGTCGAGACTGTCGGCATGCCCCGTCGTAACAAGCTTTCCGTCTGCGTTTCCACCCAGGCAGGCTGCGGCATGGGCTGCGCCTTTTGCGCCACCGGTCTCAACGGCCTCAAGCGCTCTCTGACCGCTCAAGAGATCGTCGACCAGGTGCTTCATGTATCCAACGACTTTGGCGAGCGTGCCACAAGTGTTGTCTTCATGGGCCAGGGCGAGCCGTTTGCCAACTACGACGAGGTTCTCAAGGCACTGCGTATCCTCAACGACCCCGATGGCATCGGTATCGGCGCTCGTCACCTCACCGTCTCTACCAGCGGCGTTATTCCCGGTATTCGCAAATTTGCCGATATCCCCGAGCAGTTCACTCTTGCCGTTTCCCTGCATTCCGCCATCCAGTCGACGCGCAATAAGCTCATGCCCGGTGTTAAGAAGTACACGCTGCTTCGCCTTCACGAAGCGCTTCAGCTCTACACCGAGAAGACTGGCCGCCGCCCGACCTATGAGTATGCCATGATCGAAGGCGTCAACGACACGAATCCCGAGATGCAGGCACTCTGCGACTTCTGCGAGGGAACGCTGTGCCACGTTAACCTGATTCAACTTAACGACATCGAGGGCAGCCCGCTCAAGCCGTCGCCGATTCATAAGGTTGAGGATCTTCAGCGTCGTCTTGAGTCCCGTGGCATCGAGACCACGATTCGTAACTCCCGTGGTAACGATATTGACGCCGCTTGCGGACAGCTGAAACAGCGCTTCAAAGTTCAGAAGAACGCATAGGGGAGTCGCACCCCAAAACGTTTCATGTGAAACATCGAACGACCCCGGTTGCAGAATATGCAACCGGGGTCGTTTCATTTATTGACCTTAATTTTGAATCAGCTGCTACGATTATGAATCAGCTGCCACTGGTCTCAATTATTACGGCCATAATAAGGGGTCCTTGTCTCGTGAATCAGACAAGGACCCCTCAAAATTTACTGAGTAATTGTTAGGTACCTAATAGCCCACATTTTCCCATTGGTTGCTAACCCAACCTTGATTAATCTTGGGATTCTTCGTTACCTGAGCAGTTCGCATGGCAACATCTTCTGTCATAACATCCATTTTCTTCTTGGACGTATCGACGATATCTTGCGCACCACGAAGCAAACGACCTCGGAGCTCATCGTCTGTCGCGATTTTATAGCCAGCAAAGGCACCAGCCGCGACAGTCGTCGCCAATGCAATCGCAGTTAAAATCTTATTCCTCATCTTGGTCTCCTTGATCAAACTGAATCATTTCACCAAGAATACGAGAGAGTTCTTCCTCGTCTTTAAACTCAATCTCAATCTTATTCTTTCCACGTGAGCTCTTCACACGTACGTTGGTATTAAATACCTGACGAAGTACACGGGCAGCCTTTTTAAAAGACTGAGGCGTTGCAGGCCTCGACGTTTTAGGCGTCTCTCCGGCAGAAAACAACGGAGCAAGATTTTCTGTCGCTCTTACGGAAAGACCCTCTGCAACAACCTTCTCAGCAAGTCGAATTCGAGCGTCCTCATAGGGAACAGCAAGAATCGCACGTGCATGACCAGCAGTAAGTTTACCCTCAAAAATCATCTGCTGAACAACTTCGGGGAGATCGAGAAGGCGCAGTGAGTTTGTAATTGCAGAGCGTGACTTGCTTACAGCCTTCGACAATGCCTCTTGGGTCATACCACTGGCATCAATGAGCTGGCGATACCCCTTGGCTTCTTCAACGGGATTCAGATCAGAACGCTGAAGGTTTTCGATAAGTGCAAGGGCCAGCATCTCTTCATCATTAACATCTTTAATGATGACAGGCAGTTCCTCAAGACCAGCAAGCTTTGACGCTTGGTAACGACGTTCACCAGCAATGATCTCATAGCCGTTTCCGTGCTTGCGAACCAAAAGCGGCTGCAAAACACCATGCTCTTGGATTGACTCACTCAACTCGCGAAGTTCAGTTTCGTTAAAGTGAATTCGCGGCTGATTAGGGTTGGGAACGATATCCTCAATAGGGAGTTTTGTTTCAGATGCGGCATTTGAAGCAGATGCAGCCGAACCACCGGTCTCATATTCGGCCTCTGAGACCAAAGCATTGAGACCACGTCCTAATCCGCCACGTTTCTTTGCACTAGGCACGCTTGATCACCTCTTTTGCAAGGTTCATATACGCTTTTGCACCCTTATTTTGAGGTGCATAGGTAATTACCGGTTCTCCAAAAGACGGAGCTTCGGAGATTTTAACTGTACGGGGAATCAACGTCTTAAACGCCTTATCACCAAAGTACGATTGAACCTCCTCAACAACCTGATTCGACAGAGAAGTACGCGAGTCATACATGGTCATAAGCACGCCATAGGTGTCTAAGCCCTTGTTCAGACGTGATTTGACCATCTTCATTGACTCAAGCAGCTTCGTAACACCCTCAAGTGCATAATACTCGCACTGGATCGGAATCAAAACACTGTCTGCTGCAGTCAGGGCGTTGATTGTAAGCAAGCCGAGCGAAGGAGGACAGTCAATGAAAATAAAATCGAACTCGTCCTGAATTGGCTCAAGCAAATCTTTGAGGCGGGTTTCACGAGCAATTGCGCTTACAAGCTCAATTTCCGCGCCTGCAAGCTGAATGGTAGCCGGAATTACGAATACCTTTTTGCAATTTGTATCAAGAACAAGTGATTCTGCCGGCACATCATTCAACAATGCATCATAGATGCAGCGATCAAGGTCTTCTTTTTCAATTCCGAATCCACTGGTGCTGTTTCCCTGCGGATCAAAATCGACAATCAGTGTCTTACGACCCTGCTCACCCAGTGCTGCTGCAAGGTTTACAGCCGTCGTCGACTTACCGACACCGCCTTTTTGATTGATGATTGCAATGATACGCGTGTCTTTTGCGCTCTTAGAACGCTTAACGTCGCGAAATCCCACGGTCCCTCCTGGTGTGTATTAATGCTGTCAAACGGAGGATGTTTCACGCGAAACATTCCGATTCGATATCAACCGCCATGTTTCACGTGAAACACTGCAAGTTGTTAGTATCCATTATGTTTCACGTGAAACATCTAGGCAAGCGGATTCTTCTTTGCCATGCCATTTGCACGAGGCAATGAGACAGATGCTGGATGGCTCTTCTTAAGAACAATGAACTCCCTGTGGCCCAAGCCCTCAGGCAAATCGATTGCGTCATTCAGAAGCAAAGTAAAGCCGCAAATCTTAGCTACTGACATGCCGGAAGCAAGCTCCTCATCCGAAGGATTGCCCTTGGTGATAACAAATAGCCCTCCATCTTTGAGGAACGGAGCCGCATACTCAACAAGAATCGGTAGAGGGGCCAGTGCGCGGGCGGTTACGACAGAGAACTGCTTCTTATGGTTTCGAGCATATTCTTCAAGACGATCATGGACCGCATGAGCATGTTTCAATCCAAGAGCATGGACAAAGGAATCGACAGCATCAACCTTCTTGCCAACAGAGTCAATATAAGTAGCTTTACGATGCGTGGCTATGGTTAACGGAATACCAGGGAAGCCCGCACCTGTACCCATATCGAGCAATGCTCCCTCAGGAGCCTTATTGATATAGGGGAGTAAAACAAGTGAGTCGAGGATATGAAGTACTGCAGCATCTTCTACGTTGAGAATACGGGTGAGATTGGTTGTCTTATTTGTTTCCAAAACCAAATCCAAATGCTTGATACATTTCCTCAGCTCAACATCAGTTACGCTCGAGGAATACTCTTTGCAATAGGAAGTTAGGCGACTCAACATCTCGTCAGCTTGCTGCTCAGTAAGTACTAACAACGAAAGCTCCTTTCTGACAAAAATCAGTGTATCGAGAACTTTTGACAAAAAAAGGGGACGTGGAAACCACGTCCCCTTAGCATAAGCTCGAGTAGATTATCGAGCAACAATCACCACATGGCGATCGGGGTCAGAACCCTCAGAATGAGTATCGACGGCATCATTGCCACGAAGTGCAATGTGAACCAGTCGGCGCTCGTAGGCATTCATGGGCGGAAGCGAAACACTCTTATGAGTGCGGATGGCACGCTCGGCAGCAGACTGAGCCATGGAGGCAACCTTGTCCTGTCGGCGGCTCTTGTATCCCTCGACGTCCACTACAACCGGATACCTAAAGCCAAGCTTGCGGCTCACCAGCAAAGAGAACATAACCTGAAGGGCATCAAGGGTACGACCATGACGGCCAATGAGAACAGCAAGATCAGGAGCGGTAACATCCAAAATCAGCTCGCCCTCGTCACCCTCGTACTCATCAATAGGAGAGTTGGCGGCATCGAAGTGCGAAAGGATGGAACGCAGAATGGAAATCGCAACATCGGCGATGGTGTCGAGCTCCTCATCGGTCAGCTCTTCACCGGCCTTGTAGCGCTGTGAAATCTCGGGATAATCGCCCACAATCTGCGGGGCAACCTCCTCAAGCATATCCTCGATGATCTCTTCAGACATAACGTACTCCAAAAGTTAGGTACCTAAATAAGATTGATATCCCGACTACTTCTTCTTGTGCGGGCGCGGCTTCTTCTCGCGACGGGTAACCTCGACCTGCAGCGGAGCGTTCTTGAGGCGCTCCTCCTCATCGGCCTTAGCCTTGTCGATAACCTTCTGTGTCACGAAGATCTGCTGGATAACCTGCCAGGCAGAAGACACATCGTAGTACAGCAGAACACCAACGGGAAGGCTCCAGCCCATCCAAAGCATCATGACCGTCATGACAACGGCCATCATACGCATGCTCTGGGCCTGCTGGCCGGTCTGGTTGCGCGACATATAGAGCTGCGGAATCAGGGTCAGGACGGCAAACAGGATCAGGCAGACCAGCGCAGGCAGTGCAACCATAAAGCCATCGGCAAAGGAAGCGCTCGGCGTGGTGGTCAGGTCGGGCAGGATGTTGAAGAACGAGAACGTGCCCTCGTTAAAGTACTGCGGCAGGTTACGAAGCAGCGTAAACAGGGCAAACAGGATAGGCATCTGAATCAGAAGCGGCAGACAACCAGCCATGGGGTTGAACTTGTTCTCGCTGTAGAACTTCTGCATCTCCTCGGCCTGACGCTGGGGATCGTCGGCATAGCGCTCCTGGATCTCGAGCATCTTGGGCTGCAGCACCTGCATGCGAGCCGTCGACTTGGTCGACTTGAGCATAAGCGGCGTCAGCAGCAGACGGATGATGACCACCAGGATGATGATGGACAGGCCCCAGTCGACCGCAAAGGTCTGGATGAGCTTGAGCAGCTCGAAAAGGATGTTAACGATCCAATCCCACATGTAAGTTTTCCTCCGATAGCGAGTGCCCGCTAGGGCACAGGGTCATAACCGCCGACGTGCAGGGGATTGCAGCGAGCGATGCGCCTCACGGCAAGCCAGCAGCCTCTCAAAACACCGTACTTCTCAATCGCCTGGATGGCGTATTGCGAGCACGTTGGGTAATAAATGCAGGCGTCAGGCAATAAGGGCGAAATAACCTGTTGATATATGCGAATAGGAGCGATGGCAACACGTCGCAAAACGTGGTTGCTCATCGCTCCTCCCCGGCAACGCCGGCGCGTTTCATAAGCGAACGCAATGCCTTGTCCATCTCCTGCGGCGAGGAATCCCTCGTCTTGGGAGTTGCGAACAAGATGATGTCATAACCCGCAACGGGAAATCCGCAGCTGCGGGCGGCCTCGCGCATCACACGCTTAGAACGGTTGCGCACGACAGCACAACCGAGCCGTTTAGCACCAACGAAGGCGACCCTTCCGGAGTCGCCTTCGCCAACCGATTCACATATGGTCATTCGAATCAGAGGGTGATTGAAACGACGCCCCTGACTGAACACATGCTCGAAATCTTGCCGAGACTTAATAGTCTTCATGCGAGATGTGTGTATCGCTGCTAGACAGTGAGACGCTTGCGGCCCTTGGCGCGACGACGGGCGAGCACGGCACGACCACCCTTAGTGGCCATACGGGCACGGAAGCCATGGGTCTTGGCACGCTTACGCTTATTAGGCTGATACGTACGCTTCATCTTAAGTTCCTCCTGCTGCATTTCGAGTGTCCGCGGGGGCGCGGACGCAGATATAGACACGTGAGCTTGAAGATTGTAGGGAAATCAATGTTCAAATGTCAAGAAATCAAAGGTAAAAGGTTGCGCAGTTCACACGGTTCCCCCATAAGCCAAGCTCGATTTAGCGGTACATGGCAACTTTTCACGATATTTCATCCAGTTTTCAACAGGTCATGTTGGCAATGTTGAGAACTTTTCGCCCGTTTTCCAAAGTTTTCAACAGGTTTTGAAAAGTTGTCGAAAGATGAGAAACATTGCACAGTGAGCTACTATTTGTTCAAAACCTTTTGAAAGATTGCGAGCGGCATGTCTGACGACTTTTACACCATGGTCGATTCCGGAGACCCGGCACCCGACAACGAGCACATCACCGGCGTGCGCGAAGAGCGTGAGGAAGGCGAGCAGACGACCACGCAGGCGCCAAAAGCCATGTACGCCGCACGAATCGCCGTCTATGACGACATGCTGTCGACACCGCGTGTGATCGTCATTGAGCCGCAAGATGTCCGCACGTATTTGGAAGAGACGACCAACACCGTCTACCAGTGTATGAAAGAGCAAGGTGGCCATATCTCGCTCATGGTCATCCGCGAGATTGTCGAAAACTTTATCCACGCACACTTTGCCGAGCCCATCATCTCGATTCTGGACGGCGGAGACACCATCCGCTTTGCCGATCAAGGACCCGGCATCGACGACAAGGAACGCGCTTTCGACTTTGGCGTTACCAGCGCAAACAGCAAGATGAAGCGCTATATCCGTGGAACCGGAGCAGGGTTTCCCATGGTGCAGGAGTATTTGGAAAACGCCGGCGGTGCCGTATCCATCGAGGACAACATGGGCAACGGAACCGTGGTTACGGTAAGCCTGAACCCTAAACGCGTGCAGGAAATCGAGCGTGCCGGCGGACGCGGTGCTGCCGTGCGGCCCGAGACGGAGCAGCCCACATATCCCCTGCCGAGAGCTTTTGCGCAGCAGCCCATGGCAACGCAGCAGATGCAGCCCCCCGTGGGGCAGATGCAGCAGCCCGGAATGCTTCCTACACAAGAGCCCCAGGCGGCATCGATGTCGATGCCGCCAAGCATGCAAGAAGCCATGCCACTGGCGGCTCAGGACACAGCCGCAATGCAGCAGGCGACGGGGGCACCGGGTGGCCAGCAAATGGGCTATCAGCCGTACCAACAGGGATATCCATATCAGCAGATGCCACCACTGGGGTATAGCCAGCAGTTCCCGCAGCAGTACCAGCAGGGATATCAGCAGCCGTACCAGCAGATGCCGCAGCAGCAGTACAACCCCTGGGCCCAGCAGATGACTCCGCAGCCTTACCAACAGTGGCCTCAAAGTTTTCAACAGCAAATGCCGCCGATGCAGAGTTCTCAACAACCAGCAGCTCAAATGATGTATCCTAATGCAGCAAATCAGTATGCGCAGCCACAACCGGACGTGTTCGTAAGCGATCGCGGCAACGCCGCGCTGGGCTATCTGGCGCAAAATCAAGCGTGCGGTGCTACCGATCTGGCGAGGGCGTTTGGAAACTCGGCCCCCACTTGGTCACGCACGCTCAATGACTTGGCGCAGGCCGGCTTGGTCATCAAGCATGGCCAGAAATACCATCTGACCGAACTCGGCGCCGCTCGCGTGCGAGCTCAGAGCTAAAGAACGGGAGAGACAGTGGACGAGGAAGCAAGCATCATCCTGGGGGATGCCATCGCCTTTTGCCAGCGCGACGGCCAAGATGCACGCCTCATCAACATGCTGGGGCAATCGCGCGCCATAAGCCTGACCGAAGATACGCTCACGATCGAGGCCCCCTCGCGCTTTGCCATCGCGCAGCTCAAAAAGCATCAGCCGACTATTGAGGCCTATCTGGAAGAAATCGCCTTTGCACCGATTGCGCTCGACATCGTGGCACCGCAAGGAGCCGTGGCGGAATCCGCTGCTGCGACGGCGCCCGCCGCGGCTCCCGCTGCCTCCCCGGCGGTGCCGGCCTCCGCAGGCGACGTGCCGACAATCGAGCACCAGCACGGCGATGTTTCCCGTGAAACCATGGCACCGTTGCCGACCGCGGCGGCGACGTCAACGAACGCACCCGTCACGCACATGCCTATCGCTCACGACGCAGCGGCGGGCGCGGATTCGGGCATTGCAATCAAGAACACGCTCTCGGCCGATGATTTTCGTCGCATGATGAACCAGATGAAGGGCGGAGCGCCGACTAAGTCCACGCAAGCTGCGACCCCCGCTTCACCCATGCCGGCACCGACCGTACCGGCCGAGCAGAATGCGGATGGAGCCCCGCTCGCCGCGAACTCAAAATTTACCTTTGAGAACTTTGTCTACGGCCCCGAGAACAGCCATGCCTATCGCTCGGCACTCAAGTTTGCCGCCCTCGCGGACGAGCGTGGCACGTGCACATCACTGTTCATCTACGGCAAATCGGGCCTGGGCAAGACGCACCTGCTGCTTGCCATCAAAAACGAGCTCGCCGAGAAGTCGCCCGAGATCAAGGTCAAGTATGCCAACTCCCAGGCATATCTGGACGACCTGATGACCGAGTTCGACCGCCAAAAGAAGAGCAACGCCCCTATCATGCAGGCATACCACGGCGTGGACGTGCTCATCATCGATGACATCCAAAACATCATCGGCAAGCGCGCGAGCGTGGACTACTTTTTCCAGCTCATGGACGAGTTCATCCGCAACAACAAGAAGGTCGTCATCGCGGCAGACCGCGCCCCCAAGGACCTGAGCATGGACGAGCGTCTGACCAGCCGCTTCAACGCCGGCATGCTCTGCCTGGTCGCAGAGCCCAGCTACGAGATGAAATACAAGATCTTGCAGCGCTATTACGAGAACACCATCGTCGCCGCTCCCGAGGCAGGCGACGACTCGCTGCTGGCGGCCTATGGGGGCGACAGCGGGCACCTGACCGACGACCACTTTAAACACATGGCCGAGGTCTCGGGCACCAACATCCGCGAACTCGAGAGCTTTTGCGAGCGCTGCGCCGGCGAGGCGGGCGACCGCGAGCGCGAGGGCGGGGAGCTCACCTTTGACGATATCGACGCCATCGCCAGCCAGTACTTCGACACATCGGCCAAAAAGATCAACGTCCAGACGGTTCAGTCCGTCATCGAAGAGCAGTACGGCGTGACGCACGAGGAGCTCATCGGCCCGCGTCGCAACGCCAATATCGCCAAAGCACGCCATATTGCCATCTATCTGGCCATCGAGATGTGCGAGATGACGACCACGGCGGTGGGCGCCGAATTTGGCAACCGCAACCACTCGACCGTCAGCACGAGCTACAAAAAGGTCCAGAAGATGATCCAGGAAGACCGCACCGTCACCGAAGACCTCAAGTCGCTGCGCGATAAAATTACACTGCGCTCGTAGGGAAATAGAGACACCTGTTGAAAACTTGTCGAAACCACGGGCATAAGGTGTCTAAAACCCAACCCGCGGTGATGAAAAGTTTTGCGCAGGTTTTGAACGTGGAAAACCACCCCTGTTGCACACAGGTTGCTGTCGATTCTCTTTCTGGGTCTGACCTGCGTCTTTGGGAGTAATCAACAGTTTCGTCAGTGCTATTACTATTATTAAGATATTTATATCTATAGAAAGGTATTAAAAGATGAAGTTCACCGTCAGCCAGAGCTCGCTTACACAAGCCATCGGCGTCGTTATGAAGGGTGTCGCTTCGGCATCCACCCTCCCCATCCTGTCGGGCGTGCTCGTTAAGGCCCAAGACGGCATCTTGGAATTCCAGACCTCTAACTACACCATCTCGATCCGTCATCGCATCGCGGCGCATGTCGAAGAAGAGGGCGAGATGGTTATTCCCTGTAAGATGCTCTCCAATATCACCAAGACCCTCCCCGATGCCCCGGTTACCTTTGAGCTGTCCGAGCGCCAGGTGCTGATTGGTTGCGAGAAGAGCTCTTTCCGCCTGAACACGCTCGATGCCAATGACTTCCCCGAGTTTCCGGCCTATGCCATCGAGAGTGCCGTGGAGCTGCCGACCGATGTCTTGTCCGAAATGGTCGGCCGCGTGTGGCGCGTCACCTCGACCGACAAGGCTCGCCCCATCCTGGGCGGCGTGCACATGAAGGTCGAGAACAACACCGTACGCCTGGTAGCGACCGATTCCTTCCGCTTGGCCGTGTGCGATACGCAGGTCGAGACCTCGACCCTCGAGGGCTCCTTTGAGCTCAACGTTCCGGCTGACGCCTTTAACGACGCGCTGAACATCATGGCCAGCCAAGCGACCATCATGATCGGGGCTACCGACACCCAGGTCGTCTTCGAGGCCGGCAACACCACCTACGTGTCGCGTCGCATCGAGGGCGTGTACCCCAACTACAAGCAGCTCATCCCCGATTCGTGCGTGACGAGCGTCAAGATCGACGTCGCCGCCTTTAACGCCGCCCTCAAGCGCGTGGCCGTTATCGCGAGCGCCAACCCCGCCGTCAAGTTCGAGATCGATGTCGAGAACGGGCAGATGGGCCTGTCCTCCATTTCCAATGACCAGGACCTTGCGCAGGAGACGATCGATGTCGAGGCCGAGGGCGAGTCGGGTACCATCGCCTTCAACTACCACTACATCTTCGGCTGCCTCAATGCCCTGTCCAAGGAGAAGGAGATCACGCTGGAGCTCAAGAGCTACTCGCAGGCGGGCATCTTTAAGTCCTACGACAAGATCAACTACCTGTACCTGGTCATGCCGGTCCGCATCTAGCGCTGCGCCATGACCATGTTCGCCCGCGATCTTTCCGTCGCGCACTACCGCAGCTTCGATAGCTATCACCTTGCCCTGGACGAGGGCGTGACGATACTTGCGGGACCCAACGCGGCGGGAAAGACCAATCTCATAGAGGCGCTGCAGCTGCTGACGAGCGGCGCCTCGTTTAGGCATCCGACCGCAGCCGAGCTCGTCCATGACGGCGTGGGCTCGTGCAAGATCGAGCTGAGGCTCGAGGGCGACGGCCGCGTGCTTGATATGGGATTGAGCGCGGAGGACGGTAAGCGCTCGTTTAGCCGCAACGGCAAGAGATGCTCTGCCGCCGGTGTGCGCGGGGTTCTTCCGAGCGTGCTGTTTTGCCCCGACCATCTGGACATGGTTAAGCGTGGCGCCAGTGTGCGCCGCGCCGCCCTCGATGACTTTGGCATGCAACTGAGCGCACGCTATGCCGATCTTGCGAGCACCTATGGGCGCTGCGTGACCCAGCGTAACGCCTTGCTCAAGGAGACCTGGTGCTGCCGCGAGATGCTCGGCGCGTGGAACGATTCGATTGCCCGCGCGGGCTCGGCCCTGCTCGTGCACCGGTTGGCCCTGCTCGACCGGCTGGCGGGCCATGTGCACACTGCCTACGGGCAAGTAGCGTCAGGTGAGGCCGCCAACGTGACCTATGCGTCCACGCTGGGGGCTTTGCCCCAGGTCGAGGATCGCGAAGAGCTGAAGGGTTGGGCGTACGAGCGCATGCTGGCCGCCCTTGACGAGCATGCCGACGAGGAAATTCGCCGCGGCGTGACGCTCGTCGGCCCGCATCGCGATGAGATTGAGTTTTCGGTCGCCGGCCGCTCGGCCCGCTCTTTTGCCAGCCAGGGTCAGCAGCGTACGCTGGTGCTGGCTTGGAAAGTGGCCGAGGTGGCCGTCGCCCGCGATATTCTGGGTACCGCCCCACTGTTGCTTTTGGATGACGTGATGAGCGAGCTCGACAGCGATCGCCGCGGAGCCTTTCTGCAATTGATCGGCGATGACATCCAGACGGTCATAACCACCACCAACCTGGGGTACTTTACTGATGACCTGCTTGATCGAGCCAAGGTGGTGAGCATGGGTGAGGCATGCTAATTACGAACGCGAGCACGAAACGGTCGCGTTCAGCGGCTTTTTGAATGCGGAGCGCCAGCGCATTCTGGCTGCCGCGACGCCCGAGCGTCGCGCGCAGATGGAGGCTGCCGAGGAATCGCGTGCGGTCTATCGCGCCTGGAACGCGGTGTGCTCGGGCACGCGTGAGGGGCGCCACGTGACGGGCCTGCGCTACCTGCCCGAGTCCAACGAGCTGCTGGTGTATCTTGATTCGCCCTCGTGGACGCAGGAGATGACGCTGCTGCGCGAGATCATCCGCGCGCGCATGGAGCGGGCCGGGGCGCATGTGGACGGCTTGGTGTTCAAAACGACCGCACCCGGTCACACGCCGTCTGCCGCCAAGGAGCGTCTGCGCCCGGCTGTGACCGAGCACCCGCCGGCTCCACACGCCGATCTTAGCGAAGCTGAGCGCATCGAGATTGAGCGCCAAGTGGCGCCCATCGAAGACCAAAAGCTCCGCGAGGCCCTCCAGAACGCCATGAGGGCCAGTGCCGAGTGGGCCAAGGGCGTGCAAAGCAAGAAAGAGCCTTAAAACGCATCTGGTGGCCTTGTAGAGCCAAATGCCCCCGACATCGGGGGCATTTTTTACGATAAAATAGAAAGGCTATACACATTTTCTGAACTGAAGGAGGACGTGTGGCAAACGAAAACGATTACGATGGCGGCGAGATTAAGATTCTCGAAGGTCTCGAGGCCGTTCGTAAACGCCCGGGCATGTATATCGGCTCGACGAGCGCCAGCGGTCTTCATCACCTGGTGTGGGAGATCGTTGACAATTCCGTCGACGAGGCCATGGCCGGTTTCTGCACCGAGATTCAGGTGACGGTCCACGCCGACAACTCCATCACGGTCGTCGACAACGGGCGAGGCATTCCCGTCGACGAGCATCCCATCAAGAAGATTCCGACGCTCGAGGTCGTTATGACGATCCTGCACGCCGGCGGTAAGTTCGATAATTCGGCCTACAAGGTCTCGGGCGGCCTGCATGGTGTGGGCATCTCCGTCGTCAACGCGCTGTCCAAGCGCGTGGTCGTACAGGTGCGCCGCGACGGCAACGCCTACGAGATGGAATTCTCGCGCGGCAAGACCGTCAAGAAGATGGAGGTCGTGGGCACCTCGGATTCGACGGGCACCACCGTCACCTTCTGGCCCGATGATGAGATCTTCGAGACCTGCATCTACGATTTCGATACGCTGCACAACCGTCTGCAGGAGACGGCGTTCCTCAATAAGAATCTTAAGATCGTGCTGACCGATGAGCGCGAGGCGACTCCCCATGTGGAGGAGTTCTGCTACGAGGGCGGCATCATCGACTTCGTCAAGTTCCTCAACGACGGCAAGGACGTCCCCGAGGCCTTTAAGGAGCCCATCTACATCGAGGGCAAATCTGATCCTGACGCGCCCGTGACCAAGATGGGTGAGGTTGAGGTGTCCCTGCAGTGGAATGCCGGCTATGGCGAGAACGTCATGTCGTTTGCCAACGACATCTACACCCCCGAGGGCGGCATGCATCTCGAGGGTTTCCGCACCGCCCTCACCCGCGTGATCAACGATTACGCCCGCAAGCAGAACCTGCTCAAGGAGAAAGACGCCAACCTGAGTGGCGACGACGTGCGCGAGGGCCTTTCGGCTGTCATCTCGGTCAAGCTGCCCGATCCACAGTTTGAGGGGCAGACCAAGGCCAAGCTCGGCAGCTCCTACATGCGTGCGCTCACGCTCAAGATCGTGACCGACGGGCTCGCTGATTATCTTGAGGAGCATCCCAAGCCCGCCCGCGAGATCGTCAAGAAGGCCCAGCAGGCCTGCAAGGCCCGCAACGCCGCCCGCAAGGCGCGCGAGGCGACCCGCCGCAAGAGCCTGCTCGAGACGGCGTCACTTCCCGGCAAGCTCGCCGACTGCTCGGTGCGCGATGCCGAGCTGACCGAGCTCTTCATCGTGGAGGGCGACTCGGCAGGCGGCTCGGCCAAGGACGGTCGTCGCCGAGACATCCAAGCGATTCTGCCCCTGCGCGGCAAGATTCTGAACGTCGAGCGCGTGGGCGACCACCGCGCGTTCTCGAGCGACACCATCCAGTCGCTCATCACCGCGATCGGCTGCGGCGTCACGACGAGTGCCGGTGACGGCGGCGACTTTGATATCACCAAGGCCCGCTACCACAAGATCATCATCATGACCGATGCGGATGTCGACGGCGCGCACATCCGCATCCTGCTGCTGACGTTCTTCTACAAGTACATGCGCCCGCTGATTGACGCCGGCTACGTGTACGTCGCGTGCCCGCCCATCTTTGGCATCAAGGTGCGCAACAAGATTCACTATGTGTATCCCAACGGCCGCCAGCCCGAAGACGAGATCTTGCGCGACACCATCCAGAGCCTGGGCCTGAATCCCGACGACAACGACGAGGACGGCAAGGCCAAAGACGGCAAGATCACCAAGAAGCGCAAGGGCTATACCGTCCAGCGCTACAAGGGCCTGGGTGAGATGGACCCCAAGCAGCTTGCCTCGACGACGATGGACCCCAAGACCCGCATCCTGCAGCGCGTGACGATCGAGGATGCCGTGGTGGCGGACCGCGCCGTGCGCGAGCTCATGGGCTCCGAGGTCGGCTATCGCCGCGAGTACATCGAGAAGCATGCACATGATGCACGATTCCTTGACGCTTAAGAGGAGGTAACGTGGCAGACGATATCAACAACAACGAGGGTATGGACGAGGCCGGCGACGCCGGCATGCCCGATGATCTGAAGCGCCTGCTTGCCCGCGCCGAGCAGGGCGAGGACGGCGATCCGGATGCCTATAACCCCGATGCCGATGATGATGAGGAAGAGGACGACGACGCCGAGCTCGAGGAGAGCTTTGGCGAAGTCGACCGTGGCGCCTCGGCCGGCGAGGATATCAACGGCGGTCAGCTCCAGATTTCGGAGTTCGGCCGCGAGATGAAGCAGTCGTTCATCGAGTACTCGATGTCGGTCATCACGGCGCGCGCCCTGCCGGACGTGCGCGATGGCTTAAAGCCGGTGCACCGCCGCATTCTGTACGCCATGAACGAGAGCGGCATCTACCCCAACCGCCCGCACAAGAAGTCGGCCTGGACGGTCGGCGAAGTAATCGGCAAGTACCATCCGCACGGCGATTTCGCGGTCTACGAGGCCATGGTTCGCCTGGCGCAGTGGTTCTCCATGCGCACACCGCTCATCGACGGTCACGGCAACTTCGGCAACATCGACGGCGACGGCGCGGCCGCCATGCGTTACACCGAGAGCCGCCTGGCAAAGCCCGCCATGGAGCTGTTGCGCGACTTGCAGAAGGATACCGTCGACTGGCAGCCCAACTACGACGAGTCACTCGCCGAGCCCGTGGCGCTGCCCGCGCGCTTCCCCAACCTGCTGGTCAACGGCAGCCAGGGCATCGCCGTCGGCATGGCCACCAATATCGCTCCGCATAACCTTACCGAGGCGATCGAGGCCACCTGCTACCTGATCGACAACCCCGATGCCACCGTCGACGAGCTCATGCAGATCATGCCCGGTCCGGACTTTCCCACCGGCGCCATCATCATGGGCAGCGCCGGCATTAGGCAGAGCTACGAGACCGGCCGCGGTTCCATCACCGTGCGTGCCAAGGCTCATGTGGAGTCCACCAAGACCGGCCGCAGCCGCCTGGTCTTTACCGAGATCCCCTACATGGTCAACAAGGGCACCCTGCAGGAGAAAATCGCCCAGCTCGTCAACGACAAGCGCATCGAGGGCATCTCGGACATGCGCGACGAGTCCAACCAAAAGGGCATCCGCCTGGTCATCGAGCTCAAGAAGGGCGCCATTCCGCAGGTCGTGCTCAACAACCTGTACAAGTACACCTCGCTGCAGACAACCTTTGGCGCCAACAACCTGGCACTCGTCAACGGCGTCCCCAAATGCCTGAGCCTGCGCGAGATGCTACAGCACTACATCGACCACCAGGTCGACGTTGTCACCCGTCGTACCCGCTTTGACCTCAAGAAAGCTCAGGCGCGTGCTCATATCCTCGAGGGCTACTTGATGGCTCTCGACCATATCGACGAGGTCATCAGCATTATCCGCTCCTCGCAAACCGACTCCGAGGCCAGCAGCCGCCTGGTTGAGCGCTTTGGCTTTACGCCCGAGCAGACCACGGCCATTCTCGAGATGAAGCTGCGCCGCCTGACCGGCCTGGAGCGCGACAAGATTCAAGAAGAGTTGGACGGCCTGCGTCGCGCCATTGCCTACTATGAGGACCTGCTGGCACATGAGGAGAAGATCCTGGGCGTCATCAAGGAAGAGATGCGCGAGATCTCCAAGAAGTTCGGCGACAAGCGCCGCACCGAGATCAGCCAGGTTGAGAAGGACCTGGATGTCGAGGATCTGATTGCCGACGAGGACATGGTCGTGACCGTCACCCACACCGGCTACGTTAAGCGTATTCCGGTGGCTGCCTATCGTGCCCAGAAGCGCGGCGGCAAGGGCGTGTCGGGCGTCAACCTCAAAGAGGATGACGTTATCGACGAGATGTTTATTGCGTCCACGCACGAGTACGTGCTGTTCTTCTCGAGCAAGGGCAAGGTCTATCGTCTGAAGGTGCACGAACTGCCGGTGGGCACGCGCCAAGCCCGCGGCACCGCGATCGTTAACCTGCTGCCCTTTGAGGACGGCGAGAAGATCGCGAGCGTTATCAGCTGCCGCGAGTTCCCGGCCGACGAGTATCTAATGTTTGCCACTAAGAGCGGCATGGTCAAGAAGACCGTGATGAGCGCGTATGATCGCAGCCGCCGCGATGGACTCATTGCCATCAACCTGCGCGACGACGACGCACTACTGAACGTGCGTCGTGTGCGCGAGGGTGACAAGATCATCCTGGCTACCACTGCGGGCAAGGCGATTATGTTCTCCGAGGAGCAGGTGCGCGCCACCGGCCGCGACACCAGCGGCGTTCGCGGTATTAGCATGAAGGACGGCGTGAGCGTTCTGGGCATGGAGGTTACCAACGGCAACGGTGACCTGTTCGTCATTACCGAGCGCGGCTACGGCAAGCGCACGCCGGTCGCGGACTACCCGGAGCAGAATCGCGGCGGCCAGGGTGTCTATACCATCCAAATGACCGAGCGCAAGGGCAACCTTGCGGCCATGAAGATTTTGGAGCCGCAACACGAGCTGTTTATCGTGACGGAAGGCGCGACGGTCATTCGCGTCAAGACCGACGAGATCAGCCAGACCGGCCGCGTCACCCAGGGCGTCAAGATAATGACCGTCGACGACAACGACCGCATCTGCGCCGTAGCCCGCATGACGGCCGCCAAAGAGAAGCCCGAGGGCGAAGGTTCCGAGGCCGAAACCGCCACCGAAGAGGCCCCAGTCGATCTAGGCGACAGCAACGACATGCCAGAGGATCTCCTAGACGAGTAAGAGGCCCTAGCTGGTAAAAATCATCAGACCCCTTACATCGGCGGTCGGCGCACTGCGCGCCGACCGCTTTTTTGACAATCTTGAACCTCGCGTCGGCCCCGGCTGCCCGGCGGCATACGAAGTCGATCGCGAGTTCCGCACGAGCCGGAGAGCACTTAATGTGCTCTCCGTGCGAG
>CABQQA010000015.1:0-44809 GCA_902466075.1 uncultured Collinsella sp.
GAAGAAGGGGGAGGCCTCGCGGCCTCCCCCTTTTTTGCGTTTACGGGGTGTAAATGACTCAATTACACCAGACGATCTTGTTGTTTTTGGTATTGAGCCTTTATTTAAAGAAAATAAATCGTATAACAAGGGCAACTGCTATGGCCGCAATGATCAAAAGCAGAATTGTCAGCTGATGCTGCTTGCGTCGTTTACTTGACGAAACGAAGATTGATTTTCCCTGTTTTGGCGTTTCGAGATAGCGAGCCGAATGCGTCAAGGTTTGCTTGGGTCGAGGCCCTCTTTGTTGATGAGCGGCGGATGCTTTCATCGGCTCATCGCTAGCTGCGCTGTTTTTAGATAATGGTGCGTCTTTCAGATATACAGGGTCTCCCGAGGCAACGCCCATATGTTTACGTCCCGTTTGGGCATCCTCGAGCGTTTGATATCGATTTCTCGTCACATAATCGGGCTCAGGATCATTAATGGGCTCTTGCGAGATGTGGGGGCGATGGAACCGTGGAGGCTGCGTAGAAGTATCTTCGCCCTGCGTCGGCATAAACATATTGCTCTGGTTTTGGTCGTCCATGATGCCCTTTAGCTCGTTACCAACAACGTGTACGCGCTCATTGTAAGCCCCTTGTTATTTGTAGCTGCGAACATACTTCTTATTTAAGCTCTGGTTCAAAGAACCTTAACCTTACTAAGACCTGAGTCATACACACTTAGATATGCTTATAGTACTGGACTCAAAAAACTTTATAGTCGATGTATATATGAGCACTGGGTGGGCATATATAAGAGCGTCAAAAGAAGTCCCAGTCACCTAGAAGATGGCTCGGCAGTCCTTAAAAGGAGTGGTAAACATGGCAAGCATGGTTCCTTATCGTTCGGTTTTTGGCGTTCGTCCTTCTGCTAGCTCGCTGTTCGATCTGTTTGATGATATGACCGACCTTGCAAACAACTCGATTGCCTCCAAGGCGTTCCCCGTTGACGTTGAGGACAAGGGCGATGGCTACGAGGTCAAGGCGTATCTGACCGGTGTCGCCAAGGATGACATCGACGTTGAGCTCAATGAGGGTCGCCTGTCCATCAGCGTGAACGTCGAGGAGAGCGCCGAAAACGAGGGTAAGAACTTCCTCCAGAAGGAGTTCGGCTCGTACAGTGCGACGCGCGGCGTGTATCTGAAGGACGCTTCGAGCGAGGGCCTTTCGGCTAAGTATGCTGACGGCATCCTGACCGTTACGGTTCCTAAGATTGTCGAGAAGAAGAACGTCACGAAGATCTCTATCGACTAACGATGGCTCTGCTTCAATCGAGAGTATGAGTTAAGGGGGCTGGGAAGTGATTCCCAGCCCCCTTTTGTTGTCTTGAGGGGCTATTGAATGGTTGTCGGTTGATACTGGCTTGCAGGGCGTATCGAGAGCTTCCGTGGCCCTTGAAGACGGGTGGCAGAACTGCCGAGTTCATCATCGAGACTTGCATCAAGCGCGTTGGCATAGCTTTTGACGGTAAGGCTCGGACGATTATTGTCTTGGCTGATATGCATGGCAATGAGCTGTTCGGTGCGATCGGTAACAAGTTCGCGCGCGGCTTCGGCGGCTTGGCCATTGGAGAGGTGTCCCCTTGCAGACAGGATGCGCTCCTGAAGAAAGCGGGGATATTCTCCCTCGCGCAGCATGGTCACATCGTGGTTGCTTTCGAGCGCGAGGACTCGACAATCTTTGAGGGTGTTCATGGCTTGGCTCGATAGCTCTCCGGTGTCGGTGGCAAACCCAATGGAATCATCGAGAGCATTGAATCGATAGCCGACTGGATTGATGACATCGTGTGATGTTGAGTAGGTTTGCACGTGGATGCCGGCAATGGATAGGGTGTCACCGGGATCGAATTCCTCGACAGGCAGATGCGAAAGATTTTCTTTGCTCGAAAGAGTGCCCCTGCTGGCAAAGAGGGGGCCGTGCCAGTGCTTGCACCAGACATCGAGGCCCTTGATGTGATCGCTATGCTCATGAGTAATGAGAAGAGCCGAGACGTTGTCTGTCGAGAGCCCCAGTTCTGCCATGCGCTTTAATGTCTCGCGGCGAGACAGTCCGTCATCGACCATAATGAGCCCCTGCGGGCCCTCGATGAGTGCGCAGTTGCCTTTAGAGCCACTGCCGAGGATATGAAGGTGCAGACGAGACATAAGATTCCAAAGGATACAATGGGTGCGGACGAATAGAGGAGGAAGCAAATGCCTACGGTATCTCAGCATTATGGACACCATGCCGCGTCTGGGGCAGTCGATGAGACCCGGACGAGGCAGCAGGCTGCTCCTGTCGTGCTCATGGTATCAGGCGGCGCGGACTCGACGGCACTGCTTCTTATGGCGTGCACATCAAAGCTGGATATCCAAGACGGACGCGGTGTTGCCCCCATTGCTCGCGAGCGCCTGCATGTGCTGCATGTAAACCATCATCTGCGCGGCAAGGCGTCCGATGGCGACGAGGCCTTTGTGCGTGAGCTCTGCGTGAAATATGGTTTACCGCTGTGCGTGGAGCACGCTTATTTTGATGGGGAGTCGGGCAATATTGAGGCCGCGGCCCGCGAGGTGCGCTATGCCGCGGCGCGGAGGTATGTTCGCGAGCTCTGCGCCCAGACGGGGGCACCGCGAACGGCGGCTCGTATCTGCACCGCGCACACGTCTTCGGATCGCGCGGAAACGTTTTTGATGAACGCGATTAAGGGTTCGGGGCCCGCTGGCCTATCGAGCATTCCTCGCCGGAGGAATATCGTGGTGCGTCCCTTGCTCGACCTAACTCATGGCGAGCTCGTGGGCTATCTACAGGTACATGGTCAGCCGTGGTGTGAAGACGAGAGCAATGAGGATATCTCGTATCTGCGAAACTACGTGCGTCATCGAGTGATGCCGGTGGTGGCGCAGCGCAACGCGAGCGTCTGCAAGACGATTGGCGCCGCCTGCGAGATCTTAGGCGATGAGGATGCGTTTTTGTCTCAGCTTTCGGCACAGGCGTTTCGAAGCTGCCTGCGTAAGGAGGCGGCGGGCGCGCTGGTGCTCGATGCCAGGCGCCTTGCTGCGGCCGAGGTGGTAATCGCGCGGCGCATCGTGCGACTGGCGATTAAGCGCATCGATCCGGACGCTCGTCCAGAGATGCGACATGTGGAGCGAGTCCTTTCCTGCGTTGCCGAGGGCGCCGGCTCGGTCACGCTTCCGGCGGGGATTGACGCACGCATTGAGTTTGGCATGCTGGCGCTTAAGGCGCCGGCGGCTCGCGAGGGCCTGGTCGCGGACTGGGTTACCGTACCTGGTCGTTTGCCGTTGGGCGGGGGACGTATGCTGGTCACAGAACCGATGGCCGTTGAGCCGGGATGCGATATCGTGCGGCGTGCCCGTGAGCTCGCGGCTGCCGGGGAAGTGACAGCTTTGGTAGACGCGGCTGCCCTGGGTTTTGCCGACAGCGATAGTGAGCGGATCCTGGCGGGCTCGCGTGGCGAGATCCCTGCCGAGGCGCGATTGGCGCGCCTGTGGGTGGACGGTCCCGCACCGGGAGACGTGATGTGCCCGTTAGGGATGAGTGGTCGAAGCAAGAAAGTATCCGACTTGCTAGGTGAGGCTCGCATTCCCGTTTCCGAGCGCGCCGGCGTGCCCATGGTGAGGACGGCGCCGGGGGGTGCCGTGGTGTGGGTCGCCGGAGTTCGCGCGGACGAGCGTTTTAAGTGCACGGCCGCAACGCGCGTGGCATATCTGCTCCGCGTGGTCGATGCGAAATAGCGTCCCACGCCTGCTATTCTGTGCGACGTTGACGGTATTCCCGCGCTGATGGCGCACGGGCTGGTAAATTTACCCCGTGCGCTGCTAGAATGTGAAGTTCGCGTCCATACGGCGGTGTGTGGGCGATAAGCACAAGAAAGGGTTGTCATGGCTTCTCAACATCCGGATATCGAGAAGGTTCTGTTCACGCAGGAGGATATCGACGGTATCGTCTCTCGCCTAGGCGAGCAGATTACTCGCGACTACGCGGGTAAGGATCTGGTGCTGATTGCGGTCCTGCGCGGCGCCGTGGTCTTTATGGGCGACCTGATGCGTAAGATCGAGCTGCCGACCAACATCGATTTCATGGCTGTTTCGAGCTACGGCGACGGTGTGAAGTCCTCGGGTATCGTGCGTATCATTAAGGACCTGGATATCGACATCCGCGGTCGCGACGTGCTGATCGTCGAGGACATTCTGGACTCGGGCCTGACGCTCAAGTATCTGATGAAGAACCTCGAGAGCCGCAAGCCCGCCTCGCTGGAGGTCGCTGCCTTCCTGTGGAAGGACGTTGAGGGCCGCGTCTCGGCCATCACGCCCAAGTATGTTGGAACCCATTGCCCCGATGCCTTTGTGGTGGGCTACGGCCTCGACTATGCCGAGCGCTATCGCAACCTTCCGTATCTGGGCATTTTGAAACCGGAGGTTTATTCGTAAGATGCCCGACGACCGTAACGATAACAATTCCCAGACTCCCCGGGAGCCTAAGATCCCGGGGATGCCCGGAGGCAAGAAGCCCACGCGTACGGGCTGGCTGTATTTTCTTTTGGCTTGCGCGCTTCTGGGCTATGCCTTCTTTAATATGGGCTCCGGCTTTGCCAGCTCCAGCAATACCGTTAAGCTCGCGACGAGCGAGATGGTCAGCGCCATCAAGCAGGATCGCGTCGAAGATCTGACCTATACGGTTCAAGACGGAAGCGTGACGGGTCATTACTGGAAGACGAAGAAGGACAAGGGCGATACGAGCGAGCTCAAGAGCTTTTCCTCGACCTATGTCGGCTCCGATTCGCTTGCCGAGCTCATGGCGGAGCACCCCGATACCAAGTACATCGTCAACACCAACGACCCCGATTTTTGGGGCGACTTGGCGATGAGTGTGCTTCCGACGATTGCCCTGATCGCCATCATGTTCTACTTTATGCGCCAGATGATGGGTGCCAATAACAGGAACATGCAGTTTGGCAAGACCAACGCCAAGACCAACGAGGCCACGCGCCCCAAGGTCAAGTTTGAGGATGTCGCTGGCGTGGATGAGGCGGTCGAGGAGCTCGAAGAGATTCGCGATTTCTTGAGCGACCCGGACCGCTATCGCAAGCTGGGCGCCAAGATTCCCCGCGGCGTGTTGCTGGTGGGCCCTCCGGGTACCGGTAAGACGTTGCTGGCCAAGGCCGTTGCCGGCGAGGCGGGCGTGCCGTTCTTTAGCATCTCGGGCTCTGACTTTGTTGAGATGTTCGTGGGCGTCGGCGCCAGCCGCGTGCGCGACCTTTTTAAGGAGGCCAAGTCTCAGGCTCCGTCAATCATCTTTATTGACGAGATCGATGCCGTGGGACGTCAGCGCGGAGCCGGTTTGGGCGGCGGCCACGACGAGCGCGAGCAGACGCTCAACCAGCTGCTGGTCGAGATGGACGGTTTTGAGGAAAGCGAGTCGGTCATCCTGATCGCCGCGACCAACCGCCCCGACATTCTGGATCCGGCGCTGCTGCGTCCCGGCCGTTTTGACCGCCAAGTCACGGTTGACCGCCCGGACGTAAAGGGCCGCGAGCAGATCTTGCGCGTGCATGCTGAGAACAAGCCGATGGACGAGGACGTTAAGTTTGAGAAGCTCGCCCAGATGACCGTTGGCTTTACTGGTGCCGATTTGGCGAACCTGCTCAACGAGTCTGCGCTGCTGGCCGCTCGCCGTCATCGTTCTGTGATCTCGATGGACGAGGTCGAGGAGTCGATGGAGCGTGTGATTGCCGGACCGCAACGCAAGGGCCGCGTGATGACCGAAGCCGAGCGCACCACGATTGCTTACCACGAGAGCGGTCACGCCCTGGTGGGCCACATCTTGGAGCATTCCGATCCGGTTCATAAGATTTCGATTGTCAGCCGCGGCCAGGCTCTGGGCTACACGTTGCAGCTTCCGCAGGAGGATCACTTCCTCAAGACCAAGAACGAGATGCTCGACGAGCTCGCCGTGTTCTTGGGCGGTCGCGTTGCCGAGGAGCTCATGTGCGACGACATCACGTCGGGCGCGAGCAACGATCTGGAGCGCGCGACTAAGATGGCGCGCGAGATGGTCACGCGCCTGGGCATGAGCGAGGAGCTGGGCACGCAAGTGTTTGGTGAGGCGCAACATCAGGTGTTCCTTGGTCGCGATTACGCCGATCACCAGGATTACTCCGAGGAGACGGCGCGCCGCATCGATATCGAGGTTCAGCGCATCATGCGCGAAGCCCATCGCCGTGCGGTCGAGATTTTGGATGCCCGTCGCGATCAGCTCGATCTGATGGCGAAGGTGCTGCTTGAGCGCGAGACCGTCGAAGGCGACGCCGTGAACGCCCTGCTCGACAATGAGTGGGATGCCTACCTTGAGCGCGAGGGCGATATCCTGGCGGCCAAGGAGGAGCGCAATGCCAAGGCGGCCGGCATGCCGACCAAGAAGCGCTTGCCTCGCATGAGCGAGGAGGAGCTGGCGGCTGATGCTGCGGCCTTTGCGCAGGCGGCCATGCAGGAGGATGCCGAAGCCGCATCCGATGATGCCGGCGATGACCATGCCGTCAACGCTGACGGCAACACCGACGCCGACAAATAGTCCTTGTAGCGAAAGCCTCCGCGGGGAAACCTGCGGAGGCTTTTTCTTCGTTGATTGGGGACAGACTTAAATGAGCGTTTTCACGCATTTAAGTCTGTCCCCAATCAACATTGTGGCGCTCTAGTTGGCTAAAGCGTACAATACCGCCTATGCGAAAGGGGAACAGATGATCAACGAAACTATGTATGCTCGCGGTGCGGAAAGCTCCATCATCCGTGAGATCTTTAGCTATGGCCTTGAGCGCAAGGCACAGATCGGTGCAGAGAACGTATTCGACTTCTCGCTGGGCAACCCGAGTGTTCCGGCGCCCGCTGCTGTGGCTGAGTCCATTAAGAAGGCCTTGGAGCTGCCGAGCGACCAGCTGCATGGATACACGCCTGCGCCGGGTCTGCCGCAATGTCGAGCAGCCGTCGCCGACTCGCTCAACCGTCGCTTTGGCACGAGCTATGAGGGCAAGGATGTCTTTATGACCGTGGGCGCGGCGGCTTCGCTCACCTGCACGCTCAATGCCGTTACGAACCCGGGTGACGAGGTCATTGTTATCGCCCCGTACTTTCCGGAGTATCGCGTTTGGATTGAGAAGGCCGGCTGTACGTGTGTCGAGGCGCTCGCCGATGAAGATACGTTCCAGCTGAGCGTGAGTAACGTGCTCAAGGCGATTACTGATAAGACGGCTGCCGTCATCATCGACTCGCCCAACAATCCGACCGGTGCCGTATATACACGCGACACGCTGACGCGACTGGCCAATGTTCTGCGCGAGGCCAGCGCTCAGCGTGATCCCGAGAATCCGATTATGCTCATCTCTGATGAGCCGTACCGCGAGATCGTGTACGGTGCCGAGGTGGCTTGGGTGCCCTCGATCTACGAGAACACCGTGGTGTGCTACTCGTATTCTAAGTCGCTGTCGCTGCCTGGTGAGCGCGTGGGCTGGATTTTGGTCCCCAATACGAATCCTCAGGCAGCTCGTCTAATGCCCGCCGTTGCCGGTGCCGCCCGTACGCTGGGCTTCGTGTGCGCTCCGGCGCTCTTCCAGCGCGTGATTATTGATTGCATCGATGAGCCGAGTGACGTTGAGGCCTATGCGCGCAACCGCACCGCGCTTACCGATGCACTGGCGGAGTACGGCTACACCTATGTTGAGCCGGATGGTGCATTCTACCTGTGGGTGAAGGCGCTGGAGCCCGATGCGAACGCTTTCTGCGAGCGCGCGAAGAAGTATGAGCTGCTCGCGGTGCCTTCGGATAGCTTTGGCATGCCGGGCTGGTTCCGCCTTGGCTACTGTGTGAGCTACGAGACCATCGTCAATTCGTTGCCTGCCTGGAAGCAACTGGCCGACGAATATCGTCGAAAGTAAAGCGCTCTGCTTACAATGTTTTACGTGAAACGGGGTTTGGTGCTAAGCCAGACCCCGTTGTCTATGCCGTTGTGTGATTGGGATGAAGCAGTTTTACGACTGCCGAAGGCTATGCGTACAATGAATATACGCGACGGCCATGCCGGATAAGGAGACCCGATGCCCTACCTTCTTTCTTGTGACATTCATACCCATACGATGTTTTCTGCGCATGCATATTCGACCATTGAGGAGAATGTGTACTGGGCGGCAGAGCGCGGCCTGCAGGTACTCGGATCTGCCGATCACCTGAGCTCTATGGTTACGGCTTGCCCTAATGACCTGCGCAGTTACCAGTTCTTTATCAACCAGGATATCTGGCCGCGCATTTGGAGCGGCGTGCTGGTACTTCGCGGCGCCGAGGCCGATATCGTTTCGCTGGACGGAAGCTTGTTTGGCGAGGACACTCCTGTCACGCTCGATATCGCCGGCGATTCGTACAACCGTCAGCATTCGCTGTTCGATTTGGTTACGCGCAATTTGGATTATTTGGTTGCAAGCGTGCATAATCCGCAGATTGCCGAAGGTGCGACGTTGGCCCAGGCGACCGAGATGTATATCAATGCCCTGGAGCACCCCAAGGTGTTCATGCTGGGCCACGCGGGTCGCTCGGGCGTGCCGTTCGATATCGACGAGGTGCTGTTGGCGGCTAAGGCCAAGCACAAGATTATCGAGATCAACAACCATAGTCTTGAACACGGTGTCGACACTGAGCATTGGGCTGTATGCCGCAAGATCGCCGAGCGCTGCGCCGAGCTGGGCGTGGGTATTGGCGTGTCGACCGATGCCCACATTGGCATGGCCATTGGTAAGCTCGATTACGCTCGCAAGATGCTCGACGAGATTCACTTCCCGCTGGATTTGATTGTGACGCGCGACCGCGAGACGCTGCTGCGCGAGATGGCGGCAGCCGGCGTGTGCGACCTGCGCAAGGGGATGTAGCGGAATTTATAAACCAAGCGAAGGGGGCGGCCCAGGCGGGTCGCACCCTTTCTTGTCCCAAAAATCTACTGAGGTTGGTTAGCGGCGTTCGAGGACCGCTACGGTTTCGGTGTGGTCGGTGTGAGGGAACATGTCGACGGGCGTGATCTTGAGCAGGCGAAAGCCTCCGTCGAGGAGCTGATGCAGGTCGCGCTCTTGGGTCACGGGGTTGCAGCTGATATAGGTGATGCGGCGCGGCTTAAGCGCGCAGGCAGCTTCGAGGAACTCGGGGGTAGAGCCGGCGCGCGGCGGATCGATGGAAAGGACATCGACCCGCTCGTTGTTGTCGGCGGCATCTAGGATGTAGTCGGTGGCGTCGTCGGCCATAAACCAAGCGCTGCGGGTGAGGCCGTTGAGCTCGGCATTGCGACGTGCGTCGGCAATGCCGGCGTGGTTGCGCTCCACGCCAAGCAGCATAATGCCGATGCCCTTGTCCTGGGCGGCTTTGGCTGCGCACAGGCCGATAGTTCCGCAACCGCAATAGGCATCCATGAGTACGTCGCCCTGGTGCAAATTCATGCCGTCGATAGCGAGCTGATAGAGCAGTTCGGTCTGTTGCGGGTTGGTCTGATAAAACGCGGTGGGGGAGATATCGAACTCGCAGCCGAGCAGCTGGTCGCGCATGCATTCGGCGCCATACACGATGCGGGTTTCCTCGCCGAGGATGGCGTTGCCGGGGCGTCCGTTGATGTTTTGGGCGACGGTGACGATGTGCGGATCGAGTGCGGCGACAGCCTCAAAGAACTCCTGCGCATGCGGCAAGTCGCGCTGAGCGGTCACGAGCGTGACCATGACCTGGTCGGTACGCCAACCGCAGCGGACGACGGCATAGCGAAGCAAACCAAGATGCTTGTCCTCATTAAAGGCGGGAATATGCAGCCGCTCAGCTTCGCGTGCGATGCCGTTGAGAATCTGACGGGCGCCCGGTGCCTCGACGGGGCATTCGGGTACGGCAACGATCTTGTGCGTGCCGCGCTCAAAGAAACCGCAACGGACAGCGCCCTCCTTACCGGGAGCAAAGGGAGTGGCAGCCTTATGACGAAAGCCACGCGGCGCAGGATACTTACCCGGGTCGCCCAGGGTAACACCCATACCGCGAATGGGATCAACGGCAATACCCTCGCGCTCGCAGAGCTCAGCAAACAGCTCTTCCATAGCAGCCTGCTTGGCCGCCAGCTGCTTCTTATAAGGACGATTGAGCGCCGTGCATCCACCACAAGCCCGCATGATGGAACAAGGCGACTTGGGATCCACGATCTTTCGCGCAGGCTGAGCCGAATCCTTGCGTGAGTCCTTGGAACGAACGTGAGACGCTTTATCCCCGCCGTGACGAGAGCCAGAACGCTTGGTCTTAACCTTGCCTTTGGCCGACTTACCCTTCGCATGCTGAGATGGCTTGGATTTCTTAGAAGATTTTTTCTCCTCCGACCCCTCAGCCGCCTCGATCAAAGCACGACGAGCCTTACGCTCCGCACGAGATTCTGCCATCAATAACTCCACTAATTCATGAATTTAAGCTGCAAGTATTGTACCGTTCCAAGCCAGCAGACGATATGCAAGCGGTTTATTCGTGTTAGTGATAAGCCCAACGACGTTTGCCCGCCGGGTGCCGGGGCAGGGGTTAAGTTTGTCGCGAGTTCCGCACGAACAGGAGAGCACTTAATGTGCTCTCCGTCGTGAGCAGGACTGTAGAGCAGCAAACTTAACCCCTGCCCCGGCACCCGGCGGGCAAGCCCTCCCTTGTACTCCATCTCACTAAAGTGTATGATTCTGAACGTTACATGACTCACTTTACCTAACTAAAGTGCCATCAAGGGGGAATACCATGAATACCGATATGTCTCGTCGTCAATTTGTCGGTCTAGCCGGTTCGCTTGCCACGGTGCTTGGCCTCGGCCTGGTAGGCTGCGGCGGTGGTGCCGGCAAGGGCTCCGCTGCTGGCTCTGCCGCGGCCAAGGATGTGAAGGGCGCTGCGGAGTCCAAGAAGCTCGTGGTGGGCTTTGATAAGTCCTATCCTCCGTACGGCTTTGTGGGCGACGATGGCGAGTACACCGGCTTTGATCTCGATCTTGCCAAGGCTGTTGCCGATAAGCAGGGCTGGGAGGTCAAATACGAGGCCATCGATTGGGATGCCAAGGACACGCTGCTCAACTCCGGCGCCATCAACTGCATCTGGAACGGCTTTACCATGGAGGGTCGCGAGGACGACTACACGTTCTCCGAGCCGTACATGCTCAACGAGCAGGTGCTCGTGGTCAAGAAGGACGCGGGTATCAAGAGCTGGGACGATCTTGCCGGCAAGACCGTGATTACCCAGACCGATTCCGCCGCACAGGATGTGCTCGAGGGCGACCAGAAGGATCTGGCCGCGACGTTTGCCACGCTCGATACCATCGGTGAGTACAACACAGCCTTTATGCAGCTCGAGAGCGGCGCGGTCGATGCCGTGGCATGCGACCTTTCGATTGCCCAGTATCAGCTTGCCGCCAAGCCCGATGCTTATACGCAGCTTGATAAGCCGCTGTCTAGCGAGCACTATGCCGTCGGCTTTAAGAAGGGCGACACCAAGTCGGCCGATGCTGTAACCGAGTCGCTCAAGGCGCTCTACGAGGACGGCACGGTCAAGGACCTGTGCGATAAGTATGCGAGCTATGGTCTATCCTTCGACAACTGGGTTCTCAAATAGCGGCTTTCCCAGGCACCCGATTTTGCCGTTCAAACCGTCGCTTGCGTACATTTAGTACGCGGCGCTCCTCTTTCACGGCAAACTCGGGCACCTGGAAAACCCGCTTTAGCATTGGGTTCGCTGTTCCGTTACTGTGAAAGAGAGTTTGGGTTGTCTATTCAGGTCATGATGCAGATGCTTGGCCAGGGCTTCTTGGTCAGTTTGCAGCTGTTTGTGCTGACGCTGCTCGGATCGATTCCGTTGGGAATCCCCGTGGCGTTTATGCGTATGAGTAAGATCGCGCCGCTTCGCTGGATTGCGCGCATCTACATTTCGGTCATGCGTGGCACGCCGCTCATGCTGCAGATGTTTGCCATCTACTTTGCCCCGTACTACGTGTTTGGCATCTCGCTCACGCCCGATTCCAAATGGACGGCGTGCGTTGTGGCATTCATCATCAACTACGCCGGCTACTTTGCAGAGATCTATCGCTCGGGCCTGCAGTCCATTCCGCGCGGTCAATACGAGGCCGCCGAGGTGCTGGGCTATTCGCGCCTGCAGACTTTTTTGTACATCGTGATGCCGCAGGTCGCTAAGCGTATTTTGCCGGCGATGGGCAACGAGATCATCACGCTGGTCAAGGACACGTCGCTGGCATTTGCCATTGGCGTGGGCGAGATGTTCTCGACGGCCAAGGCACTGGTTGCCTCGCAAGTGAGCATGGTGCCGTTTGCGATTGCGGCGCTGATCTACTGGGTCTTTAACTTTGTGGTCGAGATGCTGCTGGGCGCCGCCGAGAAAAAATTGGATTACTACCATGATTAATTCGGTAATGAATATATCGAACGCGCGCAAGGCGTTTGGCGGCAATGAGGTGCTCAAGGATATCTCGCTTGAGGTGAAGCGTGGCGAGGTCGTGGCGATTATCGGGCCTTCGGGTGGCGGCAAGTCCACGCTGCTGCGGTGTGCCACGCTGCTCGAGACACTCGACGGAGGCTCGCTCTCGTTTGGTGACCTTGCCGTTGCGACGGATGCGGGTTCGGGCGCGGTCTATGCGAAGGGCGATGTGCCCAAACAAGCACGCTCGCGATTCGGCCTGGTGTTCCAAAATTACAATCTGTTTCCGCACTATACGGTGATGAAAAACATCACCGACGCTCCGGTTCGCGTACTCAAGCGTCCGCGCGAGCAGGCCGAAGCGCGTGCGCGTGAGTTGATCGCGCAGATGGGGCTTACGGGCAACGAGAACAAGGTGCCATGTGAGCTTTCGGGAGGTCAGCAACAGCGTGTGAGTATCGCCCGCGCCTTGGCGCTCGACCCGGAGATCTTGTTCTTTGACGAGCCGACCTCGGCGCTCGATCCCGAGCTAACGGCCGAGGTGCTGCGTGTCATTAAAGACCTTGCCGCACAGAATATGACGATGGTGATCGTGACCCATGCGATGCAGTTTGCGCGCGACGTTGCCGATCGCGTGGTCTTTATGGACGGTGGTCGCATTGTCGAGGAGGGGCCTGCCGATCAGGTTATCGGCCATCCGCGCGAGCAGCGCACGCGTGAGTTCTTGAGCCGTATCGAGGGGTAGGCTCAGGTATTTACTCAACTATTAATTGAGGTGAAGCCGCCGCAGGTCTAATGGTCTGCGGCGGCTTTTATTTGCATCGACGGGGTTCAATAATTGCCTCACAAGCTTGTCTCTTCCTCTCGCCGCCTGTATTCATACGTGTGCCGAAAGGTATGCATGGACAGCCGCCCGTGAGGGTAGGGTGGTGGCATAGGACATTTGGAGGGTGAGTCGGCTCGGCTGCCGACCATGCTGCTCCCGGGACGGCACCGACCGCGAACTCTCCCCGTTGGCGTCGCGCATTGCGCGCGGCCCTGCAAGGAGGTCATCATGGGTGCTCCCAAGACCGGTAACGTAAGGAACGTGGTGCTCGTAGGCCAAGGCGGGGTGGGCAAGACTTCACTCGCCGAAGCCATGCTCCACCTTTCCGGCAAGACCGCCCGCCTGGGCGGCCACGACGGCACCAAGCCCACGCTCGACTATGACCCCGAAGAGGTCAAGCGTGCGTTTTCCATCTCGACGACCATTGCGCCGATCGACTGGAAGGGCGCGCGCATCAATGTGCTCGATGCCCCGTGCTACCCCGATTTTATCGGCGACGCCTTTGCCGCGATGAGCGTCTGCGAGACGGCTCTGTTTGTGGTCGACGCCGAGTCCGGCCCGCAGCCTACGACGGTTAAGCTCTGGTATGCCGCCGAGGACCTGCGCCTGGCGCGTGCGGTGTTCGTAAACCGCCTGTCGCGCTCCGAGGCCAGCTTTGCGACCACGATGGACCTGCTGCAGGAGCGCTTTGGCACGCGCTTGGGCGCCGTGACCCTGGGCTGGGGCGAGGGCGAGGACTTTAACGGCATCATCGACCTGGTGCGTATGAAGGCGCGTCACTGCAACGGCACCGAAGCCGTTGAGTCGGAGATTCCCGAGGAGTATCGTGCCCAGGCCGAGGAGGCCCATGACCATCTGTGCGAGTTGGTGGCCGAGGCCGACGATGAGCTGATGATGAAATACCTGGAAGGCGAGGAGACGCTGACGCAGGAGGAGCTTGAAGGCCTGCTGTCGAAGGCGATCGCCGAGCGCATCTTTGTGCCGGTCTTTGCGGGCGATTGCATTAAGGAGCAGGGCGTCAACTCGCTGATGGACGACATCGCGACGTACTTCCCGGCGCCGACCGACTACGGCGAGATGCCGCTTATCGACGGCGATTCGCTCAAGATTTCGAGCGACGATGATCGTCCGGTGGCGTTTGTGTTTAAGACCCTGGCCGATCCGCAGCAGGGTCGCATCAGCTTTATCAAGGTGCTGACGGGCACGCTTGAGCCGGGCCTTGAGCTGGTCAACGCCCGCACGCGCAAGAGCGACCGTCTGGCTCACCTGTATGTGATGTGCGGCCGCGACATGACCGAGGTCGGGCACGCGTATGCTGGCGACATCATCGTGGCGCCCAAGCTGGCGGCCGAGACGGGCGATACGCTCTCGATTACCGGTAAGGTCGAGGCGGCGGCGTTTAAGTTCCCCAACTCGCAGTACCGCATCGCCATTGAGGCCGAGAATCGCGGCGACGAAGAGAAGCTCTACACGTTTATCGAGAAGGCCTGCAAGGCCGATCCGACCATGAGTATCGACCGCGACGAGGAGACCGGGCAGACCATCATCTCGGCGGTGGGCGAGGCGCAGGTTTCGGTGCTGCTCAACCGTTTGGAGGACCGTACCAAGGTTGTGGCAAAGAGCGTGCCGATCCGCATTCCGTATCGCGAGACCATCCGCCGCACGGCAAGTGCCCAGGGTCGTCATAAGAAGCAGACCGGTGGTGCCGGTCAGTATGGTGACTGCTGGCTGCGTGTGGAGCCGCTTATTGGGCCCGACGGCACGAGCGACGGCTACGAGTTTGTGGATGAGGTCGTGGGCGGCCGCATTCCGCGCTCGCTGATCCCCGCCGTGGACAAGGGCGTCCAGGAGACCATGAAGGACGGCATTATTGCCGGCTATCCGCTCACGGGCATTCGCGTCGCGGTGTACGACGGCTCGTATCACAGCGTCGACTCCAACGAGATGGCGTTCCGCGCGGCGGCCCGCATCGGCCTGCGCAAGGCGTGCGCCGATGCCGACCCGGTGGTGCTGGAGCCCATCGAGGAAATTACGGTGACGATCCCCGAGAGCTATGCCGGCGCCGTGATGGGCGACATCTCGGCCTCGCGCGGTCGCGTGACAGGCATGGAGACCGACGAGCGCGGCGATACCGTGGTCATTGCCCAGGCGCCGCTGGCCGAGCTGACGGATTATTCGACGCGCCTGCGCTCTATCACGCGCGGCACGGGCGACTTTACCATGAAGCCCGCAGGCTATGAGCAGGTGCCTTATGACGTTCAGGCCAAGCTGGTCGAGCGCTATGAGGAGGGCCGCGCCAAGTAGCGTGTGGCTTTGTCTGCAACATGCATGCCGATGCAAGGGCCGCTCTGGGTAATCCGGAGCGGCCCTTTTTGATCCCTGGGGGATGCAAATCGGTTCTTGTCGTGGTTAGGGCTAGTCCCCCGAGGCCTGGTTGCGGCCGGTGGCGTAGTCAATCTGCACATGCGGTTGCAGGTTGTAGCAGTACACGTGGAAGCACAGCGTTTTGCCGTGGTCCTCGACCGACTGTGCCTCAAGGCGCACGCCACGGCAGACAAGTTCCTCTTCGTTATACATGGGTGTGACGCGATAGAGCACGTGGTTGCCCGTGTCGTGGATGTAGCCGAGAATCTGCTCTTCGAAGGGCAACATGCCTGTCTCGTTGAGATAGCGAGTACCGGTGAGGAGATTTTTGCGGTTGGCGTTTTCGCCGCAGAGCGACCAGGCGATAAGGTGACAGCGGTTGTAGAGGCTCTGGCCTGGAATAAAGTCGTAGCGCTGCTGGTGCCAACCGGCGGGATGGATGCGCGAGATGTCGCCGCGCTTGCCTTGGCCGAGCGATTCGGGTCCTATGCAGGCGAGCGCTTTGCGGGTACGGCCCAGGCTGTCGAGTTTAGAGAACTTCTTAAAGCAGCCCTCTTCGGTGGCCCGTTCGTATTCATCGAGCGTGAACGACGGCGTGCCGAGCGGATGCGTGCCGTCGGCGCGGAGGGCAACGTAGGGGTTGCCGGCGTAGTCGGGAATGCTGCTGAGATATACGCCGCGGGCGCGGTTGAGGTCGGGGTTTTCCACTTCGTCGACGGGGGTGGCGTTCGAAGAGACATCGTCAGCGGTGCCGGTCGTGGCGGATTCGGAGCCATCGCCGGAGTCCTCGGAGCTCGCTGTTCCCGATTCGAGCCGGGCGACCAAGTCCGCTTCGTCGTCGGTGCGGTTGGGGCTCTCGCTTTGCTTCTCGGCTAGAGCCGCCGCCTGCTCATCGCTTTGCGGCGAGAGCAGCTTGGGCGCCCCGTCGAGCGATCCCGTAAACAGCGCAAAGCCCAGCACCACGGCGGTGCCGATGGAAAGTACTTGCTTGTAGGCGGACTTGCGCGACATTGCGGCTCCTGGCTAGATGGTTGGGAATCTACCAGTCTAGCAGGTGCCGGCAGGGGCCGTTCTATCGAACAAATACTCAAGATTTGGGATAGACGTTACTGATTCATTTGCCTCATATGGAGCTGCGACGGTTGTGCATATGGAGCTATTCGGCGTTTCCCCAGATAAAACCTGCCAAAATAAACCTGGCCCTTTTCAGCAGGTTGGCGCGATATGATATATACGTTATATACAAGTTGCAAAGTGGGATGGGGTTGCGGTAACGCAAGCCGGCGAAGGGGGCCGATATGATCAAGGCTGTCATTTTTGACATGGACGGAACGCTGGTCGACACCGAGCGTTTGGACATGAGGGCATGGAAGGTGGGCGCTGCCGAGCTGGGGATCGCGATTGACGATGCGCTGGTCCATCAGTTTATCGGTCGCTCGATGCCCGATGTCAGGGACATCCTTGAGGAGCATTATGGCAGCCGCGAAATCGTCGAGACGGTCGAAGCCCGCTACAGGGATGCTCTCGACGAGATGGTCAAGACCGATCTTGAGCTTAAGGCTGGCGCTGCCGAGTGCCTGGACGAACTGCTGGCTGCGGGCTATCACGTGGGCCTTGCGACGTCGTCGCGTCGCGTTGCGGCCGAGCGCAACCTTAAGACGGTCGGCCTCTTTGACAAGTTTGAAACGGTGACCTGCAACGAGGATACTCTGAACGGCAAGCCCAATCCCGAGATCTACCTGCTCGCCTGCGAGCGCGCGGGCTTTGCTCCCGAGGAATGTGCCGTGGTCGAGGACTCACGCAATGGCTGCGTCTCAGGCATCACGGCCGGCTGCCATGTCTTTGCCGCGCCCGATATCTTGCCGCTGCCGCAGGACGTGGTAGATGGCTGCGAGGCCGTGCTCGACACGCTGTTCGATCTGCCGGCCGCGGTCAAGGCCGTGCGCTAAAGGTATGTGCCGAGGTCGATGACGGTAGCTTTGGCGTGGCTGCTTGCCCGGGTGCTGACGCGCTCGGCAATCTGGCTGCCGATGCCGTAGCCGTCGGATGCGGTATTCTACTCTCCGGCGCCAATGAACTCAATTTTAATATCGGGATACGGGGCGAGGGTCTTGTGGATGCCAGGTATGCGCAGAGCGAGCTGCATGAATGCCGCTCTGCCCACAACGGTGATATGGCGTGTCCCTCTTCGCGTTTTCCCCGATAAAAATCTGCCAAAATAAACCTGTCCCTTTTTTAGTAGGTTGCGGGGGCTCGGGTTTGCTTGTTTCGCGTGACGTTGCGTGGAATAATCGAGGCGAACCATCTTAACTAGAATTCATTGCGCTTGCCCTTCGGCTGCGCCTATTTTCGGAGGCATCATGAGGGTCGTTAAGCGCATTAATCACAATGCCGCCTTGCTTGTCAACGATAAGGGAACCGAGCTTGTGGCACTGGGGAAAGGCATTGGTTTTCCTGACGGCCCCGATGAGGTTTCGCTTGCGCAGATTGAGCGCACGTTTTACAACGTTGATGCGCGCTATCTGCCACTTCTTAACGAGATCGATCCCAAGGTAATGGAGTTTAGTGCGCAGATTGCCGATGTCGCGCGCACCAACATTTCGCGCGAGCTGTCGGCGAACCTTCCTTTTACGCTCGCCGACCACATTAGTTTTGCCATCAAGCGCTGCCGTGAGCACATGTTTGTTCAGATGCCGCTTTCTTGTGACGTTCAACAGCAATATCCCATTGAATTTAAGATCGCGATGCTTGCCCATGCTGGCATAGAGCGCGAATTCGGCATATCTATGCCACGCGGGGAGAGGGCGGGCATCGCACTCTGCATCGTTAACAGCGTTATGGCAAGTTCTAGTAAGGCGAAGTCAAACGACGTCCGCCGCGAGGAACGCCTGATCGAAAAGCTCGTAGCGATCATCGAGAAAGATCTTGCTATCGCCGTTGACCGCGATGCTTTTGACTATGCACGCTATGACACTCATGTACGCTACTTGTTAGAGCGCGTCCGCACCGGGGAGCCGCTTAATACCGATAATGCGGCGCTCTATCGTCCTCTCTGTGAGGAGCACCCGGCTATAGCGGCTTGTGTTGACAAAATGGCAGAAGTTATCGAGGAAACGTATCATGCCTCCATCGTGCCCGAGGAGAAGGTGTATCTCATGCTCCATGTCAATCGGGTCTATGCCGGCAACGTAACGGGCAAGGTGCCAGCCGACAAATAGGCGCTTTCTATGCCGTTCATCAAAGAAAGCGTACCGTTCGCAGACTTTTGGGCATCATGAGGCCGCCGTTCGCATGGTGAAGCTGATACCCTTAGCGCGACATAAGGTGTTATTCGAGAGCTGAGCTTCCGAAGCGTGACGTAAAGACAGAGCGACCTGTCGATGTCTCGTTTTGGAGCTTTTGTCTTTACGCCGTTTCCCTCAACAATCGAATACTTCCGTGCGGGCGACGGGCCACCGTCCGCTTTGTCTCCTCGCGCGCGCAGCGAGGGAGGAACCGGATCGTTCGAAAGGGAAGATGATATGGCTGACAATAAGAAGATCGCAGCCGATGTGCTCGAGGCGCTGGGTGGCAAAGACAACATCACCTTTGCAGCCCACTGCATGACGCGTCTGCGTTTTAACCTTAAGGATATGGAGTTGCCCGACATTAACGCTGTTAAAAAAATTAACGGCGTCATCGGCGCTCAAATATCTGGCGGGCAGTTCCAGGTGATTATTGGGCAAAACGTGCCTAAGGTATATGACGAGCTCATCAAGATGAGCGGCTTGGCCAAGCAGGAGAGCATCGACGAGAACCTCGACGCAAGTGGAGTCAAAACACCGCTTACCCCGGCAGCCGTTGGCAATGCGATTCTTAACTACCTCTCGGGCTCCATGGTTCCGATGATTCCATTGCTGCTCGCGTCGGGCATGTTCAAAACCGTTGCCGTCGTACTCGGGCCAACGATGCTCAATCTCATTGCGGATACGAGCGATCTTTATGTCCTGCTCAATATGCTCTACAACGTGACGTTCTATTTCATTCCGATCTTCTTGGGCTTTACGGCTGCCAAGAACATTGGCGCCACGCCCATGTACGGCGCTTTTATGGGCGGTGTGCTTATCGAACCGACGTTTATGCAAATGGCAGCCGAGGGAAAAGCCTTTAGCGTTTATGGCATCCCTTGCGTGCCTGCAAACTATGCGCAGACGGTTATTCCCATTCTGCTCACGGTTGCGTTGATGTCCGTGTTCGAGAAGTTCTTGCGCAAGCACATGCCCGATTCGCTCACCACGGTCTTTACGCCGCTTTGCACGCTTGCCCTGACTGTCCCCTTTGCGCTTTGCCTGCTTGCTCCTCTTGGTTCTTGGTGCGGTAACGGTTTGGCGGTTGTCTTTGAGTTCCTCGGTGCCGAGGGAGGTATCGTGGCGATTATTGGTGGCGGCTTGCTTGCAGCAATTTGGTTGCCCATGGTCATTACGGGCATGCATGTTGCGGTCATCATGATTGCCATTGCAAACTTTATGTTGACGGGCTCTGACAGCTTTATTCTGGTCGCCCCTACGGTTGCGCTGTGGGCTGCCTATGGAGCGGAGATTGCGACATGGCTCAAACTCCGTAACAAGGAGGAAAAGAGCCAATGTGCCGGGTATGTTGTCGCCCAGCTCATCGGAGGCGTCGGCGAGCCGTTCATCTATGGCATGATGTTCCGCTATCGTAAACTGTTCGTTGCCTGCATGGCGGGTTCGTTTGTCGCCGGTGCCGTGGCGCTCGCCTTGCATGTCAATGCTTACCTCGCCGGTGCTGCCTCCAACGTGCTCAATATTATGACGTTTGTTGGCGGCGGCAACGAGAACCTGATCAGTGCCGTCATCGCTTCGGCGGCTGGCTTTGTCGTAAGCTTTGCTGTGGCTTGGTTCTTTGGCTTTAGTGAGGATGAGCTCGAGAACGGTCCGATTTCCGAGCGCTAGAAAAGCGGTCGTAGACAGGCGGTCTAGTTCAAAATGTGCCGTCTAAAGATGATTCTGCAGGGCGGTATGTATGTTGCCCCCCGCACATTATGTCGAAGGGATTATTGTTACATATGCTTATCAGCGAGGCTATTCAAGCTATCCAGGACTACTGTGACGGCATTGATGCTTTTGCCGGGAAGCCCATCGAGCTTGCGACGACGCGCGATCAGGTGCTTTACGGCGACATCGATCAGCAATGTACCGGAATAGTTACATGCATTTGGGCTACGGCGGAGGTGATTCGTCGTGCCAAGGAGCTTGGCGCTAACCTGATTGTTCCTCACGAGGCACTGTTCTGGAACCACGGAGACCGCCGTGAAGTGGTTGCGGGGAACAAGACCTTTGAGGCAAAGTGCGCTTTGCTTGACGAATGGGGTGGCGCGGTCTGGCGTTGCCATGACTATATCCACTCGGGTGTGCCGCTCGCCTCGGACGGTTCGATGGTCGACGGCATCTTTTACGGATTCGCGGTCAAGATGGACTGGCTTGGCTCCGCGGTAGACGAGACATTCATGAGGTACCGCATTGAGCCAACGCCGGCCCGCGATCTTGCGCAGGCGCTCGTACACAAGCTTGGATTAAACGGGACGCGCTTGATCGGCGACGGTGACGCGCTCGTCCGCAATGTCGAGATTCCAATGCACATCATGGGGCGAGATAACGACGAGATTGCCCATATCGACTCCGAAGGCATCGATTGCATTTTGACCATGGAGTTTATCGACTTTACGGTGAGCGAGTACATCCGCGACGCCGCAATGCTCGGTCAGGGAAAATGCGCAATCCATATGGGTCACTTTAATGGCGAGGAGCCGGGCATGGAGTATATGGCGAAATGGCTGCCCGCCGCGCTCGGGGACGCTGGCGCAGGTCTGCTGGTTACCTTTGTCCCCATGGGAGATACGTATCAGTACGTGCTGGCATAAATAGAACAGGGCCGCGACGCCATATAGGTGTCGCGGCCTTGTCTGCGTTTCCCCAGATAAAACCTGCCAAAATAAACCTGTCCCTTTTTGGCAGGTTGGCGACAATTTATGTAGTTCAGGTTGAGCATAAGCGAGCGAGCAGGTTCCGGGTGCGGCAAGGTGGCGTGAAACAAGCGGGCGCTGACCTTTTGGTCGCGCCCGTGAAGTTGAACGTCAGTTTGCCGTGCCCGGGGCCTGCGCAGCGCCGAGCGGTTACGCCGTTTGTAAAACGGCGTAACCTAAAGGTTCATGTTGCCGTGGATGTAGGGGGTGACCTCGGGGGAGATATGGCCGCAGCCTAGGTTGTGCAGGGCAGATTCGATGGCGGCGGGAAGCGGGGCCTTGCCCCCGTCGTTGACCGCGGTGTTGCCGAGGGCGGCAATCTTGGCAACGTCTGCCGGCGCGGCCTCGATATGCATGCAGCCGCCGACCAAGCGCGCGCGGACCTGGTCCAGGCCAAGGTCGTGCAGGTAGTCCTCGCAGGCGCGAATCACATCGACCTTCTCGCGTGTGAGCTCCTCGCCCGTGGGGACGCGCGTGGCCAGACAGGCTCCTGCCGGCAGGTTCCAGACGGGATAGCCCCAGGCGCGCAGCAGCTCGCGCTCTTCGTCCTTGGTAAAGCCGACCTCCATAAGCGGCGAGCGCACGCCGAGCTCCTGGGCGGCGCGCATGCCGGGGCGGTAGTCGCTGCGGTCGCTTGCGTTGCTGCCGTCGATGACGGTGGGAAAGCCCAGCGACCTGGCGTGGTTGACGATGGCGGTAAAGCCGGCGCGCTTGCAGTGGTAGCAGCGGTCGGCGTCGTTGCAGGCTACCTGGGGGAGCTGCAGCTGATCGACCGAGAGGTTGAGCACGGGGAGCTTGAAATGCGGCCCCTCATCGGCCTGCCCGTCAACCGCCCACTCAAACGAAGCCTGCTCGGGCGTGCCGATGAGCGGCGTGGTGAGGTGAACGAGAAGCGTGCTGGCGGGCATGATGCGGGCGCAGACCGCGGCCAAAAAGCTGCTGTCGACGCCACCGGAAAAGCCGATGGCGACGCGTCCGTATGCCAAAAGCAGCTGCTCGAGCGCTGTGAGTTTGTCCTGAAGCCCCTCTGCAGGTGCGGTGGTGTCTGAAAGCATGAATCGATCCTTGCCGTTGAGTACTCGGTCGAAAACTATAATCCTACCGAGCCGCTTGTCATAAGACTTCTATCTATGTAACGAAAGTGCAATATGCTATATACGTTATATACAAGTTTACAGGTGCGGTAAAGTTGCGGGGGTACAGCAGCGCGAAGCGATGGGGGACCGATATGATCAAGGCTGTTATTTTTGACATGGATGGAACGCTGGTCGACACCGAGCGTTTGGGTATCAAGGCGTGGAAGGCAGGCGCCGCTGAGCTGGGGCTCGCGATTGATGAAGCGCTGCTCCATCAGTTTATCGGTCGCACGCTGCCCGATGTCATGGAGATCCTTGATGAGCATTACGGCAGCTGCGAAACCGCTGAGGCAATCTATCGTCGCCATAAGGAGATTCGCGACGAGATGGTCAAGACCGATCTGGAGCTTAAGGCTGGCGCTGCCGAGTGCCTAGGCGAGCTGCTGGCTGCGGGCTATCACGTGGGCCTCGCGACGTCGTCGCGCCACGTTACCGCCGAGCGCAACCTTAAGACGGTCGGCCTCTTTGACAAGTTTGAGACGGTGACCTGCGGCGAGGACGTCGCGCACGGCAAGCCCGACCCCGAGATGTACCTGCTCGCCTGCGAGCGCGCGGGCTTTGCTCCCGAGGAGTGCGCCGTGGTCGAGGATTCGCGCAACGGCTGCGTCTCGGGTATCACGGCCGGCTGCCACGTCTTTGCCGTTCCCGACATCGTGCCGCTGCCGCAGGACGTGGTGGATGGCTGCGAGGCTGTGCTCGATACGCTGTTCGATCTGACGGCGGCGGTCAAGGCCGTGTGTTAGCGTTCGCACGCGAGTCGCCATGCCCCGCGCCCGATCCCGCAGGACGGCGACGGCAACGGCGCCCGCGCGGAGGCACTGTTCTAAAAAATGGAATTGAATCCATTTTTGCAAAAAAGCTAATGAAAAATGGATTACATTCCATAAAAATCCGTAGCCGCAGGTTCGGCTAAACGGGGAAGGCCCGTGGGGTCAGCAAAAACGCCGCAGCGGGGCTGTTTCCGTTGCGGCGTTTTTTTGTTACAGGTAGGCGCCCAGGTTGATGTCGGTTGTCGGGACTATGGGTTGGCCCGTCGGATGCGGCTTGGCATTTTGGGTGCTTACGCGCTCGAGCAAGAAGGGACGCACGATTTCCTGACGGTTGATGTCCTCGGTGGCCGGGACCGTGGTGACGGTGCGCGCGGCGGAGCCGATGCGGACTCGTTTGGTCTTGGCGGCAGGTTTATCCTCGATTTGTTCCATGAGCAGCTGCACGCCCTTGCGGCCGATCTCGTAGCCCGGTGGTGCTACCGTGGTGAGGGGGACCGATCCGCTCCAGGCAAGCGGGTTGCCATCGCAGCCGGCCACGCGGACCTGCTCGGGGACGGAGATGCCTTTGTCTATCAGCGCCGAGATAACGCCCGACGCCAGTACGTCGGTCAGGCCGACCACGAAGTCAGGGCGCTCGTCCGCGGGGCGCTCAGCGATTTGGGCACCGATGCCGTAGCCGTCGGCAGCGGTATTCCATTCGCCGGCGTCGATGACTTCGATCTTGATATCGGGATGCAGGGCGAGGGCCTTGTGGATGCCAAGTACGCGCAAGGTGAGCTGCATAAATGCCGCTCTGCCCACAACGGTGATATGGCGTGCGCCACGGGCAACGGCGAGCTCGGCGATAATGCGGCCTTGTGCCTCGTTGTCGGCAGCCACGTAATAACCGGGCTCGGAGCAGTGGATGTCCAGATGGACGATCGGCACGGGCACTTTAGTCATGGCCGGGTGCCAGTCGGGGGATGCCATGGGCTGAACCATGACGCCGGACATCTGAGTGCCCATAAAGTAGCGCAGGTAATGGTCTTCGAGAATGTCGTCGTTGTCGGCGTTAGCGATGAGCAAGTCATAGCCGTGCTTGCGTGCCTCGTTGTGGGCACCGCTGGCAATTTGGAGCGAAAAGCCGTGGTCGAGACGGGGGAGGACCAGGCCAAAGGACTTGGTGGTGCCGCCCGCGAGCTGACGGGCGCTTTGGTTGGGCAGGTAGCCAAGGCGATTAATGGTCTCGTTGATGAGCTTGAGGGTTTCGGGGCGCAACCTTTCGGGGTGGTTGAGCGCGTTGGATACCGTGCCCAGCGAGACCCCTGCCTCGCGCGCGACGTCGCTGATTTTTACCTTTGCCATAGCGGCCCCTTTGATGCGTTTCAAGTACAAGCCAGATTGTAGCATCGCCCGCCCCCAGGGTGTCAAAACCTGCCAATTAGGGACAGGTTTATTTTGGCAGGTTTTATCTGGGGAAACGCCGTTGCCAGCGCGACCACCACGAAGGGGGCAGGCACCTTTGTGGTGGCTTGAGCTGCCCGGGCCTTCAATTGTCTCGATCTGTAACATCTGGACGGCAAAACCGGCTCTACCTGTTACAGATCGAGACATAGTGCTGGGGCCGAACCGTAATGTCTTGATCTGTAACACTAAGCCGGCTTATTGCGGCCCAGATGTTACAGATTGAGATCTTTCGCCGGGATAGGCCGCCGCGCCGGTCCAAACCACCACAAAGGTGCCTGTCCCCTTCGTGGTGGTTTGGACCGGCTGGGCATGTGTGCATCGGGTGGTATCTAAGTTGAGATACCACTTCTGGTATATCAGCTTGCGCTTGCGTGAGTACAATACTCGAACGTTATACGTCTCAGCGCCCCCTGTGCGTGGACGTCTTGCAGTCACGCGAACGAAGGGATTTATCCTATGTGCGGAATCGTCGGCTACACCGGCTCTGATATTGCAAAGAACATCCTGGTCACAGGCCTTAAGCGCATGGAGTATCGCGGCTATGACTCCTCGGGCGTTGCGCTCGAGGTGGGCGAGGGCGCCGCGGCACACCTCGACGTCATCCGCCGCGTGGGCAAGGTTGCGGGCCTGGAGAGCGAGCTTTCCAATATCGATAGCGACGCAACCTGCGGCATCGGTCACACCCGCTGGGCCACCCACGGCAAGCCTTCTGTCGTTAACGCTCACCCCCACACCAGCTGCGACGGTCGTATCGCCATCGTCCACAACGGCATCATCGAGAACTTCGCCGAGCTGCGCGAGGAGCTGGAGGGCCGCGGCCATCACTTTAAGAGCGAGACCGATACCGAGGTCTTCGCGCATCTGATCGAAGAGGCCTATGCCGAGACACACGACCTGATGGCCTCCGTGCGCGAGGCTTGCACCCACGTGGTGGGCGCCTATGGCTTGGCCGCCGTGTGCGCCGACGAGCCTGGCGTAATCGCCGTTGCCCGCAAGGACTCCCCGATCGTGGTCGGCGTGGGCGAGACCGGCTCCTACGTTGCCTCCGACGTGATTGCGCTCATCGACGCCACCCGCGATGTCGTGGTGCTCGAGGACGGTCAGTTTGCCAAGCTCACGCCTGCGGGCGTCGAGTATACCGACGAGGCCGGCAATGTCATCGAGCCCAAGGTCACCCACATCGATTGGGATCTGGATATGGCCGAAAAGGGCGGTTATCCCGACTTTATGCTCAAAGAGATTCACGAGCAGCCGCGCGTCGTGCGCGATACGCTGGTGGGTCGCATGACCCCCGCCGGTGAGCTCGATATCGACGAGCTGGGCCTGTCCCTCGAGGAGCTCAACGATATCGACCGCGTGTATGTGATTGCCTGCGGCACCAGCTACCATGCCGGACTCATCGCTAAGAACCTTATTGAGGGCTGGGCTCGTATTCCTACCGAGGTCGAGGCTGCCAGCGAGTTCCGCTACCGCAACCCCATCATCACACCGACGACGCTCGTCGTTGCCGTGTCCCAGTCGGGCGAGACGGCCGATACCCTCGCCGCCATTCGTGACGCGCGTATCAAGGGCGCCAAGGTCTTTGGCATCACCAACGTGGTGGGTAGCCCCGTGGCGCGCGAGAGCGACGGCGTCATCTACACCAAGGCCAACAAGGAGATCGCGGTCGCCTCGACCAAGAGCTTCATCGGTCAGGTCGTTAGCCTCACGCTTTTGGCCCTGCTGCTGGCGCAGGTCAAGTACCGCCTGACCACCAAACAGGCACGCATGATGTTCCGCGAGCTTTCCGATACGGCCGAGCAGATCCAGTGGATTTTGGACACGCAGACCGAGGCCGTTCATGAGGCCGCCCTGCTGTGCAAGGACGCGCAGTCGGCACTGTTTGTGGGCCGCGGTATGGGCGCTGCCATCTCCTACGAGGGCGCGCTCAAGCTCAAGGAGGTCAGCTACCTGCACGCCGAGGCCTACGCCGCCGGCGAGATGAAGCACGGCCCCATCGCGCTGATCGATCCGGGCTTCCCCGTCATCGCCGTGGCCACCAAGAGTGCCACCTACGACAAAACCGTGTCGAACCTTATGGAGTGCAAGGCGCGCGGTGCCAAGGTCATCGTCGTTGCCACCGAGGGCGACGAGGAGATCAACAAGATCGCCGACTGCATCATCCGCGTGCCGGCCGTCCGCGACGTGTTCAGCCCCATCACGGCGAGCGTCCCGCTGCAGCTGCTCGCCCGCGAGGTGGCCATCCTGCGCGGTTGCGACGTTGACCAACCTCGAAACCTCGCTAAGAGCGTGACCGTCGAGTAATTGTTGTTCCGGCGTTTTACCAAACGCCGGAACTGCTCGACGCTGCGCGAGCCGCATTCACGCCAATCTGACGTTCAATTTCGAGGGCGCGACCAGAAGGTCAGCGCCCTCTCATTTCACGTCACCTTGGCGCAAATGCGGCTCGCTCGCTGTTGGTGACTGACATCAGGTGCTCCGTTGTCGAAACGCGCTAACAAGAAGGGCCCGGCTCCGTTGTGGCGGAGTCGGGCCTTGTTGCGTTTGCCCAGATAAAACCTGCCAAAATAAACTTGTCCCTTTTTGGCAGGTTAGCGGAGCTTGCTGGTCTCGAAGTACTTGGGATATTGGTCCAGGACCTCGGTCTGGTTGCGGAACATCATATGCAGGTGCTTGCTGACCAAAAAGCTCGCCTCGATGGGGTCGCGACCGGCGATAGCGCGGCGGATTTTCTTGTGCTCGTTAACAATCTCCTGATTGTCGAGCCTCTGCGTGGCGGCGCGCAGCCAGCGGAAGCGCTCCAGGTCGGCATTGGTCGCCTCGAGCCACGACCACACGGTGCTGCGGCACGCGATGTTAAAGATCATGCGGTGCATGAGGTTGTCGCTTAAAAAGAAGCCGATGCGATCCTCCTCGGCCATGGTCTTTTCCTGCAGCGCGATGGCTCGGTCGAGCTGCTCGATGCCTGCCGAGGTGGCACGGGCGCAGCACTCTACAATCACCTGCTTTTCCAGGTGTTCGCGAATGTAGCAGGCGCTCTCGGCAAGAGTGAGGTTGATGGGCGAGACATAGGTGCCGCTTTGGGGCACGGTACGCACCAGGCCCTCTTGCGCCAGACGCACCAGCGCCTCGCGCACAGGGGTGCGCCCCATATCCAGGTCGTCACAAAGCTGCTTGACACCCAGCTTTTCGCCCGGCTTGTAGTCCAGGTAGACGATTTTGCGTCGAATGGTGTGGTAGGACTGGTCCTGTAGGCTCGTTTCCTGCTCGCCGACGTGCATCGATTCTTCCATAGCGCCTCGCAACTGTTCTATCAAACTCATATGTCAGTTGTTAATTATGCCGCGAATCAGCTCTCCGCGGTGGGTAATTCGGCTGTTGCCTGAGAACTATTGCGGCATCTTAGTCTGTGTTTGCGCAAGGCTGCGCTCAATGTTGCCGTATCATAAGCCGTCGCAAACGTGAAATAGAAAGAAGGAATCCCATATGCAACTGGCAAATATCGTACGCGAGCGCTGGAAAGGCGTTTTGTTCTGCCTGATCATCGCCATTCCCGCGACGTTGCTCGGCAAACAAATTGAGGTGGTTGGCGGTCCGGTATTCGCCATCCTCTTTGGCATGGTCCTGGCGCTCGTCTTTCCCAAGAATCGTCGCGAACAGCTCGCCGCCGGCGTCACCTATACGTCCAAAAAAGTCTTGCAGTACGCGGTTATCCTGCTTGGCTTTGGCATGAACCTCTCCCAGATTCTGTCCAAGGGCGCCCAGTCGCTGCCGATTATCGTGGCGACAATCTCGACCTCGCTTGTCATCGCCTTTGTGCTCTGCCGCGTTATGAACGTGCCGGGTAAGATCGCGACGCTTGTGGGTGTGGGTTCGTCGATTTGCGGCGGTTCTGCTATCGCCGCGACCGCACCCGTCATCGATGCCGACGATCGCGAGATTGCCCAGGCCATTTCGGTCATCTTCCTGTTTAACGTTATCGCGGCGCTCGTGTTTCCAACGCTCGGCGGTATGCTCGGGCTGACAGACGAGGGCTTTGGCCTGTTTGCCGGCACCGCCATCAACGACACCTCGTCCGTAACGGCTGCGGCGAGCGCCTGGGACAGCATGCATCCCGGCGCCAATGTGCTCGAGAGCGCCACGGTGGTCAAGCTCACCAGAACGCTGGCCATTATTCCCATCACGTTGGTCCTCGCATGTTGGCAGATGCATCTGGCGCGCAAGGCCGGCGGCGACGCTAAAAGCACGTTCTCGCTTAAACGCGCGTTTCCCATGTTTGTGCTGTTCTTTGTGCTGGCGAGCGTAATCACCACGGTGCTTCAGCTTCCCGCGTCCATTACGGCGCCCATCAAGGAGCTGTCGAAGTTCTTTATCGTGATGGCCATGGCGGCTATTGGCTTTAATACCGATATCGTCGAACTTGTCAAAAAGGGCGGCAAGCCCATCGCGCTGGGCTTTTGCTGCTGGATTGGCATTGCGTGCATGAGTTTGGGGATGCAGCACGTGCTGGGAATCTGGTAGAGAAGTAGCTTATTTGCGTGCTGCGTGCTGCGTGCTGGTGAGCGCATTCTCACGGTGGAGCGATAGGAGCTCTTGCGGGTATGGCTTGTCCGCAGGTTTATAAGTCCCGAAGAGCTCTTATCGCCCCGCCAGGATGGCGATGCGGGGCAACACCTATACTCGCAGGTCGGCGCTTTCTGCCCTATAGTGTTTGGTGAGCAATATCGTTCAATTTTGAAACACTCGGTCGTGCGACCGTCGGCGGCTGCACGTCGCCGCGGACAGGGGCAAATTATGGATAGCGATGCCAAGCTGAACATCTTGACCGAGGCCCTGGCTGCTGCCGGGGCCTCGGCATTGGCAATCGATGTGCGTGGGGACGTCGCGATTTCGACCATGAATGACGCGGCGCTTGAGCGGGATGTGGCGGCTTTTGTCGCTGAGCGCCTCGACCGTATAGGAGACGGCGCGCGTCTGGTTATGGGACGTGCAGGTACGCGCCTGAGTCTGACCGTTCGCCCCACCGACAAAGAGGGTGGGGGCCTTTGGGTCGTCGTGGTCCGCGAGGTGCGCGGCGCCGCGGCACATGCGGGCATCGAGTGGCTCAACGCCGACGAAGTTGAGGCCCGCTACGAATCGAGCGCGTACGGCATCGTTGAGGGGGCGGCCTCGGTAGCTGCGCCGGTCGCCGAGAGCTACGCGCGCGGTGTGCCCCTTATGCTCGAGGGCGAGCTGGGAGCGGGTCAGATCGAGATCGCCAAGCGCCTCTATCTGGACGGTCCTTTTGCCGATCAACCCTTTGTTGCCGTTGCGCTCGATGAGCTTACCGATCGCGGTTGGCGCCACGTGCTCAAAAGCGCCGAATCGCCGTTGTTCCAAACGGGGCTGACACTTTGCATTGCGGGCTGGAATGCGGTTGGCCCCCAGCGCCTTCGCGAGCTCGTTTCCACGATGGCCGACACCGCGTTGGCGACGCGCTGCCATGTGGTGCTGACGGCGAATGACATGCCGGGCGGCAGCGAAAGTGATCAAGCCGCCTTTGTGACCGAGCGCTTCGCCTGTGCGGTGAGCGTGGCGCCGGCAATCGTCGAGCAGGGAGCCGCGTCGACGAAGGTTGCGCGCTATTTGGAATATCTCGCTGGTGCATTTGGGACGGCAGCGCCCATGCTGTCTGCCGCGGCGACGAAGGCGCTCGATGCTTACCGCTGGCCGCGCAACTATCTGCAGCTCCGCGAGGTCTCGGAACGACTGTATATATTGGTGGGGACGGGCACGGTGGATCGCGCTGTGGCGGAGGAAGTGCTAGCCCAAGAGGACGTGATTAAGACCGCAACCTTTGGCGCCCCGACACTCGAAAGCGACCTGTATATCCTGCGACCGTTGGCCGATACCGAGCGAGATATCGCGCATCTGGTTGTAGATCATCTCCACGGCAACCGAACCCGTGCGGCGGAGGTGCTGGGCATAAGCCGAACAACGCTGTGGCGCTTGCTGAAGGACGATGACCGTTGAGCGAGGCGCCCGTGACCGCGCGCGACGCGTGTGCTACAGTCCAAAGCGTTATTGTTTCGATTTGGTTACGGCGTGCGGGGGCGTATGGCTGAGACTACAAAACCGAGCCGCAGAAGGCGGAGCGCCGCACCGGTCAACCGACGCACGACATCGGTGACGTGGGGCAAACACGCCTCGGGGTTTGATGGTTCGTTCAAGCGCACTAAATACGGCTATCCTTCGGCAAGCGCCCGCTTGGCCATGCAGGCAGAGTCCTCGTTGTGGGGCCGCAAGTGCGTGGTGGGCTCAAAGCTCAAGCACGACGGCACGCTCGGTTACATCAGCCGCGGGGCGGCTCGTCGCAGCGGACTCAATCCGGCTGGTTGGCATCGTTATGTTCCGATCGCGGTCGTCGTTGCAGTGATCGTCATCGCACTCGCTGCGCTTGGCTACGCCGGCGGCGGTGCCAACTTGGACGCGATGTTTAAATCGCCCGAGCTCGCGCATGCAGGCACAGAAATTGTCGAGGGCGCTCAGACCCAGACGGGCGTCGCGCCCCAGCGCGGTATCGTTGCGGCGGCCTCTACCATCGCCGACGCTCAAAAGGACGAGGGCGAACAAGGCGACGGCGCCGAAACGACCCACACGAACGAAACGACGACAACTCCATCGGCAAGATAAGTTGCGAGTGGGGTGGCTAAAATAGCCTCGTCCCAAATTAGCTACCCCTATGACGCTCTTGGGTTACCTTACGTAGACGACGTTGTCGCGGCGGGGTTTGGGCTCGGGTAGCGTGTCCTCGGCATAGCCCAGAATGCAGTGACCGACACCGCGCAGGCTGCCGTCGGCGGGCAGGCTCCAGCTGGCCAGCAGCTCCAGGCCCTCGGGCGAGTCAAAGACCTCATGCGCGCGGTGAGTCCAGCATGAATCGACACCCAGTGCATAGGCGGCGTTGAGCAAGTTGCCCATGGCGAGCGAGCCGTCTTCCAGATGCGTGGGCACGTTGCGGTCGACCAGTACCACCACAACCGTTTTGGCTCCGTAGAAGGGGTCGCCGTTGCTACCCATGACTTGGGCGTTAAGCTGCGAGAGACGCTCGACGGTCGCGGGATCGGTGGCGGCGACAAACGTCACCGGCTGGCGGCCCATGCCGCTCGGTGCATATTGGCCGGCTTCGATAATACGTGCAAGCTTTTCGGCCTCGACGGGACGATCGCTGTATTTGCGGCAGCTGCGGCGGTGAATGAGCGCTTCGATAGTCTCCATGGTGCCTCCTTGTAGTGGCGTTGCAGATGCCCCGTTCATACCCGTCGGGCTCAAACGATAGACGATCAATTGCCCGGCCAAAAGGATAGATTCCAATTGGGAAAGTAGGTTTGCATAAAAGTACCTTCAGAATGTGACAAACAAATGGGATGGTTAAACGTTTTATCCCGTCTACCCTGCGGTTTTTTACCACTTGCCTAAATGACGAACGTATAACCTCTGATAAAGGTTTTACTAAAGGAGCACCAACGTTTATCAATGCGCCGTGGTGGCGCCGGGCCAGGAGGTAACTATCATGTTCCAGGCTGGAGATGTCGTCGAGACCGACTTCGAAGGATTTCTGAAGCTGCTGCGTTCCAAGACGCGCGCTTTTGTGACGATTGACGATCACGAGTACTACATCACGCACACCGATGGCTATTGGCGTGTTCAGGATTGCGAGGCCCTCAACGACAAGGGCCACTTTACTGACTGCTCCGAGCTGGTCAACACGGTCTGCGAGGTCGTCGAGCTGCCGTGGATTGCCGGCAAGAGCCTGCATGACAGCTTCTCGGGCGCCACGGTCTATGAGGCCGTCGCCGCCTAACAGGCAATAAAACCCGATTATCACGTGACCGCTGGCGCCGCCCCCGCGCCGGCGGTCTTTTTCTGCCGATAGGCCATAAAAGTGCACGCATTTGCGGAGAGCCTGTTGACGATAGTCAAAACTCGGACTAATCTAGAGATATAAAATTGGTCAAAAATCGGACAATCGAATGGTGGGATAGATGAATAGTGCGGTTACGCTGGTCGACTTCGACCGGTTGCTCAATGGACTCGACCATATCTATTCGGAGTTCTCGCGCGCCTGCGGCCTTTCGGACTGCGCTTACTGGATGCTCGTCGATACCAGCACGGCGGGCGGCAGTATTGCCGTAAGCCGTCTGACGAGCGAATGGTTCTACAGCAAGCAGACCATCAACTCGGCCATTAAAACCTTGACGGCGCGGGACTTTGCAACGTTGGAGTTTGCCGAAGGCAGCCGTAAGAACAAGGTTGTGCGTTTGACCGAAGCGGGCATGCGGTTTGCCGAGCGTTATGCGCTGCCGGCACTCAAGGCCGAGCAGCGAGCCTTTGGCGCGCTTGAGCCGTGTGAGCAGCGCGAGATTATGCGCTTGATCGGAAAATTCTCTCAGGTGCTCGGTGAGGAGTGCGAGGCATTTAAGCAGCATATCGTTGCCGAGAGCCAAGCCGAGAATCAAGGTGAGGGGGAGTCGTGCGACTGTTAATGAGGTTTCTGAAGCCCTATCGAGGGCTTATCGCAGTGACGCTGCTGGTGCTGCTGGTTGATAACGTCGGCACGCTGTTGGTTCCCACGATGCTGGCGAACATGGTCAACACCGGTATCACCACGGGTGATGTCGACTACATTTTGCGCAATGGCCTCTACATGCTTATCGCGACCGGCATGGCCAGCGGCGGCGCGGTGCTGGGCTGCTATCTTTCGGCGCGCTTGGCCGCCAACGTGGCCTGCGATATCCGCAATGCCGTGTACGACAAGTCGCTCGAGCTGTCTGCCAGTGACTTTGAGCGCTTTGGCACGGGTTCGATGATCACGCGCTCGCTCAACGACATCAACGTGATTCAGCAGGCGATTCTGCAGACCATTCAGCTGGTGCTGCCGGTGCCGTTCCTGGCCGTCGCGGGCATCATTTTTGCGTGGCTCATCGATCCCGCCATGGGTACGCTGCTGGGCGTGGTGGTTGCGATCGTGCTGGTGGCGGCAGTCTTTACCGTGGCTAACGCCGCGCCAATTTTTATGCGCCTGCAGAGCTTTATCGACCGCATGAACGTGGTGCTGCGCGAGAACATCGTGGGCGTTCGCGTCATCCGCGCTTTTAATAAAGAGCTTCACGAGGAGCAGCGCCTGGACGAGGTGTTTAGCGATTACGCGGCCAACGCCATCAAGGTCAACCACCTGTTTGTGGGCCTTGATAGCTCTACCTTCTTTTTGATGAACATTGCCGAGGTGGCGGTGCTGTGGGTGGGCGGCAACCGCGTTGGCGCCCATGCAATGCAGATTGCGAGCATCTCCGCGGTGCTGGAATATGCGCTCCTGATCCTGTTCTTTGTGATGATGGCGCAGATGGTAGTGCTGACGCTGCCGCGCGCCGCGGCATGTCTAAGCCGTGCACAGCAAGTGCTGGAGATTGAGCCGAGCATCGTCGATGGCCAGCGTACGCTTGATGCGGCCGCGTCCGACTCAAAGGACGGGGCTGATGCGGTTGCCGTGTTCGATCATATGTCGTTTCGCTTTGACGACGCCGACGAGGACACGCTGTGCGACCTGAGCTTTGCCTGTCGTCGCGGGCAGACCACCGCGATCGTGGGCTCGACCGGTTCGGGTAAGTCGACGGTGGCAAAGCTCTTGCTGCGTTTTCACGATGCCACGAAGGGCGCCATTCGCCTGGACGGTGTTGACCTGCGCGACCTTTCGCAAGACGAGATTCGCGGGCGCATTGCCTATGTGCCGCAGAAGGCGTGGCTGTTCTCGGGCACCGTGGCAAGCAATCTGCGCTTTGGCAACGAGGACGCGACCGAGGCGGACATGCTTCATGCGCTGCAGGTTGCCCAGAGCACCTTTGTGCTCGATCAACCGCAGGGGCTCGATACCCCGGTTGCCCAGGGCGGTACGAACTTCTCGGGTGGTCAGCGCCAGCGCCTGGCCATTGCTCGCGCGCTCATGAAGCATGCCGATCTATATATCTTCGACGATAGTTTTTCGGCCCTGGACTTTAAGACCGATGCGGCCCTGCGCCATGCGCTGCAGGACGAGACGCGCGACGCCGCGGTGCTCATCATCGCGCAGCGCATCTCGACGATTCTGCACGCCGACCAGATTGTCGTGCTCAAGGATGGCGAGGTCGTGGGCTTGGGCACGCATGGCGAGCTTATGGAAACCTGTGAGGTATACCGCGCCATCGCGGAATCGCAAATGAAGGGAGGTGAGTAGCATGACCGGGGAGCTCAAGAAGCGCAGCGACGCTATCGATGCCGTCGTTGTGGACGCGGTCGAAGCGGTCGAGCAGGCTGCCGCGTCGACCGAGCTGGATGACGTTGCCAAGGCCGCGGCCGAGCGTGAGGCTCGCCGCCAAGCGCTGTACGAGGAAAACGAGCGTGCCGAGGACGAGCGTGCCCGCGCGGAAGCAGAGCGCATGCGCGATGTGGACGACGAGGATGAGGACGAGAAACCCCGCGATACCTGGGCGACGGTGCGCCGCTTGTGGGGCGAGGCCGCCGGCGACCATTGGCGCTTCTACATCGTGTTTGCGAGCATCGTGTTCTACGTCATCTTTAACACCGCCGCGCCGGCATATAGCGCCCATGTTATCGACGAGCTGTGGGGCCATATACAGGTGGCGTTTGCCAGCGGAACCACCTTCAGCATCACCTGGGACCAATGCGGCAAGACCATCTTTGTCTACTTCTTGATCTGGACGGCTGCCGGGTCGTTCTATGCGTTGCAGAGCTTTTTGATGTCGAGTGTGGCCGAGCGACTCAACCTGCGTCTGCGCAACCGCATCGCGCAAAAGCTCAGCCGCCTGCCGCTCGCCTACTTTGACGCACATCGCCCCGGTGAGGTGGTCAGCCGCGCGACCAACGACCTAGACAAGATGTCCGAAAGCATGCAGCGCGGCTTGCTGCAGCTGCTCGTGTCGATTGGTACGGTAGTGGGCGCTGTGAGCGTCATGTTTGTGTTCAGCGTTGAACTTACGCTCGTCTTTTTGGGCTTTACGGCTCTGTCGCTGCTGGTGACCAAGGTGGTTTCGCGCCGTACGCATGATGTAACGGGCGAGCGTCAGGAATGGGTGTCCAAAATCACGAGCGCGGTCGAGGAGGGCTATTCGGGCCGTTTGGTGATTCGCGCATTCAACCGTGAGCACCAGAGCTCTGCCGAGGTGCACGAGGCCTCGGGCGAGCTGGCGCGCGTGAGTACCAAGGCCGACTTTATGATCAACGCCGTCGGACCCGCGGTTCGCTTTATCGGTCGCCTGGCGCAGATCGTGATTGCGCTCGTGGGCTGCAGCATGCTGGTCGCCGGTCACATGACCGTCGGCGTGTTCCAGGCGTTCTTCCAGTTTATCTACGAGGCGTCCGAACCCATGACGCAGCTGTCGTTCACTTTCAACTCGCTGCAGAGCGCGCTGGCGAGTGCGGAGCGCGTGTTCGACCTGCTCGATGAGCCCGAGATGGAGGCCGATCCGCAGCCGGGCGAGGCTGCCAATCTGCCGGGTCGCGTGGAGGGCCGCGTCGCTTTTGAGCGTGTGCGCTTTGGCTACACGCCCGAAAAGCCGCTCATGCGCAACGTGTCGTTTACCGCCGAACCGGGTCAGAAGATTGCGGTGGTGGGAACCACGGGTGCGGGTAAGACCACGCTCATCAACCTGCTCATGCGCTTCTACGAGATTGACGGCGGCCGCATTACGCTCGACGGTGTGGATACGCGCCTCATGAACCGCGGTGAGTTACGTCAGCAGTTTGGCATGGTGCTGCAGGACGCCTGGCTGTTCGACGGCACGATTGCCGAAAACATCGCCTACGGCTGCCCCGAGGCAACGCGCGACGAGATCGTGGCTGCCGCCCGCGCCGCGCAGGTCGACTTCTTTGTGCGCACCATGCCGCAGGGCTACGACACGCGCGTGGCCAATGATGCCGAAAGCATCAGCCAGGGCCAGCGTCAGCTGCTGACCATTGCGCGCGTGCTGCTCAACAACCCGGCGATTCTCATCTTGGACGAGGCGACGTCGAGCGTGGACACGCGTACCGAGCTTGCCATCGGCCGTGCCATGGACGCGCTCATGCATGGGCGCACGAGCTTTGTGATCGCGCATCGCCTGTCGACGATCGTGGACGCCGACCTGATCTTGGTCATGGATCACGGCAACATTATCGAGCAAGGCACGCATAAGGAACTGCTGGCTGCCGAGGGCGCTTACGCCGACCTCTACCTAAGCCAGTTCGCATAAGGTGACAAAGGGGCAGTCCCGCATGTCGCATCGAAAAGAAGGCGCGCCGGGGGCTGATTCCCTGGCGCGCCTTTTGTGCTGGCGTTCATGCTGTGGCGGCTGCCCACGGCCCTAGCGCTCGTCCACGAGCTTGGCGACGAGGGCTTTGAGCTCGGCCACCTCTCGCTCGAGTTCCTTGACGCGACGGGCGTTTTCGTTGATGCCCTGGCGGTTGAGGGCGCTCTGCTCGGCGGCATCGTCGGGCATGTACTCGCGATGCTGCTTGGCGTCGAAGCTCTCCTCGAACACGCGGCAGCCGTTGCGCTTGATGATGCGCCCGGGCACGCCCACGACGGTGCAGTTGTCGGGCACGTCCTTGACGACGACCGAGTTGCCGCCGATCTTGACGTTGTCGCCAATGTGGATGTTGCCAAGCACCTTGGCGCCCGTGCCCACCGTGACATTGTTGCCCAGGGTGGGATGGCGTTTGCCGGTCTCGTTGCCGGTACCGCCGAGCGTGACGCCTTGGTAGAGCACGCAGTTGTCGCCCACAATGGTGGTCTCGCCGATGACAACGCCCATGGCGTGGTCGATAAAGAAATGTTTGCCGATCTGTGCAGCGGGATGAATCTCGACGCCGGTGATGTGGCGGGTGATTTGCGAGAGCACCCGGGCGAGCGAGCGATGGCCGTGCTCCCACAGCCAGTGCTCGGGCACGTGGTTCCACTTGGCGTGCAGGCCGGGGTACGAAAGAAAAATGACCAGACCGTTTTGCGCGGCGGGGTCCTGCGCTTGGACGGTCTTGATGTCCTCGCGAATGGTATTGATAAAGCTCACTGGCCGCCCTCCCTCAGCGCCGTGACAATGCGATTCAATAAAGTATAGCGATTCGCTAGGGATTAAGAAGGGCGATCTTGCTTTGCTTTGGGCGACAAGTGTCAGTTATGCAAACTTGCTGGTAATGGAGTCATGCTTTTGTGGGGTTGCGCACGAGGGGGCGCCGCAACCGTATACTGGTCAACTTGGACGTGTCCGCGCCCACAACTGAGAGGTTTTACTTCATGGGTTTCATTAACTTTATCGCCGAGCTGCTCAAGGACCCGCGCACCGCGATCGCCAGTTGGATCGCCGCCGGCCCGCTTATGGCCTACGGCTGCGTGTTCCTAATTATCTTTATCGAGACGGGCGTGGTGTTCTTCCCGTTCCTTCCCGGCGATTCGCTGCTGTTCGCTTCGGGCTTCTTTGCCCACAACGGCGGCTTTAACATCGTGGCCCTGTTGGCCGTCGCATGGACGGCCGCCATCTTGGGCGACCAGTGCAACTTTATGATCGGCCATTTCTTTGGCCGAAAGATCATCGTCTCGGGCAAGGTCAAGGCCATGACGCCCGAGCGCATTAAAAAGTCCGAGGACTTCCTTGACAAGTGGGGCCACCTGGCCATCTTCCTGGGTCGCTTCTTCCCGTTTATCCGCACCTTTGTGCCCTTCATCGCCGGTATGGGCGGCATGCACTGGCGCAACTTTGTCATCTATAACGTGCTGGGCGGTATCACCTGGTCGACGGTCTTTACACTGCTGGGCTATTTCTTTGGCGGCATTCCCTTTGTGCAGGAGCACTTTGAGCTGCTGATCGTGGGCATTGTTGCCGTGTCGATTATTCCGACCGTGGTCGGTTTGGTTAAGGCAAAGCTGGGCAAAAAGAACGCGTAGCTCGAGCCGGCGCACAAATCGTGTCGTTGAGGCCCGTCACCGTTTACGGTGGCGGGCCTCTCTAGCTTCGGTCAAATGAAAATACTTTAGTTAGTTAAAGAAAAACGTTTTATCCGATGCGTGTGCGGAGTACAATCTCGTGCATGCGAATCGACGTGTCATCGGCTTCGATGTCGTCCGCGTGTCCCGTCCGGCTCTACGCTCCGGGCGTGTGACGTTGCGACACGGTCGGCCCCGGTCCTTGCGTGCGGGTTCGCGAGTATGCAACTGTGTATGTAAGGAGCGACATATGACTGTCGAGAAGAAGGATATCGATTGGGGTAGCCTCGGCTTTGGCTACATGAAGACCGATTACAGCTACGAGGCTCATTGGAAGGATGGCGAGTGGGACGAGGGTGGCCTGACCACCGACCACACCCTGCATGTCTCCGAGTGCGGTGGTATCTTCCACTACTGCCAGGAGGTCTTTGAGGGCCTGAAGGCCTACACCGCCGAGGACGGCAGCATCGTCTGTTTCCGTCCCGACATGAACGCTGAGCGTATGTACAACTCTGCGCAGCGCCTCGAGATGCCCCCGTTCCCCAAGGACAAGTTTGTCGAGGCCGTCAAGCAGGTCGTCTCTGCCAATGCCGCATGGGTTCCGCCCTTCGGCTCTGGCGCAACCCTGTATGTGCGTCCGTTTATGATCGGCTCCGGTGACGTAATCGGCGTGGCTCCCGCTCCTGAGTACACGTTCCGCATTCTCGTGACCCCGGTCGGTCCGTACTTTAAGGGCGGCCTTAAGCCCGTCAAGCTGCGCGTTTCCGAGTACGACCGCGCCGCACCGCACGGCACCGGCAACATCAAGGCCGGCCTCAACTACGCCATGTCCCTGAAGCCCACGATGGAGGCTCACCGCGAGGGTTATGCCGAGAACCTGTATCTCGACTCCGAGTCCCGCACCTATGTCGAGGAGACCGGTGGCGCTAACGTCCTGTTCGTGAAGGAGGATGGCACCCTCGTCGTTCCGCAGTCGCACACCGACTCCATCCTGCCCTCCATCACCCGCCGTTCGCTCGTTCAGGTTGCTCAGGACCTGGGCATGACCGTCGACCAGCGTCCCGTCGAGTGGGCCGAGGTCAAGGCCGGCACCTTTGTTGAGTGCGGCCTGTGCGGCACCGCTGCCGTTATCTCCCCGGTCGGCGAGATCGACAACAAGGTCTACGGAGCCGACGAGACCGTGACCTTCCCGGCTGGCTACACCGAGATCGGTCCTGTGATGAAGAAGCTCCGCGAGACCCTGACCGGCATCCAATCTGGTGCTGTCGAGGATAAGCACGACTGGGTTTACACCGTCGCGTAAGCTGCCATAGCTGTTCGGCCCGAGGGCAACCTTCCTTTCCGGCGCGTCCTCGGACATGCAAGAACCTCCGCAGCGCACTTCGTGCGGCGGAGGTTCTTTCGTCCTGCGGAGTGCGCCGGAAAGGAAGGTTGCCCTCGGGCCTGCGTTACCTCGGCGCTGCCGTTACGGGCAATATAGATCTGAATGAAAGATGGCGCGCGGCCTTTTAGGCCGCGCTTTTGTTTTGCGTCGCGCCATGTGGGGGTGGTGGCGACGTGCATTTTTGCGAGTATTCTGCAATCGAAGGCTCCTGTATACCGTCGTTCGGGCAAAAATCCGTGCTTGTCGATGCTTTTCGCGAATAATAGGCGGTGTTATGGGCTGCTGGGTCTCTGGCTGCAGGGGTATTCGCTATCTAACGCCTCTGCTGCGGAGCCCAAAGCTCTTGGCTGTGCTGAATACTCCCAAAAATGCACGGCGCCTTGAGGGGGACCTTCGCGATAAGGGAAACCGCCCCGTCGAAGTATGCATTCGACGGGGCGGTTTATGCATATACCCGATTAAGGATACGCTGCGGATCTGTTAGAACTTGACGGTCGGTGCCTGGCGGGCAGCTTCGGCGGCCTCGAAGCCCTGGCGCTCCTTAAACTGGAAGATGCCGGCAAAGATAACGGCCGGGAACGTCTGGATGGCGTTGTTGTAGCTAAGCACGCAGTCGTTGTAGCTCTGGCGCGCGTAGCTTACCTTGTTCTCGGTGTCTTCGAGCGTGGCTTGGAGCTGCGTAAAGTTGGTGTTCGCCTTAAGATCGGGGTAAGCCTCGGCCACGGCGAAGAGCTGGCGCAGGGCGCCGGTCAGCACGTTGTCGGCTTCCATCTTGGCTTCGGGCGTGGTAGCGCTCACGGCGGCGTTGCGCGCGTTGACCACGGCGGCAAGCGTGTCCTGCTCGTGTTTGGCATAGCCCTTGACGGTCTCGACTAGGTTAGGGATCAGGTCGTTGCGGCGCTGCAGCTGCGTGTCGATGTTCTGCCAGGCGTTATCAATGCGATTGCGCTTGGTGACCATGTTGTTGTAGATGCCGGCGATGGCGCAGACAATCACAACGACAACAACGATACCGATGATGACGGGAATCATGGTGTCTCCGTTTCGAATGGCCGCGGCGTCTTCCGCCGGCTGCCGTTGGTGTAACGCTACTAGTATACCCGCAACCCTTGGCGATACCGAACTTTCCGGTAAGCGTTATGTTTCCACCAAGGTGAGGCCGTTCGCCAGGGAGTGGGCGATACAGGTGTAAGATATGCGACAGATTAGTGAACGCTGTCTTTTCCTTGAGGAGGGCGATACGTATGGACCTTCGCATCAAGAAAACCTATCGGGCCCTGTTCGAGGCCTTTACTGAGCTGCTCGAAGAGCATCGGTTTGAGGACGTGACGGTTGCCATGCTGTGCGACCGCGCTATGATTCGTCGGACGACGTTCTACAAGCACTTCCGCGACAAAAACGATTACTTTGCCTTCTATATCGATGAACTCATGTCGGGTCTGCCGCAAAAGCGGGCCGATGCGGATGGCGCGGAGGGCGCCGAGGACGTGCGCGCGCTTCGCCACGAAGTGTTCGCCGATGCCATGGATCTGATTCTGGCGCATGAGCAGCTCATGGATAACATTTTGGCGAGCAGTATGTCGGGCATGCTGACCAGCATGATTTGCGACCGCATCGCGCGCTCCATACGCGGGCGCGTGATGAGCGCGCTTGACGAGGATGCGCTTGCGCCCGTATCGCTCGAGACAACGTCTGAGTTTGTCGCCGGCGGCATTATTCGGCTCTTTACCATGTGGTGGGAATCGGGCCACGTGCTGGAGCGCCGATCCGAAATCGCCGACGTGGTCGATGCGCTGTTCGAGCGGACCATGACGCCGGTGAGTCACTAAGAGTGGCGGAGAGAGGGGGATTCGAACCCCCGGAACGCTCTCGCGCTCAACGGTTTTCAAGACCGCCGCATTCAACCGCTCTGCCATCTCTCCGTGAGTCGTAATGATAGCATCGTTTTGAATTTGCAACAGGGAAGGCGAACGATGACGAGCACCGAAATCGACGAGAAGTTCATGCGCGAGGCGTTGGCGGAGGCGCGCGCCGCCGCGGCGGTGGGCGAGGTGCCCATTGGCGCTGTGGTGGTGCGCGCGGGTGAGATTGTCGCGCGGGCGCATAATCGTCGTGAGCTCGATCAGGACCCTTCGGCGCATGCAGAGTTCGCGGCCCTGTGCGCTGCCGCTCGGTCGCTCGGTCGCTGGCGCCTTTCCGACTGTACGGTCTACGTGACGCTCGAGCCCTGCTGCATGTGTGCGGGGCTTATGGTTAACGCGCGCGTAGGACGCTGCGTGTATGGCGCGGCTGATGCCAAGGCGGGCGCTCTGGGTTCGCTGTATGACCTGAATGCCGATTCGCGCCTGAATCATCGGTTTAACGTGACCGCCGGCGTGCTGGCAGACGAGTGTCGTGAGGTGTTGAGCAGCTATTTTAGTAGGCTGCGTGGCACCGATGGTGCTGGCTGCGGTTGTGGGGCCGATCTTGAAGCACACGCCGCTCACGCCGCAGCACTTGCAGGTGCCGGTGAGGATACTGACACGGCGGTTGACTTTGGTCCTGCGTGCCGCCGGCCCCGCCGTGTGCTGCTGGCGATCGACTCCTTTAAGGGTAGCGTGTCGAGTGCGCGGGCAGAGGAGGCCGTTGCCGAAGGCGTGCGCCGCGTTTGGCCCGATGCCGAGGTGTGCACATTGCTGCTGGCAGATGGTGGCGAGGGGACGCTCGATGCCGTTGCCGCGTGCGGTGGTGAACTTGCGACCTGCGAGGTTGCGGGCCCCTTGGGCGATCGTGTGCCCGCACGGTTACTGGTTGACGGCGGGCGCGAGTCGGCTGTTATTGAGATGGCCGAGGCGGCGGGTATTGGGTATTCGCCCTGTACGGAGTCGGCGGCGTTGGCGGCTTCGACCTATGGCGTGGGCGAGCTCATGCTTCGCGCAGTCCGTGCTGGGGCAAAGACTATCTATATTGGTCTGGGCGGCAGTGCCACCAACGACGGTGGCGCCGGCATGCTGCAGGCGCTGGGCGCGCGTGTGGTCGATGATCGGGGCTGCGATATCGCCCCCGGTCTTGCAGGCCTTGAGCAGGTGGCGAGCGTTGATTTGGCGCCAGCGCTTCAGGCTTTGGATGACGCTCGTATCGTTGTGCTTTCGGATGTCGAGAATCCGCTCGTGGGGCGTCGGGGCGCATTGGCGGTGTTTGGTGGGCAGAAAGGCTTGCCGACGGGTGACGCCGAGGCGCTGAGCAGGTGCGACAGTTGGATGGTCGGCTACGGTCGTCTGCTCGATACGGCAATTGTCGAGGCTCGGGCCCAGGGGCTGCTGCGCGTGCCCGAGGGTGCACGGACGTTCGGCTCGGTGCTCGGCGTGCCCGGTGCCGGTGCCGCCGGCGGCCTGGGCGCCGCGCTGCTGGCGCTCGGTGCCGAGTTGCGTTCGGGCGTGGAGACAGTGCTCGATCTCGTGGGGTTTGACGAGCGTGTACGCGATGTCGACCTGGTCATAACGGGCGAGGGCAATATGGACGAGCAATCCGCCGCCGGCAAGGCGCCGGTGGGCGTGGCCCGCCGTGCCAAGCGATATGGCAAGCCGGTTGTTGCCGTCGTGGGCGGTCGTGCCGACAACCTGGATGCGGTGTACGAGCAGGGCATCGACCTTGTCCTGCCGATCTGTCGCAAGCCCGTGGACCTGGAGCGGGCACTCGATCCGCAAGAAGCCACAGCCAACCTTATCTGCGCCGGCGAGTCAGCCGCACAAGCCTATGACCTCGCTCGCCTCTAAGGCCTATCTCCCTATAAGTTGCGGTGGAATACGGAGTGTTTTTGCCTTTAAGGGGCCAATTCAGTCCGTATTCCACCGCAACTTTGAGAATGGCCATTCGAGGTTGGCTGCCTTGGGTCTTGGGTCGGACCGTTTGCCACGAAATGCGACCATCTACTACGTTAAGCCGGCCACCCTCGACCATCCCGGAATTTGCAAAAACAAAACCGCAGGTAGAAAGCTTGCCGATTTTCGAAAAAGTCGGCTATGGTCGACCCCTGCGACCTAAACGTAGTAGATGGGCCCTTTTCGTGGCACAGCACCAGATCAGTCTATTTAGGACGGGGCCTCCTTGACTACTTTCGCCACCCTGATGCCCCACCAGTCAAAAAGTAGTCAAAAAAGCCCCGTCCCAAATTAGCTGTCTTGCCCCATCGGGCGGGAGCGGGTAAGATATACCGAGCGCCTAGCGCGTTCGATGGGTTCGGATGACGACATGTTCCGAATCTGGTCAGGTCCGGAAGGAAGCAGCCATAAGGAGCCTCTGTCGGGCATCCGAATCCATCGAGTGCGCAGGCGTTTTTTGGTGCCGCGGCTACCCGCGAGTGCCGGCAGGGCGCTTGGTGTCTCGCTGGTCCTCGGCTTCGCCTGCGGGATCGCTCGACTAC
>CABQQA010000016.1:0-34924 GCA_902466075.1 uncultured Collinsella sp.
GGCCTGCGCCAGGCCGTCCGGCGAGGGCTGCTCGGCGTAGGAGAGGTTCACGCCGAAGCGCGAGCCGTCGCCCAGCAGGCGCTGGAAGTTGGGCAGGTCGGTCGGCGTGGAGATGACCAGGATGTCCTTGATGCCCGCCAGCATGAGCGTGGACAGTGGGTAGTGGATCATGGGCTTGTCGTAGACCGGCAGCAGCTGCTTGGAGGTCACGAGAGTGAGCGGGTACAGTCGCGTGCCGGACCCGCCCGCGAGGATGATGCCTTTCATTTAATCTGTCCTCTACAATCGAAATGCGCTTTAGATCGAGTGATAAATAAGACTTGGGTATCCTATTTTGCTATACCCCCTCATTCTTAACGAAATAGGCAAGGTAATGACTGCGGAATATGGCTACCTGAATTGCCCCTTCCATTTTTCAATGCTCGACCAAGGGAGATTGATTCCGGTTATTTCAGGTTGGTTAATCCAATCAGCCATTTTGAGTAAAAAGTCATCTTCTCGTTCGAAAACAGGAAGTCCGGTATCTTCACCGATGATCGCGTGCCAAATGTTGGTAATGGACTCACTTTGCTTCAACGCTATGAAAAGCGCCAGTATCGAAAATCAATTTATAATCCCACAATGATGTGAATTCGTTCGGGCAAATAACGACCGCAAAGTGATACAAGCGAATAAGATCCGGCAAGAGTTAGCGCCCAAACAGCAAATGTCGAAACACCAAGTGGAATGACGAATAATCCAAGCAGTTTCCAAACGGCCTTGAGAACAAGTATATGGCAGAGGTAGATTCCAAAAGAGGCGTTCCCAAGGTCAACAAGCAAAGTAGAAGATAATCGCGACTTGAATGATCCCGGAACCGCCATAAGAAGCGCGATCACAGCTAAAGAGATCGCTGCAGAACCGAGCTTAAGCTGAGTTGTGGCCATATTGAAATCGCCAGTCAAATACCACCAGAAGCCTGCGACCTCCTGAATTATTAAAAATATAAAGAGCACTGCAACAAGCTGAGTGGTTCGTCCTTCAATGAGCGCAGCCCAACGCCTCCAGTCGAGACCGAAAACATAAAAGATGAGCCACATGGGGCAGAAAACCTGTATTAGAGGCAATGCGATACCGGCAACGGCAGCGAGCTCCCTTAGAAGCAAGCAAGCCGGTGTCACACAATAGACAAAGAACCTATACCGTGAAAGGAGCCTGAACAGTACCGGAGTAAGCAGCACAAGCTGTGAATGGACCAATAGATAGTACATCTGAGCCGATACGGAGCCCACGGCGAACGCCAGAAACCCAGACGCCCATGAAGGGCGGGAAACGCCGCAAGATAGATAACGCTCCAGAACGCATAAGGTCCGGCAACCTTGCTAATGCGGCGTCGAAGACCCCCCCCGCATTAAATTTGCGCTCGTCGGTAAGAACACCGGATAAAAACAAGAACAACGCAACAGAAAAGTTGAGGAATGGGCGAATGGCGACCGACGCGGCACATTGAGGAAGACAGTGGATAAGCACCACTGCGGAAATCGCAAGCCCACGAAGAGCTTGAAGGTAGCGATCCTTGGCCATCTAGGCTCTCCTTCCAACGAGTCTCTTTAGTCGTCGTTTAATACCACCAAGCTTGCCGCGGACACGCTGCCAGAGAGTGGGACGGAAATCCCACTTGTCCATGAGATCTGGGATGGAAAGCCCGGCAGACACGTCGTTCAAGAACTCGTCGCGCTTTGGATAAGGCGTGACAGAATGGACGAGGCTAGGGTTGCCCGCGATTACCCCATCAAGCGTCGCCGGACCGTTTGCAGTAAGCCCAGAAATAGCCTCGAATGCCCGCACGCCCTTCTCGGTATTGCATAGGACGGCAGATACGCCCTTGGAGTTGTCGACCTCGGGATGGGTATTCTGGAACCCCCAGAAATCACCGAGCGTGATATCGGCGCCGCTGGAGCGCTTTGCTGGACATGCCAGACAGGACGAACGAAGGCTCGCATTGGCCAGAAACGCTTTCATGTACCAGTCTTTGCCGAATATCTGGGACTCGGTGTCCCCGGTGTTGTCTTTCTCCGCTATGTGCTTGTACATAGCGGAGTAAGACAACCATCCGGTTGTCTTACTCCGCATATTGACGTCGCAGACGTCCGACCCGAAGGCCTCACCACGGTAGTCGACCCAGCGCGACCAGAGCTCTGGAGACGGAACACCGTGGCAGATGACGTCGACGCCGAGGAAGAGGTCAGAGTCGGCGAGTTTCCCCAGGTATGAGCGCATGCCAGCCACCTGGCATGCAGTACCGGCAAAGAGCGCCGGCCTGCCTTCACGCAGGGCAGCGCGGACGCCCTCGAAGACGCCGCGGCCAACCGCGCTCTGAACGTATTTCGAGCGCATAACGGCGCCGAGCGCCGGCCTGTCCTCCACGAGCACGTGACGAAGCTCGCGGCAACCGTCCGTCCACGCGGCGCCCGCCACAACACCGCCGCGCGAGAGAGCGTCACCGGCGAGTAGACCGAACACGCCGCCCGACGACGATCTATCGAGCAAGCCGACGTCATGAGCCTTCGCCCAGAGGGCGAACTTGCACCCGTCCTCCCCAGGGGCGTTGAGCGCCGGGCATGCGGCGTCGCACGCCCCGCAGCCTACGCACCCGGAGGCGTCGACGGTGGGGTGTAGGAAGCCACAATCATCGGGTTCCATGGAGATGCATGACTTGGGGCAGCGGGCAGCGCACGCGCCGCAGCCGCAGCAACGGTCGCCAAGCGAGACGACCCTCGGGGATTTCTCGGAATCATTCATGATGGACCCTATCTAAGGAACGGGAGACGAGAGACGACCGCGATACGTTCGTCCTTCGTTAGGACGGCGAGCCAAAGGGCTATGGCGAAAAGCGCGCTGTAAACGGCGCCCCACTCGAGGAACGCGGGCCATCCGTTGACGGGCAGGACCGCCGTGCCAGCGAGGCAGGCGACGGTGACGGCAGCCCAGGCGAGCAGCACCGGCAGGTTCCGCTTCCAGAAAAAGAGCATGTCGAGACCGACCCGCTTCTGGTAGTACCAGTTCATCCACAGTCCGTTGCCGAGCACGATGCTGACGACATAGGCGATCGCGGGGGCCCACGGCCCCAGCGCCGGGGCGGCCGCGGCGGTGAAGGCAACGTTCCCGACCGCCATCGCAAGGTAGACGAGACTCCTGGCGTGGTGCATGTTCTTGGCCCTCTGGATCTCGATGCCGACGTTCTGACAGAGGGGCACCATGACGGGTAGCGTCATGGCGAGCACGAGCCAGTAGGCCTCGGCGAAGCCCGGGCCCGCCCACCTCGTCACGAAAAACTTCCCGAGAATAGCGAAACCTCCGTACACCCAGCAAAACAGTACCATCTGGTAGCGGCCCACGCGCGTCATAAGGCGAGTGAGCTCGGCGTTGTCGTCCGAGGTGGCGACGATGCGGTTGACCTTCGGAATGAAGACGTTCGACATCGTGGTGGAGAGCGAGTAGAAGACCTGGCGGATGTTCACGGCCACCGCGAACAGAGATACCGCAGTCGCGCCCGAGATGGCCCCCAGCATGATGTTGGGCACGCTCTGATTGACCATCTCGCAGACCTGGTTACCGAAGATCCAGGCACTGAAGGCGGCGATGCCGCGCATGACGCCCCAGTCGGCACCCCTGAGCTCGAAGCGCATGCCCAGCACGACGATGGCGTAGCGCGCGTTGAGGGCGAGCAGGACGAGGTTCACCGCGAGCTGTGCTAGGGCAACGCCCACGGGCCCCATACCGGCGGCCAGCAGGGCCCAGGCGCACAGCGGCGTCGCAAGCGTGGTGACGAGCTGCCTGGTCTGCTGGTAGACGAAGCGCTCGTGCGCCGTGATGTAGGAATTGAACACGACGGTGAACAACGTCGAGGCGACGTTGAGCGTCATGATGGCGAGCAGCTCCCGGGCGAGCGAGACCTGCGCCTCGGTGAACCCGGCCGAGAACACCGCGCCGGCGTTTGCGGAGAAGCCCATGCCGAGGGCGACCGCCGCGGCTGTGACGGCGACGTAAAGCGTGAGGTACATGCCGTTCAGGTGCCGGATGTCGCGCTCGCCGCCGTGCGCAACCGTCTGCGTGTAGAAGCGCACGTAGGCCTCGGAGAAGCCGAAGGACAGGAGCGTCAGCGAGAAGACAAAGGAGTTCGAGCTCTGGAAGACGCCGTAGTCCGCCTGCCCCACGTAGGACAGTAGCATCGGCGTGTAGACGAGGTTGACGAGGTTCTTTGCGAGGATGTTGGCGTAGCCGAGGAGGGCGCCCGCCTTACGCTGGCTAGCCACGGGCGGCCTCCGAGGGAATGCTCAATCCACATCTATCGAGGAATTCAACAACGATCTTCCTCTGAGCTGCCAACCTGTCATACGCCTTTGAATAGTCACTCTCGAGCAGTTCCGAATTACATACGGAAAGAATTGACCGCTCAACGAAAGAAACACCCAGCTCGCTGGCTAGCGTGTCGAATCGGCTGCTCATGTCTGGACCAGTGGACTCACGAGGGCAATAAATCAGCGGCTTCCCGAACAAGATCGAGAAAATTGATCCGTGATATGAATCTGTCGCTACAAGCTTTGCGTGACGGACGGCATAGAGGAACTCTGAAGGCCCGAGGGCGTAGTAGCGCGCATCCCCTAGTAAATCGACCCTCTTGCAGCTAAGTGAATCACAGATTTCGGCAACCCTCTCTTCGTAAGCTGCACTCCCGAGGAAGTACGTCAATACATAATCATTTGGAAGCCCGCAGTGCGGCTCTTTTTCATACCTTTCCCACCAGGAGCCGTCAAACATCAGTGTTGGGTCAATCAACACCTCGGCCTTTAAGCCGTACAGACTGTTTATAAGCTCGGCGCTCTTCTGCTCACGAACGGACAGCCTATCAAACCCGTCGAAATAGCCGTGGAACAGCTCACGCTTCTCCTCGGGAATCGTCGGAGCTGCCAAGCTTGGCGAAAAAGCAATGCGCTTTTCTCTTGGCGAAAACGTGAGAAACATAGTGGAGTTAGCGTCAGGGGAATACGGAGACCAAACTTGGTCGCTCCCAGCAACGAAAAAGTCATAGGATTTAATGTCACGTGGAGGGTTGGAATCAGATATAACCTCCCGGCTAAAGGAAATGTTACGGGAATTGAAATCCTCAAACGAACGATGCCTCTGGATGTGGGCAACGGCAAGCCCCTTTGGAATGAGCGAAGCCAAAGACTTGAGCTTGTATTTGGCAGATCTCGAGTCCTTCTGTCTGAACGTAAGGACATCTGCACCCGAGAGTTTGAGAGTTTCTTGGACAGCAAGGTTCTGGAGCCTCTGCCCATAGTTGTCCCCATGCGTAAATGTGGAAATGCCTATTTTCATGTTCAAACCTGTTCTTCGTCTCTATCAATAATCAAATAGTCTGCAGCCGAGGAATTCCACGACCAAGCCAGCGCTCCACAGAGCAGCAGTAGGCACAAGCAGCAGTTCACCCTTGTAAAGCACTGCGTATACAGAAAGGTAATAAGAATTGTTAGCAAAAGGAGCAAACGAACAATCCGGCCATTAGATCCTTTTTCCTGCTCCATAAACTCACTAACCACGGAGTGGAAAAACGCTACATACGCTGCCGTCTCCCAAACCCCCATGAGAATCAAGAAAGACCCCATATCCGCTTGACCAAAGTGGTTAAACGACATGAACCCGGACGCGTAGAAGCTTGAGGCTCCAAGACCCTCTCCGAGACTCCATGTAGCCGGTCTCAAGAGAGCGAAGCCGATGATAGCAATCCTCTCGTTACTGCCGTCGGCAGCAGTACCGACGGAAGCTGAACTGCCAACCATATCGAACAGACCAAACACTTGCGTATCCACGAGGATCTGGAACGCAGGCACCAAGGCGTATGCAATTGTCAGGATAAAATACAAGGCGACAAGCCAAAAGAAGGGACCCGAAACATCCGCTTCTCCTCTCATGACTGAAATAAGCCAGAACATCACTAAAACGAGAGGAAGGATTATGAAGAGCGCCTTATTATCGTTGAGTGTCGCAAGATAGAAGGACAGGACGATAAGGCAGACGTTGTAAGCGATGGCAAGGGATGGCCAGAGAGGACCCCGAAGCCTCCTAATCCAGACGAAGTTGTAGAGCACGACGAATGAAGTGTAAAGGGCCACCGCATGGACGGACGCATAAGAGAACAGGCCGGAGATATTGTCCTCGAAGTAACTGATGTCGTTCGTTGTCGCAGCGATCATCCCATGGGTAGAGTACTGGATAAACATGATCGCCATATTGAGAAGCAATATGGCGTTGAAGACCGGAAAACCTGCATCAAAGAGTCCAAGAAGAAAATCCCTCTTGTTAGTGACCAAAAGAAAGAAGTAAAGCGTATAGACAAACGGGTAGAGGAGCAGCAAAATATTCGCCCTAAACGTTTCCATATTGCCACCCAAGAGGGCACCAGACAGCCACCCTGCAACGGTAATCAGCCCAAGTAGTAGCGCTCTACCGCTATATTTCCATCCGGAGAAGAGCGCCCTCACGCAAATCATGCCGGTAATTACCCAGTTGAGGTATCGCCCCAGACCATAGTACTCAAGGAAGAAAACCTGCGCCAAGATACCTATAACGATCGTCGCATCCGCCAGGTCACCCATGCAAACGGTTAGAACGCCTTGCTTATTAGGGAGATACCAACGACCTCTTCGACCAGCCCGCTCCTCCGCTTTATTTATAACGAGCCTCGCATGCCTATGATCTTGCATTGAGTACCTCCAGCAGCACACGTTCAATCAGCCTCGTGTGCATGTGAACTCCCGTGTTGAGACCTACCGAGGAGCATGGAAGCAGGTCTACGATCTCATCTGAATCGACAAGATCGAGCGGACCAGGCTTTCCGCTCCTGAAAAGATTGACCTCCCTGATAAGCCGGCTCTTATCCCTAAACAGCCCGATTAGCTCCTCCTCGTTATTCAGCACCAAACCGGACCCATGCTCAACGACAAAGTCGGCGACATTGCCTGCACATGCACTCGAAATCGTATAAGCGTTTGCGGAGTAAGATTCCATACAGGTGTAGCTATAGGTCTCTGGACAAGATGGCCACATGACAACGATGGCAATCTCGCACTCCCTGAGAGAGTCGGTCATGGCATTTGGGTGCTTCTCATCAAATTCGACAAACCGCTTGTTCATCCCTGGATACATATCGTTCGAGCTGTTGAAGACGAAGAACTCGTACTCTTGTTCATCGACCGCAGATACGAGGCGAAGCCAGGTCTCCCAGCCCTTTGTCTTCCTCGGCATTCCCAGAAAGGCAACCCTGATGCGCTCCCCTGCGTTCAGAGGACGTCTGTTGCCCAGATACTCTCCAAGCAGCTTTTGGTGCGGTATTACATCAACAAGGCCCTCGTATTGGGGCCTGAATGAGAGAAACCGATTCTTCGTATAGGTCGAAGGTGCAACAAAACGGAGATTTTTGATGGAGTCAAACAGCCCTTGGATCTTCGACTCCACACGAAGGCTGTTACTGAAGTGGGGGCATTTCTCGCAGGGAGCGTCGCCGAGCCTTGAGCTGTCACAAAAGCCGCTCCTATTTTGGAGGTTATAGCTTGTACAACACAGGTAATAGTCGTGGAGAAAGGCCCTGACCGGTGTTTTGCCTGTAACTTTTAGCAGTTCGGAGACTTTCTCAAGGCTCACGTACAGAAGGTGGTGGATATGAAGCTCAAGAAGGCTGAAGCCGCTTTTTTGCCAGCTGCAAAGGGCCTCGCACACCTGGGCAATACTGAAAACACCAGCCTCCACCCCGTCGACCGTAACCCCGAATTCGCAAAATAGCATCTGGTCGTCCCTGAACAGGGTCTTCTTAACCGAGTGGAGATAGACGTAACTTATGCCGTGCGACGCCATGGCCTGCTGACTCGCCATAATAGCCTTTGGGGTGCCGGTCTTGTCCTTGAGATAGTCGCAAAAGGCAAGCGCTAGGACGTACCCACTATTGTGCGGTTTGGGGATGCTTTTACTCATATCATCGCTTCCCAAACAAGAGGAGAGATCTATTGAAAAGGCCCTCTTGTAGACTGCCGAAATTCAGCCTCGAAGAGAAAGAAACCCTGCACCTAGCCATGAAAGAAGCGTCCATTTTCGATACCAACTCTCCAAGAGCACGCTCTGGAGGAAGAATGCAGTCGGAATAAGTTGAAAGAAGTCCAGTAACTTGCTTTGCAAGAGTAATCTCTCGCGGATGACAAAAACTATTGATTTTCTCAATCACTTTAGATGGTAAATCAGTACTCACACCGACCACATTACGACCATGCTGGCGATATCCCATATGAGGAGAAGCATCGAAAACAATCCGATAACCCAGCAGCACGCATAGATTAGCTATCAGCTTATCATGCATGATGACGGGATGGGGCAGCTCATGCAAGCAAACAACTTCCCAAATACGCCTATCAAATACTTGCGTACATCCCATAGGTGACCCAATGCAAAGCTGGTTGAGAGGGTCGTTATCTCGATAAGATATGCACCTTTGTTGCCCATAGGTTAACCGGCCCATCTCATTACCAGCTGAATCTACAAGTCTTGAATTGCAATGATAAAGAGCCAAATTCTCCTGCTTCTTAAGCTGTTTAATCGCAGTTATCAGTTTATCGCTATCCCAAATATCATCTTGGTCGGAAAACGCATAGTAATCAGCTTCGGGAGCATTCCGCAACAACGTCAAAAACCCTAAAGCAGGTCCTAGGTTTTCTCCTGTTAACAAAGTCAGACTGCCCTCATCTGCATAGCGCTGCAGAAGATCACGAGTACCATCAGATGACCCGTCATCACGGACAAAAAGACGTACGTCAACTTCAGCCTGCGAGAGAATGCTGTCAATTTGTTCTGAAATAAATGGGATGCCGTTGTATGACGCCATTAATACGACGCACTTTGGCACCTTGGAATTACTCAACATATGGATTACCTTATCATTAATGCCTAAAGCAAACGCTCTCGATGTGTTAACCCCTGAGCAAACCCAGTGCAAGCAGTATATCCTTGACCAAGTACTTGGCGCAGTCTTTTGGCCTCGCCCTGAGAACGAGTCGGTTAACCCGTACCCCGTTACGAAAGCCGTCCATAAAGGTATTTCTTTCTATAGGCTTCGTCGAAGGACGTTGAAGCTGTTCATTGTTGGCCACAGCTAGACCAGGATCAACCGGCAAAAGCTCAAGGTCCGTCATTTCTAACAGTTCTCGACCCTTGTCTGTCTGCACAAGTGCGAGGGATATCCCGTTCGCGACCTCATCAGAAAGCTCGCTACCCCATGAATCGCCAAGCGTAATATCGGAGACACGATCACCCTTGGCGTAGCGGCAGGAGTAGCAGCCTTCCGTATACGGTAAACCCGAGAGGAAAGCAATCGAGTAGCGATCGCGGACACCCGTCCTACCCACAGTTTCAGCTCCGCGATAGCGGAGCTGAAACTGGACTTTCTTTCGAAAGTCCAGTATCAGCTCATTAGACAGGTTGTTACCTGTCTCTTCCAAGAATCGGCTCAGGACCTTGGGGGACGGTGAACCATGACAGATAAGGTCGATGGTGTAAAGGGAATCGGCTAAACGGCTTCCAACGAAGTTACGCATCGCAGCAACCTGACAAGGAAGACCGATAAAGAGAACCCTTTGACCACCTTGCAGGGCCTCCCTAACCTCGCGGTACGCACCAAGCGGATTGCTTTTGACGTATTTGGAGCCTTGGGCCCTCCTCAAGTAATCCGCATCAGAAGTGAGGTGGAACCGGAACTCACCGCCCTCCTGTGCACATGAACACACTAATCCATTTGACGCCACAAACGCCTCCGAGATGGCCGTAGCCAGACCCCCGGACGAAGATGACATTCTGAGCGATGTATCTTTCGCCCACCCCTGTAGCCACTCGAGAGGACGCAACGAAGATGGGGATACCATCTGGGGACACGTTTTCTCGCACAGTCCACATCCCACGCACCTTGTAGGATCAATACGGGCGTTATACGCCTCAATCGTATCCTCAATGGCAATCGCTCCATGTCGGCATGAATCGACGCAGGCCATACAGCCAGCGCACATATCCTTCTTGCATACCGTCCTAGTGCCAACGTTTGACAATGCCCTACTCCTCAATCATGCTCTTGAGCTGCGCTAGGGACTTCTCCCTCTCCGCACCCATCACATCGTTGACCCGACCAAAGTCAATCTGCTTGGATGCTAACTCGACATCATCTAGATTCTGAAGCACTCTGTCCGTGAGGTCCGTGAGTCGCAGAATACTCACGTTCCTGCTCGAGGTTCCGTTCTTGGGCAGCACTTCTACCAGCGGCGTATTGAGATTTATGGCAAAAGCCGTACCGTGGAACGAGTCCGTGACTAGGCATGCTGCGTTGTCGACATACGAGAGAAACTCAGCAAGCGTCGGCAGCCACTTGAACTTGCCCTCGCGTGAGGCCTGGTGCAGGCTTGCGGAGATCCGTATCAGGGGCAAGCCAAGCTTTTTGGCAACCTTCACGGCGTACTGCCCCACCGTCGGGTCACTGTGAATCTGGTAGACGAGGATGTATTCGCCCTTCGGGGCAGGTGCCGCCATCCTTCTCCACGCCTCGCCATCAAGCAGCAGCGTGGGATCGACAACCTGTCCGGCCTCTATGCCCCACGAGGCAAGCTGCTCGCGCGCGGCATCCTCGCGTACGAACACGGCCTCATATGCTCGAAGGTCCTCGAGAAACCTGGGGCGCACGCTATCCGGGATATTCTTCTTACCAAAGCTTGCCGCATATGAGATGCGCCTTGCGCCCTCGGGAGCAAACTCAAGCGCGTATGACAGGTCGTATGCGCCCGAGCTGATGGGACCCCACACCTGATCGCTTCCAGTCATATAGACATCGGCCTTGGGCGGATTAGCCTTCAGCTCCTCCAGGGATGCATAGTGAGGGCTCATCTTAAGCAGCTGGGAACGCTCACGCGCAAACCGCTTGCCCGCCACCCTTGTCTCAGGCTCCATCAGAAGTCTGTAGACAGACTTCTTCAACGGGTTCCCGTTCCAGGACGGCTTTGTCGAAAGAAGCGTCCTCACCTGCTGGGATACGTCCTCACAAGCAGGTACATAGTCCATAATCTCGAACTCATACCCCAAGCTCTCTACCGCTCGTTGTGTCGCATATGCCTGGAGCAGGGAGCCATAATTAGAGATTGCGTGCCTGGTTATGCAGGATACTTTCACGTGTTTCCTCCGATTGATATCGAGCAACCGCTATTTCTGAATTTTTGCATTCGATTTTTCCACCCGGCTGCACTACAGCGCCTCCTCAGTCTCGTACACGTGCGCGTCGGCTCGGCTTGCGTCGGAAAGGCCGTCGTTGATCGCGGCGTGCATGTCGCAGGTGGAAAGAGCGTCCAGCTCCTCCTTCGTCACCTTGCCCGACTCGTAGTCGCGCACGATGGGGAGCTCGTGCATGTCGAACTTCTTGCCGGGCTTGAGCTTGTGCGCCAGCACCCACGACGCGGGTTTCCAGATGTACTTGTGCATGGCAGGAGACACGGAGCCGATCATCCAGCAGTTGCGGTCGCAGTGGCGCACGCAGCCGCGCACTTTCTCGGCCTGGGCGCTCTCCCACAGCTCATCCCAAGACTCGTCGTTAAGGTTGCCCATAACGAGCTTCTCCTTGGTGCCGTTGCAGGGCATGACGTCGCCGTAGGGGTCGATGAAGAACGTGTCGAACGCCATATCGCACGGGAGCAGGCGCTTCTGCCCATAGATGTAGTTGATGAGGCCCATGTTGAAGTACGCGCGGAACCACTTCTTGGGCTCGTTGGACTTGAGGAGCTCGTTTACCAGGTCCTCGAAGTTCTGGGCCACCATGGGACGGTCCTTGATGATGTTCTTCGCCTCGACAAAGTAGAAGCTGTTGTGCAGGCTGGCGGTGGCGAACTCCATGCCGAGCTCGTCGGAAAGCTTGTACAGCGGCACCAAGTCCGCAGCGTTGCGATCCTGCACCGTCATGCCAAAGCCCACGTCCGGGTGCTTCATTTCCACGAGCTTCTTGAGCGTCTCGTAGCCGCGGTTGAAGCCGTTCTGGAGACCGCGGATCTCATCGTTGGTCTGCTGCAGACCCTCGATGGAGATGCGGATTCCCACCTGGGGGAATTCCTCGGCAAGGGCGATGATGCGGTCGGTGAAGAAGCCGTTGGTGGAGATGACGATGCGGTCGGACTTCTTGTACAGCTCGCGCACGATATCCGCAAGGTCGGTCCTGATGAAGGGCTCGCCACCGGTGATGTTGGTGAAGTACATGCGCGGGAGCTTCTTGATCACGTCGAGGGAGAGCTCCTCCTCCGGACGGCTGGGAGCCTTGTAGCGGTTGCACATGGTGCAGCGCGCGTTGCAGCGGTACGTTACGATTACGGTTCCGTTGAGTTTCTTCTCGGCCATGGGTTAGGCCACCACCTTCCGGTCAATTAGTTCTTGATACAGGGAGACGAGATTCCGGATGTATTTCTCTTGATTACAGTTCTCTGCCACGAATGAACGGCAATGCGCGCTCATCGCGGCGTAAGCCGCAGGATCGGCGGCCACCGCCGCACCCCTACGGATTGCATCTGCGAGTCCTGCCTCATCGTGGGCTTCAGCCAGGAAGCCCGTTTCACCCTCACGTACCAGCTCGGGTATTCCGCCCATGTTCGTACCGATAACGGGCTTGCCCGCGGCGAGTGCCTCGAGAACCGCATATGGCGCGTTCTCGAGCCACTCTGACGGCGCAGCCGCCAGAGTGGCTCGATTCACAAGTCCGCGCAGGGCGTCACCGGTTTTATATCCAACCAGCTCAATCCTCGAGCTTATTTCGTTTGGCATTGCGGAAACTTTGACCTTCACAGCATCACATTCAGGGCCATCGCCTGCAATAACAAGACGCCAATCAGGGATCACCGGTGCCGCCTTCTCAAAAGCATGCACGAGCGTTAACACGCCTTTCTCGCGAGAAAGGCGTCCCAGATACAGCATGTAGGGATCTTCATTATTTTGGTTGGCAACTTCCCGTGACATCGAATCGGGATTCAGGAAATTCCGCATGAGGACAAGCTGACGCTCGGGAAGCCCCGCTTCAATAAACTTGTTCCGCATGAACTCACTCGGGCAGATGATGCGATCGAGACGTGAATAGGTTTTGTGCCGTTTAAGCCACTCCGCCTCAGCCACCGCTAACGCGCTTTTTGCGATCGAACCCTTTACGCACTTCTTCTTAAGGCAATTGCCAAAATGACCCCCGAGACACGAATCGCAAACGTTGCCCTCGGAATCAAGCATAAGATAGCTCGGGCAAGCAAGAATCAAGTCGTGCGTGGTATACACAACCGGCGTTGGATGCTGCTTTAGCCAAGGAGCGTCCAAGATGGAAAACGTAATCTGCCTATGAGTGAGATTGAGATGGATTACATCGGGCTGGAATTCACGGCACAGCGCATCGAACTTCTCGCGCGCCTCTTTGGAATACACAAGTGCCTGCGCGGCCTTCGCCTTATCGACAATAGAGCTCGGTCCGTTATAGTCGCGATTCGTTACAAAGTAACGCGACCACTCAGTCGGCTCATTACGCTCATCCTCCATGCTGAAGAAGGCAACTTCATGCCCAAGAGCGCGAAGACCATCGGCAAGAGCAAAGTAGTACGTCTCGCTTCCACCCTTGCGCCAATGAAACTTATTTACAAGAAGGATCTTCATTACGCAACACCCTCATACAAAGCAAGCGTCCTTTGGACGACGCTGTTCCAGTCATAGCCATTAATCGCGCGGTCACGTGCCATGGCGCCCAGCCTCTCCGCTTGGGCAGAATCCGCTATCAGGCCTTCAAGCACGTCGCGCAGCGCCCCCGCGTCTCCGTGTGGGAACGTGAGCCCGCAACCCTGCAGAACATCCGCGCACTCGGGAATATCCGAGGTAACGCATGCCGCACCGTGAGACATGGCCTCCAGCAAGCTCATGGGCAGGCCCTCAACGTCGGAGGGGAGCGCGTAGCAATACGCGTTGGAGTACAGCTCGGAGAGCAGGTTGCCCTCAACGTGGCCGGTAAAGAGCGCGCGGGGGTCGGACGCGGCAGCCTCTTTGAGCGCCACGGCGTAGTCGTCCGTATCGGAGGAGTCGCCCGCGATAACCAGGCGCTTATCCGTCTTTACCTGCTTGTACGCCTCCACCAACAGTTCCGGTCGCTTCTCGGGCACAATGCGACCGAGGTAGAGGACATAGGAGCCCTGGGTGAGCCCCAAGCGCTCGGAGATCTCCTTCGCGGGAAGATCCGCCTCGGGAGTGATGCCGTTGGGAATGAGCGTAGCCTCGCGGCCGTAAGCCTCCTTGAAGTACTCCTGATTGCCCCGGGAAAGCACGATGAGCGCATCCGCGCACTTGGCCGCCGTCGCCTCGCCGAACTTGATGTACTTGGAAGCCAAGCAGCCCCATTTTGCACGCTGCCAGTCCAGGCCGTGGATCGTTGCCACGGTCCTGATGTCCGCGGAACGCGCAAAACGAAGGGGGACACACGGCCCCTCTGCGTGATAGTGAATTACGTCTGCCCCGTCTTTGATGGCGGCCCTTGTTGCGGCAAAGCTGCTCGTGAGCGCAGAGAGCCCCTTGATGTCCAGAGCCTTTACGGGAACGATGCGGTAGCCATCCTTCTCGTAGGGCTCGGAAGGAGCTCCTTCGCCCATACGGTCGTAGCAGGTTACTTGGTGACCAAGGTCTGCCATACGGCGAGCAAGCTCGCCTACCACCACTTCTACGCCGCCCTCGCGCGAACCCGTTCTCTTTTGGCCTATCATGGCGATGCGCATGCTACACGGCACCTTCCCCAGAGAACATCGTCTTCAGCGTGCCGAATATCAACCGCAGGTCCTGGCGCAGGCTGCGATTCTCTATATAGCGAAGATCCAGCTCAACCATTTCTTTGAAGCCCAGGTAGCTGCGGCCCATTACCTGCCAAGGACCGCTGCAGCCGGGTTTTACCGCCAGGCGCTTCATGTCGTGCTCGCTGTACAGGGCAACCTCGCGCGGCAGGCCGGGGCGCGGGCCAATGAGGTTCATTTGGCCCAAGAACACGTTGATGAGCTGGGGCAGCTCGTCGATGCTGTGCTTGCGAATGAAGTTACCCACACCGGGAATAATGCGCGGGTCGTGCTTCATTTTAAACATGGGGCCAGTGGCCTCGTTTTGGGCCTGCAAGTCCTTGAGCATTTGGTCTGCGTTGGGAACCATGCTGCGGAACTTGTAGATCTTAAACAGGTAGAACGTGCCGTCTTTGCGCACGCGGCCCACGCGCCACTGTGAATATAGGGGGCTGGCGCCCGGGCTCTTTATGCAAATGACCACGCTCAGAATTACCCCGGGAATAAAGAGCAACACCAGGGCTCCGCCGGCGGCGACAATGTCCACCGTACGCTTAACAACGCGGTAGAGCCTGTGCCCAAGCTCGGGCTTCACGCCGGAGTTGGCACCGCGCAGCATCTTGTACGCTTCTTCGTTTGTAAGGTAATCCCCCGCAGCACCGGCTGCGGCAGTAACGGAATTCGCCGTGGCGGCCGTGCGCGTCTCCCGCGCGCCCTGTGCCATGGTCATCATCGTAGGCTCCAAGAGCCCCTCCCCTGATACTTTTTGCCTTCGGTCGTCCGCTTGCGAGCTTGCAGCTAGGCGATCGCTCTTCTGTGATTGCGCATAACGCGCTGCTCTTTTGAAAGCACCGCAAGGCCAACGCGGGTGGTTACGCGTCGGCCGCACAAGTCGAGCTCCAAAAAGGCAGTGCTCTTGCGTCTGTTAATGGTTTTGATAAGGCCCTCGTGGCCCAGCAGCGGACCTGCCGTCACTACGACCTGGTCGCCGTCTTTTAGGGCTTCGCTCATGGGCACTACGCGGTCTCCCCTATGCGTAAAGCCGCCAATAAGCTGGACCTCTTCTTTTGCCAGCGGCACAAACTGACCGTCTTGGGAAAGCATCCGGGCAAAGTCGTCCATGCGCAGCAGATGCTGTTGCACAGTACGGGGATCTGCCGTATCGCAGATAAGATAACCGGGAAAGAGCGGCTTGGTCGTATTGACCCATTCGCCGTGTACTTTGATCTCGGTTTGAAATTGGGGATAAAAGAGCTCCTGCATGGCGCCAGCCGGCACCATGCGCTCAATGCGCTCGCGCATTATATCTTCGCGACCGTTAATGACCTGGATCACATACCACACGAGCACCACCCCCTTGCTGTCTTACGTGTGGCTCATGGGGTTTGGGTATGGCTTCGCCAGGGCGCTTGTGCGCGAAGGCGCTCCATATTCAAACCCTGAGCCCAGACAGACAAGCACGTGGCTCTGCCCCACCGTGAACGGTATGTACAAAAGCAGCACTGAGGTCACAGGCACGTATCGCAAGAATGCCTGCAACCTCAGCTGGCTGCGTGCGATCCGGTCAAGTGATTTCAAAACTGAATCGCACGCAAACAGCTGAAGGACTGCTGTGGTTTGCCTTAACAACTTATTGGCACCTTCTAATGCGAACTTATAAATAGCCGCAAAAGCAAGTACAAAACGTGCATGGCAATCGATATTGGAGCTCATGGTTTTTCTAACACCGCCGTTACGGCCGGATGCTGATCGACCCTGCGCTTTGTGGCTTACTGAAGCCGTGAGCACAGTTGAACTCATGTAACGTTAGGTATCCTAGCACAAGCTGTTAGTGAAACTGATTTGGGTTGCGTTGGACAACATTTCGTTCATTTGACGTGCTTAAGGGGGTTGTTTTGGGATGTTGTTCACGTTGGCGCAGGTTATTGTGGTGCTGGCAATAATTGGGAGCGTTCCTGAAGCCCAACTGAAGCAGCGAGCTGCACTGGTAATTGCGTTTGGATAACAAACTATGTACAGACATGGGAAATAAATTGTGCAACTTTTTGTTGATGTGGGTATGGGTTTATGGCGCGAGGTATTTTGGCATGAAAAAAGCCTTCGGAATTCCGAAGGCCTTTTAATTCACGATGGTGGAGACGAGGGGGATCGAACCCCTGACCTCTTGACTGCCAGTCAAGCGCTCTCCCAGCTGAGCTACGCCCCCGTAACGAGGAGATACTATAGGGGAAGTTGGCGCGACGCGCAAGGACTTTTTTTGGGTCAGATTTTAAATACCTATTGATATAGGTAAGCGATGGCGGTGCCAGTGTGGACTTGGATTGTGGCTGTTGACCTGACGACGTTGCTGATGCCGGTGTCGGCTAGTAGACCTAACGAAGCGTGATCTATTTCCCATTCTAGGCCGTGTTCGCTTACCTTGGTGTTGGGGGCTATGGCGATTATGGAGAAGGTTTTGCCGGTTGCATTCTCAATGGTCCAGGATTCGCCTTCGTGCAGAATGCGGGCCGTTGCTTCGTCTTCTGCGATCCAGACGGGGGCATCTTTGTAAGCTGCTAGTAGGCCTAGGACGCTTAGGGCCATGTCCGGACGGCCGCCCGTAGCACAGGTTGCCACAACCTCGGCACCTGGCCAGCGGCGACGGACGGCATCGAGCGCCAGCGCCAGATCGGTATAGTCCTTGTAAGGGTCGTGGCGTTCTACCTCAAAGGCTTCGGCGGCATCGACCAACGCACGGCCCGCGTCGCTCACCGTGTCGGCATCTCCTACATATACGTCGCAGCCAAGCCCCGCGCCCAGCAGTGCATCGAGTCCGCGGTCTACCGCGACAACGTGGTCGCACTCCCCTGCCAGATGGCACAGCAACTCGGGGCTCGCCACCACGGGCGAGCCGCATACCACTAATACCTTGCAAGCCACGGCCCTCGCCTAGCCCTCAAACTCAAGAACGCGGACCAAGTCCAGGTCCTCGTAGCTATCGATAAAGATATCGCAGTTGGCGCGCACATCGTCGCGCTTCATACGGCCATGCGGGTCATAGATGCCCACGCGCTTAAAGCCGGCGGAGCCCGAACTCTTTAGGCCAAAGACGGCGTCCTCAAACACCCATGCGCGGTCAAACTTATGCCCATGGCGCTCCTCCAGACGGCGCAGCGCCAACTCGTATACGTCGGGGAACTGTTTGGAGCGTCCTGCCTCACCCGTCGTGGTAACAAACTCCATGTAGGCATCGAGCCCGGCTCCCGCAAGCGCAGACTTAACCAGCTCGGCTGGCGTAGACGTGGCAACGCACATGGCAATGCCCGCCGCCTTCGCCTGCTCCAAAAATGCCAAGAGCCCCTCGCGCGGTGGCACCTTGGAGTAGCCATCGATCAGGATGTCGCTCAGCTCGCGATACAGCTCCTCGCCATTCGCTCCAATGCCCCAGGTGTCGTGGTAGGCCTGGCACTCGTCCTCGAGCGACAAATGCTCAAATTGGGCAAAATCGTCGACCGTTACGTCAACTCCGTGGCGGTGCAATAACTCGGGCTGAGCATAGGCCCAAACGGGGGTGCTATTAACCAGTGTTCCGTCGCAATCGAAAATAAAAGCGACATTGGGAGCAGCGGTCTGGGACATAAACGAACCTTTCGATGTCAAATGGTAAACATCCTGCTAAAAACGTTTTACCAAACGTCAGACTAACAATCTTGAAACCCTAATTGGTAAAACTGTCAAGAGTTTTACCATCGCAATTCTGCCAGTGGTCTAAACATGGCGCTCGCCGATTAAACACCGCCGCAAATCCACTTTTCTCCATAAAAGTAACGAACAGGTGTTATCGTATTTCGTGCCGAAAGTTCCACCGAGCACGCGAGGTGGAACGAATCATAGAACTATCGCCGTCCCTTCGATTCGTGCAGCCTTGGACCTTTCGCATCTAGTCACCAAGGCAACACGCTGCCGCGTCATGATGGGATCAAACGTGAGCGATACAAAGCTAAAGCCAGCAACTAAAAAGCCCGCTACCCGTAAAGCCGCCCCGCACGCACCGGAACTCTCCAAGGACGATGTCTACCTGTTTGGCATCGGCACGTGGGAGCGCAGCTGGGAAAAGATGGGCGCGCACCCCGACACGCAGAACCGTACGCGCGGCTGGCGCTTTTGCGTTTGGGCGCCCGATGTAAAGAGCGTGCATGTCATTGGCGAATTTAACGACTGGGATGAGGAAGCCAACCCTCTGGTGCTCGTGCATACGAGCGCTATTTGGGAAGGCTTTATTCCTGGCGCCGAGCAGGGTCAGCTCTATAAGTATCTCATTGAGACCAACGAGGGCGAGAAGCTCTACAAGGCCGATCCGTACGCCTTTAAGGCTGAGTGCCCTCCGGGTACCGCCAGCGTGTTGTGGACCCTCGATGGCTACAAGTGGAACGACGCCGCATGGCTCAAGCGCCGCGCCAGTCATAACCACATGTCGCAGCCCCTTAACATCTACGAGGTGCATATTGGCTCGTGGAAGCGCCACGGCGACGCGCCACAGGGCGAGCCGGACGAGTACGGCAACTACCCCGGCCCCATGGACCCCTTCCCCGCGCAGCGCGGCGAGTTTTACACCTACGACGACCTGTCGGTGGAGCTCGTGGACTACGTGCGCGACATGGGCTATACGCATATCGAGGTCATGCCGCTCATGGAGCATCCCTTCGATGGCTCCTGGGGCTACCAGACGACCGGCTATTATGCCGCCACGTCGCGTTATGGTGACCCGCAGCAGCTCATGCACTTTATCGATGCGTGCCACGAGGCTGGCATCGGCGTGATCATGGACTGGGTGCCCGGCGGTTTTTGCGCCGACTCCCACGGCCTTGCCACCTTTAACGGCCACATGCTGTTTGAGCACGAGATTCACCCCAACTGGGGCACGCACAAGTTTGACTTCGCCCGCGGCGAGGTCCGCTCCTTCCTGGTCTCCAACGTGCTGTACTGGCTCGAGAACTTCCACGTGGACGGCATTCGCATGGACGGCGTGTCCAGTATGCTGTACCTCAACTTTGGCATAGACGATCCCGGGCAAAAGAAGTTCAACAAGTACGGTACCGAGGAGGACCTGGACGCCAGCGCGTTTATCCGTCAGGTCAACTGCGCTGTTGAGGCACACTACCCCGACGTGATGATGATGGCCGAGGAGTCCACCGCGTGGCCGCTCGTGACCTATCCGCCGCAGGACGGCGGTCTGGGCTTCCACTACAAGTGGGACATGGGCTGGATGAACGACACCCTGCACTACATGCAGACCGATTTTCCGTGGCGCCCCGGCAACCACGGGCTGCTCACGTTCTCCATCATGTACGCCTTTACCGAGAACTTCATCTGCCCGCTGAGCCACGACGAGGTCGTGCACGGCAAGTGCTCGCTCATCGGCCGCATGCCGGGCGACTGGTGGCGCCAGTTTGCCGGCCTGCGCACGCTGGCTTTCTACCAGATGACGCACCCCGGTGCCAAGCTTAACTTTATGGGCAACGAGATCGGCCAGTTTATTGAGTGGCGCTACTACGAGTCCATCCAGTGGTTCCTGACCGAGGAGTACGAGACCCACCGTCATCATCAGGCGTTTATCAAGGCGCTCAACCACCTGTACACCGCCGAGCCCGCCCTGTACGAGCGTGGCTACACCGACGACGGCTTTACCTGGATCGACGCGGACAACTCCAAGCAGTCCATCGTGAGCTTTGTGCGCCAGGGCGAGGACGTCGATGACGACCTGGTGATCTTGATCAACTTTGACCCGGCGAGCTACGAGAGCTTCCGCGTGGGCGTGCCGCGCGAGGGTGACTGGGAGGTCATCTTTGATTCCGACCGTCCCGAGTTCGGTGGCAGCGGCTATGCCGGTGAGGAGCCCTACACCTGCTCGAGCGAGCCCTATCCCTGGAACGGGCAAATGGACTCCATCGAGATGAAAGTGCCCGGCCTGGCAGGCGTGGTGCTTAAGCGCCGTGGTCCCAGTAGCTATAAGCCGCCCGTGGTCGAGGAGCCCAAGGTTGCGCCCAAGAAGCGCACGTCCTCGGTAAAGCCTAAGCCTGCGGCTGCCAAGAAGGCTCCGGCTAAGGCGAAGGCAAAGGCAACCAAGCCCGCCACGGCCAAAAAGACAACCACCAAAAAGGCCGCTACCAAGACCAAGCCTGCTTCTGTTAAGCCGTCTGCCAAGGATGCGTAACAAAGCCGTTACAGCTGTAATCACCCGCCCCGCCGGGGCGTAGGATACAAGTCATAACCGTTCCGGGAGAAACATCCCCGGGGGAAAGGAACGTATGAATAAGATCTTCGACAACAAGCAGGAGTTTACCGAGCTCTATCGCGATGCCGTCATGAGCATCAGCGGCAAGAGCGTCGAGGCCGCCAGCGACCTCGATCGCTTTAACGCCCTAGCCAAGCTCGTGGCCGAGAAGGCACGCACCGTTGCCACCAAGAGCGACGCCCGTGTTACCGCCGAGGGCAAAAAGCGCGTGTACTACTTCTCGATCGAGTTTTTGATCGGCCGCCTGCTCGACAACTACCTGCTCAACTTTGGCGTGCGCGACATGGTCGCCGAGGCGCTCGACGACATGGGCTTCGACCTTTCCGTCATTGAGAACCAAGAGCCCGATCCGGCGCTGGGCAACGGTGGTCTGGGCCGTCTGGCCGCGTGCTTCTTGGATTCCATGGCAGCCGAGGGCATTGCCGGCTATGGCAACGGCATGCGCTACCGCTACGGCCTGTTTAAGCAGGAGATCGTCAACGGCAGCCAGGTAGAGGCCACCGACGAGTGGCTCACCCACGGCTATCCCTGGGAGGTCCGTCGTCAGGACAAGGCCGTGACCATTAAGTTTGGTGGCCACGTTGAGGGCTTTGAGGAGAACGGCCGCACGTTCTACCGCACGGTGGACACGCAGGACATCCTGGCCGTCCCCTACGACATCCCCGTTGTGGGCTATGCCGGCGAGACCGTCAACAAGCTGCGCGTCTGGGCCGCCGAGCCGGTCGAGGAGCACTTTGACCTCGAGGCCTTCAACCGTGGTGACTACGCCCTGGCCGATGCCGAGCGCGCCGAGGCCGAGGCCATCAGCGCCATCCTCTACCCCAACGACGCCGGCGAGCACGGCCGTCTGCTGCGCCTTAAGCAGGAGTACCTCTTTGTTTCGGCCGGCATCTACAGCCTGCTCGACACCTTTGAGAAGGAGCACGGCGAGAACTGGGAGCTGCTGCCGCAGTTTGTGGCCATCCACACCAACGACACGCACCCCGCCATGTGCGGCCCCGAGCTCATGCGCATCCTTATCGACGAGAAGAAGCTCGAGTGGGACGACGCCTGGAACATCGTGACGCAGGTCGTGAGCTACACCAACCACACCATCCTGCCCGAGGCTCTGGAGAAGTGGCCCATCGGCACGTTCTCCAAGCTCCTCCCCCGCGTGTACCAGATCATCGACGAGATCAGCCGTCGCTGGCACGAGTCGTTCGACACCACGAAGGAGGGCTGGCAGGAGCGTCTGCGCCAGACCGCCATCCTGTGGGACGGCGAGATTCGCATGGCCAACCTGTCTGTGATCTGCAGCCACAGCGTCAACGGCGTGGCAAAGATCCACTCCGACATCATCAAGAACATCGTGCTCAAGGACTTCTATGCCCTGACGCCCGAGAAGTTCAACAACAAGACCAACGGCATCTCGCACCGTCGCTTCTTTGCCGAGGCCAACCCCACCTACGCCAAGCTCGTGACCGAGGCCATTGGCGACGGCTGGCTCAAGGACGCCTTTGAGCTGGAGAAGCTCAAAGAGTTCCAGAACGACACCGAGTTCCTGAAGGCCGTGGGTGCCTCCAAGCGCGCTAACAAGGAGCGCCTGGCCGCCTACGTTAAGGCCGAGACCGGTCTGGTCATTGACCCCAACACCGTCTTCGATGTTCAGGTTAAGCGCTTCCATGCCTACAAGCGCCAGCTCATGAATATCATGAAGGTGATGGACATCTACAACCGTCGCATCGCCGATCCCAACTTCCACGTGACGCCGACGACCTTCATCTTTAGCGGCAAGGCCGCCTCGAGCTACACCTTTGCCAAGGAGACCATCCGCCTCATTAACTCCGTGGCCGACGTCATCAACAACGATGCCCGCGTCAATGAGGTCATGAAGGTCTGCTTTATCCCCAACTTCCGCGTGAGCAACGCCCAGCTCATCTACCCCGCCGCCGAGATCTCGGAGCAGATCTCCACGGCCGGCAAGGAGGCCTCGGGCACGTCCAACATGAAGCTCATGATGAACGGCGCCATTACGCTGGGTACCCTTGACGGCGCCAACATCGAGATCGCCGATCTGGCCGGCCGCGAGAACGAGGCCATCTTTGGCCTGACCGCCCCCGAGGTCGAGCAGCTCTGGGCATCCAACAGCTACTTTGCGTGGGATACCCTCAACGGCGACCGCGAGCGTCTGGGCCGCGTGATGGACGAGCTCAAGGACAACACCTTTGCGGGTCTTTCGGGCAACTTCGAGAGCATCTACAACGAGCTCATGAACAACAACGACCCCGACCTGGTCATGGCAGACTTCCGCAGCTACGTGGATGCGTGGGAGAAGCTCACCGGCAGCTACGGCGACCAGGAGACCTGGAACCGCAAGGCGCTGCTCAACACTGCCTCCTCGGGCTGGTTCTCGAGCGACCGTACCATTCGCGAGTACCGCGACGAGATCTGGCACGCGTAAAGGCGCGCGAGCTCCCTTTGCCGCACGGCATCACTCGACGGGCGCGACCGAGCGGCGCGCCCGTCGCTAATGGGTTTAGGAACATCGATGACAGAAGGAGAAATCGATGAGTAAGAAAGAATGCATCGCGATGCTCCTCGCAGGAGGACAGGGCAGCCGATTGGGGGCACTCACCCAAAAGATCGCCAAGCCGGCGGTTAGCTTTGGTGGCAAGTTCCGCATTATCGACTTTTCGCTGTCCAACTGCTCCAACTCGGGCATCGACACGGTGGGTGTTCTGACGCAGTATCGCCCCTACCTGCTGCATGCCTATGTGGGCTCCGGCGAGGCGTGGGATCTGGACAGCCGCGACGGCGGCGTGTCGATCCTGCCGCCGTACGAGACGCAGACCGGCGGCGCCTGGTATGCGGGCACGGCCGACGCCATTACACAGAACCTCGACTACATCAAGGCCAACGACCCCAAGTACGTCCTGATTCTTTCGGGCGATCACCTGTATCGCATGGACTACCGCAAGATGCTCAAAACGCACATTGAGAACAACGCCGACCTCACGGTGAGCGTTATGCCCGTGCCGTGGGAGGAAGCCAGCCGCTTTGGCATCCTGACCACCGACCCCGAAGACGGCCGCATCACCAAGTTCACCGAGAAGCCCGAGAAGCCCGATTCGAACCTCGCGTCCATGGGCATCTACATCTTCTCGGCCGACGTGCTGATCGAGGCGCTCGAGGAGGACGCTCTGGACCAGCGCTCGAGCCACGACTTTGGCAAGGACATCATCCCCAAGCTGCTCGGTGAGAACAAGCGCCTGTACAGCTACGAGTTCCACGGCTTCTGGAAGGACGTCGGCACCATCGCCAGCTTCCATGAGACCTCGATGGACCTGCTGGGTAACAACCCCGAGTTCGATCTGTTCGACAAGAACTTCCCCATCATGTCCAACATCACCACGCGTCCGCCGCACTACATTGGCCCTGACGGCCGCCTGGACGACTGCCTGGTCTCCAACGGCTGCAAGATCTACGGCACCGCTCGCCACTCGATCCTTTCGACCGATGTCATCATCGAGGAGCGCGCCGTGGTCGAGGACTCCGTGCTGCTGCCGGGTGCGCACGTTAAGAGCGGCGCGCACATCTGCCGCGCTATTTTGGGCGAGAACTCCACGGTCGAAGAGGGCGTGAAGCTCGGCTCTGTCGATACCACCAAGGATACGGCCGTCGTTGGAAATGACGTCGTTATCGGGAAGGGGGAATGATCCGATGATCAATCGCAAGGCCATCGGTTATATCACCGCTAACTACTCTTCGACCTACGGCAGCGTGCTGCTCAAGGACCGCCCCATCGCATCCGTTCCGTTTTTGGGCCGCTACCGCCTGATCGACTTTCCGCTGTCCAACATGATGAACGCCGGCATCAAGACCGTCGGCGTCGTCATGCCGGGCAACTACCGCTCGCTGATCGACCACGTGGGCTCGGGCAAGGACTGGGGCCTGGACCGCAAGAAAGGCGGCCTGTTCATGGTGCCCGGCAACGCGTATGGCACCACCAAGGGCGGCATGCGCTTCCTGCTGCGCGACATCATCTCCAACAAGACGCTGTTCCAGCGCTCGGAGAAGCCCTATGTTGTGATGATGGGCACCAACATCATCTTTAACATGGACCTCAACACCATCATCGAGGCGCACGAGAACTCCGGTGCCCAGATGACCGTGGTGTACTGCAAGGCCACGCGCAACGTCGATGACGAGACCAAGCTCGAGATTAACGAGAACGGCCGCCTGACGGGCGTGAGCGCCGGCGTCGTGTACGGCGACAACGCCTCTATGGACTGCTGCATCGTCAACCGCGATACGCTGCTCGAGATTATCGACCACTACCAGGCCGCCGACTATCTGGACCTGCTCGAGGCACTCCAGGGCGACTTTGGCAACATCGACGTGTGCAGCTACGAGTACAAGGGCGAGGTCGTGGGCGTGTTTAGCGAGAAGTCGCTGTATCGCCGCAGCATGGACCTGCTCGACCAGACCGTGGCCGACCAGCTCTTTGACCCCGAGCGCCCGATCCTGACCAAGGCTCACGACGTGCCGCCTTCGCGCTATGCGACCGGCAGCCACGCCTGCAACTCGATCATCTCGGCCGGCTGCATCATCAAGGGCACCGTGCGCAACTCGATCCTGTCGCGCGGCGTCGTAGTCGAGGAAGGCGCTTCGGTGACCAACTCGATCATCAACCAGAGCTGCATCATCAAGAGCGGCGCCCGCGTTGAGAACGCCATTCTGGACAAAAACAACGTGGTTCCCACCAACACCGAGCTTCGCGGCACGCCCGAGAACATCCTGGTGCTGGGCAAGGCTCCGTTAACTTCCGACACCACCATCGTACGTTAACGTTGGCACCGCAACATCGCTCGTAACAAGTAGAATAGCCGCCCGGTTAGCGCCAGGCGGCTATTCTCGAATTGCAACATGGGAGACAATATGGCAGATTCCAGCAAAAAGATGCAGATCGTGTTTGCCTCGGCCGAGTGCGCACCGTTTGTAAAGACCGGTGGCCTGGGCGACGTGGCAGGCTCGCTGCCTGCGGCGCTTGTGCGCGCCGGCGCCGAAGTTATCGTGATGGTGCCCAAGTACGCCACCATAAAGGACGAGTACAAGGCGCAGATGGAGCACTTCTCCGACTTTTACGTGAGTCTGGGCTGGCGCAACGAGTACTGCGGACTCGAGAAGCTCGAGCACGACGGCGTCACCTATATGTTCATCGACAACGAGCGCTACTTTGCGCGCGACTATCCGTACGGCTTCTTTGACGACGGCGAGCGCTTTGCGTTCTTCTCCAAGGCCATCACCGAGAGCCTGCAGCACCTGCCGGCCGACTTTGAGTGTGACATCCTGCACTGCAATGACTGGCAGACGGCACTTGCGCCCGTGTTTTTGCGCGAGTTTTACCAGGGCCTGCCGCTGTATGACCGCGTCAAGACCGTGTTCTCGATCCACAACGTGGCGTTCCAGGGCCAGTTTAGCGACACCGTGATGGAGGACATCCTGGGTGTGGCACACATTCCGGCGGCCGCCTCGCAGCTGCGTTGCGACGCCTGCAGCATCAACTACATGCTGGGCGCCCTGCGCTATGCCGACGCCATAACCACGGTGAGCCCCACCTATGCCAGCGAGATCCAGACGCCCGAGTTTGGCGAGGGCCTGGACGGCGTGCTGCGCGAGCGCTCCTATGCGCTGCAGGGCATTTTGAATGGCATTGACGTGGCGGGCTTTGACCCGGCGACCGACAAGCGCATTGCCGCCAACTACACCGTGGAGGACCGTTCTGGTAAGGCCGTATGCAAGGCCAAGCTGCAGGAAGAGCTGGGGCTCGAGGTTCGCGACGACCGTCCGCTTATGGTCATGGTCACGCGCCTGACGCGCCAGAAGGGCATGGACCTGGTCATGTACGCGCTCGACCGCATTCTGGCCGGCGGCGTGCAGGTGGCGGTGCTGGGCACCGGCGACCGCGACTACGAGGACGGTCTGCGCTACTTCCAGGACAAGTACCCCGGTACCATGGCCGCACGCATAGAGTTCGATCCTGCGCTGTCGCAGCGCATGTATGCCGCCGCCGACATGTTCCTAATGCCTTCGAAGTTTGAGCCCTGCGGCCTGTCGCAGATCATCGCCATGCGCTACGGCACCCTGCCTATCGTGCGCGAGACCGGCGGCCTGAAGGACACGGTGATTCCGTATAACGAGTTTACCGGCGAGGGCACGGGCTTCTCGTTTACCAACTTTAACGGCGACGAGATGGGCGACGCCGTGTTCCGCGCGGCGCGTCTGTTCTGGGATAACCGCGACGCCTGGAACCAGCTGGTAACGCAGGCCATGAGCCAGGACTTTAGCTGGACGCGCTCGGCCGATAAGTATCTGGACCTGTACTTCTTTATGCACCCGGAGATCGAGCGCCCGGTGGCTGTTGTCGACGAGCCTGAGGCTGTTGCTGAGCCGGTGGCCGCTGAGGAGCCCAAGGCCGAAGAGAAGCCGGTTGAAGCTGAGCCCGTTACGGCCGAGTCTGAGGTGAAGGCTGAGGCTGCTCCTGAGGCAGAGTCCGAGGTCAAGCCAGCTGCAAAGCCTGCAGCTAAGAAGACCACGACTCGTAAGACGACGGCTAAGAAGGCCACAGCGGCCAAGGCGACGGCAACCAAGACCACCGCTGTCAAGACAACGACCTCGCGCAAGCGCACCACCGCAGCTGCCAAGAAGGCCGCCGAAGCCGAGGCTGCTCCCGAGGTAAAGGCCGACGCCGTCGAGGCTAAGGCTGCGGCAAAGGCACCGGCCAAGGCCGCTACCAAGAAGACGACCGCGACCGCCAAGAAGGCAACAGCTGCCAAGAAGACCACACCAACGAAATCGACGACCACGAAGGCCGCCACAACCAAGGCAGCCACAAAGCCGGCCGCCAAAGTCGAGGAGACGCCCGCCGAATCCAAGGCCAAGGTAACCGTCGAGGCCAAGCCGGCCGCCAAGACCACCACGCGCAAGCGCGCAACGACGACGGCCAAGAAGTCCACGACCAAGGCTGCTGCTCCCAAAGCGGAGGCTAAGGTCGAGGACAAGACCGCACTAAAGGCCAAGCCTGAGCCGAAGGCAGCCGAGGTCAAGCCCGCTGCCGCTAAAGAGGAGCCCAAGGCCGAGGTAAAGGCCAAGCCCGAGCCCGCCAAGAAGGCCCCGGTCTCCCCCGTCGCCGCGACCGAGGAAAAGGCTCCGACCAAGAAGACCTCCGTCCGCAAGGCAACGGCCACCCGCAAGCGCCGCTAGTACGCAGACGATTCAAAACCTCATCAAACCCTAAGCAAGGGGCGCTCCAACTGGGTGCCCCTTCTCTGTAGGTAGTGGTAAAACGATTTTCTAGGACGACCGTTCGCCGATGGTAAACGGATGTTGTTTATACAGCCTGTGTACAACAGATATACTTACAACTTGTGCGTAAAGCCATGGCCCGCAGGCCGTGATTCTATTGAACTGGACCGTATTATGAGATTGATACACAACAGCCGTCTTCCGCAGTTTCGCACTCCGTTTGGCGCTGTGACCACTGGAACTACCCTTTCGCTCTCCGTGATTCTGGAGGATGCCGACCCCAACCAGGCAACGCTTACGCTGCGCACCTGGGTCGATGAGATCGGTGAGTCTCGGTATCCCATGACGCACGAGGGCGACGGCATTTATACCGTAGAGCTTGAGTGTACCGAGTCCTGTCTTATCTGGTACAGCTTTATCTGCAATATCGAGGGCCAGCCCGAGGTCCGCTTGGGCGCACCGCAGGGTCGCACCGGTGGCGAGGGCGTAACTTACGACTACGCCGAGGTGCCGTCCTTCCAGATTACCGTCTATAAGCACCGCGAAGTGCGTCCCGAGTGGTACGAGCGTGGCATGGTCTACCAGATCTTTCCCGATCGCTACGCCCGAGATGAAAACTGGCGCGAGCGCACGCTGGCCGAGGTCGAAAAACCACGCAACGGAATCCAGCGCCGCATGGTCGAGGACTGGAACGAGCCGCCCGTGTACGAGCGCGCCGAAGACGGCTCCATCAAGACCTGGGACTTCTACGGCGGGTCGCTCAAGGGCATCCAGGAAGACCTGCCTCGCATCGCCGAGCTGGGCTTTACAGCCATCTACCTCAACCCCATTTTTGAAGCCGCGAGCAACCACCGCTACGACACGGCCGACTACACCAAGATCGACCCGATCCTGGGCACCGAGCAGGACTTTACCGAGCTGTGCCAGGCGGCCGAGAAGCTGGGCATCTCCATCATTCTGGACGGCGTCTTTAACCATACGGGTGACGACTCGATCTATTTCAACCGCTACGGCAACTACCCCGGCGTGGGCGCGTGGCAGAGCGAGGATTCGCCATGGCGCGATGCGTTTTATTTCCACGAGGATGGCTCATACGACTGCTGGTGGGGCGTGGGCAACATGCCCGCCATCAATGAGAGCTCTGAGCTGGTACGCGAGCGGCTCCTGGGCAAGGACGGCGTGATCCGTAAATGGCTACGTGCCGGCGCTCATGGCTGGCGCCTAGACGTGGCCGACGAGCTTTCCGATGACTTCCTGGCCGAGATCAAAAAGGCCGTGCTCGCCGAGAAGCCTGATGCACTGTTGCTCGGCGAAGTCTGGGAAGACGCCTCCAACAAGATCAGCTACGGCCATCTGCGCCGCTATCTGCAAGGCTCCGAGCTGGACTCGGCCATGGATTATCCCTTCCGCGACATGGTCATCGGCTTTTTGATGGGCTACAAGAACGCTTACCAAGCTGCTGAAGATATCGAGACCCTCCGCGAGAACTACCCGAGCGAGGCATTGTCCTGCGCGCTCAACCTGCTGTCGAGCCACGATCGCCCGCGTATCATTTCGGTGCTCGGCGGCGGCCCCGACGAGTCGCAGCTGCCCGAGTGTGAACGCAGCAAATGGCGCCTGGACGAGAACTCGATGGGCCTGGCCAAGAGCCGTTTTTGGCTCGCCACGCTCATGCAGATGACTTTCCCCGGCGTGCCTTCGATCTACTACGGCGACGAATACGGCCTGGAGGGTCTAACCGATCCGGGCAACCGCCGCACCCTGCCGACCAAGGACCAACTGCACGACTTCGACACACTGGCTATTGTCAAAAACGCCTCCGCCGTACGCCGCGCACTGCCGTTTATGATCGACGGCGAGATCAAGGCCTTCGCGCTCAACGACGAGGTGCTGGCATACAACCGCACGGGCAAGGATGGCGAGTCCGCGACGGTTATCATCAACCGTAGTCTGCGCAATTCGCACCGCGTGACGATTCCGGCGCTCGACGAATGCGCGAGTGACGTGATCAGCGGTCACGAGTGCGAGATCCACAACGGCACGGTCACGCTCGATTTGTATCCGCTGGGCTCGTCGATCATCTATCACCATGCCGAGCAGCGCTTGCAGGAGCCGCTCGATCACGGCGCGGGCGTTGTGTGCCATATCACCTCGGTACCGACCGATGACGGCAAGCCCGGCACGATCGGCGCACCCACGCGTCGCTTTATCGACCATCTGTCGGCTATGGGCATGCGCTACTGGCAGGTCCTGCCTGTCAACCCAACGGACTTCTTCCGCTCCCCTTACGCCGGGCCTTCGGCCTTTGCGGGCAATATTGACCTGCTGCCCGAGAGCCAAGAGGAGCTGGCGGCCGACTTTGAGACTTGGAAGGCCCGTGGCGGCGAAGATGCCGATCCGCTCTACACCGCGTTTAAACATCGCAACGCCGATTGGCTCGAGAAATACTGCGTCTACATGGCCGTTAAGAAGTACTTTGAGGGCGAGTCGCGCCACGATTGGCCGGCGGATGTCGCGCGCTACAACGAGCACCTGATTGACGACAAGCGTTTCCACGACGAGGCAGAGCTGCAGGCGTACATGCAGTACCGCTTTGACCTAGCCTGGTGCGAGCTTATGAACTATGCGCACAAGAAGGGCATCGAGGTCATCGGCGATATTCCGATGTATGTCTCGGACGATTCGGCCGATGCATGGAGCGAGCCCGAGAACTTCTGGCTGTCCGATACCGGCAAGGCGATTGAGATCTCCGGTGCGCCGCCCGATAACTTTGCGCCCGAGGGCCAGGTGTGGGGCAACCCGACGTTCCGCTGGGACCACATGAAGCAGGATGGCTATGGCTGGTGGATGGATCGCCTGCGTCGCGCGTTCTCGCTCTACGACCGCGTGCGTCTGGATCACTTCCTGGGATTCCACAGCTACTTTAGCATTCCTGCGGGCAAGGCCTGCGCCGACGGTCGTTGGCTGGCGGGACCGGGCAAAGACCTGTTCCAGACCGCCTACGACGAGCTGGGTCCGCTCAACTTTATCGCCGAGGACCTGGGCTATTTGACGCCCGGTGTTCGCGCTATGGCTTCGACCTGCGGTTTCCCCGGCATGGACGTGCTGGAGTTTAGCGACTACGACGTTCGTTGCGGTGTGCATCCTACGCCCGGCAAGATTCTGTACACCTCGGCGCACGATACGTCGACGCTGGCCGGTTGGTGCACGCGTTCCTTTGCGGGTGGTGACGTGCCGAGCGGTGTTGAGGTGGCGTCCAAGCTGATGAGCGACGCGCTGGCAAGCGACGCTCCCCTGGTGATGATGCCGCTGCAAGATGTCTTGGGGCTGGGCGACGACGCGCGCATGAACGTTCCGGGCGTGGCCACGGGCAACTGGACCTGGCAGGCTGACGAGACCGATGTTGCGGCCGCCGAGGGCAAAACTGCGCAGCTCCTGCGCAACACCCATAGATTCTGGGGCGAAGCGTGATAAAACCCCCGATATAGGGTACAGTTACAGCTGTTTGAATTTTTGCGGGCAGAGCGATCTGCCCGCTTTGTGCTGAAAAGGAAGTATTATGGCGCGCTACGATTACAAGTGCTCGAGCTGCGGCAACGTGTTCGAGGTTGAGCATCCCATGTCCGAGACCCCCGAGGTCGTGTGCCCCAACTGCGGGGCTCCGGCCGCCAAGACGTTCTCGGCCAGCGGTATTAAATTTGAGGGCAGCGGCTTCTACAACACCGACCAGCGAAGCGGCGGCTCCAGCACCAGCGCCACCAGCGGCTGCTGCGCCAATTGCCCGCACAACCATTAGAAACTAAGCCGCCCCGCGACCGACACACCGATCGCGGGGCTATTTCTTTGCGCTATGGGTAGCTAATTATCTGCCAGGTTTCCTTATGAGTTGCGGTGAAATAAGGACTGTTTGGCGGTTAGAAGCCGATATTCAATCCCTATTTCACCGCAACTTAGTAATTATTTGCGAACCAATCTGGCGCAGAAGTGACCGTCGTAGGAGTCGGCGTTTACCGGCACGCTTTGGAAAAGGCCTCGAGAGTTTTGGCGTACGGAAACGAGCTTCTTGGCCTGATCGAACTCGGGGAGTTGCAGAATCTGCGCCTCGGAAAGCGGTGCCACGTTAAAGCCGGCACCCTCGGGAGAGCTCAGGAAAGCGTCCACCACCTGCGTGTTCTCCTCGTCGAAGACCGAGCATGTCGCATAGATGAGCTCGCCGCCGGCAGTCACGCGCTCAGCAGCCTCTTTGAGCATCGTCAACTGCAGCTTGGGCAGCTCAACCGTCACATCTTTTTCGGTCAGGCGCCACGGGATCTCGGGATGACGGCGCATGGTACCGGTGCCCGAGCACGGCGCATCGATAAAGACCGTGTCGAACTTAACCGGCTCGCCAAGCATGGCATCAAACGATGTGAGCACCTCATCAAGCTCGCAAGCATCACCCGAAACCGTGCGAACGCCCTGAATACCGGCCTTATGCAGACGAGCGAGATTCAGATCGCACTTGCGATCATGCAGATCGAGCGCCGTATGCTGACGCTCATAGCCCGCACGCTTGGCCTGGCACATCATCACATAGGTCTTGGTGCCACGGCCGGCACCAATCTCAAGGCAGCTACCAGGGCGAGTGGCAGCTGTGGCGATAAGCTGCGCGTTGAGATCGGATGCCACCGCGGCAGCACGCTCAAACACACCCGAAGCAACGGTAACCTGGGCATCAACCGGGGCATGGCAGCCCGGGAACACGGGTGCCACAAGCTGCGATAGGTACGGATCAGGTTTGGTTGCAAAGGCGTTCTCGTGCAAAGCGAGCGGCGCGGGCGCCAGATTGCCGGCGAAGCCGAGCGCACCCTCTGGAGTGTCAAACGACGCCATAATGCGAGCGCATAGCCAGCGCGGAAGACCCATCAGGCGCGACAGACGAACCAAGCGTCGCTCGGACTCATCCACGTCGGATGCCGTGGCAAAGTCCTCAACGTTGTCCGCAACCTTGTGCAGCACCGCGTTTGCCAGGCCCGCAGCAGACTTAGCACCACTGCGCACCAGCTCAACACCCTGGCTCACGGCAACGCGGCCCGGCGTATGCAGGTAGAGCATCTCGAAGGCCGAGATACGAAGCGCCATGCGAACGCGCGGCGCAACCTTTTTGGGTTTATCGAGAAACTGATCGAGCAGCTCGTCCAAAATACCCTGCGTGGCGGCCACGCCCAGCGCCAAGCGGGCGGCAAAAGCGGAATCGCGCTGGTCAATAGCCTTGGCCGAAGCGCGAGAGGACAGCACGTCGCGCGCATACATGCCGCGGCGATCGGCCTCCATCAGTACATCGAGCGCAAGCTTGCGCGCGGGAGACAGCTTGCTCATGACAAAACACCCCACGAAAGATCGGCACCCTGCAGGCCAGCAGCCCAAGCAGAAGCGGCCATAGCACGCTTGCCATCAGGCTTAACCTCGAGCAACTCAACCGAGCCATCGGAAAGGCCAAGGTAAACACGCTTAGCCTGAACGAGAACCTGACCCTCGCCAAGCGACACATCAGCCGCCGCAGCATCGAGCACACGCACGGTCTTGCCGGCAATCACGCAACGAGCAGGCGCGGTATCGGACGAGGCAAGCACATGACGCACGCAATCAAGCGCCGCCATGTGCGGATCCAAGCGCATCTCCTGCTTAGAAATCTTGGCAGCATGGGTAACGAGCGCCTCGTCCTGTTCGATCCACACGGCGGTGCCATCGGCAAGAGAAGGAAGCGTATCGGCAAGCAGTTTGCCGCCGAGCTCAGCGAGCTCCATAGTCAGCGCCTCGGCATGCTTACCGGCAACCGAGATCGAGGCCTGCGCACAATAGGCGCCGGTATCCACGCCATGCCCAATGCGCATAATAGAAACGCCAGCAATCTCATCACCAGCAAGAATGGCACGCTGAATAGGAGCAGCCCCACGCCAACGAGGCAGCAAGGACGCATGAACATTCACAATACCAAGCGGCGCCATATGCAGCACCTCATCAGGCAAAATACAGCCATAAGCAGCCACACAGAAAATATCAGCCTGGGCAGCCTGGAGCACCTCAACAACCTCAGGCGTCATACGATTAGCCTCAACAACCGGTAACCCCAGCTCAAGCGCCTTAGCCTTAACAGGAGACGGCTCAAGCTTCTTACCACGCCCACGAACAGCATCAGGACGAGTAACAACAAGCGCAATCTCATTCCCAGCCTCAACAAGCGAAGTCAAAGAAGGCACAGCAAAATCAGGCGTACCCATAAACACAATACGCATATAAGTTTGTCTCCTCTCAATAACGAGCCGAGACGGCTACAAAAGAAGCGTTCCAGGCCGCATGCGCGCCCAGCCGCAAGAACAATTCAACAAGAACAAATATACCCAAAAACAAAGAAAGAGCCGCATGAAAGCAGCCCTCCCAACAAAGCAATTATCAGCGAAGACGCCCCTCCCTGGCCCGACGGCACCCGGGCGAGACAGGCAGC
>CABQQA010000017.1:0-31335 GCA_902466075.1 uncultured Collinsella sp.
CCGCAGAACCTCCGATAAACAAAAAACGTACCCGAACCCTTTCTCGTAAAGAATCGGGTTCGAGTACGAACTGAATACTGGAGCAATATAAAACCACCACAAAGGTGCCTGTCCCCTTTGTGGCGGTTTTGGCCTAGAGCTAGAGCGTGTGGCCGTAGGCGTTGGCGGCCTTGATGGCGGCGGCGAACTTTTCGTCGGTGAAAGGCTCGGGATTGCCTTGCTTCCACTCGTTGGTGGCGTGTGCGAACTCGCACAGGGCAGGGATATCGGCCTCGGAAAGCCCGACCTGTTCAAGCGTCACGGGCAGCCCCATCTGCTTGTTAAAGTCGGCGTAGCGCTCAAGGTTCTTGGTATCGCCCGTATAGGCAAACAGCACCAGCACGCCTAGGCTCACGACCTCGCCGTGCAGGTAGGAGCCCTCGCGCGGAATGCTGCAGGAAGCGTTGTAGAACGCGTGCGCCACGCTCGAGTTGTAGTAGTAATCGTTTTGGTTGGTCAGGTTCGAGACATAGCCCGTGTTGACCACGATATCGAGCGCGATCTGCTTGACGGCTTCGGTCGACAGGTTCTGGCGAACGTCCTCAAGACCCTGGACGCCAAAGGTAAACAGCGGCTCGGAGCAGGTGTGGGCGAGTGCTAGGCCAAGGCCTGCCGTGTGCTCCAGGTTGCCGGCGCTCGTGGCGTACTCGACCTCGGGCTGCTTGGACAGGGCATCGCCCACGCCCGCCCAGAAGTACTCCGCCGGAGCCTCGGCGATGATCTTGGGGTTGATGAAGATGTGCGCGGGGCGGTTGGGGTACGAATAGCCCTCGAGCGAGCCGCCGTCGTTGTAGACAACGGCAATGGCGGTCGCGGCCGAGCAGTTGGAGCAGATCGTCGGTACCGTAAAGACGATCTTCTTGAGCTCGATGGCCGCCGTCTTGACGGTGTCGAGCGCTTTGCCGCCGCCGCATGCGATGAGCACGTCGGCTTCCTGGCAGGCAGGGGAGTTCACGACCTTGGCGATATTGGCACGCGTACTGTTGGTGCCATAGACGCGCGTCTCCAGAACCTCGACATCGGTACCTTCAAGCGCCGCCGCGATACCCGGCAGCGCCGCAGCCAGGGCTCGCTTGCCGCCAATGATGGCGACCTTGGTCGCTCTGTACTCTGCTAGTGCGGCGGGCAGCTCGATAAAGCAATCCTCGCCAACGGTGTAGTCGCTCATTCCAATCGTGCGCATAGCAGCCTTCTTTCGTTAGATAAAGTGCTTTCAGGTATTTTGCTCCAAGTGAGTGCTTGCGATCGCGAGAAGTTTCTAAAGTATGAAACCGATGTTGAGGGTTTTTCGCCGGCGTTGACCGTGTTACCATACAGCGCATAAGCGTTGATGGGGACGAGTAGTCGGCCGTCCGCATGCTACAGAGAGCGGGGAGCGCTGAGAACCCGTGCATGCGACCGATGAAAATCACCCCGGAGCTGCGGTCCCAACGGGCGCGCCGCACAGGCACGTCTTAGTAGACATCGCCGAGATGGTCGTCGATACAGACCAGCCGAGTAACGGATGCGAGCGCGCGAATACGCGGGCGAGGGCATCTAAGCTGGGTGGTTAAACGAAGAGCTTTTGCGGGCGTGCAGCCCGTTTGTGGCGCTTCGTCCCAGCTTGTAGGGACGGGCGCTTTTTTGGTGCCCAGAGGGCGTGCGCGCCCATGACAAGAAAGGGGTACCGTGGCAAACGAGTACAAGCAGACGATGAATCTGCCCAAGACCGGTTTTCCCATGCGTGCCGGTCTTTCCAAGTCCGAGCCCAAGCGGCTCAAGGACTGGCAGGACAACAAGGTCTACGAGCAGGTTCTGAAGAAGAACGAGGGTCACAAGAAGTTCGTGCTGCACGACGGTCCTCCGTACGCCAACGGCCCGATCCACATCGGCCATGCCATGAACAAGATCTCCAAGGACATGATCAACCGTTACTGGATGATGCAGGGCTATGAGGTTCCCTATGTCCCCGGTTGGGACTGCCACGGCCAGCCGATTGAGCACAAGGTCGAGGAGAAGCTCGGCACCGAGAAGTTCAACCAGACCTCCACGGCTAAGATCCGTGAGCTCTGCAACAAGTTCGCTGTCGAGAACATCGAGCTGCAGAAGGCCGGCTTCCGTCGTCTGGGTGTGCTCGGCGACTGGGACAATCCCTACCTGACGCTCTATCACCAGCACGATGCCGCCGACATCGAGGTCTTTAAGGCCATGTTCGATAAGGGTATGATCTATCGCGGCCACAAGCCGGTTCACTGGTGCAAGCACTGCCATACCGCGCTGGCCGAGGCCGAGATTGAGTACTCCGACGAGACGAGCCCGTCCATCTTCGTGCGCTTTGAGATGACCTCCAAGCCCGCCGGCCTCGAGGACTTCGACGGCCCGGTCGACTTTATCATCTGGACGACCACGCCGTGGACCATCCCCTCCGACCAGGCCGTTTCCCTCAAGCCCGGCGCCGCCTATGTCGCCGTTGAGCACGAGGGCCGTGCCGAGGTCATGCTCGAGGACCTGGCTCCCAAGTGCTGCGAGGAGTTTGGCTGGGAGTACACCCCGGTTATGGTCGACGGCAAGCCCTATGTGGTTCCCGCCGAGACCTTCCACCACATCCACTACAAGCAGCCGATCTTTGACGGCGTTGAGGGCGTGGCGCTGCTGGCCGATTACGTCGGTGTCGATGACGGTACCGGTATCGTCCACAACTCGCCCGGCCACGGCGTCGACGACTACTTTGCCTGCCTCAAGGAGGGCATCACCGACATCTGCATGCCGGTCGACGACGACGGCAAGTTCTACACCGGTGAGGAGTTTGGCACCGGTGGCCCCTTCAGCGGTATGGATACCGACGAGGCCAACCCTCACATTATCGAGTTCCTGCGCGAGCGCGGCACCCTGGTCCTCGAGAAGAAGATCACGCACAGCTATCCGCACTGCTGGCGCTGCAAGCACCCGGTGCTCTTCCGTGCTACCGACCAGTGGTTTGTCTCGATGGACAAGACTGGCTTGCGCGAGCAGGCTGGCAAGGAGGTCCGCGAGAACGTTAAATGGTATCCGGCGCATGCCGCCAACCGCATTGGCGCCATGGTCGAGCAGCGTCCCGACTGGTGCATCAGCCGTCAGCGCAACTGGGGCGTGCCCATCCCCAGCTACACCTGCGCCGACTGCGGCGAGAAGGTCATGAACGACGCCACGCTCGACGCCGTCATCAAGCTCTTCCACGATAAGGGCTCCGACGCCTGGTTCACCGACGCTCCCGAGAGCTACCTGGGCGAGGCCTGCGTCTGCCCCAAGTGCGGCGGCCATCACCTCAAGGCCGATAAGGACATCCTCGACGTGTGGTGGGATTCCGGCGTTTCCTGGAAGGCCGTCTGCGAGTACCGTCCCGAGCTGGAGTATCCGGCGGATGTGTACCTCGAGGGCTCCGACCAGCACCGCGGTTGGTTCCAGAGCTCGCTGCTTACCTCGGTGGGCGCCAACGGCCACGCTCCGTACAAGGCGGTCGTCTCGCAGGGCTTCACCCTCGACGGCCAGGGCCGTAAGATGTCCAAGTCGCTCGGCAACGTCATCGACCCCAACAAGGTCTGCGACGAGATGGGCGCCGACATCATCCGCCTGTGGGTTGCCTCCGTCGATACCAGCTCCGACGTGTCCATCGACCACGAGATCCTTGCCCGTACGTCCGATGCCTACCGTCGCTTCCGCAACACGCTGCGCTTCCTGCTTTCTGAGCTCGAGGGCCAGTTTGAGCCCGAGACCGATGGCGTCGCTTTTGCCGACCTGCTGCCGCTCGACAAGCTCATGGTTGCCCGTCTGACCCAGGTCCAGGCCGAGGTCGACGACGCTTACTCTTGCTACGAGTTCCCGCGCGCCTACCGTGCGCTTTACGACTTCGTGGTTACCGAGCTTTCCAACGTGTACCTCGACGCCCTGAAGGATCGTCTGTACTGCGACAAGCCCGGTTCGCTCGAGCGCCGCAGCGCCCAGACCGTGCTCGCTGAGCTCTTCTCGATGCTCATGCGCGATCTGCAGCCGATTCTGTCCTACACCGTCGACGAGGCCATGGCCTATGCGCCTGCCGGCTGCGTCGATCACCAGAAGTACGCCGCGCTGCTCGATTGGTACAAGTCGCCCATCACGGTCGACGAGGCCAACGAGTTTGAGGGCGTGCTCGAGGCTTCGCTCGAGCTCCGTAGCGCCGTGACCAAGGCCCTTGAGGACGCCCGCTCCGCCGGCACCTTCACTAAGAGCCAACAGGTCCGCGTCAAGGCGGTCGTTCCCGCCGAGATGTATGCGCTGCTGACCGGCGACAAGGCCGTCGACCTGGCCGAGTTCTACATCGTCTCCGCTGTTGAACTGACCCAGGGCGAGGAGCTCTCCGTTGCCATCGAGGCTGCCGAGGGCGAGTGCTGCGACCGTTGCTGGAACTACCGCACCACCGTCGGCGAGTACAACGGCCACGCTCACATCTGCGAGAGGTGTGCGAACGCACTCTAGTTACGCGGTTTTACCAAACCGCGTAACGGCTCGACGCTGCAAACCCGCCAGAGCGGCAATCTGCCTTTCAGCTTCGGTGGCATGACCAGAAGGTCTATGCCGCCTTGCTTCAAGGCACCTTGCTCGCTCTGGCGGGTTTTCGCTGTTGGTAGCGAATCATCGGCTATTTCGTTGCTGGTCAATATAAGATATTGATTTGCGTTAAACGTAATTCGATGTTTTTGAGGGTAGGGGATTGATTTGGGTCGTTCTGCGGATATGACGCCGCCTTTGCGTTGGCGGTTGGGTGTTGCTGGTAGCGTGGCGTTGGCCGTGCTGCTTGTTGACCAGCTGACCAAGCTTGCGGTTCGTGCCGTCGGCGATGCTCTACATGTGACTGTTATCCCCGGTGTGATCGACTTCCTTTTCGTGCGTAACATCGGTGCTGCCTTTAGCATGGGCGAGGGACATGGCCTCGCGTTTGCCGTGCTGGCGTTTGTCGTTATCGTTGCGATCGCGGTGTACTTGCTTCGCGCGCCCCAGCTTGCTCGCTTTGAGGTTGTGGGCATGGCTATGGTCGTGGGCGGCGCCATTGGCAATGCGATCGACCGTCTGGCTTTTGGCTTTGTGACCGATTTTATTGCCACCACCTTCATCGACTTCCCCGTCTTCAATGTGGCCGATGTCGGCATTACGGTCGGTGTGGTGCTTGCCCTCATCGGCTACATGTTCTTGAGTCCTGCGGCCCGTGAGGTCGACGCGACCGCCGAACTCAACGCCCGTGACGAGGCCCGCGCTAAGCGCAAGGCCCAGCAGCGTGGGGAGCGTGCCCGCAAGATTCGCGAAAGGAGCGAGCGCTAATGGCCGACATCCATATCCTTGTTGCCGACGATGCCGCTGGTCAGCGTCTTGACGCCTATCTGGGCGCTAATGACGGCTGCCCTACGCGCTCTGCCTGCGCGCATCTGATCGAGGGCGGTGCCGTTGCCGTCAACGGCGAGACATGCCTGTCAAAAAAGTATGCCGTGCGCTCCGGCGACCGTATTTCGGTCGATTTGCCCGAGCCGCACGATCCCACCGATGTGATTCCCGAGGCCATTCCCCTCGATATCCGCTACGAGGACGACTACCTCATCGTGCTCTCCAAGCAGCGCGGTCTGGTGTGCCATCCCGCCCATGGCCACGAGAGCGGCACCCTTGCGAACGCCTTGGTCTATCACTGTGGCATTGACCATCTGGGCACCGTGCAGGGCGAGGACCGCCCCGGCATCGTGCATCGCCTGGATCGTGACACCTCGGGCCTTATGCTCGCGGCAAAAGACGACGACACCCAGCGCGCGCTCCAGAATCTCATCCGCACGCGCACGCTCGACCGCCGCTACATTACGCTCGTCCACGGCCACATTGCCATGGACGAGGGCACCATTAACACCGGCATTGCCCGTTCTACGCGCGACCGTGTCAAGATGGCGGTTTCGGACGATCCTTTCGCGCGCCAGGCCATTACGACCTTTAGGGTCCTCGAGCGCTTCGATTCCACGCGTTTTGACGATGGCTATACGCTCGTCGAGTGCCACCTGTTTACGGGTCGCACGCATCAGATTCGCGTGCACATGCGCCATATCAACCACGCCTGCGTGGGCGATCCGCTCTACGGTAAGTGCGATGCGCGTGCCGACCAGGGTTTGACCAGGCAATTCCTCCATTCCTGGCGTGTGGCGTTCGATCATCCCGTGACGGGAGAGCGCATTGAGTGCCGCGACGAGCTGCCGTGGGATCTCGCCGCCGTCCTCGACGACTTAGCCCCGCGCTCGCTCGGCCGCACTGCCGCCGGCGACGAAATCGTTCCGCAGCTCGGTCTGCTCGAAGCCTAACCAGTATTAGGTGGTTTCTTGAACTCGGTTAGCCTACGGTAAGATATACGGTTGTTTACGTAACGCGTTCTCGGGAGCCTGCATGCTCGCCTTTTTACAAACTAACACGCCCATCGTGATCTTTAACCAGATTGTGGTTACGCTACTCACGGTCTGCTTTCTGTACCAGGTGGTCTTCTTTGTCATTGGCGCTCTTCGTGGCGAGGTCGCGCCTCCCAAGGCCAAAAAACTCCACCGCTATGCCTTCTTTATCGCGGCGCATAACGAGGAGGCCGTGATCGCCAACCTCGTTCGCTCCATCAAGGACCAGGATTATCCGTCCGAGCTTATCGAGGTCTTCGTGGTCGCCGATGCCTGCACCGATAATACGGCGCAGCTCGCGCGCGAGGCGGGCGCCATCGTTTATGAGCGCAACGACCTGGCCCGCAAGGGTAAGAGCTGGGTCATGGACTTTGGTTTCGATCGCATTCTCAACGAGTATCCCGACACGTTTGAGGGCTACTTTATCTTCGATGCCGACAACGTTATCTCCCGCGATTACGTCTCCAAGATGAATGATGCCTTTGACCAGGGCTTCCATGTGGTTACGAGCTATCGTAACTCCAAGAACTTCGGCAGCTCGTGGATTTCGTCTGCCAACGCCACCTGGTATCTGCGTGAGGCCCGCTTCCTCAACAACGCGCGCAACATCTGCAAGACGTCTTGTGCCGTCTCTGGTTCGGGCTACCTCATCTCCGCCAGCGTAATTGAGGGCATGCACGGCTGGCAGTTCCATACGCTGACCGAGGACATCCAGTTCACTACGTTCTGTGCCATTCACGGCATTCGCATCGGTTATGCGCCGGCGGAGTTCTTTGACGAACAGCCCGTGACGTTTAAGGCGTCCTGGAAACAGCGCATGCGCTGGACCAAGGGCTTCTACCAGGTGTTCTTTACCTACGGTAAGCACCTGGTCAAATCGACCTTCCGCTATCATCGCTTTGCCGCCTACGACATGTTTATGACCATCGCCCCGGGTATGCTGCTGTCCTTGATCTCGATGCTCGCTAATGCGACGTTCTTGATTGTGGGTGGCCTTTCGCATGGTTTCTTGGCAACCGAAGTCGAGATGCAGGCGTGCGCCGCTTCGCTCATTATGACCTTCGCCATGATGTATCAGACCTTCTTTATCCTGGCGCTGCTCACGACTATCTTCGAGTACAAGCACATCCATTGCGCGCAAAAGTGGCGCCTGGTGACCAACCTGTTTACCTTCCCGATCTTTATGTTCAGCTATATCCCCATTACGGTGGCTGCGTTGTTCCTGAAGGTCGACTGGGTCCCGACGCAACACGCCGTCAACGTTACCCTCGACGAGGTCATGCAGGGCGCTAAATAACCACCACCAAAACCACCACGAAGGGGACAGGCACCTTTGTGGTGGTTTTTGCTTTTGAGTGACTGCCCCGGGAGGTGCATGATGTTCTACATCCCATTTTGGATCTGCGCTTTTGCCGGCGCGGTGATTGATGCCCGTGAGCGGCGGTTTCCCAATGAGCTTGCCGGCGTGTGTGCGGTGGCGGCGCTTGCAGGCGTTTGGCTCGACAGAGGTGTTAACACGGCGCTTGACCACGCCGGTCTTGCGGTCATCGTCTACCTTGCCCTTGTGCTCACTGAGTCGCTCTGGCGTCGTGTTCGCCAAGCCTCCGGCATCGGCATGGGGGATGCCAAGGCGCTCTTCGCGCTTTGCACGCTCGACCCTCTGGGGGGCATCGTGGCATTTGCCGTCGCGCTCCTGGTCCTGGCCCTCTCCTGCCTCTTCACAAAATCGCGCTCCCTGCCATTGCTCCCGTTTTTTGTGCCGATTTTTGCCATAATCGAGGTCGTGGGCTGCACATTGTAACCGATTGCGCATCCTTTTTAAGGAGCATGCCATGGCAACTAATCAAGAAACGGCCGTCATTAAGGCGCGCATGGACCGCATTCCCGCGGCGTTGTCGCCCGAGCTGGTCGAGCGTATCGCCGCCGACCGCGCCTCGGGTGTCGTTAATCCTTATCGATGCGGCGATGACCAGGTCATTCGTCGTATTGATCGCGCTGCCGACAAAGGCACGCTCATGCGACCGGCATTTATGCGCGACACCGAAAAGATCCTTCATCTTCCTGCGTACACGCGTTATGCAGGCAAAACGCAGGTCTTTAGCTTTCGCAGCAACGACGATCTGTCGCGGCGCGGCCTTCATGTGCAGCTCGTCTCGCGCATTGCCCGCGATATCGGCCGTGCCCTGGGCCTCAACTGCGATTTGATCGAGGCGATTGGCCTGGGCCACGATTTGGGCCACACGCCCTTTGGCCATGCCGGCGAGCGTTTCCTCAACGATATCTATCACGAGCGTACGGGTCGTTATTTTTTCCATAACGTGCAGTCCGTCCGCGTGCTCGACGAGCTGTACGGCCGCAACGTGTCGCTCCAGGCGCTCGACGGCGTGCTGTGCCATAACGGCGAGTACGAGCAGCGTGTCTTTGAACTCTCGGACATGGCGTCGTTTGACCAGTTCGACCGTACCCTCGAGGACTGCATTGCCACGGGCTATGGCGCGATCGAGCACCTGCGCCCCATGACGCTCGAGGGCTGTGTGGTCCGCATTTCGGATATCCTCGCCTACGTTGGGCGCGATCGCCAAGACGCCATTGCGGCGGGCCTGTTGTCACCCGACGCTTTTGACGATGGCCTGGGCGGGGCTTACAACAGCTGGATCCTCACGCACGCTTCTATCGATATCGTTGAGCATAGCTACGGCAAACCGCGTATCGAGATGAGCGAGGACCTGTTTGAGGAGATCCGGCGGGCGAAGCGCGAGAACTACGAGAAGATCTATAGCAAGGGCGGTATCGAAGGCGACTCCGAAGTGGAACTGCGCGAGGCCTTCGAAAAGCTCTACGACCGTTGCCTGCAGGATATAAACGAGGGTGACGAGTCCTCCTACATCTTTAAGCACCACATTTCGCGTGTTGAGCAGCAGCTTTCCCACTACGATCGCGCCTATGCCTGGCAGGATGACAAGGATCAGGCCGTCGTCGATTACATCGCAAGCATGACGGATGGTTATTTCTGCGAGCTGACGAGCAAATTGTTCCCAGGTCTAAAGTTTCCGCACCGCACCTATATTAACGAACGGTAGTTCGTATCCTTTCGGTATACTGTTGGTCAACAACGATTTTGATTAATGCACGGGATGGCTATGGACGACCTTTTTTCTGCTTCGACGCGCGAGCGCTCCTTTAAAAATGCGCCGCTTGCGGTGCGTATGCGCCCCAATTCGCTCGACGAGTATGTGGGCCAGCAAAAGGCCGTCGGTAAGGGCTCGTGGCTGCGCGCCGCGATTGAGCATGATGTGCTGTCGAGTGTGATTCTGTACGGCCCCGCCGGTACGGGCAAGACGACGCTGGCCCATATTATCGCCAACCATACCAAGAGTGAGTTTGTCGAGGTCAGCGCCGTGACGGGCACCGTGAAGGACCTGCGTCGCGTGATCGACGAGGCAAAGACGCGCCTGAATACGTACGACCGCCGCACCATTCTTTTCATCGACGAGATTCATCGCTTCTCTAAGTCGCAGCAGGATGCCCTGCTGCATGCGGTCGAGAACCGCATCGTCATTATGATTGGCGCCACGACGGAAAACCCGTACTTTGAGGTCAACTCCGCACTGTTGTCGCGTGGGCGCGTGGTAGAGCTTGAGCACCTGAAGGACGAGGATATCGCCACGCTCATTGAGCGTGCGCTCGAGGCGCCGCAGGGTTTAAACGGTAAGTTCTCGGCCGATGAGGATACGGTTAAAACCATTTGCACATTGGCCGCGGGCGATGCTCGCTCAGCACTCACGACGCTCGAGCTTGCGAGCGAGATTGCCGTTACGCGTCCCGATACCGAGGGAACGCCAGCGCCGGCGGCGGGGGAACGCTATCCCATTACCGTGGACGACGTGAAGATCGCCAATCCGCGTCGTGGGTTTTCGTATGACAAAAACGGTGACATGCACTATGACATTATTAGCGCGTTCATCAAGTCCATGCGAGGCAGCGATCCCGATGCCACCATTTATTGGCTTGCGCGCATGATTGATGCGGGGGAGGATCCCAAGTTTATCGCTCGCCGCATTATGATTCAGGCTTCCGAGGATGTTGGCAACGCCGACCCGCAGGCGCTTTTGGTGGCACATGCCGCATTTAAATCTGCCGAGGTCATTGGCTATCCCGAGTGTCGCATCAACCTGGCTCAGGCTGCGCTCTATGTGTGCCTGGCGCCTAAGTCCAACGCGTGCGAGGCCTCGATCGATGCGGCGCTGGCCGATATCCACAGCAGTGGTCTTCGCGAGGTGCCCAGCTACCTGCGCGATCGTCACCGTCCCGGCAGCGACGAGTACGGTGTATACAAGTACCCGCACGATTATCCCGAAGGCTGGGTCGATCAGCGCTATTTGCCCGAGGGGTTGGAGCGCGGCGCGTTCTGGCAGCCTGCCGGCCGCGGTTGGGAAGAGTGGCGTGTGGAGCAAAGCGAGCGCGACCGTAGCGGCAACGCTCCCAAGTAGGCCATTGGCGCCTCGCGCATTCCCTTTGGGTATCTTTGCCCTTCTTTGGGGTACCATGAAAAACGTCTGTATTTCGATTCCTTCGGGAGGCTTGCATGAGTCCCATTCAAATCGCCCTGCTGGTGCTCGCCGTTGCCGGCGTGTGGGCTGTTGTCGAGCTCGCGCTCACGCTGCGCAAGACTCGCACCGTCGTCGACTCGCTCGACAAGACGGTGAGTGACCTTAACAATACGCTCGCCGAGGCACAGCCTGTGGTGGCAAAGCTCGATGGCGCTGTCGATGAGCTCACCCCCGCGCTGGCACAGGTTGAGCCGCTCCTCAAGTCGAGCAAGACTGCCGTTGATGCTCTGACGTCTAACCTCGTTGAGGTTGAGGCGGTCGTTCGCGACATCTCCGAGGTCACGGGCAGCGTGGCCGAGGCCAGCAATGCCGTATCGAGCGTGACTGATTCTGCTGCTGGCGCCGTGCAGAAGCTCTTCAATAAGGTGAAGGCTCCTGCAGCCGACGCCGATCGCAAGCTCGCCGCTGCCGCCGCCGAGGCCGAGCAGCCTACTGAGCGCGTTCTGATTGGCGATGACGATGCCGCTGCTGACGACGATGATGTTCAGAAGCCCGCTGCTAAGCCCGCTCAGTATTACACTTATACGCCCGCCGAGACCTCCGAGGAGTCCTGCGATGAGTAGCGAAGCAACCTGTCCCATCACGCTGAGCGTTGCCGGTGATCCGCGTCTCGCGCGCTTGGTGCGCATGACGGCCGCCAACGTCGGCGCCCTGTGCTCTATGTCTGTCGATCGTATCGAGGACATCCGCATGGCTGCCGAGGAAGCCTTCATCTTTGGGTGCACCGCGGTCGACTGCGACGACATCACCATTCAATTTGATGTGGACGAATCTCACGTCGGCATGTCCTTTACCTTTGGGGAACAGGCCACCGTCGACGAGGATGACCAGGCTGCTGTGTATGCCGAGCTCATTCTTGCAAGCGTGTGCGATTCCTACGAAAAGACTGCGGCGCCCCTAACGCTTTCCCTCGACCTCAAGGCGGATATCTAATATGACCGAACGTTCCCGGAGCGGCAAAACCGCTTGGGACAAGGAGAAAACCCGCGAGCTGTTTCGTCGTTATAAGGAGACCGGTGATCCGGATGCTCGCGAGCAGCTCGTTATGTCCCATATGAACCTGGTAAGGTTTCTTGCCAACAAATTTAAAAACCGCGGTGAGCCGCTCGATGACCTTTTGCAGGTCGGCTATCTGGGCTTGCTCAAGGCTATCGACCGCTTTGACCCTGAACGCGGACTTGAGTTCACGACGTTTGCCACGCCCACCATCCTGGGCGAGATTAAGCGCCACTTCCGCGACAAGGGCTGGAGCGTGCGCGTGCCCCGACGTTTGCAGGAGCTCTCGGCCAAGGTCAACCAGGCTACCGATAAGCTCACCAACGAGCTACAGCGTTCGCCCAAGGTTGAGGAAATCGCCGAATACCTCGACGTGACTGTCGACGAGGTGCTCGAAGCCATGGAATCGTCCTCGGCCTACACCTCGGTGCCCATCGAGGCTCCTGGCGCGTCCGATTCCGACGATGCGCCTTCGATTCTTGACCGCTATGCCGACGAGGACAATGAGCTCGACTTTACCGATGACCGCCTGGTAATCGAGGAAGCCATCCGCGATTTCTCGCCTCGCGAGCGCGAGGTTATCGAGTTGCGCTTCGTAAAGGGCATGACCCAGATCGAGATCGCCAAGAAGCTGGGCATCTCGCAGGTGCAGGTCTCGCGCCTGCTGCGCCGTACCCTTAAGAAGATTCAAGATAAGATCGACCCCGACGGAGTGATGATTCGTTCATGAGTGAGCACCCCCAACAAATCGACCGCACGCTTCGCGATACCCGCATTCTGACGCTGCGCATTTGGGGCGTCGTCGGCTGCATTGTCATCGCTGCCGTAATCTTTAACCTTATGGGCATCCTGGCACCGGTCATCGAGTTTCTCGCTGTCGGTTCCATCATCGCTTTTGTGATGTCTCCGATCACCAACTGGCTCGAGCATCACGGCGTCGGACGTGGCCTCGGTTCGCTCATCGCACTCATTGTGGTTGTTGCCGTGCTCGTCGGCGTCGTCTGCATCCTATCGCCTATTTTGCTCGGTCAAATCATGGAAGTCCTGAGCCGCCTGCCCGAGCAGCTTCGTGTTGCGGGTGGTGATCTCAACGAGATGCTCTCGCATGCCAAGACGCTCAACAACACGCCGCTCAAGGAGTATCTGGACGATAATCTTTCGTCGCTGGTTGCCGTGGCATCGAAGTATGTGTCTCAGATCGCTGCCGAGCTTGGCCGCGGTGTGTTCCCGCTCATCACCAATACAGCCTCGCAGTTGTTCGTGATCTTCCTTGGTCTGGTGCTTGCGTACTGGATGGCCTGCGACTACCCTCGCATGCACCACGAGATTTGCACCATCATCGGTCAGGAGAAGGAGACCTCGTACCGCTTTATGGTCGCCATCCTTTCTCGCTCTGTCGGCGGCTACATGCGCGGTATGGTCGTGACGTCCATCTGCGGTGGTTTCCTCGCCTTTATCGGTTTTATGATCATCGGCCATCCGTATGTGGCGCTCATGGCCATCTTTACCGGCATCATGCATTTGGTTCCGGTCGTCGGTCCCTGGGTGAGCGCAGCAATCGCCACAGTGCTCGGTTTCATGTTCAGCCCCATGTTGGCGTTATGGACGCTCATCGTGACGATGGTCGCTCAAAACGTCACCGATAACGTAATTTCGCCTAAGGTCATGCAGAGCTCGGTGCAGGTGCATCCCATCATGAGCCTCACGGCGCTCGTTATTGGCTCGGCACTCATGGGTCCTATTGGCATGATCATTGCCATTCCGCTGTGCGCAGCCCTCAAGGGCATTTTCGTCTACTACTTTGAGAACGAGACCGGCCGTCAGCTCGTGGCATACGATGGCGCCGTGTTTAAGGGCACGCCGTATCGCGATACCGAGGGCAACCCGGTCGCCGCCTACGACGCGCTTGGCGACGATACGTTCATCTACGAGTCCGAACTCATCGGCAACGAGACCGCTCCCGAGGCCCAGGCAATGCCCAAGCCCGAGCTCGATAATCCCTGGATTAAGCTCTCAGGCCTGCAGCCCGACGCGACGGGTTTCTTTAAGAACCCCTTTGCCAAGGACGACGACACAGGCTCTGACGACGACACCAAAACCGGCATCGACGGCTCCATGGACGATTCGGATTCCAAATAGGCTCTGTTAGCGTTTCTTGATGTTGTAAATAACAATAAACGCGATCAAAGCGATTGATAAGGGGCCAGCCACATAGAAAAAGATGGCGTCAATTGCGCTTAGGGTGTAATACGCTTTATCGCCAGATGTTACTGCGTACAATGCGTAGCCAAATCTCGGCTGGTTCACATACCAGCTCGAGTAAGCGAAGATTGCTAAAAGGGCTACTGAGGTTAGTGCATTCACGGCAAACCGTTTGCTATTCATCGATCGCTCCTTCCGGACGATTCTTATATGCAATTATACCGAAATCATTTTTTTCAAAGTATTTGACAGACCTAAATAACGTGCACTTTCGCTGGAGGGTCGCTGTTTGGCGGCCCTCTTTTTTGCACAGGCGCGGTGGGATGGTAATATCGTTACGTTTGAACTGTTTCGATGTGAAACCGAGGAGATCCCCTCTATGAGTGCTGACTACCCGTCAATGACTACGGCCGAGATCCGCTCCAAGTTCCTCAACTTCTTTGAGGAGCGCGGTCTTAAGCTCTATCCTTCTTCGTCCCTCGTCCCCGACGATCCTTCGCTGCTGCTTGCCAACGCCGGCATGAACCAGTTTAAGGAGTATTACCAGGGCAAGAAGACCATGAAGGAGATCGGCGCAATCTCTTGCCAGAAGTGCGTCCGCACCAACGACATCGATTGCATCGGCGAGGACGGCCGTCACCTGTCCTTCTTTGAGATGCTCGGCGACTTCTCCTTTGGTGGCGTCTCCAAGCAGCAGGCCTGCGCTTGGGCCTTTGAGCTCATTACCAAGGAGTTCAAGCTGCCTCTCGACCGCCTGTACTTTACTGTCTTTACCGAGGACGACGAGACCCACGATGTGTGGCGCTCCCTGGGCGTTGCCGAGGATCATATCTCCCGCCTGGGCGAGGACGACAACTTCTGGGCCGCTGGCCCCACCGGCCCCTGCGGTCCGTGCTCTGAGATTTACTTTGACATGGGCGAGGAGGTTGGCTGCGGCAGCCCCGACTGCAAGCCCGGCTGCGACTGCGACCGCTTCCTGGAGTTCTGGAATCTCGTCTTTACCCAGTACGACCGCCAGGAGGACGGCTCCATGCCAGAGCTGCCGCACCGCAACCTCGATACGGGCATGGGCCTAGAGCGCATGGCCGCCATCATGCAGCACAAGACCGCCAATTACGACGGCGATCTGATGCAGCACCTCATCAAGCTGGGCGAGGAGATCAGCGGCAAGACCTATGACGCCGACGATTACTCCGGTGCCAGCCGCTCGCTGCGTATCATCGCGGATCACTCTCGTGCCGTCGACTTTATGATCTCGGACGGCATCCTGCCCGGTAACGAGGGTCGCGAGTACGTCCTTCGACGCCTGCTCCGCCGTGCCGTGTTCCACGGTCGCCTGCTGGGTATCGAGGGCGCCTTCCTGACCAAGTTTATCGACGAGGTCAACGCTCAGATGGGCGATGCCTATCCCGAGCTGCTCAAGAACGTCGCGCTCGTCAAGGGTATCGTCGCCTCCGAGGAGGAGCGCTTCTCCACGACGCTCGACAACGGTCGCGTCTACCTGGATGAGGCCCTGGCAGCGCTTGCCGAGGGCGCTGTGCTTCCGGGCGATGTTGCCTTTAAGCTGCACGACACCTTTGGTTTCCCCATCGACCTGACCGTCGAGATCGCCGGCACCGCTGGCCACGACGTCGACATGGACGGCTTCACCGCCTGCATGGAGGACCAGAAGGCCCGCGCCCGCGCCAATGCCAAGGGCGACGCCTGGGGCAGCTTCAACGACGTGTGGGTCGAACTTTCCGACAAGGTCGCCGCGACTGAGTTCGACGGCTATGACAACGATGCGATCGTAGGCGCCAAGGTTGTTGCCATCGTGCGCAACGGCGAGTCCGTCGAGTCCGCTGCCGCCGGCGAGGACGTCGAGGTCGTTCTCGACCGCACCCCGTTCTATGCCGAGATGGGTGGCCAGCAAGGCGATGCCGGCAAGCTTTCCGCCGAGGGCGTTGTTCTGACCGTTGCCGACACCAAGAACCACAACGGTCTGTATGCCCACGTCGCGCACGTTGTCGATGGCACGCTGACTGTCGGTGCCGCTGTGACCGCCACGCTTGACGCCGAGCGCCGTGGCTTCCTGCGCCGCAACCACACCGCCACGCACCTGCTCGACGCCGCGCTTAAGCAGGTCCTGGGCGAGCATGTCTCCCAGGCCGGCTCGCTGGTGACGCCTGAGCACCTGCGCTTTGACTTCACGCACTTCGAGGCCCTGTCCTCCGAGCAGCTCAAGGCTGTCGAGGACCTGGTCAACCAGCAGATCTTCGCCTCCAAGCCGGTCTTGACCCGCGTCATGGGCATTGACGAGGCCAAGTCCGCCGGTGCTGTCGCCCTGTTTGGTGAGAAGTATGGCGACGTCGTCCGCGTTGTCTCCGTGGGCGCCGAGGACCAGCCGTTCTCCCGCGAACTCTGCGGTGGCACGCACGCTGCCAACACCGCCGAGATCGGCCTGTTCAAGATCATTTCCGAGTCCTCTACGGGCTCCAACGTCCGCCGTATTGAGGCCGTGACCTCTAAGGGTGCTCTCGACTACATGGCCGACCGTCTGGCGCTCGTCGACGCCGCCGCTGCTGCGCTCAAGTGCCGCGTGGATGAGGTTCCCGCCCGCGTGGAGAACCTGCAGGCCGAGCTGCGCGAGACTTCCAACAAGCTCAAGAAGGCGCTGACCGGTGGCTCCTCCGACGCTATCTCCAGCGCCATCGAGGGCGCCGTCGAGCTCGACGGCTACAAGCTCGTCGTCGCTGAGCTCCAGGGCCTTGAGGCTGCCGACCTGCGCAACGTCTGGGATACCGTGCACCAGAAGGTCGCCGGTCCTGTCGCCTGCGTCGTCGCCAGCGTGACCGAGAAGGGCACCCCGGCCCTGCTCGCCGCCGGCTCCGATGACGCCGTCAAGGCCGGTTTCCACGCCGGTAACGTGATCAAGCAGATCGCGGGCCTGGTCGACGGTCGCGGTGGCGGCCGTCCCAACATGGCCCAGGCCGGTGGCAAGAATGCCGCCGGCATCGCCGATGCCCTCGCGGCCGCTAAGACCGCGCTCGGCGCCTAAGAATCTAGGTAGTCGCTGTGGTCGCGCTTGCGCTGGACATAGGGGAGACCAGGATCGGCATCGCCGTCTCGAGCCGTGATGGCAAGATGGCGATGCCTGTCAAGGTGCTCCCGGCTGCAGAGGTCACCGGTATGGCCAAGACGTTCCGCTACCTGGTCGAGGACTATGAGCCCGATATCCTGGTAAGTGGGCGTCCCCTGACCATGGCCGGTGAGCCCGGTCCCCAGGCCGAGCGCGTTGCCGCTGTTGCGCAAAAGATTGCCGACGAGCTCGATCTTCCGTTGGAGTTTGAGGACGAGCGCCTGTCCTCGCAAGAGGCAAAGCGTATCCTGCGCGAGCAGGGCCTCAACGAAAAGCAGATGAGGGGCAAGATTGACATGATTGCCGCCAGCCTGTTTTTGCAGACGTGGCTTGATCGTAAAAACGAGGAGGTTTCGCATGCCTAGCGCTCCCGATCCGCGCCAGCCGAATTGTACACGTCAGTCGGCGTCGCGCCCTGCCCAGCCTGGCCAGCGTCCGGCACAGCCGACCCAGCGCGCAGCTCAGTCTGCCGCGCGCCCGGTGCAGTCCTCCTCTCGTTCGGCCCAACCTGTTCAACGGACGGGTCAGCAGCCTTCTGCTCGTTCGGTTCAGTATCCGGCTTCTCACGCGGCTCAGCAGCCCACTGCTCGTTCGGCTCAGCCTGCAGGCGGTGCTCGCTTTAAGCAACAGGCACCTACCCAGCGAACGCAGGCCCCCCAATCGCATCCGCATCACGCTCGCGGTTCGCATGGCGTTGCTCCGGCGACTCGCTCGAGCTACAACACGCATGCTCGTCGCGGTGCTCAAAAGAAGAGTTCTCCGGTTCCTATGATCATCGGCGTTGTGGTGGCCGTAATCGCGCTTGCTACTATCGCTTTCTTTGTCGTACCTGCCGTTAAGGGCTTCTTTGCCGGTGAGGATGCGAAAGTCGCTGCTGGCCAGCAAGTTACGGTGACCATTCCCGACGGTGCTTCGGGCGATACGATCGCCTCGATTCTCTCCGAGAACCATATCGTCGAAAATCCCAAGGATTACTACGCGGCGGTGAAAAAGCTTAACGCCGATATGTCGCTTAAGCCTGGCACCTACTCGTTCACCACACTCATGGATGCGACCAAGGTTGTTCAGCAGCTCATGGAAGGCCCCAACGCGGGCTCCAATGCGCTGACTATCCCTGAGGGTCTGACAGTCGATCAAGTCGCCGACCGCGTGGCCCAGGCCTACGACAGCATCTCTAAGGGAGACTTCCTCAACCAGGCCAAGGCCTCCAACTACGTGGACGACTATAGCTTCCTTAAGGGCGCCGCCAACGACTCGCTCGAGGGTTTCTTGTTCCCCAAGACCTATTCGTTGGGTGATTCGCCGACGGCCGATGACGTGATTCGCGCCATGCTCGATCAGTTTAAGACTGAGTACAAGTCGCTTGACTTTGCGAGCTGCGAAGCCAAGATCAAGGAGCGCTACGGTGTGGAGATGTCCGACTACGACATCGTTAACTTGGCCTCTATCGTTGAGCGCGAGGGCCTCAACGCCGATCAACGTGCGCACGTGGCCTCGGTCTTCTACAACCGCCTTGCAGGCAAGCTCGACGGTCTGCGCTATCTCAACAGCGATGCGACCATGATGTATGTCACCGGTGGCGAGGTTACCGCCGACGACCTGCAGAGCGATAGCCCGTATAACACCTATAAGCACGAGGGCCTGCCACCCACGCCCATCTGCTCTCCGTCGCTCGAGGCACTCAAGGCCACGCTTGAGCCGACCGACTCCGATGACCTGTATTTCTACATTACGCAGGACGAGGAGTACTTCTCGCAAACCTACGAAGAGCATCAACAGTCTTGGAATTAGCATGAGGATTTTTAGCCCCAAACGATACGTTGCCTCGGTCGATCGCATCGACCTTGATACCCTGTGGGCCGACGGCAAACGCGCCATTCTGCTCGATCGCGATAACACTCTGGTGCCGCGCGACACCGAGCAGGTTCCCACTGCGGTTTCCGCTTGGCTCGACGCCGCCCGCGCCAAAGGCTTTAAGCTGTGCATGGTGTCCAACAACTGGCATCGCGACCAGGTCATGAGCTCTGCACGCGAGCTGGGACTCGAGGCCATTAGCCACGCCATGAAGCCCGCCCCGTTTGCCTTGAAGGCGGGTCTTAAGCGCCTCGGCGCCACGGCAGACGAGGCGGTGCTGATCGGCGATCAGCTGTACACGGACGTGTGGAGCGGTAATTTTGCCGGCGTTGACACTATTCTGGTCAAGCCGCAGGCAACCCAGGACCTGTGGTACACGCAGATCTTCCGTATCTTTGAGCGCCGGGCCCTGCGCGACCTTCCCTGCGAGGAATAGGTTTCGCCATGTCTCAGCACATCAAACACGGCTGCGACCATATCTTCTTTATCGGCTTTTTGGGCGCGGGCAAGTCGACGCTTGCGCGCAATGTGGGCACTATGTTCAAGCGTCGATTCATCGATACCGATCGCTTGGTTGTGCGTCGATGCGGCAAGTCGGTGACCGAGATATTTGAGACCGAGGGCGAGGATCGTTTTCGCGAGCTCGAGACCTCGGCACTCCGTTCGCTTCAAAGCGAGCGCAGCCTGCTGGTATCGTGCGGGGGCGGCATCGTCGAGACGTCGGTGAACATTGAGCTGATGCACGAGATGGGTACATGCGTGTACCTCGAAGGCGACTTTGAGGACTCGTTGCGCCAGATTCGTCGCTCCGATACCCGGCCCGATTTCCGCTCGCCCGAGCACGCTGCGCGCTTGTTTGAGCATCGCCGTCCGCTGTATCGCCAGGCGGCCGATATTACCCTTGATATTCGCAACAAGTCCTTCGAGGACGTTTCCTACCTTTGTGCCGAGATGCTTTTGGAGCGTGGACTGCTATGATTCGCCGTCAACTTATCAATTTCCAAAACCGCAGTGTCGATGTCCGCGTCGGATTGGGGGCGTTCGAGGAGCTGTCGCGCATGTTTGCCTCGGCTGTGGGCAAGCCTAAGCGTGCGATGGTGGTTTGGAACGACGCCACATCCGAGCGTTTTGGCGAGGTTGTCGAGCATGCACTTGTTGACGCCGGTTTTGCCGTGTCGCCGCTCGTCCTCGAGGTTTCGCCTGCCGGTGCTACGCTGGTCGATGCCGATACCGTCTTTGGCGCGCTGTCGGCTAACGGCATTACCTGCGATGATCTCGTTGTCGCTGTCGGCGACACGGCGACCTGCTCGGTTGTTTGCTGGTGCGCCAATCAGTGGTGCGGTCGCACCGAGTGCGCCTTGCTGCCGACGACGTTCGACGCCATGCTCACGGTCGCGACGACCATGAAGCCGCTTGTCGCCTCGTCGGCGCATGCGCTTCCCGCTATCGCGTTCCGTCCCGAGCCGGGCTTGGTCGTGTGTGACCTCGACCTTGTACGCGCGGCGGACCCCGAGGACCTCAAGCTCGGCTATGCGGTACTTGTTGGCACCATGCTTTCGAGCAGCAAGTCCCGCTGGAATCAGTTTACCGAGACCATTCCCGAGATTCTCGCGGGCGAGGAGGTCGCGCTCGTCAATGCCGTTCAGTGGTCTCAGACTGCCCGTAAGGACGTACTGATGGCCACGAACCCGAGCGCCCGCCATGCGCTCGATTTTGGCAAGACAGGGGAGCGTACTCTGCGCGTCTGCCTGGGCAAAGCCGCGGTGCAGGTTCCTGCCTACCAGCTGCTGTCCGAGGGCATGCGCTTTGAGGCGCGCCTAGCACATGATGCCTGCGACTTCGATATCGATTACGTCTTTGAGGTCGATGACTGCCTGGAGGACTTTGGTATCGAGGAGCTTGCCTTCGATCTGGAGCCTGCCGCATATATCGAGGAGTTCCGCAGGCAGCAGTTTGTTCGCTCGAACCGCAGCATGTTGCCGCTGCCCGCGGCGCTCGGCGCCATTCGTCTAACGAGCGTTGAGGACGAGGTTCTCGACCGCCATGCTCACGCATACTTGGCTTCTCGCAAAGAACTTCTCTAGGATTTATTGACATACATCGTCTTTCGTATCATGTTGAGGGGCGGGTTTCCAATCGGTTGCGAATCGCGCGCGATTCCATCTTTCGATCGAGGCCCGTCCCGCTTTTATGAGGACAATAAGAAAGGAATCTGCATGTCTGAGTTTGCTGCCGGTCCTGCCGGTCGTATCGAGCGTGTTCGTGCCCTGATGGCTGAGCGCGGCTACGACGCTATCGTCGTGCGCGACGAGGCCAACCTTCGTTGGCTCACGGGCGTGAAGGGCGTCTTCGACTACACCTTCGAGTTCCCGCACGCTGCATTTATTACGGCCGACCAGTGCCTGTTCCATACCGACTCACGCTATCTCAACAGCTTTGAGGAGAACACGTCCGCCGGCAGCCCCTGGGTCTACGACATGGACGAGGGCACCATCCCCGGTTGGGTCGCCGGCAAGATCGCGGCTAACAAGTGCCGTGTCTGCGCTGTCGAGGACGACATGCAGATCAACTTCTACCAGGGTATCCAGCGTGGCCTTGAGGATCGTTCCGTCGCCTGCATGCTGCCGCTGATGCATGACGACATTCGCAAGATGCGCGCCATCAAGGACGCCGAGGAGATCGAGCTCATGCGCCATGCGCAGTCGATTACCGACGCCGCCTTCCAGCACATGCTCGGCTATATTAAGCCCGGTATGACCGAGAAGCAGGTTCGCAACGAGCTCGAGAACTTTATGTTCGCCAACGGCGCCGACAGCCTGGCCTTCGGCTCCATCGTGGCGAGCGGCCCCAACACCGCCAACCCGCATGCCGTCCCGAGCGACCGCGTGATCGAGAAGGGCGACTTCGTTCTCATGGATTATGGCGCGGGCTATTGCGACTACCGCTCCGACATGACTCGTACCGTCGTGATGGGCGAGCCCACGCAGGAGCAGCTCGACTTGTACGCGCTCGTGCGCCGTGCGCACGAGGAGTGCGTCGCCGCCATCCATCCGGGCGTCGAGGGCAACGACATTTTCAAGCTTTCCAAGAAGATCATTGGCGATGCCGGCTATGGCGATTACTACAACCATGGTCTGGGCCACGGCGTGGGCATTGACATCCACGAGCTGCCCAACTTCAACCGCAGCAAGAATATCATCGAGGTCGGCTCGGTTATCACCATGGAGCCCGGCGTCTACCTGCCCGGCGTGGGCGGTGTGCGCCTGGAGGACTACGGCGTGGTCACCGAGAACGGCTACGAGCCCTTCACCAAGACGCCGCATGACCTTCACGTCATCGATTGCTAGTCTACTTCGGTAGATAGTTTGGGGCGGGGCCTCCGGAGCAATTCGGACGCCCCGCGTTCTCTTTTTATGCGCTCGCTGCAGGCGCCGTCTGCAAGTGTATAATTTCGCTCGTATGTAATTTGGACGCTTGTGCGTTCTGCCCATAACAAGAAAGGTCGCTATGCCTACCATTTCTACCGCCGACTTCAAGAACGGCCTCGGTCTCCGCATTAAGGACAAGGTCTACACCATCGTCGAGTTCCAGCATGTCAAGCCGGGCAAGGGCGGCGCGTTTGTGCGCTACAAGACCCGCGACATCAAGAGCGGCCGCGTCGTCGAGAACACCTGCAACGCCGGCACCAAGTTCGAGAGCGTCATGCTCACCACCCGTGAGTTCCAGTACCTCTACAACGATGGCACCGACTACATCTTCATGGACAACGAATCCTATGAGCAGGTTCCCGTTCCCGAGGACATGGTGGGCGAGAACTCCAAGTGGCTGCGCGAGAACGACATTTGCCAGCTGCTCTTCGCCGACGATGAGCTCATGGGCGTGACTCCGCCGATGTTCATCGAGACCACCATCGTCCAGACCGACCCGGGCTTTAAGGGCGACACCGTCCAGGGTTCCACCAAGCCGGCCACGATCGACACCGGCGCTGTCATCCAGGTCCCCATGTACCTCAACGAGGGCGAGGTCATCAAGGTTGACACCCGCGACGGCAAGTTCGTCTCCCGCGTCTAGCAACCAACTCTTCTAGGAGGACTCATGCCCCAGGAAATCAAGATTGACGGCATCGGCATTTCGCCCGATGTTCTGACCGCCATCGTCTCGCGCGCCGTGTCCGATGTCGAGGGCATCGCCTCCGTTGGCGTCAAGGACCTTGCCACCAACCTTGTCTCCATGATGCTCTCGTCCAAGGCCCCGGCTTCCGAGCCGGCGGTCGAGACCGAGGTCGTCGGCGACAAGCTCGCACTCACCGTGCGCGTTGTGGTGTTCTTTGGCTATCCGTTCAAGAAACTCGCCGAGGCCGTTCGCGCTGCCGTGGTCGCTGCCATCGATGCCCAGGTGGGCGTTGAGGTCGAGCGCGTTGACGTTTGCATCGACGGCCTCGTTTTCCCCAAGGAGTAACCTTTGAGCCTTAAGGTTTATCGCGGGCGTACGCTTGCCCGCAGTCAGGCGCTGCAGCTGCTGTTCCAGGCCGAGGCCACGGACAGCCCGCTCGAGCGCGTCCTCGAGGGCGATTTCCTGATCTCGAAGGGCCCCCTCGACCCCTATGCGCTGGAGCTGTGCCGCGGTGCCTACGAGCATATCGATCGCATCGACTGTGCCCTGCGCGCCGTCGCCAAGAACTGGGATCTTATGCGCATGCCCGGCGCCGACCGCAATCTGCTGCGTATCGCCGTCTACGAGATGCGCTTCCTCACCGACGAAGAGGTCTCGGACGCTATCGTGATCAACGAGGCCGTCGAACTTGCCAAGGCCTATGGCACCGACCAGTCCGCGTCGTTCGTCAACGGCGTGCTGGGCAAGATCGCGCGCAGCGAGGAGTTGCCGGGCGAGGACCTGTACCAGGAACTGCTGGCCGAGGATCGCGCTCGCGAGGAGGCCCAGGCTGCTGAGGCTGCCGCCAAGGTCGCTGCCGCTCAGGCTACCGCCGGTGTACTTGCCGAGGATGTGGACGCTGCTGAGGCCGTCGAGGCCGACTCCGTCGAGGAGTAGCCATGCCAGAGGGTTCTGTCCGCAACTTTGACGAGATTTCGGACCGTCTGGACCAGATCATCGCTACCGTTCGCTCCAAGGATACGTCCTTGGAGCGTTCACTCGATCTGTTTGACGAAGCGATTGAGCTGGGCTCCCGCGCGGTCGATATGGTCGACAAGTTTGAGCTGACGCCGCGTGAGGCCGATAAGCTCGAGCAGGAATACGATGAGGATGCGGCAAACGAATCCCAGGATAGCTAGGCCGCATCTCCGGATACGAATGGTTGATGGCATTCATGAAACGCGTGCGTCTTGATGACGAACTGATTTCACAGGGCATCTGCGCCGATCGCGCGGATGCCCTTCGCACTCTTATGGCCGGATTGGTCTCGAGTGGCGGCGAGCGCTTGACTTCGCCGGGCCTTAAGGTGATTCCGGGTCTGCCACTGCACGTGAAGGGGCGCATTCCCTATGTTGGCCGCGGCGGTCTTAAGCTCGAAGGCGCGCTTGATGCGTTTGGCATCAATCCGACGGGCCTTAGCTGTCTGGATGTGGGCTGCTCTACCGGCGGCTTTACCGATTGCCTGCTCAAGCGCGGAGCTGCGACCGTTGTCTCGGTGGACGTGGGTCGCGCCCAGTTTGATTGGTCGTTGCGTCAGGATGATCGCGTGACGCTGCATGAGCGCACAAACGTGACGCAGCTGCCTGAGCTTGGCTATGCCGGTGCCATCGACCTGGCTGTATGTGATGTCTCGTTTACCGGCATCGCGAATATCATCGACGCCGTGCTGGCGTGCCTGAAGCCTTCGGGTTCGTTCTGCACGCTCGTAAAGCCCCAGTTTGAGGCGCCGGCTGCGCTGGTGGGCGAGCGCGGTATCGTGACCGACCCCGCCGTCCGCCGCGATACGCTCGTGGCGGCGATTGAGCTTTTTGCCGCCAAGGGCCTGTTCCCGCTTGACGTGTGCGTGTCGCCCATCCATGGCGCTAAGGGCAACGTTGAGTTTTTCCTGTACGGCATAAGGTTTGCCCCTGGTGAACGCACCGACGATGAGCTGCAATCCCAGGTATCGGCTTTGAGCGAGAAAGCTGCAACGCTATGAAGGTCTTTCTGGTTCCCAATTACTACAAGCAAGAGGCGGTCGAGAGCGGCCTGATGCTCGAGCTTTGGCTTTCGCGCCAGGGCTACGAGGTCGCATGGGCTGCCGACCAGCGATCGAAGATTCAAAGCACGCCTGATATTGATGGCTCAGATCTGGTCATTACGCTCGGCGGCGACGGTACGTTGCTGCGCGCTGCCCGCATCCTCAACCATCGCGAGATTCCTATCCTCGGTCTTTCCTATGGTCACCTGGGCTTTTTAACTGCTGCGAGCCCCGAGGAGCGCGACATTCTGCAGGTTGTGAGCGATGCTCTGTCCGGCGAGCTCCACGTGAGCCGCCGCGCCACCATCGCCGCGGATATTGTGTCCGTGCGCGAAGACGGCGCGAAGGATGTCGTGCGCACGTTTGCCCTCAACGATATGGCACTTACGCGCGGCCCCCTGTCCGATATGGTCGAATTTGACATCACGGTGTCCGGCCATCATATCGACCGCCTTCGCGGCGACGGTGTCGTTGTTTCGACGGCGACCGGCTCCACCGGCTACGCGCTTTCCGCCGGCGGCCCCATTGTCAGCCCCGATTACACGGGTATGGTCTGTGTGCCCATCGCTCCGCATACCATTCAGGCTCGCGCTTTTTTGACCTCGCCGAGTGATGTCGTCGAGATCTTTATGTCCGATGACCGTCCGAGTGTTCCGGCGATCGCTATCGATGGACAGTTTATTACCTGCGATGGCACCGTTGAGAGCGTGGCGGTGCGCCGTGGTCCCGGCGACGTGCTGCTGCTCGATTACGGTCCCGAGAGCTTCTATAACTCGGTGAGCCGCGTGTTCTATGGAGTGCGCCATGATCGATGAGCTGCAGGTTTCCAACATCGCGCTCATTCGCGAGGCGACGTTGGTTCCGAGTGCGGGCCTAACGGTTTTGACCGGCGAGACCGGCGCCGGCAAGACCGCGCTGCTCTCGGCGCTCAAGCTCATTTTGGGCGAGCGTGCAGATTCGTCGACGGTGCGCGAGGGAGAGGCGCTGGCGAGCGTCGAGGCGCGCTTGTTCGACGGCCCGCACGACACGGAGGGCTTTACCGTGCAGCGCAGCCTTTCTGCCGAGGGTCGCAGCCGCGTCAAGATTGACGGCCGCATCGCCAGCGTGCGCGAGCTTTCCGAGCGCGTCGGCGTGATGATGGATCTGTGCGGCCAGCATGAACATCAGCGCCTGCTCGATCCGGCACATCATGTTGCCATGGTCGATGCCTGGGCTGGTCGCTCTGCGCTCGAGGCGCTGGAAAAGTACCGTGTCTGCTTTAAGGCGTCGCGTGCGGCTGCCAAGGAGGTCCGTCGCGTAGAGGAGGCGTCGCGAGCGCAGGGGAGTCGCGTCGAGGAGGCGCGCTTCGCCCTGGAGCGTATCGCCGAGGTTGACCCCAAGCCGGGTGAGTATGAGGAGCTCGAGGAGCTGCTGCCGCGCTCCGAGCATGCCGAGGTGCTGGTGGCGACGGCCAACGATGCCCATGCATCGCTTACTTCCGAAGGGGGAGCGCTCGATGCCGTGAACGGCGCCGTGGCAGAACTGTCGCGCATGGCTACCGTCGATCGCAAACTGGGTGACATCGCCGACGCACTTTCGGATGCCTGCATCTCACTCGAGGATTGCGCCAACGAGCTGCGTGCTTATCGCGATGGCGTTGCGTTCGATCCTCGCGAGCTCGCTCGCATGCGCGAGCGGTATTCCGACCTTAAGGGACTTCTGCGGCAGTGGGGTCCCACCATGGACGATGTATTTGCCATGCGTGACCGCTCGTGGGAGTTGTTATCGCTGGTGGACGATGGTGACGAGCAGATTAGGAAGGCACGCGAGGCACTCGGCGCGGCGGAGCGCGAACTGTTCTCCGCTGCCAAGGCGCTTAAGCGCGCACGCAATACGGCAGCCCCGCGTTTTTGTCACGAGGTGTGTCGTCAGATGGCACGCCTCGAGATGGGCGGCGCTGAGCTGATCTGGGAGTCGCGTGATCTTCCGCGCGCCGAGTGGACGCCGGCGGGTCCTTCAAGCTACGAGCTTTTGTATCGCAGCGGTGTCGGCTTGACGCCGCGTCCCCTGCGCCGCATTGCCTCGGGCGGCGAGCTCAGCCGCGTCATGCTGGCGAGCAAGGTGGTCTTGGGTAATGCTGACGGCGTCGACACACTGGTATTTGACGAGGTCGATGCCGGTGTCGGCGGCTCCACGGCTCGTGCTCTTGCTGGTGTGCTGGCCGATCTTGCCGCTACGCATCAAGTGATTGTCGTAACCCACTTGGCGCAAGTCGCCGTCATGGCCGACAAGCATTATGTTGTCAGCAAGGAGCCGGGCGATGTTCCCCAGACGCATTTGGACGAGGTAACCGGCGAAGCGCGTACTGCCGAGATCGCCCGCATGCTCAGCGGCGATCAGTCCGAGGCAAGCTTGGCCCACGCAAAGCAGATGCTCGAAGAAGTTCGAGGCTAGGTCGTATCAGCGGTGTTGGTGGGACAAAATAGACTGAAATTTTTGTCCCACTACGCGTTTTACTCAACGACCTTGTCCGGCTGGATGAGCTCCTCGTAGTAGCTGATATGTTCACGAGCGTCTTCAATCTCGGGCAGCAGGAAGTTGTAGATAACTTCGATGATCATCGTGGCGCTGATCTTGGAGAACGCAAAGTCACCCGTCGTCAGCAGCGCCTCGTGGTTGACGGTATTAAAAGTGTAGTCTGCCAGGCGCGCGAGTGGAGACTTGCTGTCGCTGCTGATGACGACTACGGTGGCACCGCAGTCGCGAGCCGCTTTTGCCATGCGATTCAGTCGGCGCGACTTGCCGGAGTTTGAGATGAGCACGATGACGTCACCCGGGCGCAACGTGAGCGCAAAGCCGATTGATGTCTCGCTAATGGTGCTCGCCATGCAGCGCAGGCCCAGCTGCGAAAACTTAAACGTCGCATCGAGCGCGACCGCGTTCGTATTTCCCACAGCCGCAAACTCAATAACCCCTGCATGCTTAAGGGCATGCACAACAGCCGCCAACGTATCGTGGTCGATCCCGTCGATGGTCGCATTAAGCTCGCTCACCTTGGCAGCCAGGATGTTCTTAAGGCTCTGCTCCATATTGTCGAGCGAGACTTCGTCAGTCAGGCCCTCGTTGCGCTGGCTTTCCAAATCCCTCGCCAACGAAAACTGAAAGCTGCGGAAGCTGCCAAAGCCAAGCTTGCGGCAGAAGCGCGAAACGGTCGCCTCGGACGTGGCGGCGGCGCGCGAGAGCTGAGCCGCCGTGAGGCGTGGCGCCTCGGACTGGTGCTCCAATATATAGTCGACAATGCGCTGCTCGGATTCGCTGTATCCCTGATGGGTACTAATGAGGGAAAGTGCGCTCTTGCTACTATCGGTCATGGATGGCTCCTGGTTGGCATGATAATCGGACTCGTTTTGTACTGTCATAGTATAGGGGGATTTTCAATTACAAGATACACCTTGCCGTTTCAAGTGTTGATGGTAAACTTTCACCTACCGTTTACGGTTATGAAAGAACCTTTCACCGGAGAATTGCTCCTTGTCTCTTCTCACGCGGACGGTAGGTTGGTATCTTTCAGTTGTGGAAAAGCGCGCAAGGACGCGCGTGTAGGGGAGCGCCTGCGGGCGCAAAACTTAAAAAGGAGGGACACATGGCTAAGTTTGACATCATCGCCGCCACCGGTTGCCCGACCGGTATCGCGCACACCTTCATGGCGAAGGAGGCGCTGGAGAAGGCAGCTGCCGAGCGCGGTCTGACCATTAAGGTCGAGACCCATGGCCAGGTCGGTGTCGAGAACGAGCTCACCAAGAGTGAGATCGCCGGTGCCAAGGCCGTCGTCGTCGCAGCCGATAAGGATGTCCAGGCGGAGCGTTTCGCCGGCAAGCGCATGGTTTCCGTTGGTGTTTCCAAGGCCCTGTCCGTCGAGGCAGCCGGTAAGCTGATCGACCGCGCGCTCGCCGCCAAGGGTGACGACTCGGTTGCGGCTGCTGCCGATGTCGAGGATGAGGTCGAGGAGAAGGAATCTATCGGCCACATCATCTACAAGCACCTCATGAACGGCGTCAGCCACATGCTGGTCTTCGTCGTCGCCGGTGGTGTCCTGACCGCCGTTTCGTTCCTGTGGGGCATCACGTCCTTCGATTCGACGGCGTCTGACTACAACAGCTTTGCCGCTATGCTTAAGATCATCGGCGGTATCGCCATGAACCTCATGGTTCCCGTGCTTTCCGCCTATATCGCCGAGTCCATCGGCAAGCGCCCGGCGCTCGTCCCCGGCTTCGTTGCCGGTATGATCGCCATCCAGGGCCTGCCCGTTAACGCCGAGACCGGCATGATCGACGCCGGCGGCGCCGGCGTGGGCTTCGGCTTCCTGGGCGGCATCGTCGGCGGCTTCCTCGCTGGCTATGTCATCCTGCTGCTCGAGAAGGTCTTCTCCAAGCTGCCCAAGAATCTGGACGGCCTCAAGGCTATCTTCCTGTACCCGCTGTTCTCGACCGCCATCGTCGGCCTGGTCATGCTCGGCATCTCCGGCCCCATGGCTGCCATCAACACCGCCATGATGGACTTCCTCAAGGGTCTGTCCGCCTCTGGCGCCATTGTCCTGGGCCTTGCCATCGGCTGCATGTGCGCCGTTGACATGGGCGGCCCGGTCAACAAGGCTGCTTACGTCACCGGTACCGCTATGCTCACCGAGGCCTTGGCTGCTGGCGTTGGCACCGATACCTACAACTTCGGCACCAACTTCATGGCTGCCGTCTCCGCCGCCTGCATCGTTCCGCCGCTGATCACCACCTTCGCCGTCGTCGTTGGCAAGAAGTACTTCAGCCAGGAGGATCATGACGCCGGTATCGTCAACCTCATTCTTGGTTGCACCCACATCACCGAGGGCGCCATTCCGTTCATGACCAAGAACATCTGGCCCGTCATGCCCATCATGATGCTCGGTTCCTCCATCGCTTCGATCCTGACCATCATGTTCAACGTTCACGATCCGGCGCCTCACGGTGGCTTCCTGGTCCTGCCCGTTGTCGAGAACGGTCCGCTGTGGGTCCTCGCGATCCTCATCGGCGCTGTGATCGGTGGCATCCTGTTCGTGGCCTTCAAGAAGTACGACTTCGAGAAGAATCAGAAGGCCGCTCCTGTAGCCAAGCCGGTTGAGGCTTCCAAGGCCGCTGCCGTTGAGGCCCCTAAGGCCGACGCTGCCGACTTCGTGAAGGTTGAGAATGTCTTTGTCGCCGAGGACTTCGCTTCTCGTGACGAGGCTCTGAGCTTCGTTTCCAACCAGGCTGTCAAGGCCGGTATCGCCAGCGACGCCGACGCCGTGATGAACGCCTTCCTGGCCCGCGAGGCCGAGGGCACCACGGGCATGATGGAGGGCTTCGCCATCCCGCATGCCAAGTCCGACGCCATTACCGAGGCTGCCGTCATCGTCGTTAAGGACGAGTCCGGCGTGACCGGTTGGGATACCATGGACGGCGCTCCTGTCAACGTGGCTATCGCCCTGCTCATCCCTGGTGCACAGGCTGGCACCACGCACCTCAAGATCCTGTCCAAGGTTGCCGAGGCGCTCATGGACGAGGACTTCCGTGGCACCGTCAAGGGTTCCACCGACGCCGCCGAGATCGCCAAGACGATCAACGCCCGCCTGGTCTAATTCCGCATTACGCGAATAACATCGCCCCCTGTAACAAAGGCGAGGGCTCCCTACGGGTCCTCGCCTTTTTTCATACCACCCGGCACTCAGGGACGTTCCTTTCCTGCCGGCACCCCGGGACACTCCTTAGTCCCCGACAGGGCATAAATAGCCCTCATCGACTGAATCACCCACGCGAACAATAATTCAGCCAGAATTCCTTTTGCACGATATTTCTTGGACGGAAGCATGTTCCCGCAGCTCGCCTGCCGGGCGGGGCGGTTAAGTTTGTCGCGAGTTCCGCACGCAAAGGAAAGCACTTAATGTGCTTTCCG
>CABQQA010000018.1:0-30626 GCA_902466075.1 uncultured Collinsella sp.
TCCTCGGAGAAGTTCGCGAAGCCCACTTCTCCGAGGAAGGGCACCAGCCCGGAGGCGGCCCCAGCGCGAGATCGTCCCGGATGCCTATCTACTCGTTGTCGCCCGCGGTCATTTGCGTTGCGGAGAGCGCGCCGTCGGCAGCGGTTGCGGCTGCGGCGTCGGGCCAGACCCAGTCGGTGAAGGCCGGGTGATCGTAGCCCTCATCGCACGCGAACTCGAAGGCCTCGGTGCGGAATGCCTCCCACTTATCAATCTGCTCGGCAAACTTATCGGCGTCGACCATGCGCAGCACGTCCGCGGCCAGTGCCCAGCGGTCCATGTTGTTCAGGCGCAGCATGTCGAACGGCGTTGTCGTGGAGCCTTTCTCCTCGTAGCCGTGGACGCGGAAGGCGTCGTGGCCGGGGCGGTTCCAGATCAGGCGGCGAATCGTGCCGGCATAGGCGTGGAACGCGAAGAGGACGGGCTTCTCGCCGCAGCCGAACAGCTCAGCCCAGCGCTCGTCGCTGAGAGCCTGGTCGTTCTCGCAGACGTTCTGGATCTTGAGCAGGTCGACCACGTTGACGAACCATACCTTGATGCCCAGCTCGCGCAGCATGTCGGTTGCAGCCAGAGCCTCAAGCGTCGGCACGTCACCGCAGGTGGCGACCACGACGTCGGCCTCGGCGAGCGAATCGGCGGTCGATGCCCACTCCCAGGTCGCAACGCCCTCGGCGAGCTCCGCCTTGGCCTCGTCGACCGTCTGGAAGGTCGGGGCGGGCTGCTTGCCGCAGAAGATGGCGTTGACGCAGTCGGTGGACTGGTAGACGCGCTCGGCCACGGCGAGAGCCATGTTGGCGTCGGCCGGATAGTAGGCGTTTACGATGTGCGTGTCGTTGGCCTTGTTGAGCAGCAGGTCGATAAAGCCGGGGTCCTGATGCGAGAAGCCGTTGTGGTCCTGACGCCAGACATGGCTCGACAGCAAAATGTTAAGGCCGCTGATGGGGGCACGCCACGGAATCTCGCGCTTGGTAGCCTCGAGCCACTTGCAGTGCTGGTTGACCATGGAGTCGACCACATGGACAAAGCTCTCGTAGGAGCTCCACACGCCGGAACGGCCAGTGAGCACGTAGGCCTCGAGGAAGCCCTCGCATTGGTGCTCGGACAGCTGCTCGACGACCTTACCGGAGCCTGCCAGCAGCTCGTCGTTGGCCTCGTCCTCGTAGAAGCCGGCGTCCCACTGCTTCTTGGTCACCTTATAGGCAGCCTGCAGGCGGTTGGACGCGGTCTCGTCGGGACCGAAGATGCGGAAGTCATCCATGTTCTTGGCCAGAACGTCGGCAGTGTACTCACCAAAGACGCGGGCAGCCTCGGTGGAGCCCCAGCCATGACCCTTAGTTGCGACGGGGACCTCGTGGGCATGAATATCGGGCAGCTCGAGCTCGCGACGCACCTTACCGCCGTTCGCGTTGGGGTTGGCGCCGATGCGCAGCTCGCCGGTCGGCATAAAGGCCGTCACCTCGGGGCGCACCTGGCCCTCGGGCGTAAAGAGCTCCTCGGGCTTGTAGGAACGCAGCCACTCGCGCAGCACGCGGAAGTGCTCGTGGGTGTCCTTGGCACTCGCCAGCGGCACCTGATGCGCGCGCCAGGAGTCCTCGGTCTTCTTGCCGTCGATGTGCTTGGGGCAAGTCCAGCCCTTGGGCGTACGGAACACAATCATGGGGTAGGCCGGGCGGACCACGGTCTCGCCTGCGACGGCCTGGGCCTGCGCGGTGGCCTTGATGTCACAGATCTCATCGAAGACCTGCTCAAACAGGGCAGCGAAACGCGCATGAATGCTTGCGTGGCTCTCGTCGTCAAAGCCGGCGACAAAGAAGTGCGGCTTATAGCCCATGCCCTCAAAGAACTTGGTGAGCTCTTCGTCGGACACGCGGGCAAGGATGGTGGGGTTGGCGATCTTGTAGCCGTTGAGGTGCAGGATCGGCAAAACGATACCGTCGGTTGCCGGGTTCACGAGCTTGTTGGACTGCCAAGAGGTCGCGAGCGGACCGGTCTCGGACTCGCCATCGCCCACCACGGCCACGGCCAGCAGGCTCGGGTTGTCCATAACGGCGCCGTAGGCGTGGCTGAGCGTGTAGCCGAGCTCGCCGCCCTCGTGGATGGAACCGGGCGTCTCGGGCGCAAAGTGGCTCGGGATGCCGCCGGGATAGGAGAACTGGCGGAAGAACTTCTGCAGGCCGGCCTCGTCATTGGTGATGTCGGGGCGGATCTCGCGGTAGGTGCCGTCGAGCAACGACTGAGCAGTACCGGCGGGGCCACCGTGACCAGGACCCATCAAGAAGATAGCATTCTGGTTGTGGTCGGCAATGAGACGATTGACGTGACCGAACAGGAAGTTGATGCCGGGCGTGGTACCCCAGTGGCCAACCAGGCGGTGCTTAACGTCCGGACGACCGAAGTCGCGCGTCTCGCCGGTCTTCTCGTCGACAAAGTCGGGGCGCATTAGCGGGTTAGAGCGAAGGTAGATCTGACCGACGGATAGATAGTTCGATGCGCGCCAATACAGGTCGACGCCCTCGAGCTCGGAAGCCGGCACCTCGTGGCCCAGCTTTTGCCACGGCGTCCCCAGTGTTTTAGCCATTGTTTATGTCCCTTCGCTGTGCGGTCGCCCTCCGATACGGCAACCTTTCGTTGGGACTAGTATATTTGCTAAAACGTTTTATCATGGTGAAAAAACGTTTTATCACTCTTATCAATCCCATCGATTAGCAAAACGCGACATTCACCTGCGGCGTTGATTGTCACAGGTGCTCCACATTCGGTCTCTGCAAATTGGTAAACGTGTTTAGTTGTGTTTAGTAAGTTCGAGCACGCTGTCCTTAACGATAAGCTCCGGCTCCAGAACGACCTCTTCGGCACGCCTGCCGCCCCTACCGGCAAGACGCTTGGACATGCAGCCAAAAGCATGCTCCGCAAGGACACCAGGGTCCTGCTCAATCGCGGTCAGCGCCGGCTCAAAGAGAACGTCGGCCGCCGAGTTGTCATAGCTCACCACCGAGATATCGCCCGGGATGCTCTTCCCCATCTCGTGCAAGCGCTTGAGCAAACCGAGGGCAATGTTATCCGAGCTTGCGAACACGGCAGTGGCGTCAGTTGCGAGCACCGCCTCCGAGGCCTCGTATGCGCTCGGAATGTAGTACTCGCTCTCAAACTCCAAACGCGCGTCGATCGGCAGGCCAACCTCGCGCAGCGCGCGCTCATAGCCGGCAAGTCGCTTGCGACCCGTATTGGAACGGCGGGCATTAACCAGGCAGGCAATACGGCGGTGGCCTTGCTCGATCAGATAGCGGGTAGCCATATAGCCGCCCATCTCGTGGTCGAACATCACCTTGTCGCACTCGAGCCCCTCAATGGCACGGTCGACCATTACGGCCGGGATGGGCAGGTGGCTGACTTCTTCGCGCAGGGCGCGGTCATCGGAGAACTCGTCACCCACCACCAGGAAGACGCCATCAACGCCGCGCGTCACCAGCTGGCGCAGCAGCTCCAGATCGTCATCGGCGCTTCCGCCCGAGCTGGTAATGAAGAGCGCATAGCCGTCCTCGCGGCAGCGCTTTTCCAGGCTACCGGCGAGCGAGGCAAAAAAGCGGCTCTCGATGTTAGGGACGATAAGGCCCAGCGTGCGCGACTCGCGCATGACCAGGCTGCGCGCAATCTGGTTGGGAACATAGTGGTTGCGCGCCGCGACCTCTTTGATGAGTTTGCGGTTTTCTTCCGAGATGCGACAGGGCCGATTATTGAGAACAAGCGAGACCGACGAGGGGGAAAGCCCCACCTCCTGGGCGATCTGCTTGAGGGTGACTTTGTTGGCCATCTCGCTCCTTCCGGGTTTACGCGCAATCTCTTGAAAGTATAGCGACTACCCCTCTACCTCGGTGATAAACACTTTACCAATCCGGTGGACGGCTGTTTTATCGCCGCCAGCGCACCAAATCCGTCCGGGTGGGGTATATTGCAATCGATTGATGACAACGACCACCAAAAGGCGGATATTCGTATGCACGAGAACGACTTTTTTAACGAGGACCTGCTGTGCGCGCTCGCTGGCGTTGCCGGCGAGGACAACGTGCTGATGAGCGAGCCCATGCGCGAGCACACCACGTTTAAGATCGGCGGCCCGGCCGACGTCTTTGTCATGCCCGATACCGAGCAGGGCCTCGTCGCCACGCTCGATACCTGCTATCGCTGCGACCTGCCACTCACCATCGTGGGCAACGGCTCCGACTTGCTCGTCGGCGACAAGGGCATCCGCGGCGTCGTCGTAGCGCTGGGCGAGGGCCTCTCCGACATTACGGTCGACGGCACGCACGTCACGGCGGCAGCCGGCGCCTTGCTTTCCGATGTCGCCGCGGCGGCAGCCGAGGCCGGTCTCACCGGCATGGAGCCCATCTCGGGCATTCCCGGATCGGTCGGCGGCGCCTGCTACATGAACGCCGGTGCCTACGGTGCCTGCATGGCCGATGTACTGGAGTCCGTGCGCGTCTACAAGCCCGCCCGCATGCTTGACGACGGTACCCGCGGTAGCGGCAGCATTATCGAGTTCGATGTCGATGAGCTCAACCTGGGCTATCGCAAGAGCCGCATTGCCGACGACGGTTTCATCGTGCTTTCGGCCACTTTCAATCTCGCCCCGGGCAACGCCGCGATGATCAAGGCCGACATGGATGACTACCGCCAGCGCCGCGAGGACAAGCAGCCGCTCGACATGCCGAGCGCCGGCTCCACCTTCAAGCGCCCCGAGGGCTACTTTGCCGGCAAGCTCATCATGGACGCCGGCCTGCGAGGACACGCCATCGGCGGCGCGCAGGTGAGCGAAAAGCACTGCGGCTTCATCGTCAACGCCGACCACGCCACCGCCGCCGATGTCGACGAACTCATCCGCCACATCCAAACAACCGTCAAAGACCAATTCGACGTAGACCTAGAACCCGAAGTCCACCGAGTAGGCGAATTCCTCTAATAAAAAAGAAGGCCCCGAAAGGGGGCTTCGCCATCTTTATATCAGGCAACCAGTCCGGTGTGTCGCGCTTTGAACCCGAAAGGTCCGGGACTGCGGGCGAGGCATAAGGTTGGTCGCGAGTTCCGCACGCAAAGAAGGCCACTTAATGTGGCCTTCGTCTTGCGCAGGACTGTAGAGCAGGCAACCTTATGCCTCGCCCGCAGTCCCGGACCAACCAGCTTCAAGCCGCAGTTACGACAGCGCAATACCGCCAAGCCAGCCCCAACGCACGCCCGACCCAGTGCCATAGAAGCTAATAAACGAATCAAGCGACTTAGACGTAATGGCGCCCTCGTTGCTCATTACGATGCCGCCGCCAACGTAGATACCCACATGACCGTAGATAAGGCCCGGAGCACCCGTGCCGCTGTGCGAGGAATCGGCCACGATCATGCCCACCTGCAGCGCCGAGCGGTCGGAGCTATAGCACCAGGCGTTGAACATGTCACACGCGTTGCCGCCAAAATAGCCCACGCCGGCATTGCGGAAGACATTGGTAACCCACGCCGCGCACCAGTTCTGACCCGGCGAAGGCGTGGAGTAGCACGCGTTGACGACGGCCTGCTGCTTGCCCGAGCCGGCATTCTGCTGCGGAGTTCCGGGCGCATACGATCCACCGCCCGAGCTCGAACCACCCGAGTAGGAATTGTTCTTGTTCGCGGCGGCCGCGGCAGCGGCGGCCTTCCTAGCGGCCTCCTCGGCCTGGGCGGCAGCGAGAATCTCGGAATCGCGCTGAGCCATGAGCTCCTTGACGTCGTCGGAAAGACCGTTCAGCACGGTCTGGACTTCTTGCTGCTTGGCCTGCATATCCTGCATCTGAGCCGTCTGCTGGTCCTTGAGTTTCTCCAGGTTGGCCTTTTGTGCTTCGAGCTCGGTCTTCTGCGCGTCGAGCTCAGCCTGAATCGTCTGGATATCCTCGATGGCATCGCGGTCGCTCTTGTTGATCTTCTCAACGTAATGCGCGTTGGCGACGAGTTCCTCAAACGAGCCAGAGGCCAGCAGCAGCGACAGGATGTTCGTACCGCCGGACTTGTAGCTGGCGGCCACGCGATCGGAAAGGTCGTTGCGCTTCTTCTTGAGCTCGGCCTTCTTTTCATCGATCTGGGCCTGCGTGTCGTCAATCTTGCCCTGGACATTCTCGATGTCGTTGAGGGTCTGGGCATTCTTGTTGGCGAGCGCCGCGTACTCATTGGCAATGCTGTCGAGCTGAGCCTGGACCTCGTCGAGCTGGGCCTGGGCGGCATTCAGTTTGTCGGTGGTTTCTTGACTGGCCTCAGCCGCATGGGCGCGGGCGGGCAGGCCAAAAAGAACAGCCGCAGAAGCGGCGCCGAAAAGAGCCTTAAGGGCAGTGCGGCGCGAAAGCTCCTGCGTAAAGATGGAATCGTTGTTTGGTGACATATGTACTCCGTTACATGCTTATTTATATGTCGCTCAACTCATACATATTAGCGTACATATGGCGCGTCCCAACGATTTCCACGAACGGCAGGAAACTACAAGGTCGGCGGCTCGTAAGCAATTGTCAAATTTGAGGTAACAATTGAGCAAGCTCTTATATGAGTACGTTAACATAATCCTCTGCTTTTCCTACAGTGCACCATTTGGGCGTCCCCGCCTGCGCTATACTCCCCTCTAGAAGTGTTCCTGATTCGATAGGAGACTACATGTCCAAAGCACTCGACCCCATAGACACCTGCGTCCTCGTTACCGGTGGCGCCGGCTTTATCGGCTCGCACACCGTCGTTCAGCTGCTCGAGGGTGGCTACCAGGTCGTCATCGTCGATGATCTCTCCAACTCCAGCGCCGTCGCCGTCGACCGCGTCAAGACCATCGTGGGCGACGAAGCCGCCAAGAACCTCACCTTCTACAAGGCCAACGTGCTCGACCGCGATGCGATGAACAAGATCTTCGATACCCATCAGATCGACCGTGTCATCCACTTTGCCGGCTTTAAGGCCGTCGGCGAGTCGGTGAGCAAGCCCGTCGAGTACTACCACAACAACATCGAGAACACCCTGGTGCTCATCGACGTCATGCGCAACCATGGCTGCAAGTCCATCATCTTCTCGAGCTCCTCGACCGTCTACGGCGACCCGGACAACCCGCCCGTCACCGAGGAAGACCCCAAGAAGCCCGCAACCAACCCCTATGGCTGGACCAAGTGGATGATCGAGCAGATCCTTATGGACGTCCACACCGCCGACCCCGAGTGGGACGTCGTGCTGCTCCGTTACTTCAACCCCATCGGCGCTCATCCGTCGGGCCTGATCGGCGAGGACCCCAAGGGCATCCCCAACAACCTGGTGCCCTATGTCGCCCAGGTCGCCGTGGGCAAGCTCGAGGCCGTTCAGGTCTATGGCAACGACTACCCCACCCCCGACGGCACCGGCGTGCGCGACTACATCCACGTGTGCGATCTGGCCTCTGGTCACGTTGCCGCCCTTAACTGGATGAACGGCAAAACCGGCGTCGAGATCTTTAACCTGGGCACCGGCACCGGCACCTCGGTACTCGAGGTCGTCGCCGCCTTCTCCAAGGCTTGTGGCAAGGAGCTGCCCTACGTGATCCGCGAGCGCCGCGCCGGCGACATCGCTGCCAACTGGTGCGATGCCTCCAAGGCCGAGCGCATGATGGGCTGGAAGGCCCAGTACGACATCGCGGACATGTGCCGCGATAGCTGGAACTGGCAGAGCCACAACCCCAACGGCTTCGCCGACGCCGAGTAGCAAAAACCTACATACCGCTCTTGCCCCGATCTCACGTTGTGAGGTCGGGGCTTTTTCATGGCATGTAACCATTCGCCGAAAATCGACCAACTTTTTTATCTTGCCTGTACATGTTTAAACAACATGTTTTACAATAGGCGTATCGAATCAGAACATCGGAGGCGGACTGCACACCCATCGGCAGGCCGACCCCACAACAAGAAGGTTGGTGAGCGCATTCATGGAGCGTGCAAGCGGCGTCCTCATGCCCGTCTCATCTCTGCCCGGACCATACGGAATCGGCGGCTTTGGCTGGAATGCCTACGACTTCGTCGATTTTCTCGCCTCGTGCAAACAACATTACTGGCAGATTCTGCCCCTTACGACGACCAGCTATGGCGATTCGCCCTATCAGTCGTTCTCGGCCCGCGCAGGCAACTCCAACTTTATCGACTTTGCCGAGCTTATCGAGGCAGGGTATCTGGAGCAGCGCGATATCGATGGCGTGTATCTGGGATCCGACCCCAGCAATGTCGACTACGGTGCCATCTTTGGTGGCCGCCGTCAGATTCTCGACCGCGCCGCCGAGCGCTTTGCTGCCGACAAGCCGGCCGATTTCGATGACTTTATCCAGGCCAACGAGGACTGGCTCATCCCCTACTGTGAGTTCATGACCGTCAAAGAGGAGTGCGGTCTCAAGGCGTTTTGGGAGTGGCCCGCGGAGCTCCGCACCCGCGGCGAGGCTTCCGCCAAGGTCTGCGCCGACCATCCGGCGCGTATGCTCTACCACCAGATGACGCAGTACTTCTTCGATCGCCAGTGGAGCCGCCTCAAGGCCTATGCCAACGAGCGCGACATTCTCATCATCGGCGACCTGCCCATCTATGTCTCGCGTGACTCCGTCGAGATGTGGGCGACGCCTGAGCTCTTTAAGATCGACACCGCCGGCAATCCCGTGAGCGTCGCCGGCACGCCGCCCGACCAGTTCTCGGCCACCGGCCAGTACTGGGGCAACCCCATCTACGACTGGGACGCCATGGAGTCCGACGGCTTCTCCTGGTGGGAGGGCCGCATTCGCGCCGCCCTCGACATGTACGACGTCATCCGCCTGGATCACTTCCGCGGCTTCGAGGCCTATTGGGAGGTGCCGTTCTCCTCGCCCGATTCGTCCTACGGTTCGTGGACGCAGGGTCCCGGCCTCAAGTTCTTCAAGACGCTCGAGGAAAAGCTCGGCACGCTGCCCATCATCGCCGAGGACCTGGGCTTCCTCACCCCCGGCGTCATCGACATGCGCGACAACTCGGGCTTCCCCGGCATGAAGATCCTGCAGTTTGCCTTTGAGGGCACCAACTCGTACTACCTGCCGCATAACTACATCGCCAACACCGTCGCCTATGTGGGCACCCACGATAACGAGACGGCGCGCGGTTGGTTTGAGGGAACGGCCACCCCGCGTCAGCGCGAGCAGGCAGCCCTGTACACCCATCAGCAGGCCGGCGAACCCATGGCAGATGCACTCAATCGCACCATCGCCGCCAGCGTGAGCGACACGTGCATCTACACCATGCAGGACCTGCTCAACTTGGGCAACGAGGCGCGCATCAACACCCCTGCCACGTTGGGCGGCAACTGGACCTGGCGCATGCTCGACGGCGCCATCACCCGCGAGCTCGAGCACAAACTCACCGACTGGACCGAGACCTACTTCCGCATCCCGTCGGAAGCCGAAATCGAGCTTCCTCAATAGGAGCTACCGCGCCCGACCCCTCCCCACCGTGCGGACGCGCTTGCTTTTTCCCGCGCGAGGCCACCCCAATCCCCTCGCGCGGGCTTCTTATGAATTGCAGACATGAAACAACCCATCACAGGAGAAAACATGCCCCAAATTAACCTCATGGAACTCGCCGAGCAGTCTTTTGGCACCTCGCTCGAGCAGCTCGACGACCGTCGCATTTACAAGCTGCTGGTCAAACTCGTGCAGGAGCGCTCCGCCGCCTGCCCGCTCAACAACGGCAAGAAAAAGCTCTATTACATTTCCGCCGAATTTTTGATCGGCAAGCTGCTCATCAACAACATGATCGACCTCGGCATCTACGATGAGGTTAAGGACCAGCTCACCGCCGCAGGCCACGACCTCAACAAGATCGAGGAGTTCGAGGTCGAGCCGTCGCTCGGCAACGGCGGCCTGGGCCGCCTGGCCGCATGCTTCCTGGATTCCATCGCCACGCTGGGCTTGACCGGCGATGGCGTGGGCCTCAACTATCACTACGGCCTGTTCCGTCAGCGCTTTGTCGACAACCAGCAGAAGGCCGTCCCCGACGAGTGGCTCGGTGAGCAGGACATCCTAGTCGACGACGGCCGCTCCTACACCGTCGAGTTCGGCGATTTTGCCGTTACCTCCAAGCTCGTCAACATCGACGTGCCCGGTTACGGCCAGCCCACCAAGAACCGTCTGCGCCTGTTCGACCTGGCGAGCGTCGACGACGGCCTGGTCCCCGGCAGCTCCATCGACTTCGACAAGACCGAGATCGCCAAGAACCTCACCTTGTTCCTCTACCCCGACGATTCCGACGAGCAGGGCCGCCTGCTTCGCATCTATCAGGAGTACTTCATGGTGAGCAACGCCGCCCAGCTCCTGATCGACGAGGCCGTCGAGCGCGGCAGCAACCTGCACGATCTGGCCGACTACGCCGTGGTCCAAATTAACGACACGCACCCCACCATGGTCATCCCCGAGCTCATTCGCTTGCTCACCACCGAGCATGGCATCGAGTTTGACGAGGCCGTGACCATCGTACGCTCCATGGTCGCCTACACTAACCACACGATCCTTGCCGAGGCGCTCGAGAAGTGGCCGCTCGCCAGCCTGCAGAAGGTCTCCCCTGCCATCGCCGACATTATCGTCAAGCTCGATGAGATCGCGAAAGCCGAGCACGATGACCCGCGCGTCGCCATCATCGACGAGCACGACACCGTCCACATGGCCCACATGGACATCCACTTTGGCTTCTCCATCAACGGCGTAGCCGCCCTCCACACCAAGATCCTGGAGGACACCGAGCTTCATCCGTTCTACGAGATCTATCCCGAGAAGTTCTCCAACAAGACCAACGGCATCACCTTCCGCCGCTGGATCCATGGAGCCAACCCCGCGCTCGCCAGCCTGCTCGACGATGTAATCGGCACCGACTGGCGCAGCACCGGCGATCTGAACAAACTCGCCAAGTTCGCCGACGACAAGGACGTTCTTGAGCGCCTGGCCGCCACCAAGGTCGAGGCCAAGGCCATCATGCGCCAGTTCATGGCGCTCGAGCAGGGCGTGACCATTCCCTCCAACGCCATCATCGACGTCCAGGTCAAGCGCATCCACGAGTACAAGCGTCAGCAGATGCTCGCGCTCTACATCATCTGGAAGTACTTCGATATCAAGAACGGCAACAGGCCTAAGCACCCTGTCACCATCATCTTTGGCGGCAAGGCGGCGCCTGCCTACACTATCGCGCAGGACATCATCCATCTGATCCTGACGCTGTCGCAGTGGATTGCAAACGACCCCGACGTGGCTCCCTACCTGCAGGTTGTCATGATCGAGAACTACAACGTCACCGCCGCCGAGCGCGTGATCCCCGCCGCTGACATCTCCGAGCAGATCAGCCTGGCCTCCAAGGAGGCGAGCGGCACCTCCAACATGAAGTTCATGCTCAACGGCGCCCTAACCCTGTGCACGCTCGACGGTGCCAACGTGGAGATTGCCGAGCTCGTGGGCGACGAGAACATCTATACCTTTGGTGCCTCGTCCAAACAGGTCGAGCAGCTCTACGCCGACGGCACCTACAACGCCGGTGCGCTCTACCGCAAGCCCGGCATTAAACTGCTGGTGGACTTCATCACCAACCCGGCCTTTATGGCAACCGGCAACGCCGAGCGCCTGCAGCGCCTGCACGACGACATTAAGGGCAAGGACTGGTTTATGGCCCTGCTCGACATTGAGGAGTACATCCAGACCAAGGAGCGCGTGCTGGCCGACTACGAGGACCAGGACGCCTGGATGCGCAAGGCGCTCATCAATATCGCCAACGCCGGCACCTTCTCGTCCGACCGTACGATCTCCCAGTACAACGACGAGATCTGGCACCTGAGCTAATTCGGTTTCATCGCCCATCCTCTTGAAAACGGAGCCACGGCAACGCGGCTCCGTTTTTTGTGCCCGCACGTTACCCTGTGATCCGACTCGGCCAAACAATCTCGATCCATAACAACTACTCAACCAAAACGGTCCCAGCTGTTACAGATTGAGACATACCGGCCCCTCCCCTTGGGTTTATCTCAATCTGTAACATCTAGCAGGTGAAATTCGCCTTTGGTGTTACAGATTTAGATGAAATGGTTAGCTCAGCGGAACCGCCTCGATCTGTAACATCTAACGTCCGAAATCGGCCCTATCCGTTACAGATCGAGACAAACGACCGGTCAGACAGTCCCAACACAAAGAAAGGCTCCCCTCTCGCCCAGTGGACGGGAGGGGAGCCTTATATGTGACCGCGGCAAAAGGATGGCAAAGCCGCAGTCGCCCAAAGGGAGGGCCTGGATGCACCGGGCCTAGATAAGGTTCTTGCCAGACACCTTATCGAAGAGATGAGTCGCGTTCTTCTCGAACTTGAACCAGATGGGGTCGCCAGCCTTGAGCGCGCCCTTGGCCTCGAGGTCGACGACGGGGATAATCAGGACAAACTGGCCGTCGGGAGCGGTCACGTGGACATGCTCGGTCGAGCCCATGAGCTCGGTCACCTCGACGGTGCCCTGGAGCGCACCCTCCTCGCCCTTGTCGGCAAGCAGAATCTGCTCGGGACGCACGCCGGCCGTGATCTCCTTCACGTCGCCGCCGTCCCAGTTGAGAGCAAGCTGAGCGCAGGTCTCGGGGGCGAGCGCCACGTTCATATCCTCGGTCTTGACGGTAAAGCCGTTGCCCGAGCGCACCAGCTGGGCATCGAAGAAGTTCATCTGCGGCACGCCGATAAAGCCGGCGACGAAGATGTTCGCGGGATGGTTGAAGACCTCCTGCGGGGTGGCAATCTGCTGGACGACGCCATCCTTCATGACCACGATACGGTCACCGAGGGTCATAGCCTCGGTCTGGTCGTGAGTAACATAAATGAACGTGCCCTTGATCTCATGACGCAGCTTAATGAGCTCGGCGCGCATCTGGTTACGAAGCTTAGCATCCAGGTTGGACAGGGGCTCGTCCATCAGAAAGACCTTGGGGTCACGTACGATGGCGCGGCCGATGGCGACACGCTGACGCTGGCCGCCGGAGAGTGCCTTGGGCTTACGGTCAAGATACTCGGTAATACCCAGGATCTCGGCAGCGGAGCGAACCTTGCGGTCGATCTCGTCCTTGGGGACCTTCTTGAGCTCAAGCGTAAACGCCATGTTCTCGTACACCGTCATATTGGGGTACAGAGCATAACTCTGGAACACCATGGCGATGTCGCGGTCCTTGGGCGCCACGTCGTTGACGCGCTTGCCATCGATGAACACATCGCCGGAGGTGATGTCCTCCAGGCCGGCGACCATGCGCATCGTCGTGGACTTACCGCAGCCAGAAGGGCCAACGAGGACGATGAACTCCTGGTCGTGAACGGTGAGGTTGAAGTCCTCTACAGCGAGCACACCGTCCTCGGTAACCTTGAGGTTGCGCTTCTTCTCCTCGGTCTTCTTCTTTTTGCCAAAGAAGCCCTTCTTTTTTGACTCGTTGTTGGGATACACCTTCTGAACATGTTTGAGAACGATCTCGGCCATGTCTTTACCTTTCGATACGCGGCGCCGCGCTGAGAGGCGCCGCCAAAACTTGCAAAACAGTTACGGCATCAGCCCTTGACGGCACCTGCCACCACACCGTCGATGATGTACTTCTGGCAGAAGATGTACATGATGACGATGGGGATGACGACCATCATGATGCACGCCATCATGGGACCGAGCTCGACGTGGCCATAGCCGCCACGGAAGTACTGGATCAAGATAGGAATGGTCTTGTACTTGGTGGAGTCGAGCGTAAGGTAGGGCAGCAGATAGTCGTTCCAGACCCACATGGTCTCAAGGATGCCGACCGAAAGATAGGTGGGCTTCATAATGGGAAGGACGATCTTAAAGAACACTTGGACCGGGTTGCAGCCGTCGATCATGGCCGCTTCCTCAATCTCGAGCGGGATGTTCTTGACGAAGCCGGCGAACATAAAGACCGCGAGGCCCGCGCCAAAACCAAGGTAGATGAAGCAGATGTTAAACGGCGTGTTAAAGCCGATGCGGTCCGCGAGGTTGGACAGCGTGAACATGAGCATCTGGAACGGTACGACCATCGAGAAGACGAACAGGTAATAGAAGAAGTTCGAGATCTTGCTGTTGACGCGCACCACGTACCAAGCGCACATGGAGCAGCACACCAGAATCAGCACGACCGACGTGACCGTGATGATAAGCGAGTACATAAACGCCGAGGCAAAGCCCTGCTCGTTCAGAGCGTGCACGTAGTTTGCGAGGCCGTTGAACGTCTCGGGCGTGAGCAGATCGAACGCCGTGGTGGTGCTGATTGCGGTCGCTTTCTTAAAGGAATTGAGCGCAATCATGAACACGGGGTAGATCCATGCGAGCGACAGGATCGTAAAGAAGATCGAGAGCGCGCGGTTGATAGCCTTATCGCGTTTCATTACTGCTGCACCTCCTTGGACCTCGTGGCCTTAAGCTGGATCATAGAAATAGCGACAACCAGGATGCAGAAGATAACTGCCTTGGCCTGACCGATGCCCTGCCATGCGATGCCAGCACGCGAATAGAACGTGTTGTAGATGTTCAGGGCGAGCATCTCGGTGGAGTGCGCCGGGGCGCCACCGGTAAGGGCGAGGTTCTGGTCGAACAGCTTAAAGCCGTTGGTGATGGACAGGAACAGGCAGATGGTGATGGTCGGCATCAGGTTGGGGATCTTAACCTTCCAAAACGTCTGCCATGCCGTAGCGCCATCGACCTTGGCGGCCTCGATGTAGTCAGACGGAATGGACTGCAGACCGGCGATGTAGATGATCATCATGTAGCCGACCTGTTGCCACAGGGTCAGGATGATAAGGCCCCAGAAGCCAGCGGCGGAGTTGAGGGCGATAAGCTGGGCACCCACGTTGGAGAGCAGGCAGTTGATCAGAATCTGCCAAATGTAACCCAGTACAATGCCGCCAATCAGGTTAGGCATAAAGAAAATCGTACGGAAGATGTTGGTGCCCTTGAGCGCCTTGCGAGTGAGCGCCTGCGCAATGGCCAGCGCGATCACGTTGATGAGCACCGTCGACAGGAAGGCAAACGCCACGGTAAAGAAGAACGACGTGGAGAACTGCGGATCGGACAGCGCGCGCACGTAGTTCTCGATACCGACAAAGTGCGCGTTATTGATGGTAATAAACTGGCAGAACGAGAGATAGAAACCCTGGATAAAGGGAATCACGAACCCGATCATAAACGCCAGGCACGTGGGCAGCATAAAGAGCGGCCACCAGCGCTTGAGTGCTTTGCCCATAGAAGGGTCCTTTCAATATGCAGGGGGCGGGCAAACCTACGTCTGCCCGCCCCCTGTCGCTAATCAGATAGCTTGGGCAGCAACTGCTTACTCGGAAGCAGCCTTCTCGGTCTTCCAGCCATCGACGAAGGCGTTCTTGACGCCGTCCCACTTGGTGTTGTCGGCAGCATAAGCGATGAGAGCCTGCTTGAGGTTCTTCTTCCACTCCTCGGAGGGGATGTAAACGAAGTCCCAAGCGACGGTCTTCTTGCCGTCCTTGGCCATAGCAACGGCCTGCTGCGAGAAGACGTTGGTGGTCTCCTTAGCGCTCTTGAACGGGGCGGTCAGACCCATCTTGTCAGCGATGATGCTGGTGGCGGTGTCAGAAGTGACGCACCAATACATGAAGTCCTCGGTGGCCTTCTGGGCATCCTCGGAAGCCTGGGAGCTGACGCACCAGTAGTTCTCGCCGCCGGAGCACAGGCCCTGGTTCTCCTCGCCATCGACGCCGATGTAGATCGGCAGCATGCCGAGCTGGTCGTCGGTCATACCGGCCTTGGTGAGGTCGGCGTAGGCCCAAGAGCCGTTCTGGTAGAAGACGGCCTTGCCGGTTGCGAACTCGTTGGTGGCGTCGTCACCGGTCTTGGAGGCGAGCTGCGAAGGATCGCAGGTGGAGTCGGTGATATACAGGTCGAAGATCTGCTTAAAGTTGTCGAGATACTCGCCCTTGATCTCGTCGTCCTCCTGATTGTGCTCCTTCTCGAACTCGTAGTAGAGCGGGAGGTTGGCGAGGTGCGTGGTGTAGCGCCAGCTGGAGGAGTCATCCATACCGGCGGAAGTGAAGGCACCGTCAACGCCGAGCTCGTCCTTGCGGGCCTGGATGTCATCGGCGCAAGCCTTCAGCTTGTCGAAGGAGTTGATGTCCTCGGCCTTGTAGCCGGCCTTCTCGAGGAGCTCCTTGTTGTAAATGATGCCGTAGCTCTCCTGAACCCAGTCGATACCCAGATCCTTGCCGTCGGACTGCAGCGCCAGGGAGTCGTCGATGAGCTCGCCGCGGAGCTTGGTGTCGGAAAGATCGGCGCAGTAGTCCTTCCAGTTCTTAAGGCCGGTGGGGCCGTTGACCTGGAACAGCGTCGGAGCGGAGCTCTTGGACATCTCGGACTTGAGCTTCTCCTCGTAGGTGTTGGAGGCGGCGGTCACGATCTTGACCTCGACGCCCTTCTCCTTCTTGTACGCCTTGGCGATCTCCTTCCACTCCTTGTCGACCTCGGGCTTGAACTGGAGGAAGTAGACCTCGGCAGCGTCACCAGAAGCAGAGGAGCCGGAGCCGGCAGAACCACCGCAGCCCACGAGACCCAGACCAAGAACCGCAGCCGCGGAACCAGCAAAGCCCAGGAACTGCCTTCTGCTCATTTCGTTCTTCATTACAATCCACCCTTTCACACCGTGGCGGCACCCTTTGCCGCCGCCTTCGGAGATTGGCTCGGGGACTTTGCCCCTTTTGCTGATTTGTACAATACGCTATTTGGCTAGTTGTTTGAACAAGTATTACTAGAGCGGTAGAAAAACTTCGGTGAACGGTAATTTCGACTTGATACTTGACAAGTTTTGTATAAACAATTATTTGTTATCGAATGCAGAGAAAACGCCCGATCAAGCCGATGCATCGTCGGTTTGACCGGGCGTTTTCGCTTTGAGGGCATGAGTCTCGTCAGGCTGCGAGCTAGCCGGCTATCGCTTGGAATTGACGCGGTAATGGAAGATCTCGGGGTGTGTGCGGGCATGCGTGACCTCGAACAAGATGCCGTCCGAGGTGTACGACTGGCTCTCCATAACGGCGACGCAGTTGTACTTGCCAAGGTCCAGATAGCTGCAGTCCTCATCGTTGGCGAGCTCGACACTCACCGTACGACGGCTCGCCATCACTTTGACGCCGCGCTTGTGCTCCAGATAGCCGTAGATAGAATCCGCCGCGATCTCGGGGGTCAGGCCCTTGGCGACCGACGCCAAAAAGTAGCCATGGTCCACTTGGCGCGCGCTGCCGTTGAGGCTTCGGACACGCACTACGCGAATCAGCTCCTCGCCCACCTTAAAGCCCAGGCGGCGAGAGAGTTGCTCAGTGCAAATCAAATGTTCAAAAGACTTGACCTCGGTCGATGCGACGGCATTGTTGCGTTTTGCGAACTCGCCAAACGACTCAACCTCTTCGAGTGCGCCCAGCATGTCGGTTTCGCCCTTAAGCCAAATAACGCGCACGCCCTTACCGTGTATAGGCTGCACAAACATCTGGTCGGCCAGCATGCTCAAGGCGCGTCGAACGGTATTGCGCGTGCAGCCAAACTCCGCGGTCAGCTCGGCTTCGGTTGGCAGCATCTCCTGAAACGCATAGGTCCCGTTAATGATGCGCGAACGGATCTCGCGGTAGATTCCTTCGTAAATCGCTTTTGGCATGATTTCACCTCTAATGAATATGTATGGCTAGGCACGATAGCATTTCTTAAAGTTGTTTAAACCGATTATCGGTAAAGCACGGATTATTTACCGTCGACGGTTCCCCCGAAACCCAAATCGGACCGAATCAAAACCGTCAATGCGGCAAGCAGCCAGTCCTCTACAATGAGTTCATTGTTTAAACGTTCTTGCTCGCACAGCATGTTGCATCCGGAAGGCATATTATGCTGCAGAAAATCCAACGTTTTGGCGGAGCCATGTTCGCGCCCGCCATGCTGTTTTCTATATCAGGCCTCATGGTCGGCATCTCCGCCCTCGCCACGACCGTAGACATCGTCGGCGATCTCGCCGTATACGGAACCCCTTGGTACGTTTTCTGGACCATCATCCAGCGCGGCTCGTGGACGGTCTTTAAACGTCTCCCGCTCCTTTTTGCCGTAGCGTTGCCTATCGGTCTTGCCCAAAAGCAACCGGCACGCTGCTGCCTCGAGGCGCTCGTAGCCTATTTTGCCTACTGTTTCTTTTTGAGCGAGATCATTAAGCTGAGCGGCGACAACCTTGGGCTTAAGTACCCGTCGTCTTTAACCCCCGCCAGCGGCATCACCGTCATCGACGGCATCAAGACGCTCGACACCGGCATTATCGGCCCGCTGGCGGTGTCGGCAACCGTCGTCGCCATCCATGACCGCTTCTACGATGCCAAGGTTCCCGATTGGCTCGGCACCTTCTCGGGTTCCTCGCTGGTCTACCTCATCAGCTTTTTTGCCGTGTTTGCCCTTGCCGCCATCTCGGCCGCCATCGTGCCCTTCGCATACGCTGTGACCGAAACGCTGCGCCACGCACTTGCGGGCGTCGGCCCCTTCGGCGTGGGCATCTTTGTGTTTTTGGAGCGAGCGCTCGAGCCCATGGGGCTGCACCATCTGCTCTATATGCCCATCTATTACGACAATCTGGTCATTCACGACGGTATTTACGCCACGTGGACCAACCTGCTCCCCATTCTCTCCCATAGCACGCGCCCTTTAAATGAACTTGCGCCCTGGGCAGGTTTTACCGCCACCGGCTGGGGCAAGCTCTTTGGCCTTCCCGCCATCGCGGCAGCATTCTATTTCACCGCCAAACCCGAACGCCGCGCCGGCCTTAAGGTCATCCTTTTGCCCGCCATCGTCGCCTCGGTGGTCTGCGGCGTCACCGAGCCGCTCGAGTTTCTCTTTATGTTCACCTATCCCGGACTCTTTTTGCTCTACGCCGTCCTGTCCTCCTGCCTTGCCATGACCATGAACTTCTTTGGCATCGTCGGCATCTTCTCGGGCGGTCTCATGGAAATGACGGCCTTCAACTTCATCCCACTCATGCGAATGCATGCCGGCTCCTACCTTTTGGCGCTCGGTATCGGTCTTGCCTTTAGCCTCATCTTTTTTGTTAGTTTTCGAGCACTCATCTTGGTCTATGACCTTAAGACGCCGGGCCGCGAGGATCATGTCTCCAATCGCGCGGCAATCGATCGTTTAACGGGAAGCGGCTTTGCCAAAGAGCAATCTCCCAATGGCGAGGTCAGTATTCAATCCGATCAAGATCACGTCCTCGCCGAGCGGGTAATTCAGCTTTTAGGTGGCGTTGGCAATATCGTGGGCGCAACCAACTGCGCCACGCGCCTGCGCGTCGAGGTCGCAGACTCTTCCATCGTTGCAGATAATGCGTCGTTTGTCGCGGTGGGCGCCAAGGGCCTCATCATTACGGGCAAGACCGCCCAGGTGATTATTGGCATCTCCGTTCCCCGCGTCAAAGAGCATTTTGACCAGATCATGGGCCTCGAGCCGGGATTTGTGTCCACCACCTCGGCCTCCCCTGCCGTCAGCGCAGCCCATAAGCGCGGCGATATCTGCTTCTTCGATATCGACGGAACACTCGCCTGGCAAGACCCTCGAGTGGCACAAGAGCTTCCCGAGAGCGAGCGAGACCTCTCCCCCTATCCCAATGAAGCGGTCTCGCAAGCCATCCGTGATTTTGTCGCCAAGGGCAATATGGCGTTTATCTGCACAGGGCGCACGCTGAGCTGCATCCATCCAAAGCTGCTCGAGCTGCCCTGGACCGGCATCGTCTGCCTCGCGGGTGGCTATGTCGAACTTGAGGGACACGTGATTCGCGATTTGGCGATGACGCCCGGCATGCTGCAGCGCCTTGCTCCCATTCTTGAGCAATCGGACGAAGTGATTCGTTTTGAGGGACTCAATGGCGTCGTTCGCATGAGTGCCGATGCGCCCGACGCCCCGGGATACGCCCGCACCGTGGGCGATGCAATTACGCAGCTGCAACATTACAGCGCCTACAAGATCTTAATGTCCACGTCGCTTGCCAACCGCATCGCTCAGGATCAAGCGTTTGAGCCGCTGCTCTGCTTTAACGAGCTCGAGCTCGAAGTGACCGAGATTTCGCCTCGCGAATGCACCAAGCGCGAGGGTATCCAGTCCGTACTCGACGCCCTCGATCCCCACCACGGAACCGTATACGGCATCGGCGACGCCAGCAATGACGTCTCGCTGATGAACGCCGTCGATGTCGGTATCGCCATGGGCAATGCGCCGGACTTCCTCAAGGAAAAGGCCGACTATGTCACCGACAGCATCGACCACGACGGCGTCGTCACCGCGCTCGAACACTTTGGGCTTATCTAGCCAAGCCCCTACCGCACTTGCGGCCGCATGGACCAATCGTCTTCAACCGCCGCGCTCGACGCCCTAATGTGGCAATATGTTGTCTGCATAATGCAACGATGCAACCTATCAAAGAATGCGAGAACCCGTGTCCAGTCCGTTTACCAGCTTTTTAGCCCAGCACTTTGACCAGATTAACGACTATCTGGCCACGTTCTTTGACGGACAGGCGACTTCCGCCGATATCGAGCGCTACCTGTATACCCCGCTCTCGGCATTTACGGCAAACGCTGGCAAGCGCCACCGCCCGCTCATCTGCATGCTCGCCGCCACTGCGGTAGGCGGCAGCTTTGAGAGCGCCCGCAGCGCAGCGGCGGCCATCGAGCACTTTCAGTCGGGCGCACTCATCCACGACGACATCGCCGACAACGGGCAGATTCGTCGCGGCAAGCCCTGCATGCACCTTACCGAGGGCACCGGTCTTGCCATCAACTGCGGTGACCTGGCGCTCACCATGGTCACCAAGACGGTTCTCGACGACCCCACACTCAACGCAGACGTGAAGCTTCGCGTGCTCCACGAGCTTACCGAGATGATCGTCCGTACCATCGAGGGCCAAGCGCTCGACCTGGGCTGGGTCCGCGACGAGCGCTTTGACATTTCGGTCGACGATTATCTGGACATGGCGACGCACAAGACCGCGTACTACAGCGGAGCGACGCCGCTTGCCGCCGGAGCCATTATCGGCGGCGGCAGCGAAGAGCAGATTGAGGCACTGCGCGCCTTTGGGCTGCACACGGGCCTTGCCTTCCAGATTCAAGACGACCTGCTCAACTTGATCGGCACCAAGGAGGCCGCCAACAAGGACTTCCGCACCGATATCACCGAGGGCAAGCGCACCCTCGTTGCCGTGCATGCCCTGTCAGACAAGCGCTATCACGACGAGATCGAGGCAATCCTTTCCTCGGGCACCGAGGACCCTGCGCAGCTCGCACGCGCCGTGGAGATCTTCCAGGAGACCGGCTCCATCGATTACGCCCACACCTATGCGCTCGACCTGACCGCTAAGGCCAAGGCCGCTATCGAAGGCGTCGAGCTCGACCCGCATGCGCGCGAGCTCTTCCTCTCAATGGCAGATTTCTTTGTGGAGCGTCTTAACTAGCGGGGGTCATAAAACCTGTGGGCAGCGAGTTTGGGTACAAGTTGCTACACTATTGAGTGCATGTTTATAAATTGTCTCGCGTTGTCTATCCGACACACGCTCAAAATAGTACGAATGGTACGCCGAAAGGGGTTCGTTCATGGAACCTATTACCACGGGCATGCAGGGAGCAGCCGTCGAGGACGTCCAGTCCCGTCTTCTGCAGCTCGGCTATACAATCGATGACGCCGAGGTTGTCGACAAGCGCTTTGGCACCACCACCGAGCAGGCCGTCAGCACCTTCAGGCTCGACAGCGGCCTTGCTGCCGGTCATGCCGTCGATATCCCCTGTTGGAGCGCCCTGGTCGACGCCTCGTATAAGCTGGGCGACCGCACCCTGTATCTGCGCATGCCCAATTTCCATGGCGCCGATGTGCAGGCCCTGCAGCGCGCTCTCAACGTTTTGGGCTTTGCCTGTGGCGAAGACGACGGCTACTTTGGTCCGCATACCGAGGCCGCCCTGCAGCAGTTCCAGGAAAATGTCGGCCTGTTTGCCGACGGCATGGCCTTCCAGGACACCTACGCCTACATCAACCGCCTGCACCATGTGTGGGAGGGCAAGCCCTCGGTCACCGAAGCCGAGTCCCGCATCGGTTTTGCTCGCGCCGCCAACGTGCTCGAGCGCTTCCAGATCGCCGTTATCGGTGAGGACCCCATCGCACGCAGCGTTGCTTCGCGCATGTGGAACATCGCCACGGCAACGACCGACAACAGCGGCATGATGCTCTGCGACTCCGAGGTCCCAACCGACGTTGACCTGGTGCTCGAGATCGCAAGCGACGAGCTGCCCGCCGACGCCGCGCCACGCGCCACGATTGCCCTCGCCGAGTGCCACAACCTGGCCCAGCGCATCCGCACCGCCAATGTCGCCGCGCAGCAGAAGCCGGCTCGCATTCGCATTGAGCTCACGGGCATGACGCGCTACAACGGCACCTTCACGGCCAGCGACGCGCAGACGCTCGCCGTACGCCTACTCGATGGCGTTTGCGATGCCCTCGCAGATTAGGTAAACTAGACGAGTTGCTTTTGGGCAACACCACACATTGGGACGTAGTTCAACGGTAGAACTCCGGTTTTTGGTGCCGGCTGTTGGGGGTTCGAATCCCTCCGTCCCAGCCATTAAAACTGAGCGCCCTAAGCCCATAACGGCCCAGGGCGCTTTCTTGTGGGCAAGCGGAGGAATTCGAGCCCGCAAGGGTGCGGAGCTGAGGAAACGCGAAGCGTTTTCCAGCGCAGCACGCAAGGAGCGAAGCGACGCAGCGGGGCGCGGTCGCCGACCAGGCGGACGCGGAATCCCTCCGTCCCACACCAGCCAAGAGCCCCTCACGTCAAGCAAATCGAGCCAACGCCGCCAAGCGGAGGAATCCGAACCCGCAAGGATGCGGAGCGACGCAGCGGGGCGCGGCCGCCGCAGGCAGACGCGGTGCCGGCACTTGGGGACGCTCCTAAGTGCCGGCATTATAGGAACGTCCCCAAGTGCCGGCTCGGGACTATTTTCGAGGACCCTCCGAAGGACTGTGGCCAAAAAACGGCAAATATGAGTACTGTCACCGTTGTAGCTACATTATTTTCGTTAATAAAAGAAGATCTTAATGAGATTTATTCGCATCAAGGTCTTCCTTTAATGAACACTTGAGGAGATACGGCAGCTTATCTGCTCGATCGACACGTCAAATCACCTTAAATGTGGTCAAAATTACTGCTACTAAAAGAGTATCAGTACTCATATTTGATGTTTTTTGGCCACGGCTCTTTATAGACACCCTGCACAGCGACGGTGGTAGATTTCGGAACGTGTCCGTCAGCCCCGTTCCGAAAAGCGAGCCGCATGCAACGGCCAAGCCACGACAGGCCCCGGGAGAGCGGGGACACCGGCTTAGGTTTATCGCGAGTTCCGCACGAACAGGAGGCCACTTAATGTGGCCTCCGTCGTGAGCAGGACTGTAGAGCAGGAAAGTTCATATGGGGCCGCCGGGCCGGTCAGGGCCGGGGACCGCACCCGTACGACTACAGCGTCATGTTCGGATCGGCGTCGACGTCGAACGGCGAGATTTCTCCTCGGTCGAATTTACGGCGAGCGACCTCCGCGATCATGGCGGCGTTATCGGTGCAGGCAGACAAGGGCGGCACCGTCACGCGGATGCCCTGGCGCCCGAGCTTCTTGATCATCATCTCGCGCAGATGCGGATTAGCCGAGACGCCGCCGCCGATGCAGTATTCCTTGCATCCGGTGGCATGCAGCGCGTTCTTGGCCTTCTTGTACTGAACGTCAAAGACGGCTGCCTCAAACGAAGCCGCCAGATCGGGCAGGTGAATCGTGCGCCCGGCCTTGGTCTCCTGCTCGATGTAGAGCGTCACCGCCGTCTTGAGGCCCGAAAGCGAGAAGCGATAGTCCCCCCTGCTGTTAAGCGCGCGAGGAAAATCGATCGCGCGGGGATTGCCCGTCTCGGCCAGCTTGGAGATGATGGGGCCACCTGGATAGCCCAGACCCAACGCCTTGGCTACCTTGTCGAAGGCCTCGCCCACAGCATCGTCGAGTGTCTCACCAAGTACCTCGTAGTCGCCCCATGCCTTCACGTGCACGAGCATGGTATGACCGCCCGAGACGAGCGTGAAGATAAACGGCGGCCTGAGATCGGGCTGCGCCAGCAGATTGGCGAACAGATGGCCCTCCAGATGGTTGACGCACACGAGCGGCTTACCGGCGGCATAGGCAAAGCCCTTGGCGAAGGCGACGCCCACTACCAGAGCACCCACCAGGCCCGGACCCTGTGTCACGCCAACAGCGGCGAGTTCGCTCGGCGCGATGGCTCCACCCTCAAGACCAAGCGATGCTGCGGCATCCTCGAGCGCCGCATCCACGACACTCACAATCACCTCAACGTGTTTGCGCGAGGCGATCTCGGGCACCACGCCGCCAAAGCGGGCATGAAAATCAATCTGTGTCGACACCTGGTTGGCCAGCATATTGCCATCCGCATCGATAATCGCCACGGCCGTCTCGTCGCAGGAACTCTCGATAGCGAGCACTAGGCGGCGGCGCTCAATTTCGGCACGCTCCCCCTCGGAGCGCCCAGGCGCAGGCAGCGGCCATACGCGCTGCTCTGCCGCCGTCGGCTCGGGCGAAGCATTGTCGACCGGAAGCACCAGGGGCAGCGGAGCCGTCATGACGATGGCATCCTTGCCGGCACCATAGTAGCCGCGGCGACGGCCAGCCTCGGTAAAGCCCAGAGCGTTATAAAGCGCGGTCGCTCCCTCGTTACCGTCCTCGACCTCGAGCGAAGCCGTAGTGCAGCCGAGCATCTGGGCATCATAGCTCACGTGCGACAGCAGCTTGCGGGCAATGCCCTCACGGCGATGTGCTGGGTCGACGGCGACATCCAGAATCTGCACATCACCGTCCACGACCATACCGCCGGCAAGGCCCAGCAGCTTGCCGTCGTCGTGTGCCACCCACCAACTACGCGGCGCAGCGACGTCCTCGCCCAGTTCGGACAGGAACATGCCCGGCGTCCACGCCTCGTGTCCGGCACCTTCAAAGCAGGCAGCCTCCAGCGCGCTCGCGCCCTCGGCATCCGCCGCGCCCATGGGACGGAACTGCAGATGACGACCGGCGAGCTCATCGGCAACACCCGTAATTTCGCTCTGCGCACTCTCGGCAAGACCAAGACGCTTGCGCTCGTTTTCCTCGGCATCCGAAAGGCGCGTGTAAATCGGCAGGACGCGGGCCGGATCGCCGTCACCCGCAGCGTGCGCGAGCAGCAAGCCCTCGCCCGAAGGCCACCACAGGTCGCGCTCCACGCAGCGGGCGGCCTCGTCCTCACCCAGCAGCTTGCCATAGCGCACGAGACCGTCACCGGTCAGCTGAACCTGGCCCCAGTCCGCTGCTTGGCGCCACTCATCGAGCGCCACGGCGGCCTTGACCACGTGTTCGCGCTCAAATTGACGCTCGGGACCCTTATCGACCAGCATATACAGCGCCGGATATACCTCACCGCGCATAGCATCGGCCAAGATACCAAGCTTGCCGCGCACGCCAGCCTTCCACGCCGTCCAAGCGCAAGCGTCGAGCGTCGACACGCCCAGCAGCGGAACATTGGCACCACGCGCGAGGCCCTTGGCAGTGGAGATGCCGATGCGCACACCCGTAAAGGACCCCGGGCCGCGGCCGACCACATAGCAACCAACATCGCTGCGATCCAGACCGGCTTGAGCCAGCACGCCATCAACGGTATTCACGAGCTCAACGTTGGCGTGACGGCGACACATGTGGTCGCCACTCACGAGCTTCGTCTCACCCGTCTGCCCATCAATCCAGCTTGCCGCGCAGGCAAGCATGTCGGTCGAGGTATCGAGCGCCACCACCAGCGCGTTGTCGTTATGCAAGCTCATCTTGTACAGCCTTATCAATCAAATGGGAAAGCTCCATTGCGCGGTCACCGTGCGCCTCAAGCGTTATCGTTCGCACATCGCTGTCGCCCTCATCACGCCTGAGCGTCACCGAAAGATACTCATCCGTCAGCTCGTCCTGGAATTGTTCGCCCCATTCCAGCAGGCAAGCACCCTCATAGCCCAGCACATCGAAAATGCCCGTATCCTCGAGCTCGTAGGCATGCTCCAGGCGGTATAGATCAAAGTGAAACAGCGGAATACGACCTTGATCGTGGACGGCCATGAGCGCAAACGTAGGGCTCGTAACCATATGCCCATCGCCCAGCCCGCGCGAGACGCCCTTGGTAAAGTGAGTTTTGCCCACTCCCAGGCCACCGGTCAGGATGAGCACATCTCCGTCCTCAAGGCACGGTGCAATTAGCTCGCCAAAGTACTCCGTATCGGCAGCGCAAGTCGTTTTGTAAATACCTACCCCCAGGCGCTCCAGGGACATACATGCTCCTTATTATTCCGAGGCGTCCTCTGGCGCGGGATGTCGCTCCAGATAGTCGCCCAGCATCTTAAAGTCTTCCTCCAGCAGCTCCTGCCACGCCGGATTGCGTAGCGCTGCTGCCGGATGGAACGTGGGCATCACCACAAAGTGCCCCATCTGATGGAACCTGCCGCGCAGCTTGGTAATGCCGATCTCGGTCTTGAGCACAAAGTGCGTTGCGGGGTTGCCGAGCGTCACGATGATATCGGGCCAGATGCTTCGAATCTGCTCGCGCAAAAACGGTGAGCAAGCCAGCACTTCCTCGGGGCGCGGATTGCGGTTTCCCGGCGGGCGGCACTTAAGCACGTTGGCAATGTAGACGTCTTCGCGTTTGAGCCCCGCCAGCGACAAAATGCCGTTGAGGTCCTCGCCTGCCGCCCCCACAAAGGGCTCGCCCTGCAAATCCTCATTGCGGCCCGGCGCCTCGCCAATAAACATCACGCGAGCGTGGGGGTTTCCCACGCCAAACACGATGTTATGGCGCGACTGGTAAAGCTGGCAAAGGTGACAATCGCCCAGAACGGCCTCGATCTCCTCGAGTGCGACCTCACGCGGTGTCTGATGGCTATGGCCGGGGATGTGCATGACGCCCATAGCGACTCCTACACGTAGACCTTGTCGAGACGCATACCAAAGCCGCAAGCGACCTCGTAGTTAATCGTGCCGCGTAGGCGCGCCATCTCGTCCATGGTAATCTCGGCATCTCCATCGCGGCCGACAATGATCATCTCGTCACCATACTCGGCCTCGGGAATCTCATGTGCTGGGTTGGACTGAATGGCGACCATAAACTGGTCCATGCAGATATTGCCCACCTGACGCACACGCTCGCCGCGATACAGCACGTCCATACGATTGGAAAGCGTACGCGAAAGGCCATCGGCATAACCGATCGGAAGGGTGCAGATCTGAACGCGCGTGCGCGGTACGCGGTAGGTAAAGCCGTAGCCCACGCCCTCGCCCATCGCAGGATGCGCCACGCGCGTCACACGCGCGTGGACGCTCATGACGGGATCAAGCTGCATCACGCGACCACTCAGCTCACATGGCTGCAGACCATACAAACCGATGCCGGCACGAATCATGTCAAAGTGCATTGAAGAATCGAGCATCGAGGACGGCGTATTGGCACAATGCACGATACCGCATTCAAAACCTGCGTCCTTAATGGCCTGAACGGCCTCGGTAAAACGCTGGCACTGCAGCTTGTAGTCCCAACCCGAAGGTTCATCGGCCGTGGCGAAGTGCGTAAATACGCCGTCGCACTGAATACCGCGATGGAAATTAATACCGCGGACAAAGTCGAGCACCTGCGTGTAATGTACGCCAATGCGGTTCATGCCCGTCTCGATGGCGAGATGATACTTGCCCACCTTGCCCGCCGCGACGGCACATTCGCCATACGCAAGAGCAAAGTCAGACGTATAGACCGAGGGCATGATATCAAACTCGAGCAACGTCGGAATAGCCTCGATAGGCGGCTCGCTTAGGATGAGGACGGGTTTCGTAATCCCGCCCTGTCGGAGCTCAACGCCCTCGTTAACCGTCGCCACGGCAAACATGTCGGCACCGGCCGAATACATGATCTTGGCGCACTCAACAGCTCCATGACCATAAGCATCGGCCTTGACCACGCAGCACAGGCGCTGACGCGGATTCAACAAGTTCTTATAGGCCCTCGTGTTGCGACGGAGCGCCCCGCGGTCGATCTCGACCCAGGACCAGCGCGTCAAATCGGCTTTATTCATGATTAGTCATCCGACCCTTCGTCCATGATTCCCAGATCTTCGAGCGCATCCTTTGCCGCCAGCTCCATGGCAGGACCGATCAAGTCGATAAGATCGGTCGCGATGACGCTCTTCTCACCATACTCCGTCGCCGCGGCAAAACCGGCGTAGCTGTGAAGTGCGACGGCGTACGAATACAGCAACTCCCAACGATCCATCTCGTCGCGCATGGTGGCAAGCGTGCCGGCCAAAATACCCGCGAGAACATCACCCGAACCGGCAGTTGCCAGAGAAGCCGGACCCGAGAGCGGCAGCAGCACACGCTCAACGCCACAGATAGCCGTCGTCGGCCCCTTGGCAATGACCACCAGATTGTCGGAGCCTGCAGCCCAGACAACCTTCTGCGCGGCCGCAATCGCGGTACCAAGGTCGTTCACCTCGTCACCGGCAACCAGGCGCGAAAGCTCACGATAGTGCGGTGTCATAACCAACGGCTGCTCGCGGCGATACATCTCGGGGTTACTATCAATACCGTCAATGGCAATCTTAGCAAGGCAGTTGAGTGCATCGGCGTCCAAAATTAGCGGTACATCAAGCTCGAGCAAGCCCGAAACCACCTGCATAGCGCCGGCAGACGTCGTCATACCGGGACCGCACAGCACGCAGCTGTACTTCTTTGCGATCTCGCACACCGTCATGCGCGCAGCAGCGCCAAAGGAGCCGCGGGAATCAGACGGAATAGCAAAGACCGGAATCGAAGGAAGTGCCATGCGAATGAGATTGGCGCAGGCGTCAGGAGCCGCGACTGCCACGTAACCAGCACCCGCGCGAGCTGCAGACTTGGCCGCCATAATGGCAGCACCAGGATATTGCGCAGATCCGGCGACAATAAGCACGGAGCCACGGGAATACTTATCGATATTCGATGGTAGCGGAGCAAAGTAATCAACTAAGTCACCGGGCTCGACAATCTCGGCGGCGTGGTCGACATCATCGATGACCTCGTCAAGACGGTCGTAAAGATTGCCGCAGATCAAATCGCCAGCATACTCAGGACCATCAGCGCTATACAGACCAATCTTGGGCGCAATCATCGTCACCGTGCGCTCGGCACGAATGCAGTCGTCATCAACAACGCCCGTCTCTGCATTCAGGCCCGAGGGGACATCAATGGATACGACACAATCGGCGCATTCATTGACCGTAGGAATCCAAATGGAGAACGGCGCACGCAGATTCCCGTGGAAACCGGTACCAAAAATGGCATCGACAACAACATCGGCCTTATCGATCAAAACCTCGAGTTCATCACGCGAGGGGCCGACGCAAACGTGCACATCGCGGCCGGCAGTACGACGAGCAACATGACGTGCCAGAGCAGCAGGAATCTCATCCGGTTCAACCGGAGAAACGATATCCACGTCCACACCCTTATGGCTCAGGATATCGGCGGCAACCCAACCGTCGCCGCCATTATTACCAAAACCGACCAAAACGAGAACCCGATCGGGATTGAGCTTCAAGACCTCGTTAGCGGCAAACTCACCCGCTAGCTCCATAAGCTCGGCCTTCGAAGTCCCTTCGCGTTCGATGATATCCTCGAGACGAACGACTTCTTCGGTACTCAAAACCGGTTTCATCTATGCTCCTAGCGTATCTTGCGAAGCATCGCCCAGGTGCTCCGTCAATGCTGAATTCTGCAGCTGCTCGAGCTCATCTAATACAGAGCGAGCCTCTTTAAATGTCTGCGCAACGCGTTTCTTGGTGCTCACCTTTTCATCTTTTGGCTTAGGCCGAGCATCTTCGGTAATCGCGATGGCATTCGCAACGGCCAAGTCTCCCGTAAGCGTAATGGAAAGAGCGACCTCAACAACGCCCAGTTCTTGAGCGATCTCGAGAGCACGGCCCGAAAGCAGCGCCTTCGGTTTGCCGAGTTTATCACGCGTAACCGAAACATCCTTGCGACCAACGCCTTGACTAAAACCCGTGCCGAGAGCTTTAAGTACCGCCTCGCGCGAAGCAAAGCGGCTGGCATAGTGAGCAGCGGGACGCGATGATGCATCGCAATACGCGCGCTCTTCTTCGGTAAACACACGCCGAGCAAACGACGGCGTCTTTTCAAGAATTGATTTCATACAGGAAATCTCGACGATATCAACGCCGATACCAGCTTCAGCCATGTTCACCTCCATATCGCACAGACTAAGTTATTGTAGCCCGTTCGCAGAAGATGCGACAAACGAGGGTTATAAAACACAGCTACTATGTGAGACAAATTGCCCGAGATACAAAAAAGGGGGAGGCCGCGAGGCCTCCCCCTTCTTCAAGTCTTGCGACGGCTCGGTGCCGTCCACCGGTCAGCGGCGCCCTGGCCTCCCACGGGCTGGCC
>CABQQA010000019.1:0-4812 GCA_902466075.1 uncultured Collinsella sp.
AACAGGAGGCCACTTAATGTGGCCTCCGTCGTGAGCAGGACTGTAGAGCAGGAAACCTAAGCCGGTGTCCCCGCTCTCCCGGGGCCGGCGGAATTTAGTTGTTCAGCATGCGGTCGAAGCTTCCCGAGTCGCCATCCCGATAGTCGGCGGTCATCAGAATCTCCTGCGGAATGCGCCCGCCCTCGCGCAGCACATTGCGGAACTGCACGCGCGTGACCATGGGCAGATCCTTGATCGTCGCCGCCAAGTTCTGCGGCACGCCCTGGTTGGCAGCCGCGGGCTCGCACTCGCCGCCGGCCTTCACGCGACGCTTATGCTCGGCGAGCATGGCGCGGTACATGCCGGCATGCAGGCGAATCTCAACCACATTGGCATTGCGAGCCTGCTCGACGATGCGCGCGCCCTCGCGGTCGATATCGCCCACGTAGTAGACGTAGTTAAAGCGATAGCCGATCTCAGCCAGATAATCGTCCAGGGCATGCGAGACGCTCGCCTTGCATCCGCCGCCAAAAATCACGCCGCCCACCTTGATGCCAAAGAGCTTAGCGTGCTTGCGGCCGCGCAGGAGCTTGACGATCTCGTCATAGGTGTCCAGGTTCTCGACCATAATGAACGGCTTATCGGCGCCCAGCGTAAAGAAACCCGTAAAGTGCACGGGGCGGTTGGGGGCGACCTTAATCGCCTGCATGCTGATGCCCTTTTCGGTCATACGCCGAATTAGACGCTCGCCGTGCTTGCCGTCAAAAGCCTTCTCGTCGTTAAAAATCTGGTAGGCACGCTGGCGGCGCGAGGCAACCGGCGTATCGGCACCTCGGTTTTGCTCGATCCAAGCCTGGATGATTGCGATTTCCTCGGCAATCTTGCGGTTGGACATCTCGTTGTGCTGAGTGCGCTGCGGCGCCTTTTTGCCGTCCTTGCCCTCGACCTTAACAATTTGAGTCTGCTGCTCCTTGATCTTAGAGAGCGCCGTAGGCGTAGGGACAACTTTGAGCAGCTGCCTGCCCAAAACGCGGGCAAGGGCAAACGCCGATACCTCGCCGTGGACGGCCGACTCGGGCTGCTGGGTAGCACTATCAGCCGCGGCAGGCTCAGCCTGTGCATGAGGCTTACGCTTGGAATCTGCCCGGGTATTACGTTCCTGCTTGGGCGCAGACGAGCGCTTTTGCGGACGATCGGACTTGGCCTCCTTCGCCGGCTGGCGCTTGACCTGATCCACCGGAGTCTCGGCCTTCTCATCTCCGTTTTGTGTCGCTGTCTTCTCGGCCGCGGCCTCGGCATTTGAGCCACGACCGCCGCGGTGACGACGACGGCGGGGCTTGCCTGAGGCGCTCTCCCCAGCCTGCTTATCAGCGGTCTGTTGAGCTTTGACCTCAGTGTCAGCCGCAGGCTGCGACTCGGAAGGTTGCTGCTCGCGAGCCGCCGGCTCAACGGTTTTCTCGGTTTGTTCGGCCTTCTCGGCCTGAGCGGTCGAAGCCGGCTCGCCCTTCTCCTGACGCCTTACGGGATACGCGCGCCTCGCAAAACCACGCCCGGGACGGCATGAACCCGGAGCCTTCTTGGCAGACTCCTCAACATCGTCTGCAGCCTCGGAAGGCTCTTCAACCTCATGCGCGACATCCTGCTGCGCAGCCTTAAAGTGGGCACCACGGCGACGCTGGGGCTCCTGGGCCTCCACGGGCTTTTGCTCCTTCGCGGGCCTCTGCGACTCGGCAGCAACCTCGGTCTCAACAGCCTCGGCATCCGTCTCGCCCTTTCGAGCAACGGCGCGACGGAAGCGCTCCTGCTGGGCGCGGCGCTGTGCATCGCGCTTGCCGCCCCCGCCAAAACCGCCGCGTCCTGCCTTGGCCGTAAAGGCACGCACGACGTTCTCATCGAGCAACTCATCGGTATCGACATGCTCACGCGGAGCAACTTCTTCCACAGCAGGCACGTCAGCGAAATCCTCGACGACAAAATCTTCGACGGACTCGGCAGGCTGCTCCTGGGCATCGCGGATCTCGGCATTGATGGTATAGAACGCCGGGCGCCCGTTAATGCCGCTACCCTCGATCTTGGTAACGATCTTTGCCGCGATGAGTTCGTCGCGCATCGCCTTGGTGTCGCATTCCTTATCGACGGAACGGAAAATCTGCGCCAGCGCGCTCGACTTGATCTTGAGCGCCTTGCGGCAGAGCAGGTCGTAGGCAACCAGCTTGGCGCGCTCGGCAGAAAGCGACGTCTGGCTGCTCAGGCGCTCAGCCAAAGCATCGACATTGTTTTGATTATCGGAATATACCGTCTTGGCCACGGGGCCCCTTTCATATGTACACATATACGTTTATATGGTACAACGCGCACCCTTATCCACGCAAAACATCTGCGAGAACACTCGAGCGTCACCTGCTTTCGCATGAAAAAAGACCGAGCCCGCGAAGTCGCGGACCCGGTCTTTCCGAGTCATATGGATGGAACGATCACTCCATCAAGTCGACTAGGCCTTGACAGCCTCGGCGTCGGCGGGAGCCTCCGCAGCAGCGGCGCGACCGTACTCAGCCTTGCCCATCTCGGACCACTCGGGCTCCTCGTCGGGCATGGAGCCGGCCTCTTTGCCGAAGAACTCCTTGAGACAGTTGACGGCAACGATGAGGCCCAGGACCATCAGCAGGACGGCGAAAACGAGCTGCAGGCCCTTGGTGGCGGCGACGGAGACGGCGGCCGTGGTGGCGGTAGCCGGGATGGTGCCGAAGAAGCCGTAAGCCTGGACAGCGGTCATGCAGCCCATGGCGCTCTGGACCAGCGAGGTGAAGGTGCAGTAGAGCAGGAAGGCGACGGGCACGTAGAGCATCCAGCCCTTGCGGCCGGTGCACTTGCAGAACACGGCGAGGGTAATCATGGTCATACCGCCGAGCAGCTGGTTGGAAGCACCAAAGAGCGGCCAGATGTTGGCATAGCCACCAAAGGCAAGGGCGAGACCGGGAAGCAGGGTGACGACCGTGGCGAACCAGGGGTTGCCGAGAACCTTCATGTAGCCGGCCTTGGACTCGATGGCCAGGGCGTCGTTGGTCTGGGCAAAGAACTCGGAGAACGAGGTGCGGGCGATGCGGGCGACGGCGTCGAGCGAGGTCAGGGCCAGAGCGGAAACGTTCATGGTCATGAAGACGGTAGCGAACGTACCGTCAACACCGAAGGCCTGCATACCGCGGGAGATACCAGCAGCGAAGATCTGAAACGGGGTGGAAGCGACGCCAGCGTTGAGGGCGCCGGTACCGGCGGTGTTCATGTCGGAGAACATGATACCGGCGACGATGATGGCAAGGATGCCGACGAAGGACTCGACGATCATGGCGCCATAACCGACCTTGACGGCGTCCTGCTCCTTCTCGACCTGCTTGGAGGAGGTACCAGAAGAAACGAGGCTGTGGAAGCCGGAGAGGGCACCGCAGGCAACGGAAACAAACAGGACCGGGAACATCATGCCAGAAGCGCTGGAGAAGCCGGTGAAGACCGGAGCGGTGATGGTGGCCTGGCCGTTGACGCCCAGGACGACGATGCCGAGGACAGCGCAAACGATCATGACGATCATCATGATGGAAGTGAGGTAGTCACGCGGGGTCTTGAGCATCTGGATGGGCATAGCGCCAGCGAAGACCAGGTAGACCATGACGACGGCGAACCACTGGAACTTATCCAGGTAGACCGGGAACTGCATACCGACGGCAAACATGAGAACCATGAGGACCACGCCGGTGACGAACTCGGTAGCACCGGTGAGGTTGAACTTCTTCTGGGCCCAACCAAAGGCGATAGCGACGAAGGTGAACAGGATGGAGATGGTACCAGCGCAGCCGGCGGCATAGGACTTGGTGAAGTCGATGGCACCGGTAGCAGCACCAGAAGCGTCAACGGCCGGGGTGAACATGAACGTCTTGCAGACCATGTCGGTGAAGGCGGCGATGACGATGATGCAGAACAGCCAGCAGAACAGCAGGAACAGGCGACGGCCGGTCTTGCCGATGTACTTCTCGATGAGCTGAGCGAGCGACTTGCCGTTGTTCTTCATCGAAGCGTACAGAGCACCAAAGTCGTGGACGGCGCCAAAGAAGATGCCGCCGACGAGGACCCAGAGCACGACGGGCAGCCAGCCAAAGGCCATGGCGACGATCGTACCCGTAACAGGGCCAGCACCGCAGATCGAGCTGAACTGGTGCGAGAACGCGGTGAAGGCAGAGACGGGCGAGAAGCTCTTGCCGTCCTTCATGCGCTTGGCCGGCGTGAGAGCCTCTTTGTCAACGCCCCACTTGTTGGCCAGCCATCGGCCATAGCCCAGATAGCCGCAGGCGAGCACCGCCGCGGCCACAACCATGAGCAAAACTCCGTTCATTACATTTCCTCCTCTAAAAAGAACTTCTCAGACATAAAAAATGAGGGCCGTCGGTTGCGCTCGACGGCCCTCATCTTCATCAGCCGCCCGTTATCGTACGGGCTAGCTGTATGTGCTAACCCGCATCAGATAATTACTACGCTGATAATGTTTAGCTGATGCGTGAACATGTCTAAAAAATCCTCTTCAATCATGATGCGAACGATCCGTGCGGTTCACATCCCCCAGTGGTTGAAAAGGAGTATGTAACTTTAGTTACCTAAAGTCAACGCAAATTTGTAATGAATTTTCAACTTTTTTTGAAATTCTCGGTATAAAACGCCACTGACCTCGGACTTTACCCAACAAAAGTTTTTGCATGAGAAATGCCCCTCGGGAGCGAGCGGGCGTATACAAGGTTTCCTGCTCTACAGTCCTGCTCGCACGGAGAGCACATTAAGTGCTCTCCGGCT
>CABQQA010000020.1:0-3707 GCA_902466075.1 uncultured Collinsella sp.
CGACGCCCATCAGGAACACGGCGTCGTAGCCCTCGTCGGCGACCTTGTCGGCGAGGGCGGTCATCTTCTTGCCGGTCTCGTAGAGCGCCTTGCCGTCCTCGAGGTAGCCCTCCTGGTCGAAATGCATGATCTCGATCTTCTCGGTTTCCTTCATTTGTCTCTCCTTTCTGGGGTTGTCTCCACATCCCCCATGCCAACGGGCATCAAAACCCGCTTACATTCCGTAACACTCGGCCGCTTTGGCCTTAAGCGCATTGACTGACTCTTCGTAGCCCTCTGCCTTGACCTCCATCTGTTTGGAGACGGCATCGAGATACGGGTGCACGTCCCATGACTTCAGACGCTCGGCGATTATGGCCGCAATCGTCTGGAAGAACACAAGATTGGGAATTGCGCTGAGCAGCGGAGCCACCTGAGGCACCGCAACCTCGTGAGCCCTACCCCTGGGATGGGCCGTGAGCAGCACTGTTTTTGTCGTAACGTTCGATAGCGCATCGGCGATATCCGCAAGACGCTCCGACCCCTGCGGATCGTCGACGATAAACACCAGGTAGCTTGGGGTTATCTGCATCTCGGGACCGTGGACGAACTCCTCGCCCTCGTGATGCATGGCAGGAATCTTGATGGTCTCGCTCAGCTTGAGGGCTGCCTCTTCGGCAACGCCATAGTTGGGGCCGTTGCCGACGACCATGGCGGGCATGTGCTCAGAAAGCTCGAGCATGTGATCTTGGACATATGCCTCGGCGATCTTGCACATCACGGCATTGGCCTGGATAGCCTCGCGCAGGCCGTCAAGACGCTGGGCAACGCCCTTGGCGTCAATCGTTCCGCGCGCCTGGCCGCCGTAAATACCAAAGAGCACCAGGTACTCAACGAGAACCTCGACGCCCAGAGTCACAAAGTCCACCGACTCGACACCCACACCGTAGTCAAGAACGATGTCAGCGTGTTCCTTGATGGGTGCCTCGACGTTTGCCGTGAGCGCAACTGCAGCCATATCGTGCGCGCGCATGTAATCAAGAGCCGCGATCGTATTGGTCGAATAGCCGCTCTGCGAAACGGCAATGTTGAGCGCATGCTGCGGATAGGTGTGTTCAAAATCGACGAAGGCCTCGGGCGTCACAACGGACACCTGCATTTGCAGGGTATCTTGCAGGTAATCGCGGGCGCAATCGGCGGCATGGCGCGACGAACCCGAAGCAACGATGCGCAGCGCGTCAAAAGAACCGGACTGGAAAATATCAACGAGCTGCGCTACCAGCTCAGACGAACGCTCGAGGTTCTCTCCCATACGCACATGGGCAAGCTGAACGTAATCGAGCATCTTCATCGTCTCACCTCGTAACAAATCATTAGTATTTGATACCAATCACAGTTACAGGTTACGGCTTTTTGATACCTCTTTGTCGATTAATTTGTCCCCATCGGCGAACGGTCGATTTTGAGCCATGTAAGGTCGTATATGCAGTCTGCTCAACAAATCAAAATTCCGTCAGCTTTTCAGCCCGTTATGCAAAAAACCAGCTAGTACGTATAGGTATATCCACCCGCATCACCGCGGTTAAACGACTTGACGTACTCGATCGCCTGGCCGCTCGCATCGAAGCTCACGCACTCAAGCGTCAAGGCAAGATCGCCCTGCTCCAGTCCAAGCAGGCCGGCATCTCGCGCGCCCAGCGCTTCGATATCGAGCTTTTCCTGTGCCATGACCGGCTTTCGGCCCAACATCTCATAGGTCTCGTACAAACTGAAGACCGACACGTCAATATCTTCGATTGTGGGAAACAGCAGGCACGGGATGAACGCCATCTCAATCGATACGGGATCGCCGTTGACGCAGTTCAAACGCCGAATCGAATACAGTAAATCGTCCTCGGCAATGCCAAACAGGTTGGCATAATATGGACCCGCATAACGCTTGGAACGCGCGAGGATGCGGACGGACGGCTCGCCGCCCGAAGCACGAACCGATTCGCGAAAGCCTCCCGTTCGCTCGTAGGCAACGGGCACTTTCTGTGCCACAAACGCGCCCTTTCCGCGGACGCGTCGAATCTGCCCACGCCGAACCAGCTCATCGACAGCGCTTCGGATGGTCAAGCGCGTCGTACCAAATTCCTCGGCGAGGTCTTTTTCGGACGGAATCATGGAACCCGTGGGATATATACCGCGCTCGATACGCTCCTCGATACGGCGTCGAATGCGCATATAAACCGGGGTGGCATCTACTGTTTCAGCCATTGTTCACCTGCCACGCTCCTCATGCCGTTCTTTTCGCCGTTATCGGCAAAGCGGAACTTTGTGGGCAAAATCACCGATTTGCAATGCTCCACAAAACGCATGTCCTTATCAAATTCTATCGTGCTCTCATAGAACACCGGCGTTCCCTCTTCTTGCTGGAGCAACTCGGCCTCTTCGGCGTTCAAACGCGAGATGGAGATATGCTCACGTCCATGCTCAACGCGCACGCCACCTTCTTTGAGCAAGACATCGTAAAGGCTCTCACACTCAAAATCGTGATCGGGAAGCGAGGGGCACAGGGACAGGTTAACGTGAGCCGTCTCGATTGACGCCGGCTCGCCCTCAATAAGTCGAACACGCTGCATGCGGAGCAAAGGAGCGCCTACGGCAACCCCAAGCTTGTCGGCAAGCGCCTCATCCGCCTCGATGGCCCCGGTGGAAACCAGACGAGAAGAGGGGTGCAGGCCGGCAGTCCGCACAGCATCGGAGAAGTTATACGTTTCCTGAAAGATATTGAGCGGTTTGGGAGGACACACATACGTACCCGATCCGCGACGGCTCTCGAGCGTTCCACACGAGATGAGCCGCGTGATACCGGCGCGCAACGCCGTACGCGAAACGCCAATCTCTTCGCACAGCACGCGCTCGGCCGGCAGGCGATCGCCGCCGGCAAGCTGATGGTGCTGGATATACCAAAGAATCCCCTCAACAGCACGATCTTTGGGGGGAATTGCATAAGATTCGCCTGCCATTGCACAGACTCCTCGTTCAGAAACGTATGTCGCCAAAATTAGGCCAGACCACCCATGGCATCAAATTCGGCCTTGATCTTCTCGGCGACATTCCGATACGACTTATACAGGCTTGAATCGCGTTTGACTTCATCGGTCATAACGGGAATCTCTAGTTTGGAAACCTCGTCTTTTCCCGTCTGAACCGCCACAACAACGCCCATACCAAGACACATATTACGCTTGGCTGCGTTCATTTTTGCCGCCTTAGCGGGATTTGCCAGAATACGCTGGGCAAATTCCTGTTTAGAGACCGCTTCATCGGCCTCCGGATCGCCCGCCTCGGCCACTTCGCACTGCAACACGTCCGCATAGTCAAAAATCTTCGGCTCGCCGCCGCGCTGATGTACGGCCCACTTGCGACGCGTGGCATCCTGGTAGATAGCCGGCAAAAACGTAAACCGCGGCGGGTCCAAAATCGTATCCGTGATGGTAAACACATCGGGATCAAAGGCATCCTGCGGGTTTTTCTTCTTGAACAGCCCCATATCAGCCTCCCGTACTAACATTTAACAACTCAAGCTGAATATAGCACCAATTTCAAGCCACCACCTCACCCTATCGGTACGCGGCGTCTGTGGCTCGCCCAGCGGAAGAGTTCACGGACGAGGGCCGGGGAGGCATACTCTGTTTTGAGAAGTGGGCTTCGCGAACTTCTCAAAACAGAGTATGCCTCCC
>CABQQA010000021.1:0-2808 GCA_902466075.1 uncultured Collinsella sp.
AGCGCTTCCCTGACACGGAAGAGGTCAGAAGTTCAAATCTTCTAACGCCCACCAAATGTTCGCAGCCCAGAGGCATCGCCTCTGGGCTGTTTTGTTTTGATCGCCAAATGGGTCGCCAAATACGTCACCAAATTTCGAGTTTTTGATCTTCCGGGATGCTTCTCAGTAGTCATCCGAGGAAACCCTCATCTTCTCCGTTTGCATACACATATCTTTCAAGGATTCGTGCCGCGGTTGCATGAGGCTCGGCAAGGCACGACCGCAACATGTTGGTCAAGCATAATCTTTTGGATTCTTTTGGCGTGAGCGGCTTGGTTTTGGTAGGATTTGTCGGCGGCTTGACTAAGGGGGTTTTATAACTGCCATGCAGGTAGCCGTGTTGGTAACGTTTTACCGACTTGTCCAATGCCCCTCATTTTTAATGCGTCTGCAAAATGACTAATTGCTTTGACCTGCTGAAACACTATATGTTGTGTTTGACCTAAAAAAAGAATACAGGATATAGATGCGTCTTTGTCGTATGATAGATGGCGGACAGAGAACGAGGACCTTATTCGCCCCATTTGGACACGCCTTTGAGCCGCTTGATCGGCCGCGAGGATTGTCCGCATGAGGACCTATGGTTTATCGAGAACACAGATTGCGCGACGGCGCCGCAAGACAGGGGCAAGCCCTGCCGGGCATCGTTTGGCTCTGAAGCGCAATGAGGCTACGACGCGAAAGAGGCAAGAGGATGAAGATCATCAAGCGCAGCGGCACCGAGGTTGTCTTTGACATCGAAAAGATCGTCAATGCCATCCGCGCCGCAAACTTGGAGGTCGAGGAGAGCTCTCGTCTTACCGACCGCCAGGTGGTTTATGCGGCACAAAACGTCGCCGAGGCATGCGAGAACGCGGGCCACACCGTGTCGGTCGAGGAGATCCAGGATTTGGTCGAGGACGAGATCATGCGTCTCGACTGCTACGAGGTTGCCCGCCACTACATCATCTATCGCTATGTTCAGAGCCTGAAGCGCCAGAAGAACACGACCGATGACAAGATCCTGTCGCTGATCGAGTGCAACAACGAAGAGGTCAAGCAGGAGAACTCCAACAAGAACCCGACCGTCAATTCCGTTCAGCGTGACTACATGGCCGGCGAGATCTCCAAGGACCTGACTCAGCGTGTGCTGCTGCCCCAGGAGATCGTGGATGCTCATAATGAGGGCCTGATCCATTTCCACGATTCGGATTATTTTGCCCAGCACATGCACAACTGCGATCTGGTGAACCTGGAGGACATGCTCCAGAACGGCACTGTTATCTCGGGCACGCTGATCGAGAAGCCGCACAGCTTCTCGACCGCCTGCAACATCGCGACGCAGATCATCGCCCAGGTTGCTTCCTCCCAGTACGGCGGCCAGTCTATTTCGCTGACCCATCTCGCCCCGTTCGTCGAGGTGAGCCGTCAAAAGATTCGCGGCGAGGTCGCCCGCGAGCTCGAGGAGCTCGGCGTTTCCGCATCTCCCGAAAAGGTCCGCGAGGTCGTTGAGGACCGCCTGCGTGACGAGATCCGTCGCGGCGTCCAGACGATTCAGTATCAGGTCGTGACCCTTATGACCACGAATGGCCAGGCGCCGTTCGTGACGGTCTTCATGTATCTCAACGAGGCTCGCTCGGCGCAGGAGAAGCACGACCTTGCCATGATCGTGGAGGAGACGCTCCGTCAGCGCTATGAGGGCGTTAAGAACGAGGCCGGCGTGTGGATCACTCCGGCGTTCCCCAAGCTTATCTACGTGCTCGAGGACGATAACGTTTACGAGGATTCCCCGTACTTCTACCTGACTCAGCTGGCTGCGAAGTGCACCGCCAAGCGCATGGTGCCCGACTACATCTCCGAGAAGAAGATGCGCGAGCTCAAGCTGTCGAAGGGCGAGACCGCGGGCAACGGCGACTGCTATACCTGCATGGGTTGCCGCAGCTTCCTGACGCCCGACCGCTCCGGTAACGGATTTAACAACGTGGCCAACGCGCTGAACTATGACCCGAACAAGCCCAAGTACTACGGTCGCTTTAACCAGGGCGTTGTGACCATCAACCTGCCCGATGTCGCGCTGAGCTCGCATCAGGACATGGACAAGTTCTGGAAGATCTTCGACGAGCGCCTTGAGTTGTGCCACCGCGCTCTGCTGTGCCGTCATGAGCGTCTGATGGGTACGCTTTCGGATGCCGCACCGATTCTTTGGCAGTACGGCGCCCTGGCGCGTCTGAAGAAGGGCGAGACGATCGACAAACTGCTCGTGGGCGGATACTCCACCATCAGCCTGGGCTATGCCGGCCTGTATGAGTGCGTCAAGTACATGACGGGCCACAGCCACACCGAGAAGGAGGGCACGCCCTTTGCCATGGCCGTCATGCAGCGCATGAACGACAAGTGCGCCGAGTGGAAGGCCGAAAGCGATATTGACTTCTCGCTGTACGGTACCCCGCTTGAGTCGACGACCTACAAGTTCGCCAAGTGCCTGCAGCGTCGTTTTGGCATCATCCCGGGCGTGACGGACAAGGGCTACATCACCAACAGCTACCACGTCCACGTGTCCGAGGAGATCGACGCATTCGACAAGCTCAAGTTCGAGGGTATGTTCCAGCAGCTTTCGCCGGGCGGTGCCATCTCCTACGTCGAGGTTCCCAACATGCAGGACAACCTCAAGGCTGTCATCCGCGTGATGCAGTACATCTACGACAACATCATGTACGCCGAGCTCAACACCAAGAGCGACTACTGCCAGGTATGCGGCTACGATGGCGAGATCAAGATTGTCGAGGATGA